>NZ_LNWY01000049.1 GCF_001681715.1 Tritonibacter mobilis | reverse complement strand
TAGGGTCAGGATGCATTGATCTCGGTCTCGCTGCATGATTCACGGCTCCGAAAAGGAGTGGTGACATGAGTGATCTTTTCTGGCTGACCGATGAGCAGATGGGCAAACTTGCGCCTTTCTTCCCGAAGTCGCACGGCAAGCCAAGGGTCGATGACAGACGGGTGTTGAGTGGGATTATCTTCATCAATCGCAATGGCTTGCGCTGGCGGGATGCGCCGCGGGAATATGGCCCTCATAAAACGCTCTACAGCCGCTGGAAGCGTTGGAGCGAAAAGGGCATCTTCGCGCGGATGATGGCCGGACTGGCGGCGGAACACGGTGAGAAGACGACCGTGATGATCGACGCGACATACCTGAAGGCCCATCGAACAGCGACCAGCATGGCCGCCAAAAAGGGGGGCGTGGCCGCCTGATCGGACGGAGCAAAGGCGGCATGAACACCAAGCTGCACGCCATCTGCGACAGTAAGGGGCGACCAATCGACCTGTTCGTTACCGCCGGACAGGTGAGCGATTACATCGGCGCAAGGGCCCTGCTGCGCGGCCTGCCAAAGGTCAAATGGCTGCTCGGGGATCGCGGCTATGATGCTGACTGGTTCAGAGAAGCGTTACAGGACAAGGGGATACGCGCCTGCATCCCAGGCCGGAAAAAACGCAAAACGCCGGTCAAATACGACAAGCGCAGATACAAGCGTCGCAACCGGATCGAGAGCATGTTCGGTAGGCTTAAGGATTGGAGGCGTGTCGCGACCCGTTATGACCGCTGCCCCAAGGTGTTTCTCTCTGCCATCGCGCTCGCGGCTCTCGTCATTTATTGGTTATGAATCCTGACCCTAAAAGT
>NZ_LNWY01000048.1 GCF_001681715.1 Tritonibacter mobilis | reverse complement strand
GGGGCTTATGCCTTTCCGATGGGGGTGACCACGGTGACGATGGATGCCTCTGACGGGGCGGGCAATGCGGCGGTGCAGGAGAGCTTTACGGTCACCGTGACGGATGGTGAAGTGCCGGTGATCACGCCGCCCGGTGCTCAATCTGCGTCCACCGATGCTGGCGCAAATACTGCGACGCTGGATGTCACATCACTGGGGTCGGTCACGGA
>NZ_LNWY01000047.1 GCF_001681715.1 Tritonibacter mobilis | reverse complement strand
CGGTGCTCAATCTGCGTCCACCGATGCTGGCGCAAATACTGCGACGCTGGATGTCACATCACTGGGGTCGGTCACGGACAACAGCGGCACCACGCCAGCCATTACCTATGCCATCAGCGGCACGCCGCTTGCCGGGGCTTATGCCTTTCCGCTTGGGGTGACCACGGTGACGATGGATGCCTCAGACGGGGCGGGCAATGCGGCGGTGCAGCAGAGCTTTACGGTCACCGTGACGGATGGCGAAGTGCCGGTGATCACAGCCCCCGGTCCTCAATCCGCGTCCACCGATGCTGGCGCAAATACCGCAACGCTGGATGTCACATCACTGGGGTCGGTCACGGACAACAGCGGCACGACGCCAACCATTACCTATGCCATCGGCGGCACGCCTCTTGCCGGGGCTTATGCCTTTCCGAT
>NZ_LNWY01000046.1 GCF_001681715.1 Tritonibacter mobilis | reverse complement strand
TGTGACGGGCGCGGCGGTTTTTTCCTCTGCGCCCGTTTTGGTTTGTGGTTTTGAGTCGGGGGCTTTGGTGTGATTCCGGGTGGATCTTGTTTGATTCCACGGCCGAGTCTGTGGGTAAGTGGGGTTTGGTTGTGGATAAGGGGTGTTGATGGGGGATTTGGGTGTGTTGGGGGGATTGGTTTGAGGTTTTGGGGATGTGGTGTGGGTGTGTGTTTGAGGAAAAGTGAGTATCTAAGTCATTGATATTATGTATTAATGATAGAAACTTCACTTTTGTTGTGTGATTTTTGAATTTTGGGGTTGCGGGTTTGTTGGTCTAACCATAGAACCCC
>NZ_LNWY01000045.1 GCF_001681715.1 Tritonibacter mobilis | reverse complement strand
CCGCCAAGGATCACCGAGACAAACGAGCGGTTCATCGCCTTGCACATGATGTAGCTCAGGATCGCCCCCGAAGAGCCCACCAGCGCGCCGACCACGATCAACAGATCATTGCCAAGGCTAAAGCCAATCGCCGCCGCCGCCCAGCCGGAGTAGCTGTTCAGCATGGAGACCACCACCGGCATATCCGCACCACCAATGCCCATGATCAGGTGATAGCCGATGAACAAGGCCGCCAGCGTCATCAGCACCAGCGGCAGCATGCCGCCTGCGCCCAGATACCAAAACAGGCACAGAAGCGAGATCCCCGCCGCGCCGATGTTCAGGAGATGCCCACCGGGCAGTTTGGTCGCCGCCGAGGAGACCTTGCCCGAGAGCTTGCCATAGGCAATCACCGAGCCCGTGAAGGTCACCGCCCCGATAAAGACCCCAAGGAAGACCTCCACCCGCAAGATGTTGACCTCAATGCTGTCTTTCTTGGCCAAGAGGGCGGCAAAGCCTTCGAGCGTTTTGCGCGCGCCTTCGTCCATCGCCAGCACCCGGCCCAGTTCGATATGGGCGTTAAAACCCACCAGCACGGCGGCCAGACCCACCAGCGCATGCATGCCCGCCACCAGTTCCGGCATTTGGGTCATCTCGACCTTCGAGGCCAGCATATAGCCGATCACGCCGCCCGCGCCGATCAGCACCAGCGACAGGAACCACAGGCCAGAGCCCGGCCCGATGAGCGTTGCAAACACCGCCAGCGCCATGCCGGTAATGCCGTACCAGACCGCGCGTTTGGCGCTTTCCTGGCCCGAGAGCCCGCCAAGCGAAAGGATAAAGAGAACCGCCGCGACCACATAGGCCGCCGTCGTGAATCCAAAGTCCATGATCTCTCCTCCCTTAGGATTTCTGGAACATGGCGAGCATGCGCCGTGTCACGAGGAAGCCGCCGAAGATATTGATCCCAGCCATAAAAACGCTGAGGGCCGCGAGGAAAATCACCAGCCACGAGCCAGAGCCGATCTGCATCAGGGCACCGAGAATGATGATCGAAGAGATCGCATTTGTGACCGCCATCAACGGCGTGTGCAGGCTGTGCGAGACGTTCCAGATCACCTGAAAGCCGACAAAGACCGAGAGCACAAAGACGATGAAGTGCTGCATGAAGCTCGCCGGGGCCACCAGCCCAACGGTCAGCAACAACGCAGCCCCCACCGCCAGCAATGTGACCTGATTCTTGGTCTGCTGCTTGAAGGCCGCCACCTCCTGGGCGCGTTTTTCCTCGGCCGTCAGCTCCTTGGGTGGTTCGGGTTTCTTTTGCGCCGCAATGGCTTGCACCTTGGGCGGCGGCGGCGGGAAGGTGATCTCGCCTGCATGGGTCACGGTGGCCCCGCGGATCACGTCATCCTCCATGTCATGCACCACCTGACCGTCCTTTTCCGGGGTCAGATCGGTCATCATGTGGCGGATGTTGGTGGCATAGAGGCTGGAGGACTGGCTCGCCATCCGGCTGGGGAAGTCGGTGTAGCCGATGATGGTCACACCGTTGTCGGTGACGATTTTTTCGTCCCGCACGGTGCCCTCGACATTGCCGCCCCGCTCGGCCGCAAGGTCGACGATGACCGAGCCGCGCTTCATCGCCGCGACCATGTCCGCCAGCCAGAGCTTGGGGGCCTCGCGGTTGGGGATCAGCGCGGTGGTGATGACGATGTCCACCTCCGGTGCCAGCTCGCGGAATTTGGCCAACTGGGCCTCGCGGAATTCCGGGCTCGATACAGAGGCATAGCCGCCGGTAGCGGCCCCATCCTGCTGTTCTTCCTCAAAGTCGAGATAGACAAACTCGGCACCCATCGACTCGACCTGCTCGGCCACTTCGGGGCGCACGTCAAAGGCGTAGGTGACCGCGCCCAGCGAGGTGGAGGTGCCGATCGCCGCGAGGCCCGCAACACCTGCGCCCACCACCAGAACCTTGGCCGGGGGCACCTTGCCCGCCGCTGTGATCTGGCCGGTGAAGAACCGATCAAAGTTGTTGCCCGCCTCAATCACCGCACGGTAGCCGGCGATATTGGCCATGGAACTCAGCGCGTCCATCTTCTGCGCGCGGCTGATACGCGGCACCATTTCCATGGCGATCACGGTGGCGCCCTTGGATTTGGCGAGCTCCAGCCCTTCTTCATTGCCGCCCGGATTAAAGAAGGAAATCAGCGTCTTGGATTTGTTGAGCCGCTTCAGCTCGGTCTCATTGGGTGCGCGCACCTTGGCGATGATATCGGCGGCCTTCCACAG
>NZ_LNWY01000044.1 GCF_001681715.1 Tritonibacter mobilis | reverse complement strand
GATAACCAAAAACGGGGGGCCCCCGCCCCCTCGCAATGCGCGAGGCGCAGCGCAAAACCTCAAACAAGGCTGATCAGATCGCCTTCAGACCAGTAGGCCAGAGACAGAACGAAAACGGCCCCGACCAAAGCTGTCGGAGCCGTCGCATCCTACGCGTGATCCGGTCGGATCAGAGCTGCGCCATCACCTCGTCGGAGGCCTCGAAGTTGGTGGTGACGCGTTGCACGTCATCGTCATCTTCAAGCGCGTCGACCAGCTTCATCAGCTTCTGCATGCCTTCCAGATCCAGTTCGGTGGTGGTGGTCGGTTTCCAGATCAGCTTGGTGCTCTCGGATTCGCCCAACTCCCCCTCAAGCGCGTTGGACACCTCATTGAGGTCCGTGTCGGCGCAAAAGATCACGTGACCGTCCTCGGAGCTTTCGACATCCTCGGCACCGGCCTCGATCGCGGCCATCATAACGGTGTCGGCATCGCCCACCTCAGCCGGGTAGGTAACTTCGCCCTTGCGCTCGAACATGAACCCCACGGAGCCCGTCTCGCCAAGGTTGCCGCCGTTCTTGGAAAACGTCGAACGCACAGTGGAGGCGGTGCGGTTCTTGTTGTCGGTCATGGTTTCGACGATCACCGCAACACCGTTGGGGCCGTAGCCCTCATAGCGGATCTCGTCGTAGTTCTCGGCGTCACCGCCGGTGGCCTTTTTGATGGCGCGGTCGATCACGTCCTTGGGCACCGAGTTCGACTTGGCTTCCTTGACAGCAAGACGCAGGCGCGGGTTTTTCTCGGGGTCCGGGTCGCCCATCTTGGCGGCGACGGTGATTTCTTTGGAAAGTTTGGAGAAGAGCTTGGACCGCGCAGCATCCTGGCGACCTTTACGGTGCTGGATGTTTGCCCATTTGGAATGGCCTGCCATGGTGCATCCTGTGTTTTGATTTCAGAAACTGGCGCTCATATAGCCCCGGAGCGCACAGGCTTTCAAGGCAGGGCTTTGAGGGGAGGCCCTCAGACCGCATGAGGCTGACGCGCGATGCATTGCTCAGAAGGCAGGGTCTGTTGCGCCAAGCCTTGGTCTTTAGTGGATTTTCTGCTGATCTGGTCGGGCAGGCAGAGGAGCCATCGCGATGCAATACCCATCCGGCGATCACGCAGAGCCAAGGGGTTTTATCCCGCAAAGGATAGAAACCCAGAGGCTCAATCTGCGACTTGCGCGCGGTGGCGTTGACAGGCATGGGCCGATTGATGCGGATTTCATTTCAACGCCTTGTCAGCGCCACGCCAGCAGCTAGAGTGGCCGCATGACATTGGACCAGACCCTGCTTTTCAGCCTTTTCGCCGCCGTTTTTGGCCTCCTGCTCTGGGGCAGGTTTCGCTATGATCTGGTGGCGTTTGCCGCGCTGATGGTGGCGGTGGTGCTGGGGCTGGTGAAGACCGAAGACGCCTTTGCGGGCTTTGGTCATCCGGCCACATTGGTGGTGGCACTGGTGCTTGTGGTCTCAGCAGGGCTGGTAAAATCCGGAGCGGTGCATCTGATCACCCGCACGCTGGTCGACCAGAGCCGCGCGCTTGGGGCGCATATTGCCCTGATGGGCAGCGTTGGTGCGGTGCTCTCGGCGTTTATGAACAATGTGGCGGCGCTGGCGCTGTTGATGCCGGTGGATATTCAGACCGCGCGCAAAGCGGGACGTGCGCCGGGGCAAAGCCTGATGCCCTTGTCCTTTGCCACCATCCTTGGCGGGATGGCCACGCTGATCGGCACACCACCCAACATTATCATCGCCACGATCCGTCATGATACATTGGGCGAGCCGTTCAAGATGTTTGACTTTGCCCCCGTCGGCCTCGCGGCGGCGGCGGCGGGTCTGGCTTTTGTGGCGCTGGTGGGCTGGCGGCTGATCCCAGACCGCTCTGGCGCGGCAGGCGCCACCGAGAGCCAGCTTGCCCCCTATGTGGCGGAACTCACCGTGCCCGAAGAATCTGAGCTGATCGGCCAGCGGCTCGGCAGTCTGGATACCGAAGCCGAGAAGGCCGATGTGGCCATTCTTGGACTGATCCGGAGCGGCCAGCGCCGCTATGGTCGCGCCTCGGGCGCGCTGTTGCAGGCCGGCGATACCATTGTGCTGGAGGCCACGCCCGAGGCGCTGGATGAGTTCCGCACCACCCTGAAACTCGATTTCTCGGACGCGGCGCGCGAAGAAAAGCTCAAGGCCGCAGGCGATGGGCTGGAGTTGATCGAGGTGGTGGTGCCAGAACATTCCCGCATTGCTGGCCGCAGTGCCCAGGCCGTGGGGCTGGCGTGGCGGCAAAGCGCGGTTCTGTTGGGGATCGCCCGGCAGGGCGAGCGGCTGAAAAAGCACCTGCGCCAGACCGAAGTGGCAGCGGGTGACATTCTGCTGATCCTGTGCCCACGTGATCGCGGCGCTGAAGTGGCAGACTGGCTGGGCTGTCTGCCGCTCGCGGCGCGCGGCCTTTCGGTGACGGCAAATGACAAGACATGGTGGGCCATTGGTCTCTTTGCGGCGGCGGTTCTGGCGGCCTCGGTGGGGCTCGTGTATTTGCCAATTGCACTGGGGCTGGTGGCGATCGGCTATGTGTTGTTGAAAATCCTGCCGGTGGCAGAGATCTATGACCACGTGGAATGGCCGGTGGTGGTGCTCTTGGGATCGATGATCCCGCTGGGACAGGCGCTGGAGAAATCGGGCGGCACCGAATTCTTGGCAAATGGGCTGGTGGATCTGACGGCGGGGATGCCCGCATGGGCGATCCTGACGGTGCTGATGGTGGTGACGATGACGCTGTCGGATGTGCTCAACAATACGGCCACGGCAATTGTGGCGGCCCCGGTGGGGATTTCCATGGCCAATGCGCTGGATGTCTCGCCCGATCCCTTCCTGATGGCCGTGGCCGTGGCGGCCTCGGCGGCGTTTCTGACCCCCATCGGGCATAAGAACAATACGCTGGTACTGGGGCCGGGAGGATATCGGTTTGGCGACTATTGGCGCATGGGGCTGCCGCTGGAGATCCTCGTGATCGCCGTGTCGATCCCCGCAATCCTGTTTTTCTGGCCGCTCTGATCAAAACCACACGAGGGAGGGGGGGGCTCCCGCCCCTTTATGGATGCGGCAAAGCCACCTCCAAAAGCGTTGGGCCCCGCCCCCCGCGACGCACCAAGGTGCGGCGCAAAACCTCTGACCAACACTTCGCATAATCCGGCTTGTCCGTTTTCGCTCACTGCGCCCGGACTGCGTACCCTCACGGCAGCTCTACACGCAAGGATTGCGCGGCGCGGCCCCTTGCGCCTAGGCTCAGACCCAAGGGCATTGCCAATCGGGGAGGAACGCCATGGCCGCCGCGCATCGAGACAACAGCGCCGATGTCATCGTGATCGGAGCCGGGCTGGCGGGGCTGGTGGCCGCAAATGAGCTGGCAGATCGGGGCAAGCGGGTGATCCTTCTGGAGCAGGAGCCTGCCCATTTCCTCGGCGGTCAGGCGCATTGGAGCCTTGGCGGGCTATTCATGATCGACACGCCCGAGCAGCGCCGCATGGGCATTCGCGACAGCCTTGATCTGGCGCGGCGGGATTGGGCGGGCAGCGCACAGTTTGATCGCCCCGAGGACGACTACCCCCGGCAATGGGCCAAGGCCTATCTGGAGTTCGCCGCCAGCGACATGCGCCCGTGGCTGCACAGTCTCGGCCTGCGCTGGTTTCCTGTGGTGGGCTGGGCCGAGCGCGGCGATGGTCGCGCCGAGGGGCATGGCAACTCGGTGCCGCGTTTTCACATCACATGGGGCACCGGACCGGGCGTCGTGGCCCCCTTTGCCCGGCGCGTTGAGGCGCATATGACCGCAGGTCGCATTGATGCGCGCTTTCGCCATCAGGTCAGCCACATCATCCAGCAGGGCGGCCAGATCAAAGGCGTTTCGGGCGAGGTGCTGGCCGAAGACACCAGCCCCATCGGCGCACAAACCAACCGGCAGGAGGTGGGCGAGTTCGAGGTCTATGCCCCCTCGCTCATTGTGGCCTCGGGCGGCATCGGCGGCAATCTGGAGATGGTGCGCGCCAACTGGCCCACCGAACGCCTTGGCCCCGCGCCCAGCCGCATGGTCTCCGGCGTGCCTGCACATGTAGACGGGCGCATGCTGAAGGTAGCGCAATCCGCAGGCGGCCATATCATCAATGGTGATCGCATGTGGCACTACTGCGAGGGGCTGAGGAACTGGGACCCGATCTGGCCCAACCATGGCATTCGCGTCCTGCCCGGCCCCTCATCCCTGTGGTTTGATGCCCATGGCACCCGGCTCCCCGATCCGGCGCTGCCGGGATTTGACACGCTGGGCACGCTGAAGGCGATCCTGGCGAGCGGGCAGGATTACAGCTGGTTCATCCTGAGCCAGAAGATCATCCAGAAGGAATTCGCCCTCTCCGGCTCCGAGCAGAACCCGGACCTCACCTCTGGCAAATGGGCCGAGGTGCTGCGCGCGCGGCTGTTGTCCGGCGGCAAGGCCCCGGCCCCGGTGGAAGCCTTCAAGAAACACGGCGCCGATTTTGTGGTGGCGGAGACCCTCTCTAATCTGGTGCGGGGCATGAATGAGATCGGCGATGTGGTGCTGGATGAAGCGCATATCCGGGCACAGATCGAGGCGCGGGATGCGCAGGTCGACAATGGCTTTGCCAAGGACCGTCAAATTCAGGCGATCCATGCGGCGCGCAACTACCGGGGCGACCGGCTCATTCGCACGGCCAAGCCGCACCGACTGCTGGACCGCGCCAACGGGCCACTGATTGCGGTGCGGCTGAGTATCCTCACCCGCAAAACACTGGGCGGTTTGCACACCACGCTGGACAGCCAGATGATCGGCGCAGACGGCGCGCCACTGCCTGGCTTGTTTGCGGTGGGCGAAGCGGCGGGGTTTGGGGGCGGCGGCTATCACGGCTACAACGCGCTGGAGGGCACATTTCTGGGCGGCTGCCTGTTTTCCGGTCGGCAAGCCGGACGCTCGGATCAGATCGCCTGACCGATACTAGAAATGATTGCACGCCCGTTGAGCGCATCTTTGGCTGGCGCTATGCCCCTGTGATGAGATACTCAATTCCGATGTCCCTACACCCGGAACCCATCTATTTTTACGCCCAAACAGACCCTTACGCGGAGTTTTCAAACTTTGCGCCCTATGGTGTGGCG
The DNA here is from genome assembly GCF_001681715.1 of Tritonibacter mobilis. Lineage (GTDB taxonomy): Bacteria > Pseudomonadota > Alphaproteobacteria > Rhodobacterales > Rhodobacteraceae > Epibacterium > Epibacterium mobile. The sequence goes on along the minus strand of NZ_LNWY01000044.1, from coordinate 3,163 downwards.
TTTGACGGCACATGATGGCGCACGGTGGAGCATTACTTTCAGGCGATGAAGTTTCATGACGCCGATCACCGCGAACGCATTCGCCGCAGCCATAAGCCAAAAGCGGCCAAATCCCTTGGCATGACACGCGCCATACCGCTGCGCGCGGATTGGGAAGAGGTCAAGGATGACATCATGCTTACCGCTGTCAGGTGCAAATTCCAGACCCACGCGGCCCCCCGGCAGCTCCTTCTGAGCACCGGGGAGGCACCTCTGATTGAAAATGCGCCGATGGATGCCTATTGGGGCTGTGGCCCGGATGGGCGCGGTTTCAATAAGCTGGGCCAGATCCTGATGACAGTGCGAAGCGAGCTGTCAGGCAACGCGAGCGTCGGCAACTCCTGACCGAAGCGCAGAGCGGGTCAGGAAGCACCCCTCCTGACCACATGTCTTAGCCGCTGGTCTCAATAAGGCTGTCTTTCTTGATTTCGCGGCTGTAGCGCAACAGCTCGCTGCCCTTGCTATCCACCAGGATCAAGGCCTTCGGCTCCATGCGGTAGCTGGTCACCTGTGCAAGGAGCGAGAGCACCTTTTCTTCCTGCTCTGCCAGTCCTTCGGGGCAGGCCATCATGGTGCCTGCAAGCTTGTCCGGGAAGCTGATCTCTCGGCCTTTGATCTCCACTTCGCCCATAAAGCGGTTGCATCCGGCGCTGGTGCCAAAACGGCCATCCTCAGTAAAGCTCAGATCGAGGCCGCGCCCTTCCAGCGGGGCCTCGCCTTCAATCTGGCTTAGCGTCCATTCGGTATTGGCAAGCGGTGGTTTCGCAGGCTCCGTGGCACGGGTCTGCGCCCCTATTCCAATGGCGGAGGCTGCCACCAGAACGGCGGCGATAAATGCTCTTCGGGTTGTCTTCATGGGTCCCATTCCCAATTTTGTCTGTCTCGTGAGATAAACGTGGGAAGCGGCGGGTTCCGTCGCAAGGGGAATTGCAAAACATGCAGGTGGGATGCGCGAAAAGGCGCGCATCCCAGCGTTTAGGCGCCTAGAGGGGCCACAACAGCGGAATGACCGCCGAGGCCAGCAATCCCATCGAGAGATTGAGCGGAATGCCCACCCGCAGGAAGTCCGAGAACTTGTAGCCGCCGGGGCCATAGACCAGCATATTGGTTTGATAGCCAATGGGCGTGGCAAAGGAGGCCGAGGCCGCAATCATCACCGCAATCACCAGCGGGCGCGGATCAAGTCCCATCGCCTGAGCGAGCCCCACCGCAATGGGCGTAACCACCACGGCCACCGCGTTGTTTGAGACGAGTTCGGTCAACACAGAGGTCAGCAGATAGACCGCCCAGACAAGGAAGAATGGCGGCAAATCCGCCAGCAGAGGCGAGATCCCACTGACGATGAGTTTGACCGCACCGGAGCTTTCAAGTGCGGCCCCGATGGCCAACATGGAGAAGATCAGCGCCAACAAACGCCCGTCGACAAAGGAAAATGCCTCGTCCGCGTCGATACAGCGGGTTGCCAGCACCAGCGCCACCGCAAGGATCGACAGCATCAGGATGGGCGCAAGGCCAAAGGCTGCGGCTATCACAATCCCGACCATCGCGGCCACCGCCACTGGCGCATGGCTGCGCCGATAGGCGCGCTGCGTGGGCTGGGAGACATCGGCCATGTCCATCTCGGCGGCGAGGCGCTGGATGTCGCCCGGCGCGCCCTCCAAAAGCAAGGTGTCGCCCACACGCACCACCAGATCGTCGAGCTGCACGCCGATGTTCTGATTGCGCCGGTGCACCGCCAGCACATAGACGCCGTAGCGGCGGCGCAGACGCATGGCGCCAAGGCTGCGGCCCACCATACGGCAGCCCGGCGTAATCAACACCTCGACCGTTTTGGTCTCCACCGCGGAGACCTGATCGACGCGCTTCAGTTCCTTGTTGCGTTGCAGGCTCAGAAGTTCGGTCATCTTGGTGCGCAGAACCACGCGGTCACCCACCTGAAGCTCCACCCCTTCGAGGTTGCGGCGCAGGGAGTCATCGCCCCGGATCACGTCGATCAACCGCACGCCGGGACGCTTAAAGAGCTGCACGCCGGTGACTTCGCGTCCGATCAGGTTGCTGTCGGGGGGGATTACGGCCTCGGTAAAGAACTTCATCTTGGAGCGATCCGAGAGCATCATCGCCATGCTGTCCCGTTCGGGCAGCAGGCGCGGCGCGATAAAGCGCAGATAGATCAGCCCCCAAGTGACCACTACAATGCCCAGGGGCGTGACCTCAAAGATCGAGAAGGGCTTCAGCCCCTGCGCGCGGGCCACCCCATCGACCAGCAGGTTGGTGGAGGTGCCGATCAAGGTGAGCGTGCCACCCAGAACCGCGGCATAAGACAGCGGAATCAACATCTTGGAGGGCGATACATTGAGCGTGCGCGCGATCTGGATAAAGACCGGGATCATCACCACCACTACAGGCGTGTTGGAGACAAAAGCCGAGGCGATCACCACAAAACCCATCAAAAGCGCGATTGCCATCTTTGGGCTGACCTCGGCCTTTTTGCGGGCCACTGAGGTGAAGGCATCCAATGCGCCCGTGCGCACCAAGGCCCCCATGATCAGGAACATCGCCGCGATGGTCCATGGTGCCGGGTTTGCCAGCACCGGCAGTGCTTCTGCGTAGGGCAGCACGCCGGTGATCAGCATGAGCGAGACGCCGCAAATGGCCACCACCTCGGTGGGGTAGGTTTCACGCAGGAAGGCCACGAACATCCCAAGGACGATCAGTAAGGCCAGAATGGCGCTTGTGGTGTCACCCGATTGAAAGAGAAACATACAGATCCACTATGTCAGGGTCGCACCCGCCACACTCCGGGGCGGGGCTTCAGCCAACGGGCAGTTTCACCGATCTGGCAGCGCGCAGCAAGCGATTGTCGCAGCAAAAATTCAGTGAATGCAGTCAGATCGGCGCGTGTGGCACATCTGACAGGCTTGCCCCCCATCGCGCAGTTTGCCCCGATGGGTTCCGGATGCGCCTTTTCAGTGGCCTCACAGTGAAAAATAAGCCCTGCCCGGTTAAGTCGGTCCAGTTAAGCCTGCCCGGTTAAACCTGCCCAGCGGCGGGGGTGCTCCCGCCCAAGACACGCTACTCTGGCTTGCGCCAGAGAAACGGTCTCGGTTGGGCCGGGCCGCGCACG
>NZ_LNWY01000043.1 GCF_001681715.1 Tritonibacter mobilis | reverse complement strand
AAGCAAACGAGGCGGATTGAAAGTGTGGCCGAAAAGCAACGGAACACTAATCGGTCAAACGAGGGCAGTTCCGGTTAGATCTTGAAAGCCGGTCGGTGGTTTCTGGCTCAAAGGAATATTGCGTGTGGTTCGCTGCAAATTTATTTGCCATACACAGGTTCGCTCCGTAATCATCTTCAGATGTTTAGATCTATTTTAAGAGCGCTATTCAGGCCAAACTATCGCGCTCAATCCAATCGGTTCCCGGATCCGGTTGAAAATACCTCAGCCTATAGGAGAGGTCGCAGTATCTCTTCTTCTGCGCGCTCACGACCGTCGCAGGTTGACGAGATATCAAGGGCCGAAACCTTCGATGCTACGACTGCACACGCGGTCGATCTTCCGCGCGTACTCACAGGTACCGCTTACGTCACGGATGGCGACACGATTAGAATCCAGAACACGCAAGTTCGCCTGTTCGGGATAGACGCGCCCGAACTCCATCACCCTTACGGTAAGAAAGCTAAATGGGCGATGGTGCGCTTGTGTAAAGGACATTGCATACGCGCAGAAATCACCGACGAAGATGAACATGGGCGGACGGTGGCAAAGTGTTTCCTTCCCGATGGCCGTGACTTGTCGGAGGAACTCGTAAAGCAAGGGTTGGCCATCGATTGGCCGAGGTACTCAGGAGGTAAATACAAGCATCTTGAGGTGGCTGGTATACGCAAGAAACTCTGGCTTGCCGATGCACGCCAGAAAGGCCGCCTGCATGTTTGGGAGAAATTTGACGCCCGACGAAAGGATGAGGACGACAAATGATGAAGGGTAACCTCGATTTGACATTAAAAGTTTTGAGTCATTTCTTGATCGGTTTTGCCATAAATTAGCGTGGCCTTTGCTGGCGCAGCAGCACAGCAACTCCTAGAGTAGCCGGATGCCTACATTCGGGATCAATCTCCTCGACCATTGCGAGAAAGCGGTGCTACTCGATCAGCCCCTCGTTTAGCTTTTTTGCGTAAAGAGCTTGGGCCATTTCGAGCGACGAGGTTCATGCTGTTTGGAAAAGTACATTAGGTTGTCAACATCTTCTTCGAATGCATCAAAGGCATTGACCCCAACACCTGATACCCGCGTATATACTGCCTTCTCAACGACAACTCCATCCAGCGCATAATGTACCCGTGCTTGCGTGGGGCCGAGGATGTTCACAAAAACGATAAATCGATCAGGGTCATCGGGATACATGCGTTCGTTACGGAAGAAAGTACCGGTTCCGTCTGTACGGTTGAAGGTTCCCCAGAAGTCTCCTTCAGATAGTTCCCTGAAACCGCCATTGCCTTCTTTCCAATGCACGTCCCCGTTTACCTTATGGTATGCTCCCGTTTCTTCATCGTAGACCAGATGTTCTTTCAATTCGGGCAGTGTACCCAGTTTGCGTTCGGTCATTCCTGCATCCTTCTGATGACATCAGCCAAAATCGATGGGTCCCTTCCATTTGCAGGGGCTAGGTTTTCCCAATGTGTTCTTATGAAGTTATCCGGCTTGCCGGAAAGCCAACGACTGAATCCTGATAAAAGGGCGTCGACATCTGCGTTGGGCCTGAGAGCTCCATCGAGAATGGCGCGATAGCTTTCACGTGGGGACATTCGTTTACCCAACACATTTCTACCCATCAGGAAGTCAAAGGTTGGTCCCAAAGGGTCGCCTGCGTATCTGTCGATATTAATTTCGTGGATATAGTCAATCAGCGGACTTGGCGTCAAATCTTTGAATTCCATGCCGATGTCTCTGCGCATCTGATGTGCCTGCCGCGCGAGGCGCTCCAATGCCTCGTCACTCATATCGTCTGTCGCGCGTGCAACAATCGGTCCGATCCGCTCTGGCACGGCCTGCTCGTACGCGCGACGTAGCGGATTATCTTTGATACCGGAACCAATCCACGACACAATATCGTCGACAGCAGATTGACGCCAAGACCCACGCGCTGCAAGGCGTGCGACAGCGACTCTGCGCGATACCGCGCGGACAACCAAAACACCAAGTCCAGCCAGAACAAGACTGCCAACCGCGGCGAATGTCCCCGCTCTGAGTGCTGCTTGCAAGCGTTCAACGGAGTCACCACGGGCGTTGCCGTACCCTTCTACAGCCCCCAGAGCGAAACCGCTTGCAGCAGCATACGTCGCGCCACGTAGGGCGGCTCCGGTAGTGGTTGCAGCAGTCCGCGCACCAGCTGCTGCGGCGCCGCCGACAGGGATGAAAATAGTCGGGATGATGCCTGCTATCTCGCCACCCAAAAAATAATTTGGGTGCGAAATGCGTTCGATATCCTGAATGCGCTGCCGCTCTGCGAGGATATCTGAATAGGTTTTGTCGGATAGCATAATGCTGTCAAGATATGCAGCGAATTCTTCACCGAAACCGAAGGTTAGACCGTTTCCTGCCCCACTTGCAAAGGACTCGCCTCGTGTTGCCTCGCGTCCTCCTGTGACCAGCTGGTATTCTTCCCAACACAGCCGTATGTTCAGACGCACGAACTCTTCTCTGGCGTAATCGGCACCACCAAAAATATGGTTGAAAATTCCGCCCCATCCGTACCAAGACATCTCTAGAACGCCAATACGAGGACTGATCAGACGACCAGTATCACGTATGATACTGACATAGGCAGCCTCAAACTCTTCTTGGGCAAGTCCGGCAGGGATGCCATTCCATGCGGCCTGATGTTGCTCGGCCAATGCACGATCGCGCTGCATTTTCTCGATATTTTCACGCGCCTCGTCAATGGCGGCGTCTGTACCGAAAAAGACAACTAGTTCCGTGTATGCGTCGTCGAGACAATGGCTTTGTGGTACATCGGAGCCATCCGTGGTGCCAGATGCGACTTCGTCCCCTGTCGGCACATCAAAGACTTTGTACGGTAAATCGGCGATAGGTTCATCAGTCGCTTCGTCATAGGCGATGACGTCAATCCAGTTGTTACAGGGATGTACGCTCTGACCAACTGGCTGCGCACTCGCCGATGAGGCTTCAGCTGCGGCTTCATTAGAGATATCTGCCTCGAATGGATCGCCACCCATCAGTCTCCCCTCCCGGCCAGTTGTAGTGCAACCCCTTCACACATGACGTTTGGATCAGGTTCTAATTTCATTTTCTTGGCAAGGTTGATCATCTTCGGGTCTGAGGCCCAACGATACCCAAACAAGACAGAAAGAGCGAGATTACAGGCAAGGTGTCTGTGTGTCGGAAGCATTCGTCCCGCACCATCTGCCGCAACATCCCATAAAAATTGCTTATGAGCCTTAGTGCCGATCCAAGCCGCTTGGCCGGGAAGAATGCGATCTGCGATTTCTGCAGGGGTAAGGTGGTCAAAATTCGATTTATTTGTAATCAGGCTTGCGGTCCGCTGCGCAATGATGCCCCAACTATCTTTGCCAAGCACATTGTTGCGCCAGCCTTCAAACGCCTCGAAGACCCCATTTATTCGTTCATCTGGCTCTAGTTCAAAGCGCCGTACCGCTCGGTTAAACGTTTTGGAAAATCGCGGGTCATGGTGAAAGAATGCGCCTTGGGTGACGCTCATAACTGCTAGAATGCGAATATCTTTGTTGCGCTTGAGGGCTTTGACTTCAGCCCATTGCTGAATTTGCCGCACGCTGCGGGCCACGTCGTGCGGCTTTGCTCCAATCTCTAAGAACCAAGGCTCAAACTTCCCGTATAACCACTCAGCAATAGCATTTATGTCACGATTAATCTGGATGCTATCAAGCCGGGCAATTGTTTCATTCGATAAGGTTAACATTCAACAGATTCCACAGTACACCACTCACCATCAGGGAGAAGATACGTCACTTTTAAAGTTTCAATTAATTCAGATACTTGAATTGAGGGCATCGCCTCTAAGAGATCCGAAAATGTGATAGGATCATAAAAACGCAGAAGTAGGACACGCCCGTCTTCCGCCCGAACCTTCGTGAACCGTCGCAAGTGTTTGAGTACTACATCAAAACTATAGTCGGTGGTCAAAAAGAGGGCAGGGGCTTTAAGGAAAGAAAAAGAGGCAGGATTGTTCTTCTTGAGGAGCAACTCACGCGTTAACGCATGGTCCGCCTTCAAACGGACAAGCCATGGTGCCACATCTCCCCAACGCTCTTGTGCGCGGCCACGGTAAAGGCACTCATGTTGCATTCCAGAACTCTCAAGCACCTCCTGAAAGCCAAAGATCTTGGCAGCATCCATCACAGCGTATGTATGTTTCGCAGTGGGAGGGAATATTGCTTCCATGAACGTTCGAGTGGAACTGAGTGATGCTTCAGCCCGAAACATAGGATGTGGTTCAAGCGTCCCAGAAGCGGCACGCCTCCACGATATCGGCGCTGAACTCGCCACACTGATACTCCTCAAGCGCTAGAAATAATTTAAAAAATGAATGTATACTCTGGTATTTTACAGGACAGAATTTGAATTTCCTGACGTGCAATGTAAAGAGGTTTCTTATGAGTGTTTAGCGACAGGCTTCCCAAGCAGCTTAGGACGTGTTGACAAAAG
>NZ_LNWY01000042.1 GCF_001681715.1 Tritonibacter mobilis | reverse complement strand
GCATCGAAATCCATGTGTCGCGTAGCCCTTAATTGTGAGATGGGAAATCCAACGAAATCAACGGCGGGAGTGGACAGAACATGGGGGTCGTCGTCGGTGATCTGGCCTGTGCTAAGGTAAGCTCTTTGTATGGGGGGCTGCCATGGACGTACGGATTACAATCGAAACTACCTTCGACAACGGGGAGAAGCGCACTCATCAGCTTGACGGCATTTCTCGACCATACCGGGTGACCTGCCCAGACGGGATCGGGCTGCGCCTCGAGGATGGGAAAAGGATCCTCGAACAGATCCAGAGGGTAATCCTTTACGATCAGGTCGATGAGATCATTCGAGAAAGCCGCGTATGCCCGGATTGCGCCTCGGTTCGTGCCATTCATGACTATCGCACGCGCGATCTCGACACGCTCTTTGGGCGGGTTCGGGTCAAAGCCGCGCGCTTGCGCCGCTGTTCGTGTGATGCCAGGTCAGCGGCGATGCCCGGCGGACCTATTTCTCCGCTGGCCTATTTCTTTCCTGACCGGGCTACCCCGGAGCTGCAGCGGCTCCATGCGGAACTCGGGTCCCGGCATTCCTTTCGCGAAGCCGCGCGGCTGATGAAAAGCTTCCTCCCCTGCCATCCGCCCCATCACACCACGGTGCGTGACCGGTTGGGAAGAGTAGCCGCGGGGCTCGAGAAAAGTCGAAGGGCATCAGGCGATCCCGCTGAAGCACTTCCCAAAGGGGGTTTGACGGTTTTTCTGGACGGTGCGCATATCCGCTGTCGACCGGAGTATCAGCAGCGACACCTGGATCTTGTGGTCGGTAAGATTGAAAGTCGCAATATGTGCCGACGATTTGGCTTGGTCGCCAATGCGACGGCATCGCCAGGCAGCCGGATGCGAGAAGAGCTGTCAGACTTTGGATGGAAGCCGGGCCGTCTGTTGACGGTAATCTCTGATGGCGAGCTTGCTCTCCCGAACCTCATACGGAATGCCATGGGTGGCGACGGCCAGGTGAAGCATATCCTCGACTGGTGGCACATCTCGATGCGTATTCGACATGTCGAGGCCGCCGTTCAGGGTCTGGTCCAGATACCGGGATTCACTGGAATTCCGGTGCTGTTCCAGCGCCCCGCGAAAAGCCTTCGCTGGTGGCTGTGGCATGGCAGAGCACGGGTCGCGGAAACTTATCTGAAAGGGCTCATGCACGATTGCACCCGCCTTGCGGAAGAACCTTTGGCTGTCCGCACCGCTGCCGCTCGTGTGCAGGCCCGATGCGGGACACTGTACACCTATCTCGCGAACAACATGGAATCCCTTGTCGACTATGGCCGACGGTACCGTAACGGGCTGCCCATCTCGTCATCTCGTGCCGAAGGATCAGTCGATGACATTGCCAATGCCCGCATGGGAAAGCGCAGAAGGATGCGGTGGTCGCCCAAAGGGGCTCACCGAGTAGCCGTCACAAGGGCCGCAGTTCTCGATGGTCGGCTGACCGTCGCAAACAGAAAACGCGCCGCATGACCCCCATGTTCTGTCCAC
>NZ_LNWY01000041.1 GCF_001681715.1 Tritonibacter mobilis | reverse complement strand
TCCTAGGAACAGCGTATTGTAGCTCATCATTGCAAGCAGTAGCGCCGCCAATGTCGGGCTAATGATGTTTTCCAGATCATAGGCCAGACGCGAGAGCGAAAGCGCACGGGTGTAGCGCGCCTCGTCGGGCAGCACATCGGGGATCGTAGCCTGGAAAGTGGGCGTGAAGGCCGCCGAGGCAGACTGTAGCAGGAAGATCAGCACGTAGACCTGCCAGACCTCGGTCACAAAGGGCAGCGCCACGGCAGCGCGCACCAGGTCTAGCGCAACAAGCAGCCGACGGCGGTTCACCCGGTCCGCAAAGGCACCTGCAACCGGGGCAATCCCCACATAGGCCACCATCTTGATGGTGAAGACCGTGCCCAGCACCATTGCTGCGCCGTCTCCTGCCAGATCGTAGGCCAACAACCCAAGCGCAACTGTCGCAAGGCCCGTTCCCAGCAATGCAACCACTTGGGCAAGGAAGAGGTGCCGGTAGGTGCGGTCAGACAAGATGTCCATCATGATAGCCTCAAAGGTAACGTGAGATGGCCTTGAGTTCGGCCCGGTCGGATTCGGAGTTTTCCCCGTCGAGGCAATGATCCATGTGGTCATGGATCAGCGCCTGTTTGGCGTTGCGGACGGCTTTTTCCACCGCCTGAAGCTGCTGCGCGATTTCGAGACAGGGGCGCCCGTGCTCGATCATGTCGATGACTGAGCGCAGATGCCCTTCGGCGCGTTTCAGCCGTGCGGAGAGCTTGGGGTGGCTTGCATGCCGGTGTGGTTCTATCATAAGAACGAGTTATCCCCCTAGGGAGGATAAAGCAAGATGGCGTTTAGCGAGCCACGAGCAGGGACATGGTGCAGGTAAGGATTGCCAAGAAATGGACGGGATTGATGCAGCGAGGCCTCGCCGCGCTCCTCTGCCTGTGTCTTGTGTTCTGGTCATCCCAGCCGGTCACGTCCCACATCCCAGATGTCCTTGCCACCCTTCAGGACCATGCGGAGATGGTCGAGACTCATGGCCATAGCCATGGGTTCGAGGTAGATCTCGCCTGGGCGCTACACGGCCACAGCCATGATGTTGCCGATCATGATCACAGCCCGGCGCTCTTATTGCGGGGCTCCTACTTCACAACTTGGGACGTCCCCGAAGCGGCAGGCTTCTCGGCTCGGCATTTCTGGCGACCGGGTCTGGTGTATCGCCACGAACGACCTCCGCGCGTGTGAACTGGTGCCGCCCGAGGCGGCCACCACGCAGAATTCACACATTTTTTCGGAGATCAACATGACCGCAGTCTTTCGGGACACGCGCCGCGCCGCATTGCGCAAGCCGGTGTTCCTGACAGTTCTTATCCTGCTTGCACTCGGCGCAACGCAGGCCGCAGCCCACAACGTCACGGAGGGCGATGCCGGCTATATTCAGGAGATCTGGGGGGGCAACATCATCCCCTTCATGTATCTCGGCGCCAAACACATGGTGACCGGTTACGATCACATCCTGTTCCTGCTCGGCGTCGTCTTCTTCCTCTACAAGATGCGCGACGTCGGCATTTACGTCAGCCTCTTCGCCATCGGACATTCGACCACGATGCTACTCGGCGTCTGGTTCGGCTGGGGCATCAACGCCTATATCATCGACGCCATCATCGGCATTTCGGTAGTATACAAGGCGCTGGACAACCTCGGTGCTTACCAGCGATGGTTCGGCTTCCAGCCTAATACCAAGCTGGCGACGCTGATCTTTGGCTTCTTCCACGGCACAGGCTTGGCCACCAAGATTCTCGACTACGACATCGCCTCAGACGGACTGCTGGCCAACTTGCTGGCCTTCAACGTCGGGGTAGAACTAGGCCAGCTCATGGCCTTGGCCGTGATCCTTATCGTTATGGGGTTTTGGCGCCGCTCTCCGCGTTTTTTCGCGCAAGCCTACACCGCCAACGTCATCATGATGACACTTGGCTTCATTCTCACGGGCTACCAGCTCACCGGCCTCTTCGTGGCCGCCTGAACCGACAGGAGATTTCCCTATGTTCAACGCAGAAAAACCGAGCCTCGATCAGCTCCCCAGCTCGAAACAGCTTATTCGCTCTACCGTGATCGCCGGTGTTTCGGCGGTGGCGATTCTCGTTACCGTGGTGCTACCCGCCGAATACAACATTGATCCGACCGGCATAGGCCGTGTCATCGGTCTCAAGGAAATGGGTGAGATTAAGACCCAGCTCGCGGACGAGGCAGAGGCTGACCGGTTGATGGAACAGGCCGCCGAAGAACAGTCGAGCTTGTTGAACGACGTGCTTGGCCTCTTCGTCGGAGCCGCTTATGCGCAGGACGCCACCTCCGCAACCGCCGAAGCATGGCGTGACGAGACCACCTTCACGCTGGCTCCGGGTGATTCCGCTGAGTGGAAGCTGGTGATGGAGAAGGGCCAGACTGCACAATACCGAATGATCATCGAGGGCGGTAAGGTCAATTTCGACCTGCACGGCCATGGCGGCGGCAATTCAGTCACCTATGAAAAGGGGCGCGGCTCTACCGGTGCGGAGGGTGAAATAGTCGCCGAATTCAACGGTGAACACGGCTGGTTCTGGCGCAACCGCGACAGCTCGGACGTTACAGTGACAGTCCAAGTCCGCGGCGAATACGCCGAGTTCAAAGACGCAAGCTGACATCGAAACTGCCGTTCGTAGGCCGCGCGGCGAACGGCAGCGCTCCGCCCGGGCAGTGGGCAAGGCCATCTTTTGCAAGTGCAGTATGAATGTCGCGTGTGTGCTGGCTGCGGCCATCGATGCCAGCACCAGAAAGGGCGGTTCAGTCCCAAACTAGTGAACTCAGTTTTCAAAATTGAATGACCGCAACACGGAGGCGGGGCTGATGGCCCCGCCGCTTCTGTTTTGTGGGCCAGCGGGATTTGGACAAGCCAAACGCCCCTGGCCGTCAGGGAGAGGGTGCTACCCTCCCCCTCGGGCAATCCGATTAGACCGGGCCGTGTCCTCGGCTGCGCCTGCGGGCCGCACCAACCCGGTCGAATAGCATTGCCTCGCCCCCTCCCGCGTTCGCCACGTGGCAGATCAGCAGGAACAGGCGGCTTCGCCGACTGAACCTGCAAATCAGCCCTGATTTTCC
>NZ_LNWY01000040.1 GCF_001681715.1 Tritonibacter mobilis | reverse complement strand
GGTGTTGTCACATTAACGGTCCTGAGGTTGCTGGTTCATTGATCTGGGCGTAGGCGGTGTCGATGCAGACACAAAAGATCAGCTACAAACGCCACCGGTTTCCGCCTCAGATCATCGCTCATATTGTCTGGCTTTACGTCCGGTTCAACTTGAGCCTGCGCGAGGTCGAAGAGCTGATGCTGGAACGTGGCGTCGACGTTTCGTATGAGACAATCCGGCGCTGGAGCGTCAAGTTCGGCCCCCTGATCGCCCACGTTCTACAGCGACGGCAGCCGCGCCCCGGCGATGTCTGGCATCTGGACGAAGTCGTTGTGAAGATCGCGGGTCGGTCATACTGGCTCTGGCGCGCGGTCGACCAACACGGCTTTGTTCTTGAGGAAATTCTCCAATCGAGACGAGACAAGCGCGCCGCAAAGCGGCTTTTGGTCAAGCTGATGAAACGTTGGGGCTTCGTGCCAAAAAGGATCATTACGGACAAGCTGCGCTCCTATGGTGCCGCAAAGCGCGAGGTCGCGCCTGGCCTTGATCATTGGTCACACAAGGGACTCAATAACCGCGCAGAAAACAGCCACTTGCCCTTCCGAAAACGAGAGCGGGTGATGCAAGGCTTCCGATCGCCGGGTGGATTACAACGCTTCGTATCTATGAAGTCTGCAACCCGCAATAGTTTCTCTGTCCCAGCCCGCCGCCGCTCTGCGCTCACCATCCGCTACCATCGGCTCGAAGCATTCGAGGCGTGGAAATCCGCGGCACAGGCCGCTTGATCAACGAACAGCTTGCCAACTTGCAAATTCGGCGAGTTAACGTGACAACACCGTCCTGCGGAGGGCTCTTCTCGCTGCGTCGCATGATGGCCCTGATCCGGGCCAACAACTCGCGCGGATTGAAGGGTTTGGAGAGATAATCATCCGCGCCGCCTTCCAGACCCTCGATGCGGTCGTCGTCCTCTCCGAGGGCGGTCAGCATCAGGACCGGTGTGCCGCACTCCTGACGCAATCTTTTGCACGCAGTCAGCCCGTCTTCGCCGGGCATCATCACATCGAGCACGATCAGATCGAAAGAATGTCTTGCGCGCTGAGCGTCCATCTCTGCGGCACTTTCGGCGACCGAGGTTCGCATGCCGTTCCGTTCGAGATAGCTTGAAACGGAATTGCGGATCTCGTCATGGTCGTCGACGACCAGAATGTGGGCAGGTTCGCTCATACCCGGTGTATATCAAACCGCCGGTGTAAATGTCCGCCCCCTCTTTGTAGCCAAATGTAACGGCAGTTTGACGCGTCGCGGGAGCAGGGGGGACAATAGGAGCCCTCAAGTCTGCGACAGCGCATGTTCCGGCGGTCTGCGGATCGCCAGCCGGTGCACCCCGGCGGATTGCTGTTCTTCCATGCGGGGCGGCGTCCCGGCGAAGAAGGTCGTGATTTCCTGATACCTGATCCGCGTATCCTCAAGCGCCTGATAGTATCGGAAAAGCTCCTTCAGTGGGGCCGAAAAGTCTTTGTGCGCGGCGAGGACCGCGACCAGTGCCCCAAGCGTGATCCGGCCTTCGATGACGAAATATCCGCCAAGTGAGTAGAACAGAAACGGTGTCAGCGCCGTCAGAAAGTTGTTGAGCGCCTTGATGAAGAACTTGAGACGAAAGATCCTTCTGCGTACCTGCTCCAGCGCCTTGAAACTAGCGCCCGCCGCCGACAGGCCGGACGAGGCGCCCTGTCGTTCGCGCAACTGCTCGCTCAGTTGCCTGCCAAGATCGCGGACCTCTTTGATCCGGATACGCGACAGGGTGTTCACCCGGCGCTGCAGCTTCGGGAGCAGAATAAGCTGAATGGGCAACACGGTCAGCGCGGCGGCACCCAGGATCGGGTCCTGAATGAACATGAACAGCAGAATGGTGAAAAGCGTGCCACCCTGCAAAACCGGCAGGGTCAGGACTTCGGCCGCGAAGCCGCCGATGGGTTCCACTTCCTGTGCGAGTATTGGGACGATCTCGCTTTGCTCGGACGCCTCCGCATCCGAGCGCCACCGCCGATAGATCAGCAGCCTGAAGCGTCGGAGAAACCGCTCCGCCGTATAGCCCTTGAAGACGTTGAGCGTGTATTTGATGAGTCCGTTCAGGCTGATCGACAGCAAATACAGCCCGCAAAGCAGCAGCAGGAATATGACCTGATCCAAACTCTGGCCCAGAACCTCGACCGGGAAAGTCGCGGATTCCAGCGCATTGTTCACGATCTGCTTGGGCAGTTCCAAGGTCAGATACAGGATCGGAAGCGCGAGAAGGCTCAGCATGATCATCTGCGCCTGCTGCCGTCTGGTGTAGCGCAGGACCGAGCTGAACAACCCGGCATCAAGCCCCCTCACGTGGTTCATGCGCGCGACCGGTTTTGCCGGGCGGCTCCAGAGCCGCAGGATACCGCGCAGGACGAGATAGAGGGCGACGCCGATCAGCAATCCCGGCGCCAGGACCAGAATGAGGTGAATGAACGGATGAACCCAGTCCGGCGTCGTATCATTGTAATCGTATCCGAAGAGGGCGGAGACGTCATGTACGAGGACGTGATACCTGTCCATCAGCGACATTGGAGCGCGCTCAATATCCGGCGGGTGAGGCGAGGTGATCATGCACGATGATGACCCCCCACACCCGGCATCTCTGTGGCCGGGGACCAGACAGGCAAATTCCAGATTGGTCACGTCTGAAAACTTCCAGATCAGTTCCCCGGGTGTTGTCACGTTAACTCGCCGAATTTGCAAGTTGGCAAGCTGTTCGTTGATCAAGCGGCCTGTGCCGCGGATTTCCACGCCTCGAATGCTTCGAGCCGATGGTAGCGGATGGTGAGCGCAGAGCGGCGGCGGGCTGGGACAGAGAAACTATTGCGGGTTGCAGACTTCATAGATACGAAGCGTTGTAATCCACCCGGCGATCGGAAGC
>NZ_LNWY01000004.1 GCF_001681715.1 Tritonibacter mobilis | reverse complement strand
ATCCCAACCCAACCCCCACTTCCCCCCAGCCTCGGCCGTGGAATCAAACAAGATCCCCCCGGAATCACACCAAAGCCCCCGACTCAAAACCACAAACCAAAACGGGCGCAGAGGAAAAAACCGCCGCGCCCGTCACATTCCATAGATACCTTGCTGGACGTCAGCTCCGTGGCTTCATCGCCTCGCCCGCCACATAGGTCTCTGCCACGGCGCGGTCATCGCCGAGCATCTGCAGGATGAACAGCTCTTCGCTTAGCGAGGTTGCCGCCTCTGCCCTCAGCGCCATTGCCGGGGTGGCTTTTGCATTCAGCACCACGATGTCGGCCTCCGTTCCAGCATCCAAGGTGCCGATCTGATCCACCTGCCCCAGCACCTCGGCATTGCCACGGGTGATCCAATGAAAGGCGCGCAGCGGGTGCAGCTTCTGGTTCTGCAACTGGAGGATCTTGTAGCCCTCATTCAGGGTCTGCAGCATCGAGTAGCTGGTGCCCGCGCCAATATCGGTGGCGATGCCATTGAGAATGCCCCTAGCGCGCAGGCCCGCATCATCGAACAGACCGCTGCCGAGGAACAGATTGGACGTCGGGCAAAACACCGGTTTGCCCCCGGTTGCGGCCAGAAGCTCAATCTCGCGCGGCTCCAGATGGATCGCATGCCCCAGCAGGGTCTTATCACTGACAAGCCCGTAGCGTTCATAGATGCCCAGATAGTCCGGCGCATCCGGGTAGAGGCTGAGGGTAAAGTCGATCTCGTCGCGGTTCTCAGACAGATGCGTCTGCACATAGGCGTCGGGGTGTTCGGCCACCAAGGCCCCGGCGGCCTCCAGTTGTGCGGGCGTCGAGGTAATCGCGAACCGAGGCGAAATCGCGTATGACCCCCGCCCCTTGCCGTGCCAGCGCTCGATCAGCGCCTTGGTCTCGTCATAGCCCCGCTGCGCCGTATCAGTCAGACCCTCGGGTGCATTGCGGTCCATCATCACCTTGCCGCCGATCATCCGCATATTGCGGCGGGCGGCTTCGGCGAAATAGGCGTCGGCCGAGGTGGGGTGCACGGAACAGAAGGCCACCGCCGTGGTGGTGCCATGGCCCAGGATCAGATCGAAAAACCCGCGGGCCATCCGCTCCGCGTGCGCAGGGTCTGCAAACTGCACCTCCGCAGGGAATGTATAGGTGTTGAGCCAATCGAGCAGCTGTTCGCCCCAAGAGGCCACCACCTGCACCTGTGGGAAATGCAGATGCAGATCAATAAAGCCGGGCATCAGGAGATGCGGGCGATGATCCACCACCTCGGCCTCGGGGGCCTCGCGCACAATATCGCTGTACGCGCCATGGGCCGTGATGCGACCCTCTCGGATCAGGATCGCGCCATCTTCGCGATAGCTATAGGCGGCGGTATCCTCGGGGCCGGTGGGCTCGGCGTGAAAGCTTAGCGTGCGGCCACGCAGGATTTTGGCAACAGCGGACATTCGGCTCGCCTTTCGTCAGATATAGAAAGAGTAACAGCCCCGGCCACACCGCACGCGCGGTGTCTGGCCCGGCGGGCGTCGGATGGGCGCAGGATTAGGGGCGGGCGCAGCCCCGGCCTCGGGGGTGGCTCAGTTGCCCGCCATATAGAAGGGCAGATCTTTTGCGCCATCGGCATACCATTTGCGGATCAGCGCGCGTTCTTCGTCTTCCATATAGGTCACATTGGCGGGCGGCATTGCGTGGGTCGCGCCAGCCTGCAAGTAAATCTGACGCGCGTATTTGGCGACATCCGCTGGGGTCTCCAGCAGCACGTTCTTGGGCGCACGGCGGATACCGTCATAATAAGGCTCGCGCGAGTGGCACATGGCGCAGCGCCCCGGCACCGTATTCATCACATCCTCAAAATGTTCCGAGCCAGCAAAAGCCAGCTCGGTTTGGGTCAGCTCTCGTGCCTCGGATTCCTCATAGGTGTCCTGCACGAGGGGGGCTTGGCTCAATGCCATGATGGCGATGAACAACAGGATGGTCACGGGCCAGGTCCAGGTCGGGTTGCCGGTGCCAGCGTGGCAGGTGTTGAAGTAATGACGGATCGTCACCCCCATCAGGAACACCAGCGCTGCGATCAGCCAGTTATACTCGGTGGCAAAGGCCAGCGGGTAGTGGTTGGACAGCATTAGGAAGATCACCGGCAAGGTCAGATAGTTGTTATGGGTCGAGCGCAGCTTGGCGATCTTGCCATACTTTGCATCCGGCGTGCGGCCTTCCTGCAGGTCTTTCACCACGATGCGCTGGTTCGGCATGATAATAAAGAACACATTGGCCGTCATGATGGTGGCAGTAAAGGCCCCCAGATGCAGCATCACCGCGCGTCCCGTGAAGATCTGATTATACCCATAGCCCATGGCCACCAGCAGCACGAACAGCAACACCATCAGCAGCGTCGGCTTCTCGCCCAAGGGCGATTTGCACAGGAAATCATAGACCAGCCAGCCCACGCTGAGCGATGCGCCCGAAATCAGGATGCCCTGCCAGAGCGCCAGATCGGCCTTTCCAGCGTCGATCAGATAGAGCTCACCGCCCGCCCAATAGACGATCATCAACAGGCCAGCGCCAGAGAGCCACGTGGCGTAGCTCTCCCATTTGAACCAGATCAGATGGTCCGGCATGTTCGCAGGCGCCACCAGATATTTCTGGATGTGGTAAAAACCACCGCCATGCACCTGCCATTCTTCGCCATGGGCACCGACCGGCAAATGCGGGACTTTCCGCAGCCCCAGATCAAGCGCCACAAAATAAAAGGACGATCCGATCCAGGCGATGGCGGTGATGACGTGTAGCCAGCGGACGGCAAAGGCAAGCCAGTCCCACATGATTACAAGCTCTTGCATAGCTCACTCCTTGCGCGTTTGCCCTGACCCTAGGCGAGCGGGTTATTTTCGTGTATCAGGAAAAAATTCCAAGCTGCTTCAAACATAAGCTAACAATGAAATCCCCGTCATGGCCTATCTGAACAATATCCGCACTTTCGTCCGCGTCTATGAGCTCGGCAATATGTCCGCCGCAGCGCGGGATATGCGCATTTCTGCCGCCGTGGCCTCGTCGCGGATTTCCCAGCTCGAAGAACACCTGAAAGTGCGCCTGTTCCAGCGCACCACCCGGCTGCTGCACCCCACGGAGCAGGGCCAGTTGTTCTATCATGGCGCGGTCAAGATCCTCGAAGCCGTCGAAGAGGCCGAGGCCGACATCTCCAATGTGACGCAGACCCCGCGCGGCACGCTCTATGTGGCCGCACCTTTGGGGGTCGGACAGCGGTTGATTGCCCCGGCGGTGCCGCAGTTCAACGCCGCCTACCCGCTCATTAACATTCGCCTGCGCCTGTCGGATCGCAAACTCGACCTCGCGGCCGAAGGGCTGGATGCGGCTTTCTTTCTGGGCCTGCCCGAAGATTCCAACCTCAAGATCCGTAAAATCACCGATTGTCCGCGCGTGCTCTGCGCATCGCCCGCCTATATCAAGGCGCGCGGCATGCCGACATCCAGCGCCGAGCTGAAAACCGAAGCCCATGATTGCCTCAACCTGCGCTATCCCGGCGCGCCGGAATTTCAGTGGCCCCTGCACGGTCCCGAAGGCATCCGCCGGGTCGCTGTTTCAGGCCCTTATGAATCAGACCACGGCGATGTGCTCACCCAATGGGCGCTGGACGGCCATGGGATCATCCTGAAACCGGTGTTTGAAATCTCCGAGCATCTCGCTTCCGGTCGCTTGGTCCCGGTGCTGCCGGACGAGCCGCCCGCCACCATTCAGATGGCCTGTCTTTATATGCACCGCCGCCATCAGGACCCCAAGGTACGGTTATTCCTTGATTTCATGGTGGACCACATCCTTGCATCTCTTCCGGCGAATGCCGCCTGAGCCATGAAAAAGGGCAGCACCTTGCGGCCTGCCCTTCATCTTTTCCCAAATACCTATGCGTCAGCTGCCGCGATAGGTGGAATACCCATAGGGCGACAGCAGAAGCGGCACATGATAGTGGCTCTCGGCCTCGCTCATGCCGAACCGGATCGGCACTTGGTCCAGAAACAGCGGATCATCTCCCGCCTGACCCGAGGCGCGCAGATAATCCCCACAGAAGAAAATCAGCTCATACGTGCCGGTCGCGAAGGTCTCGGCAGGCAGAATCGGGGTATCGGTGCGCCCGTCGGCGTTGGTCACGGTCTCCGCGATCTTCTTATGAGAATTACCGCTCACCTTATATAGCGCGATCTTGATGCCCTCCGCAGGGCACCCCCGCGCCGTGTCCAGAACATGTGTGGTCAGATATCCGCTCATCTGTTGCCTTTCCTCTCAGACCCTTGGGCGCGCTGCCCCTTGGCCGATCATATGCTGCTGAATTTGCCGCCATATTGCGCCCGCGCTGCCCGAGATGCACGCACGAGCATCAAACAGCACTTTCAAAAATTGCGGTAAAGCCCAAGGACCATTTCCTATGTATAACAATGAAACGACAAATAAACCGGAGACTCGCAATTGACACGCTATCCCCGCGATATGCGTGGATATGGGGCGCAGGCCCCTCATCCCGCTTGGCCCAATTCCGCAAAGATCGCCGTCCAGTTCGTGCTGAACTACGAAGAAGGTGGCGAGAACTGCACCCTGCACGGCGATGCGGCCTCCGAGGCATTCCTCTCTGACATCCCCGGTGCGGCGCAATGGCCCGCCCAGCGCCACTGGAATATGGAATCGATTTATGAATATGGCGCGCGCGCAGGCTTTTGGCGTCTGCACCGCCTGTTCACAGGCGCTGGTATCCCGCTGACCATCTATGGCGTCGCCACTGCCCTTGCCCGCAGCCCCGAACAGCTGCAGGCGATGAAGGACGCAGATTGGGAAATCGCCTCCCACGGCCTCAAATGGGTCGAACATAAGGACATGCCCGAGGCCGAAGAACGCGCCGCCATCAAAGAGGCGATCCGCCTTCATACCGAGGTGGTCGGGGAGCGCCCGCGCGGCTGGTACACCGGGCGCTGCAGCGCCAATACCGTGCGCCTCGTGGCCGAGGAAGGCGGCTTTGATTACATCTCGGATACTTATGACGACGACCTGCCCTATTGGCTGGAAGTAGGCGACCGCGATCAGCTGATCATTCCTTACACGCTTGAGGCCAACGATATGCGCTTCGCCACGGCCCCCGGCTGGGTCACAGGCGAGGATTTCGGCAGCTATCTGACCGATGCCTTTGATGCGCTCTATGCCGAAGGCGACGCAGGCGCGCCCAAGATGATGACCATCGGCTTGCATTGCCGTCTGGTGGGACGTCCGGGCAAGATCGCCGCGCTCAAACGCTTTATCGATCATGTCCAGAGCCACGAGGGCGTCTGGTGCCCGCGCCGTCTGGAGATCGCTGAACATTGGGCCAGCACCCACCCCCATCAGCGTCGCACCCGTCCCAGCCAAATGGACCGCGAGACATTTGTGGCCACATATGGGTCGATCTTTGAACATTCCCCCTGGATTGCGGATCGCGCCTTTGATCTCGAACTTGGCCCGGCGCATGACTGCGCGGCGGGTGTGCACAACGCACTGTGCCGCATGTTCCGCACCGCAAGCGAGGAAGAGCGCCTCGGCGTGCTGACAGCGCACCCCGATCTTGCGGGTAAGCTCGCCGCAGCCGGTCGCCTAACGGCCGAGAGCACCTCGGAACAAGCCAGCGCCGGGTTGAACCTCTTGACCGACGAAGAACGCGAGACGTTCACCGCGCTCAACACCACATATGTGGAAAAACACGGCTTTCCCTTCATCATCGCGGTGCGCGACCACGATAAGGCCTCGATCATGGCGGCTTTTCAGCGCCGCATCGACAATGACCGCGCCACGGAATTTGCCGAAGCCTGCAAACAGGTCGAACGCATCGCCCAGTTCCGCCTGATGGATATCCTGCCATGAGCCGCGCGCTTATTGCCCGCCCCCTGACCGCCGAGGCGTTTGCCCCTTTTGGTGATGTGCTGGTGCCCAAGGCGCAGCCGGACAAGATCATCAATCAGGGCAAATGTGGCCGTCACCATGATCTGGCGCAGTTGGATTTTGCGCAGGGTCGTGCCGGCATCAGCCTCTTTGTCTCCGAAGCGCGCCACCTGCCCTACACCGTGGATCTGGTGGAGCGTCACCCCGAAGGCAGTCAGGCTTTCGTGCCCCTTGATGGGGTGCCGATGATCGTGATCGTCGCCCCCGATGTGGGCGGCACACCCGGCACGCCATTGGCCTTCCTGAGCCAGCCGGGCCAGTCGATCAACCTGCATCGCGGTGTCTGGCACGGCGTACTCGCGCCGTTTGAAGCCCCCGGCCAATATATTGTCGTCGACCGGATCGGCGATGGCACCAACCTCGAAGAACACTGGTTTGATGACCCGTGGATCGTCACCGAGATCACATTGGACGCGGAGAACTAGCCTCCGATCTCGCAATCCGGATCATCCCGACCCGCCAAATGAGGCCGGGAGATTCCCCCAACCAACAGGGAACAGAAAATGTCTGATACGTCTATCGGGACGCCGGAGCAGCTCCGCGATCCCGACTATATGCCCCCATTGGGCAAAGCCATCCCGCTGGGCATCCAGCATGTGCTGGCGATGTTCGTCTCTAACGTAACACCTGCCATCATCGTGGCCGGGGCGGCCGGGTTTGGGTTTGGCTCCAACTCCCCCGACTTTCCAGAACTCCTCTACCTGATCCAGATGTCGATGCTCTTTGCCGGTATCGCCACCTTGTTTCAGACTTTCTCTGTTGGCCCTGTCGGGGCGAAACTGCCGATTGTGCAGGGCACATCTTTTGCCTTCCTGCCAATCATGATCCCGCTGGTGGCGGGCAAAGGCGTCGATGGGCTGGCCGCACTCTTTGGCGGGGTTCTTATCGGCGGCCTGTTCCACGCCTGTCTCGGCCTTGTGATTGGCAAGATCCGCTTTGCCCTGCCCCCCCTTGTGACCGGTCTTGTGGTCACCATGATCGGTCTGGCACTGGTCAAGGTCGGCATCCAATACGCCGCCGGTGGTGTTCCCGCCATTGGCACCCCTGAATATGGCTCATTGCTGAACTGGTCAGCGGCGATTGTGGTGATCGTGGTCACGCTGGGGCTGAAGTTCTTCACCCGTGGCATGCTCTCTGTGGCAGCGGTGCTCTTGGGGTTGATTGTCGGCTACATCTACGCGCTGATGGTTGGCATCCTGAGCTTTGACTCCATCGCAGGCAGCTGGAGCAACGCCGCCGCCTTTGCGCTGCCGCAGCCGTTTAAATACGGGTTTGAGTTCTCCTTTGCCGCCATCTTGGGCTTCTGCCTGATGGCCTTTGTCTCCGCCGTCGAAACCGTAGGCGATGTCTCTGGCATCACCAAAGGCGGTGCGGGGCGCGAAGCCACCGACAAGGAGATCGAAGGCGCAACCTTTGCCGATGGGTTTGGCTCCGCCCTTGCGGGCGCATTTGGCGCGATGCCCAACACTTCCTTCAGCCAGAACGTGGGCCTGATTGCCATGACCGGCGTCATGAGCCGCCACGTGGTCACCTGCGGGGCGATCTTCCTGATCATCTGCGGCCTCATCCCCAAGGTCGGCGCCGTAATCCGCACCGTCCCGATTGAGGTTCTCGGCGGCGGCGTCATCGTGATGTTCGGCATGGTGGTCGCAGCCGGTATCTCGATCCTGTCGGATGTGGACTGGAACCGGCGCAATATGGTGATCTTTGCGATCTCGCTCTCCGTCGGGCTTGGCCTGCAACTGGAACCGGGCGCGCTTCAGCATATGCCCGACACCGCGCGCATCCTGCTGACCAGCGGCCTGTTGCCCGCCGCCGTGATCTCTATCGTGTTGAACCTGATCCTGCCCGAAGAGCTGGCGGACGAGTCGACCGAAGAAGTCTCCGGCGGCATGTCGGGCCACTCCAAAGGCTCGCTCGGGACCTCGCGCGACGCGCATTGAGAGGCACCAGAATAACAGCAAAAGGGCCGCATCGCGCGGCCCTTTTTCCGTTTAATAACCTGTCTGCCTTCAGCGCAATGGCGAAAGCGGCATGTGGCGGTTCACATCCTTATAGAGCAGATAGCGGAACTTGCCCGGCCCGCCCGCATAACAGGCCTGCGGGCAGAAGGCGCGCAGCCACATATAATCGCCCGCTTCCACCTCGACCCAATCCTGATTGAGCCGGTAAACCGCCTTGCCTTCCAACACATAGAGCCCATGCTCCATCACATGCGTCTCAGCAAAGGGAATGACCGCGCCCGGCTCAAAGGTAACAATCGTCACATGCATGTCGTGACGCAGGTCAGCCGGATCAACAAAGCGCGACGTGGCCCATTTGCCCTCAGTGCCGGGCATCGCCGTGGGTGTCACATCCTGCTCATTGGTCACAAAGGCGTCTGGCTGATCCAGCCCCTCCACCGCCTGATAAGCCTTGCGCACCCAGTGAAACCGCACCGGCGCATCGCTTGTGTTCTTCAGCGTCCAATCTGAGGCGGGCGGCACAAAGGCATAGCCCCCCTCACTCATCTGATGCGCTGTCCCATCAATGGTCAGCTCCATCTGGCCCTCGACCACGAACAGCACCGCCTCAACGCCGGTTTCGGTTTCAGGCCGTGTGGAGCCACCACCGGGCAGCACCTCGGCGATATAGTGCGAAAACGTCTCGGCAAATCCCGACAGGGGCCGCGCGATCACCCAGAACCGCGCCTTGTCCCAGAACGGCAAAAGGCTGGTGACGATATCGCTGTTGGTGCCCTTCGGGATCACCGCATAAGCCTCGGTAAACATCGCCCGGTCCGTCAGGAGCTGGGTCTGCGGCGGCAGCCCCCCGTGGGGCGCGTAATAGGTGGGTTTTGTCATCGCATAACCTTCTTGAAATCTCTGTGCCCATCAAACCGTGCCGACGGCGTTAGGCCAATGCCTATGATGGCCCCTTTCGCATGAAGGATTATATGGCTCGATTTGAAAGCCGCGCGGCTTGTGCCCTCATATCTTGCGCCAACCTGCCATTGACCCGCACAAAAAGAGCCGCGCAATATGGCGCAACTTTCACCATAAAAGGGGCCGCTGATGACCCACAGCCTGCAACAGACCGCGCTGGAGCTTTTTCAATCGGCCATTGACCGCGCCGATCCTGCCGCCGCCGTGCAAGCCCAACTCAGCGCAGAGCCACTTGCCCCGCTTGCGCCGGGTGGCCGCCGCGTCGTGATTGCGGTGGGCAAAGCCGCTGTTCCGATGATGCGCGCGGCGCTTGCCGCCCTGCCCGACGCGCCGTCCGAGGCTCTTGTCATCACCAACCCCGAAAACCGCGCAGACGTGCCCGGTGCCGAGGTGATCACAGGCGCGCACCCGGTTCCCGATCAGACCAGTGCGGCAGCAGGGGCGCGGGTGCTCACTCTCGTCCAAGATCTCAACGCATCAGATCAACTCTTTATGCTGATTTCAGGTGGCGGCTCGGCGCTGATGGTGGCCCCCGCCCCTGGCCTGACCCTCGCGGATAAGGCTCGTGTGAATGAGGCTCTGCTGGCCTCGGGCCTCGACATCAACCGGATGAACCTGATCCGTCAGTCCCTCTCGGATCTCAAAGGGGGCGGTCTCTGCCGCGCCGCCGCCCCGGCCCGCGTCACCGCCTTCATTCTGTCGGATGTCATTGGCGACGATCTACGTGCCATTGCCTCTGGCCCCACGGTTGCCCCCTTGGGCAGCAGAGGTGACGCCCGCGCCTTGCTGCAGTCCGAGGGGCTCTGGGACCAGCTCCCCGCTGCGGTTCAGGCGCATCTCAACACCCCGGAGGGCAGCGCCAAAACACCCCCTGCACAGAATGTCCTGATCGGCTCCAATCGTTTCAGCCTTGAGGCGATGCGCGACCGGGCCAAGGCCGCAGGCTGGCATGTCCCCGATCTGGTGGATGATCTCACCGGCGATGTGTCAGACGCCGCCCAACGCATTCTCGATGTTGCAACATCCACCACCACAGACCGCCCCACCGCGTATCTGTTTGGCGGTGAGACCACGGTGCGCCTGACTGGAACGGGGCGCGGCGGGCGCAATCAGGAACTTGCGCTGAGGATCGCGCAGGCGGCAGATAAGCTTCCGGGCGAGTGGGTCTTTCTTTCAGGCGGCACAGATGGCCGCGACGGGCCCACGGATGCGGCCGGTGGCCTTGTCACGCTGCAAACATGGGGGGCGATCACCGCCTCAGGTGCCGACCCAGCGGCACTCTTGGCAAATAACGACAGCTACGCCGCCCTCAAAGCCGCAGATGCTTTGGTAACGGTCGGTGGCACGGGCACCAATGTCGCCGATGTGCAGATCCTGCTGATGCGGCCCACTGCCTAGAGATCAAGCCCGTTCAGCTTGCGCAACAGATCCAGCAGAGCCTCATAATCCTCTGTCCCCATCTTCTCGCGCGTGCGCTCAATCAGGGCGAGGCTGGCATCGATGTTTTCCTCGATCACCCGCATGCCAGACTCGGTCAGCGTGATCACCTGCCGCCGCCGGTCGGTCTCGTCGCGCGCGCGGTCAATCAGACCCTTTTCCTGCAGTTTTTGCAAAATCCGCGTCAGACTCGGCAACAACAGGCAGGCCTGATCGGCAATCTGCGTCGGGTCGATCGGGCCACTTTCCTGCACCACCCGCAACACGCGCCATTGTTGCTCGGTCAGATCCTGTCCGTTCAACAACTGTCGCACCGGCCCCATCACCCGTTCGCGCGCGCGCAACAAAGCAATAGGCAAAGATCGATCGGTTCTGGGCAATGCATGTGTCATGCTCCCCTGTATCGCCGCCAAACCCTGCCTTGGCAATCACTTATCAAAGTTAAGTATTTTTCAAGGCACCCGTTGACAGGGATGCCGCACAAACATAACATGTTAAGCAGTTTGGGAGGAGGACCCGAATGCCCCATATCACCTTGGACTACGCGCCCCGGCTGGCGCAGCTTATCGACATGCAAGGCCTGTGCGATCACATCCGCCGCGCCGCCATCGACACCGGCACCGGCATTCTGCCCATGGCGGGCGTGCGGGTGCGCGCTTTTGCCGCCGACTATATCAGCATCGCCGATGGCAACCCAGACCACATGTATCTTGATATCTCGGTGCGCCTGCGCGGCGGTCGCCCGCTGGAGGCCCGCAAGGCCGCCACCCAACAGATCTTTGACGCCGCCCGCGCCTTCCTCGCGCCCGCGATGGAAACCCACCCCATCGCGCTGTCGCTGGAGATGCGCGACATCGACCCCGAGCTTTCCCCCAAATGCGGCACCATCCGCGACCATCTGAGCACAGGAGACCCCGCATGAGCGACCTCGCCTCCAACCTCGACAAACTCGCAGGTTTTCTTGAAAAACACCGGGCCTCCGGCATCACCAACCTGATCAACGGCGAGGCCCGCCCCGCCGCCTCTGGCCAGACGTTCGCGACGACCTCACCTGTCGATGAAAGCGTGATCTGCTCTGTTGCCCGCGGTGGCGCAGACGACATTGATGCCGCCGCAAAGGCCGCCAAAGCCGCCTTCCCCGCTTGGCGCGACCTGCCTGCGAGTGAACGCAAGGCGATCCTGCACCGCATCGCCGATGGCATTGTGGAGCGGGCCGAGGAAATCGCGCTCTGCGAGTGCTGGGATACCGGTCAGGCGCTGCGCTTCATGTCCAAGGCCGCCCTGCGCGGTGCTGAGAATTTCCGTTTCTTTGCCGACCGTGCGCTCTCGGCCCGCGATGGCCAGATGCTACCCTCGCCCACACTGATGAACGTCACCACCCGCGTGCCCATCGGCCCCGTCGGTGTCATCACGCCGTGGAACACGCCCTTTATGCTCTCGACGTGGAAGATCGCGCCCGCCCTCGCCGCAGGCTGCACCGTGGTCCATAAACCGGCAGAGTTCTCGCCCCTCACCGCCCGCATCCTTGCCGAGATTGCCCATGACGCAGGCTTGCCCGCAGGGGTCTGGAACCTCGTCAATGGCCTCGGCGAAGAGGCTGGCAAGGCGCTCACCGAACACCCCGACATCAAGGCCATCGCCTTTGTCGGCGAAAGCAAAACCGGCTCGATGATCATGGCCCAAGGCGCGCCGACCCTGAAACGGGTGCATTTTGAGCTCGGCGGCAAAAACCCGGTGGTGGTCTTTGACGACGCCGATCTGAACCGCGCGCTCGATGCCGCGATCTTCATGATCTATTCTCTGAACGGCGAACGCTGCACATCTTCCTCGCGCCTGCTCATTCAGGACAGCATTGCCGAGGACTTTGAGACCAAACTGATCCAACGTGTAAACAGCATCAAGGTCGGCCACCCGCTTGATCCCAAAACCGAGGTCGGCCCCCTCATTCACAAGGTCCATTTCGACAAGGTGACCTCCTATTTCGACATCGCGCGGCAGGACGGCGCAACCGTCGCCGCAGGCGGCAGCCGCCACGGCGACACCGGCTGGTTTGTGACGCCCACGCTCTTCACCGGGGCGACCAATCAGATGACCATCGCCCGCGAGGAAATCTTCGGCCCGGTCCTCACCGCCATACGCTTCACCGACGAAGACGAGGCGCTGAACATCGCCAATGACACCCAATACGGGCTCACCGCCTATGTCTGGACCAACGATGTGACCCGCGCCATGCGCTTCACCAACCAGCTCGAGGCCGGGATGATCTGGGTGAACTCGGAAAACGTCCGCCACCTGCCAACCCCCTTTGGTGGCGTCAAAGCATCCGGCATCGGGCGTGACGGCGGCGACTGGAGTTTTGAGTTCTACATGGAACAAAAACACATCGGCTTTGCCACCGGACACCACAAGATCCCCCGCCTCGGCGCCTGAGGCCTTCAGATTCTCCCAAATACCCCGGGGAGCGCGAGGGGCAGAGCCCCTCGCATGTCGCCCTAACATTCGGCCTGTCCATTCGGAGGAGACCCGACATGCCCATTCCCGCAGCAAACCTCTATCCGCCCTTCAACATCACCCGCCTCAGCCATGTGGAATACGGCGTCACCGATCTTGCCGCCTCCCGCGCCTTCTACGTCGACATCCTCGGCTTGCAAGTGACCCACGAGGACCAGAGCCGCGTCTATCTGCGCGCGATGGAGGAACGTGGTCATCACTGCATCATCCTGCGCCAATCCGACACGGCGGGCGTCTCCTGCCTCGGCTTCAAACTTTTTGATACCCCCGAACTCGACAAGGCCGCCGCCTTCTTTGAGGGCAAGGGCCTGCCGGTGGAGTGGATCGAGCGCCCCTTCATGGGGCCAAGCTTCCGCACCCGCGATCCATGGGGTGTCCCGCTGGAGTTCTACGTCAAGATGGACCGCCTGCCCCCGATCCATCAGCAGTACAGGCTCTATAACGGCGTGAAACCGCTGCGCATCGACCACTTCAACATGTTCTCGGCCAATGTCGACGAGGCCATCGCCTTTTATGGCGAGATGGGGTTTCGCGTCACCGAATATACCGAAGATGACGAGTCCGGCCGCGTCTGGGCCGCATGGATGCACCGCAAGGGCGGCGTGCATGATGTGGCCTTCACCAATGGAACCGGCCCGCGTCTGCATCACACCGCCTTCTGGGTGCCAACCCCGCTCAACATCATCGATCTCCTCGATCTGATGTCGACCACCGGCTATGTCGCCAATATCGAACGCGGCCCCGGTCGCCACGGCATTTCCAACGCGTTTTTCCTGTATGTGCGCGACCCTGACGGCCACCGGATTGAGATCTATTGCTCGGACTATCAGACCTGCGACGCGGATCTGGAGCCGATCAAATGGTCCCTCACCGACCCGCAGCGCCAAACCCTGTGGGGCGAACCCGCACCGCGCAGTTGGTTCGAAGAAGGCTCGCTATTCGACGGCGCCGAAATCCGCGAAAGTGACCTCAAGGCACAGCCGATCATCGCGCCGTAAGAAGACAAAAGGACGGGCCCCTCCCGTTTTTCCGAAGGCAAACCTTTGGTTTGGCGGGGAGGGTCGGGCTTAAGCCCGGACAAGGGAGCACAAAATGAACTGGACCGATTTCGCCTCCTGGGGCCGCAAGGTCGCCGATTGGGCGCAGGATTATCACCTCACCGTGGGCGAGCGCCCGGTGCGCGCGCAGACCAAACCCGGTGATATGCTAAACGCCCTGCCCGAAACCCCGCCGGAACTGGGCGAGGGGATGGAGGCGATCTTTGCCGATTTTGAGGAAAAGGTGATGCCCGGCATCACCCATTGGCAGCACCCGCGCTTCTTTGCCTATTTCGCCTCCAACGCCGCCGCGCCCTCGGTGCTGGCAGAGTTCCTGACCTCCGCCATCGCCCCGCAATGTATGCTCTGGCAGACCTCTCCGGCGGCGACCGAGATGGAGACGCGGATGATGGACTGGCTGCGCCAATCCCTTGGCTTACCGAGCGAATTTCGCGGCGTCATTCAGGACAGCGCCTCCTCCGCCACCCTTGCCGCGGTGCTCACTATGCGCGAACGGGCCTTGAACTGGCAGGGCAACCAACAGGGGCTCGCGGGTCAGCCGACCTTGCGCGTCTATTGCTCGGTGGAGGTGCACACGTCGGTGGACCGTGCCATCTGGGTTGCGGGCATCGGTCAGGCCAACCTCGTGCGCGTGCCAATCAAAGGCGACTGGCGCGGCATGGACCCCGCCGCCCTTGACGCCGCCATTGAGGCCGACAAGGCCGCAGGGCTTCACCCCGCTGGCGTGATCCTCTGTGTGGGCGGCACCGGCACCGGCGCCACGGACCCCATCGCGGACTGCATCAAAGTGGCGCAAAATCACGGGCTTTACACCCATGTGGATGCCGCTTGGGCTGGTTCCGCGATGATCTGCCCGGAGTTTCGCGCCTATTGGCCGGGCATTGAGGGGGCGGACAGTATCGTCTTTAATCCGCACAAATGGCTCGGCGCGCAGTTTGATTGCTCGGCACATTTCCTGCGCAACGCGGATGATCTGGTGCGCACTCTCGCCATCAGCCCGGAGTACCTCAAGACACACGGTCACGACGGGATTATCAACTACTCGGAATGGTCGGTCCCCCTGGGCCGCCGCTTCCGCGCGCTGAAGATCTGGTTCCTGATCCGCACCTACGGCATTGAAGGATTGCGACAACGTATCCGCAATCACGTTGCATGGTCGCGCCAACTTCACGACGCGCTTGCGCAAGAGCCGGACTTTGAGATCGTCACCCCGCCGATGTGGTCGCTCTGGACCTTCCGCTACGCGCCTGATGGGGTCACGGATCTCGATGCGTTGAACCTTGAGCTGGTCAACAGGATCAACGACGATGGCCGCATCTACCTCACCCAGACCCGCGTTGATGGCGCGCTGGTGATCCGGTTTCAGGCGGGCGCGTTTGAAACCACCGAGGCTGACATCATGCGCGCCCATGATGTGATTACAGAACTTGCACGAGGACTGACCTGATGCGTTTTGCCACCTACACCACCGCCGCTGAAACCTTCTATGGCGTCATCACCGACGCGGGTGCAATCGCCCTCTCGCCAGAGTTCCCCGAGTGGCCCACCCTGCGGGAGGTTATTGAAAACAAGGGCCTCCATACCCTCGCCCAAACCGCGCAGGGGCGGGATGTGACACATCCACTCGACCAGATCACCTATCAGATTCCGGTGCCCCGCCCGGAAAAGATCATCTGCGTCGGCGTCAACTTCCCCAATCGCAACGAAGAATATAAGGACGGACAAGACGCCCCGCCGAACATGTCGCTGTTTCCGCGATTTGCGCGCAGCTTCACCGGGGCGGACCGCCCCCTGATCCGCCCGCCGGAAAGCCCGCAACTCGACTACGAGGGCGAGATCGCCATTGTCATCGGCAAGGGCGGACGCCGCATTCCTGAGGCAGACGCATATGACCATATCGCCGCGATAACCCTCTGTAATGAAGGCACAATTCGCGACTGGGTGCGCCATGCCAAATTCAACGTGACGCAGGGCAAGAACTGGGACAGCTCCGGTGCCATCGGCCCGTGGCTGGTGCCCTTTACCGCGCCAGCGCAGCTTGATGACGTGCGGATCACCACCAAGGTAAATGGCGAGCTGCGCCAGGATGATCGCACCTCCCGGATGCTGTTCCCGATCCGCCGTCAGATCGCCTATATCTCCACCTTTACCACTCTGGTTCCGGGCGACATCATCGTCACCGGCACCCCCACCGGCGCAGGCGCGCGGTTTGATCCGCCAAAGTTCCTCAAACCCGGCGACGTGATCGAGGTCGAGGGCGAAGGCATCGGCATTCTGCGCAACACCGTGGAGGATGAGGCATGACCCCGGATCAACACGCCGAGGCCGCCGCCCAGCTGCTGCGCGCCGAGGAGACAGGTCAGCAATGCGGGCTCTTGTCGCTCGCCTATCCGGGCATGACACTGGATGACGCCTATGCGGTGCAAAAGGCGCTGGTGGCGCAGAAACTGGCGCAAGGTCGCCGCAAAATCGGCTGGAAGATCGGCCTTACCAGCCGCGCCATGCAGCAGGCGCTGAATATCACCACGCCGGACTCGGGCGTGCTCCTTGATGATATGGTGTTTGAAAATACCAGCACCGTGCCAGCGGGGCGTTTTATCCAACCCCGCGTCGAGGCCGAGATCGCCTTCGTGATGAAATCCCCGCTTGCGGGCCGCGATTGCACCCGCGACGACATCCTGAAGGCCACCGACTATGTGGCCCCGTCGCTGGAGATCCTCGACACCCGCATCCTGCGCGCCGATCCCGCCACGGGACAGGCGCGCATCATCACCGACACCATCAGCGACAACGCCGCCAATGCGGGCATCGTGATGGGCGCGGCACAGCATCCGGTCGACGCCTTTGATCTGCGCCGCGTCGGCGCGATCCTGAAACGCGATAGCGTGGTGGAGGAAACCGGCCTAGGTGCAGGCGTGCTGGACGATCCGGTCACCTCCGTGTTGTGGCTCGCGCGGCGCATGGCGGACTATGGACAACAGATCGAGGCGGGCGATATCGTGCTGTCGGGGTCGTTCATTCGCCCTGTTGAGTGCCCCGCCGGCACAGAACTCCACGCCGATTTTGCCGATTTCGGCACCGTTGAAATTTCATTTCAGTAAAAGAGGTTAGACATGGCTGCGCCCGTAAATCACTTCAAACAGGCCCTCAAAGACGGTCAGCGCCAGATCGGCTGCTGGTGTACCTTTGGCGAGGCTATCACCACCGAGCTGATGGGCACCGCAGGTTTTGACTGGCTGGTGGTGGACGGCGAACACGCGCCCAATGACATCCGCTCGATCCGCGATCAGTTGGTCGCACTTGCGACCTCGTCGGCCGAACCGGTGGTCCGCGTGCCGATCGGCGAGGCATGGCTGATCAAACAGGTGCTCGACGCTGGTGCGCAGACCGTGCTGGTGCCGATGGTGGAAACCGCAGATCAGGCCGCCGAGCTGGTGCGTGCGTGCCACTACCCGCCCCACGGCACCCGCGGCGTCGGCGCGACGGGCGCGCGTGCCACGCAGTTTGGCGCGGTGCAGAACTACATTCCCACGGCGGATGCACAAATCTGCATCCTGCTGCAGGTAGAAAACCGCAAGGGCATTGAAAATCTGGATGAAATCCTCGCCCTAGAGGGTATCGACGGGATCTTTATCGGCCCCTCGGATCTGTCAACCGACATGGGTCATCAGGGCAATTCCGCCCACCCGGAGGTGCGCGCCGTGATTGCTGACGCGATCAGCAGGATCAAGGCTGCGGGCAAGGCGCCCGGCATCCTTGGTGTCACGGATGAGGCAACACAGGCCTATGCCGATATGGGCGCGCAGTTCCTCGCGGTGGGGATTGATGTGCTGTTGCTTGCACAGGGCGCACGAGCACTCGCGGCCAAGTGGCGCTGACGCAAACCTCTGGGGCAGACCTGCTGCGGACTGCCCCAAGCCTGATCGTTTAGGGGATTAGCGTGTCTTTTGCGCGCTCAAACCCCGGCGCAAGCGTTGCAAAAAGATAATCCGACACGCAGGTCGCCCCGTGACTCGGCGTGCTGGCGGCCCTCAGCGCCACCCGACGCCGCACTCCGCTCAGGCTGGTCGGTACCTCGCGCGTCAGGGCAGCTCGACGCAACAGTTCCGAGCCAGTGTCGAGCCGGCCCGGCACGGGACGCCACTGCAAGAGCGAGCCTTCGTCACGTTCGGACGCATCATAGACCACCACATCTTCTTTGATGGTGCGTAACACCCGGATCTGATCAATGGTTTCGGGATCTACCGCCGTCGGGTCGGCAGAGAGCACCACAAGATCTGCCAGCTTCCCCACCTCGAGCGAGCCTTTGCTGCCTTCCTCAAAATGCTGCCACGCAGGCCAGATCGTCATCGCTTTTAACGCGGTCATCGCATCGACCCGATGAGCCGGACCAATGATATCACCACTGCGGCTGCGCCGGGTCACGGTCGCGTCAAGCACCCGCATCGAGTCGGGAAACGCCACCGGCGCGTCATGGTGGCTGGAAAACCGCATGCCCCGTTGCAACACCCAGCCCGTCGGAGAAATATCGTCCGCAGCCTCCGGCCCTACCGTGCGATCCCGATGCCAATCTCCCCAGTAAAACGTGTGCATGGGAAACAGCGACGGAAAGATATCAAGCGCCTTGATCCGATCCACCTGATCCTCACGCAGGAATTGGCCATGGATCAAAACGGCGCGCCGGTCCTCATTGCCGTGCCGCGTGGCCGCCGCATCAATCGCCGCAAGCAGCAGATCGCTTGCCGCCTCGCCATTGGAATGGGTGAGGATCTGCACGTCGTTCTCAAAGGCCCAGTCAATGGCATCAAAGACCTGATCGGGGCTGGCAGCCGGATAGCCCACATAGTCGCCGCGCATCTGCGGGGGCGGCGCGTAATAGGGCCGGTCCCGCCACGCGGTAAACCCCTGCGGAGACCCATCAATGGTGAGTTTCGCGCCCCCGACGCGCAGCCGGTTGACGTAATCACGAGACTGCTCTGCAACGATAAAGTCCCGATCCACCAGAACGTCGGGATAGGCCACCACATCGACCTTCAGCCCATCGGCCTGCGCCGACAGTGCCTGCATGACCTGCACTTGCCCGGTGCTGGCGCGCCCCTCTTGTGCCGTGGTGTAGCCGTATGAGGCCACCAGAGCGACACCCGCGCGCACCATCTCGATTGAGCCCTCCACATCAAGCCCACCCAGAATTCGTCCCAGCGCCACAAAATGCGGCGTCTCTTCCAGCACGCCATTGGGGGTCTTGCCATCCGCCTCGCGCCGGATCACGCCACCGGGCATCTCTTCGCTCTGCGCAGTGATCCCCGCCAGTGCAAGTGCTGCGGTATTCGCCACCGCGAGGTGACCGGATTGATGAACGATATAGACGGGGATATCGGCACGCACCGCGTCCAGATCCTGCCGGGTGGGATGTGCCAGTTCTGCCAATTGGGAATCGTCATAGCCAAAACCCACAACGGCCCCGAAGCGCTCCACCTGTTCCGGTCGTGAGTCGATAAAGTCACGCAGGATGTCTTGCAGCTCAGCGATGCTGTTGCCGCGGCCATCAGGCGCGGGCAGCAGATTGGCCGCCATGGCCTGCAACCCAACAGCGACCACATGACCATGGGCATCCACAAAACCCGGTAACAGCGCAGCGCCTTCAAGATCAACCACGCGGGTTGAATCGCCGCGCCACGACATGACCTGCTGTTCTGCGCCGACCGCGGTGATCCGGCCATCGCGCACGGCCACAGCCTCGGCGCGCGGGGCGCTGTCATCCATGGTCAGGACTGAACCGCCCAGATAGATCGTATCGGCCACATCCTGCGCCGAAACCGTCCCTGCGCAAAGCGCAACACATAGGGGCAACAGCCCCAGTTTCAGTCCTGAACCTGACATTGTCGCACCCCTGAGCCGTTGATCGAGATGCGGAAATATTGCCACGCGTGCGCGACTTCGACAAGGCGCAACCAGAGGCTGCAAAGACCCATCACCCACTCAGGGCAGGACGGGAGGCCAAGCCCGTTTTTCAGATGTCAGTGCATCTGCAAAGGGCTGCCAAAGCGTTTTTCCAGCTCTGCACGGGGATGGCCCAGCAGTCCGAATGTGCAGATTTCAACCCGGCTTTGCAGATCAACCAGACGCAGACGCCCCGCGCGCGGTTTCATGTCAAACCCCTTGCCACGCAGCATTTCGCGCAGGGTTGGCCAGCTGTCAGCACGGGTCAGCGGCTCGTTCAAATTGGCTCTGAGCAGCATCATCGACTCGGAATCCAGACGCGCCCGCGTACTGGCACAGCCCCACGCGGTTTGCCCATAGGCCATGTCTTCACTGTCGTTCTTCTGATCACCATAACTCATCAAATCACCCTCCAATCCACTCTGACTCAAGGGTACTTGCTTCAGAGGCGAAATTGGGGCGCTCAAAGGTTGGCTTGGCGGCGCAAAAGTACAGTTTGTCGCACTTTTGACAGGTTCAAACCGCCTGACCTGCCTGATTGAGCAGGTCAGACAAAGGCCACGTCGCTCAGCGCAGCACCTTGCCCTCGGGCCAGCCAAGGCGGGTGTTGAGGGTAATCACGCGGGTCTCTCCCGGCTGCATTTCCAGATCCCACGCAAGGATGCCGCGCTGTTTGTCGACGTTTTCCTCTGATGGGGTGGGCTTGGCGGACCATGTGATTTCCAGATCCTCCTGTTCGCTGAAGGGCACCAAATCAAGCACCCGCAACGGCCAGACCTGACCGGTGAGGTTTTCCACCTCGATCTCCGCCACGGTGTCGCGCTGGTTGCTGCGCGAGATCACACCGCGCCCGCCTTCGCTCTGATCCAGAAGATCCCGTTTGATGCGCAAACCATCAATGGGGCCAAAGCCCAGATCCCGCTCGGCCTCGGGGGTCAGCCCCACGAAATACCCGGACCCGATCAGCTCTCCGTCGACAAGAAAGCGGCTGTTGGCGCTGGCGAGCAACTCCTCGCCGCTGGTGTTCACAATGCGCGCGATGCGAAAGGCGGTGGGATCGCGGCGCGGCGCTGCACGGGCGGAGACCTCTGCGCTAAAGGTGACATCCGGCAGGTTCAGATAGGCCAGCTCCGCCCCCGAGCGCAGGCTGACCGGTGCGTCAAAGCTGTAAGAAACCCCCGCCTCGCTGGCAACGACACCAAATGACGAACCAGCTTCCTTAGCCATAACCGGGGCCTCGACTGCCAGCTCGGCGACGTCGCTCATCACTTGGCTCTCAGATGTGAACCGCTGTTTGGCCTCGTACGCGTCCTCGATCCAGCGCCGATTGGGGCGCAGGTCATGCGGATTGATCCGCTGATCCGGGGTCGAGGTAGAGACCCGCAGCGCCACATCCACCCAGTCCTCGCCGGTGGCCTGCTGGATCATCACATCCCGGCGCAAGGTGACCTGCGGCCTCACCCCTGTTTCCAGATTGAACTCGTAAGACGGCCCCCAAGACACCGCATCATTGGGGTAGCTGAGGCTGAGCGGCACCGTCACCTCCTCATCCGCCTCGACATCCAACGCGAGGAACATCTGTTCATCATCCTGCTGCGACAGCGCCTGAAGCTCCGCCTGTGCACGGGCCAGATCTGCCTCCAGATCCGTCATTTGGCGCTGAAACCCGCGCTCCTGCGCTTTGGCCCGCAAAATGGTCTCGCGCGCCTCGGCGGTTTCCTCGCGCACCGTGCTCACAAGCGCGCGCAACTGATCGGGATCGGGCAGTGCCGCCCCCTCGCCCCGATTGAGCGCATTGAGAAAGGCAATCGCCGCCTCTGCCCCTTCGGCTGCCAATCGCGCCTCCTCTGAGGTCCGGCGCAGCGCGTCTATCTGATCCTCGATTTCTGCCACGCGGGCCTCAGCCGCTTCTTGCTCGGGCGTTGAAGCGTCTTCTAAGACCGGGAAGCTCTCGCGCAGATAGAGCCCGATCCGGCGCACGCCAGGATGGCTGACCCGAAGGCTCTCGATCTCATCCACAAAAGGCATGCCGCTAATCACGATCCGGTGGCGGCCTGCGGGCAGCGTGACTTCGGCGGTGCGGGTAATCAATGCCTCGCTGGGATAGACGGTCACCGCGCTGACGCGGCTGGTGGCGGAAAAGGTCTCCGCCAATGCGGTCGTGGACAACAGGGCCGCAGCCCCAACAAGGACAGAAGAGAGAACAAAGCGCATCGAAATCACCAAGCTGACAATAGGATGCGGCGAGCGTCTTCTGCTCAGGACAAAAAAGCAAGAGGCGCCCCCGTGGGACGCCTCTCGATGATCGGATATTGGCCGATGGAAGGTAGTCACCGTCCGGCCGATAGGTCGGGCGCTGTCCTTCTTTCTAGCTGGCGATCAGCCCTTTTTTAGGACCTCACGGCCCAAGAGCTCGGCGATCTGTACCGCATTCAACGCCGCCCCTTTGCGCAGGTTGTCAGAGACACACCACAGGTTCAGACCGTTATCCAGCGTCGAGTCCTGACGGATACGGCTGATGAAGGTGGCAAAATCGCCAACGCATTCTTTCGGCGTCACGTAGCCGCCGTCTTCGCGCTTGTCGATCACCATGATGCCCGGTGCCTCGCGCAAGATGTCGCGGGCCTCGTCTTCATCAAGGAAGTCCTCAAACTCGATGTTGATCGCCTCGGAGTGGCCCACAAACACCGGCACGCGCACACAGGTCGCGGTCAGTTTGATCGACGGGTCCACAATCTTTTTGGTTTCCGCGACCATCTTCCACTCTTCTTTGGTGGAGCCATCGTCGAGGAACACATCGATATGCGGGATCACGTTGAACGCGATATCCTTGGGGTAGACCTTGCGCTGGTAATCGTCGGTCGGATTGTAATGCGCCTTGGTCTGATCCCAGAGCTCGTCAATGGCCTCTTTGCCGGAGCCAGACACCGACTGATAGGTCGACACCACAACGCGCTTGATCTTGGCGCGGTCATGCAGCGGCTTCAGCGCCACAACCATCTGCGCGGTCGAACAGTTGGGGTTGGCGATGATGTTCTTCTTGGAATAGCCGTGCACGGCCTCCGGGTTCACCTCGGGCACGATCAGCGGAACGTCCGGATCGTAACGATAGAGCGAAGAGTTGTCGATCACAACACAGCCTGCCGCAGCCGCTTTGGGCGCGTATTTCTTCGTCGCGTCAGAGCCGATGGCAAACAGCGCCATGTCCCAGCCGGTGAAGTCAAAGGTGTCGAGATCCTGGGTCTTCAGTGTCTTGTCCGCGAATGTGACCTCAGTGCCCAGCGAACGACGGGACGCCAGAACGGCAATCTCATCCACCGGGAACTGGCGCTCGGCCAGAATATTCAGCATTTCACGGCCCACGTTGCCCGTGGCGCCGGCGACAACGACGCGATAACCCATGTTAGTTTCTCCAATATAGTCCGGCCTCATGACCGGCTGCGGTGTGATATAGTTTCTGCGCCTGCATTGAAAGGCGCGATTCAGCCGAAAACCCCGCCAAACCCGGTTTTGTTCCGTAGAATCGCGAATTTCTTTGCCAATCAGGTGGTGACGCGCAGGTTTCACCCTGTCACAGCTGCGCGAGGTCGGCTTGCTCTGGCCGGGATGCGCTACATTTTGCCATCCGATGTCGCTAGGGATGTCACGATCACAAAGGCACGCCATGACCCGCGCGGACCCATTTTACGATGCCCTGCAAAAGGTGCGCACCTTCGAGAACCTCACCGCCAGCACGCGGTTCACACCATTGCCGCAGGATTGGTACGTGGGCTGCTGCGATATCGTGGATTCGACGGGGCTGCTGGCGCAGGGGCATTACAAAACCGTCAATATGATTGGGGCATCGGCGATTGCGGCGCTGATGAATGCCTTTGGCCATGCGCCCTTTCCCTTTGTGTTTGGTGGCGATGGGACATCCTTTGCGGTGCCGCCGCATCTGGCGGAATGCGCCCATCAGGAACTGGCCAAACTGCGCGCATGGGTGGCGCAGGAATTTGACGTGGAGCTGCGCGCCGCCCTCTTGCCGGTTGGCAAGATACGCAAAGAGGGGCGCGATGTGCGCGTGGCGCGGTTCGCCGCCTCCGCGCATCTGGATTACGCCATGTTCGAAGGCGGCGGGCTGGCGTGGTTAGAAGAGCAGATGAAAGCGGGCCGCTTTGAAATTCCACCTGCAGACCCCGTGCAACCGCCGGATCTTGAGGGGCTGTCTTGTCGCTGGAACGCTGTGCCAGCGGTGAATGGTCAGATCCTGTCGCTCTTGGTGCTGCCACACCCGGAGGCCGACACGACCGAATTTAACGCACTGATTGCGGCGATTCTGTCTGAAGTGGCCGGATCAGAGCGTGCAGGCCATCCTTTGCCCGAAACCGGACCAAATATGCAGTTCCCACCGCCCGGACTGGACGTCGAGGCGCGATTGTCGCGTGGCAATGCCCCCGCAATTTTTCGTAAATTGACGCTGTTGTTTCAATCCGCGATGGCTGGGCTGATGTTTTTGCGTGGACGCCCTACCGGCGCCTTTGATCCCACGCATTACCGCAACATGATCTCTGCCAATGCCGATTTTCGCAAGTTTGACGACGGGCTGAAGATGACACTGGATTGCAGCGACGAAACGCGTGCGGCGCTGGAAAAACTGCTCTCTCAGGCGCAAGCAGACGGGATTGCGCGCTACGGGCTGCATACCCAGAGTGAGGCGCTGGTCACATGTATCGTGCCCTCGCCGATGCAGGACGACCATATGCATTTTGTGGATGGGGCCTCTGGCGGCTACGCGCAGGCGGCACAAATGCTGAAAGCCATGCCGCAGCGCTGATATCCCACCATCCCCCGTGACATCCGGGCAGCCTGCGCAATCCGCGCCGCTGCCCGCAGTCTCAGTGGGTCCTCAGACCGGGTGGAAGGCGCTCGATTTCGGGTCGTAGCACTCCAGCCCGCCCTCACCGATATCCGTCCAAAGCCCATGCAGGCTGAGTTCCCCGGACTTCACCGCGCTCTCGATAAAGGGGAAGGTCATCAGGTTTTCAAGGCTCGCCACGACCGCCTGACGTTCAAACTGGCGGGCCTGTTCCTCGTCATCCGTGATATCCTCCACGGCCGTGAAGCGCGGTTTCAGAATGTCCATCCAGCGCCCGACAAAGCTGGTCTTTTCCTCCAGCGCAGGCGCATGGCCTTTGCACATGTCGATACAGCCCTGAACGCCACCACATTGCGAATGGCCCAGCACGATCAGATGCGCCACTTTCAGCACCGTCACAGCATATTCGACCGTGGCCGAGGTGCCGTGGTGGTCGCCATCGGGCGCATACGGCGGCACCAGATTGGCAATATTGCGGTGGATGAAAAACTCACCCTGATCGGCCCCGAAAATCGAGGTCACATGCACCCGGCTGTCACAGCAGGAGATCACCATGGCACGCGGGCGCTGACCCTCTTTGGCCAGTCGGCGATACCAGCCTTGGTTCTCTTCATAGGATGTGGCTTTCCAGCCGTGGTAACGGGTTACCAGATAGTTCGGCAGGGGCTTTGCATAATCCATGTCTTCACCTCGGGTTGTCGACTGTCGGGCTTGATAACCGCAATTCGCACCAAATTCGAGAGATATACGCATCCAATGGAAACCTTTTGACAACCACTGGGGCGCAGATTGGGCCTATGCCGTGGGGGCATACCGAATACGGGGTGAATTGTGGTGGCTAACATACTTACAGTCAAACATAGGGAAAACGTCCATTTGGACCCGCAAAAGCTCAGCGAACTCTATTCGCAGCTTGGCGAAACAAGTGCCGAGGACGTTGTCTGCCGCGCCATAGAAGAGCTCGCCGTGCGCCTGACGCATTGCGAACGTCTGTGGCGGCAGAATGATGTTGAGAACCTGCGCAAAAGCGCACGATCGCTGATCGCGATCTCTGAACAGATCGGCATGATGGCGATGGCCAATATCGCACGCGATGTAACCGGTGCCATTGATGCCGATGATTCTCCAGCGGTGGCGGCGACACTGTTCCGCCTGATCCGCGTTGGCGAAAGCTCCCTGACTGCGGTCTGGGAACAACACGACCTGACGGTCTGACGGACTCGCCGCCTGAGCGGCGCATCCATGTAGGTTTCGAGTTTGGCCCGGTTGGGCTTGCGGCGGCGGCTGCGACGGATACTCTGGTGGCAAGAGGTGATAGACCCAAGCCATACCAAGAGGACCTGTCCATGCAGCCCCATTTTGCCGTGCCCAATCTGGCCGTTCCAACCTTTGCCCCCGCCTCCGACACGGGGCTTCCCTTGCACATCGTCACTGAACGCACACTGGACGCCTGGCTGGCGCGACAGGACGGCACCACCGCAGGCTGGGCGCGCTCCATGGGCTTTGCCGGCGCATGGGGGCAGGTTGTGGTGCTGCCGGGTGCAGATGGCACCATCTGCGGCGCATTGATCGGTGCAGGCACGCCCAAAACCCGCCAGCGCCAGCGATTCCTTTTGGCCGCAGCCGCTGCAAAACTGCCCGAA
This sequence comes from Tritonibacter mobilis, assembly GCF_001681715.1. GTDB lineage: Bacteria > Pseudomonadota > Alphaproteobacteria > Rhodobacterales > Rhodobacteraceae > Epibacterium > Epibacterium mobile. The sequence continues at coordinate 164,290 of NZ_LNWY01000004.1, read as the reverse complement.
GGCACCTATGCGCTGGCCTCGGATCTGCCTGCGGATCTGTCGGCAGAGGTCGAGTGCTTCGGTTGGTTGATGGCGCAATATGCCTTTGATCGCTATGCAAAAACCACCGGAGCCAAGGCCCGCCTGATCGCCCCTGACGGTGTTGATGCCGCCCGCGTGGAGGCGATGGCCGCAGGCGAAACCTTCACCCGCACGCTGATCAACACCCCCGCCGAGGACATGGGACCGGCAGAGTTGCAGCAGGCCGTCGAATCGCTGGCCGAGGCGCACGGTGCCACCGTGAGCACCGTGATCGGCGAAGATTTGCTGGCGCAGAACTTCCCGCTCATACACACTGTGGGCCGCGCGGCAAACCGCGCGCCGCGCCTGATCGACATGCGCTGGGGCAACGAGGGGCCGACGCTCACGCTGGTGGGCAAGGGCGTGTGTTTCGACACCGGTGGTCTGAACCTCAAACCCGGTGCCAGCATGGCGCTTATGAAAAAAGACATGGGCGGCTCTGCAAATGTGCTGGGACTGGCGCATATGATCATGGCGACCGGTCTCAGACTGCAATTGCGGGTGCTGATCCCGGCGGTCGAAAACGCCGTCTCCGGCCCTGCCTTCCGCCCCGGTGATATCTTCACCTCCCGCAAGGGGCTGACGGTTGAGATCAACAACACCGATGCCGAAGGCCGTCTGGTGCTGGCCGATGCGCTGGCGCTGGCTCAGGAAGACACTCCCGATCTGCTGATTTCCATGGCGACCCTGACCGGGGCGGCAAGGGTGGCTGTCGGCGCCGACATTGCCCCGTTTTTTACCGACCGCGAGGGCGATGCGGTAACACTGGCAAGCAACGCCCAAGACGCGGCGGATCCGGTCTGGCGGCTGCCGTTTCATGACCCCTACGAGGCGATGATCGAGCCCGGCATTGCCGATCTGGACAACGCCCCAGCGGGGGGATTTGCCGGGGCGATCACCGCCGCTTTGTTCCTGCGCCGCTTTGCCGGTGATGCGCGCTACATGCATTTCGACGTCTTTGGCTGGAGCCCCTCCAGCCTGCCCGCACGGCCCAAAGGCGGCGTTGGTCAAGGCACCCGCGCCTTGTTTCAAGCCCTACCAGAAATGCTGGGGCTGTCATGACCCGCACCCGCATCTCCCGCCCCGTTGCGAACCTCTGTAAGGCGCCAAATGGCGCGCGCGACCGGCAATTGCTGATGGGCGATCACGCCGAGATCCTGTCGCGTCAGGACGGCTGGTGCCACCTGCGCGCCGAAAAGGATGGCTACACGGGTTGGGTCGCCGAAGATCATCTGGCAGACCCGCTTGCCATGACCCATTGGGTCAGCGCCCCCGCCACCCATGCCTATACGCGCGCGGATCTGAAATCGCCGGAGCTGACCTCGCTCAGCCTCGGCAGTCAGCTGGCGGTCCGGGGCACAGAGGCACGTTTTGCCCAGACAGATCAGGGATTTGTGCCGCTGGTCCATCTGACCCCGCTGGACACGCGCGCGCCTGACCCGGTGGCAGTGGCCGAAACGCTCTTGGGTACGCCTTATCTTTGGGGGGGCAATAGCCGCTTTGGCATTGATTGTTCCGGTCTGGTGCAACTGTCCTGCCATGCCTGCGGTTTTGAGTGCCCCGGCGACAGCGGCCCGCAGGAGGCGTCTTTGGGCAGGCTTTTACCCGAGGGCAGCCCCTATGAGCGGGGAGATCTCTTGTTCTGGAAGGGCCATGTGGGGTGGGTGCGTGACCCGCTGACGTTGCTGCATGCCAATGCCCATACAATGTCGGTAACGCTGGAGCCCCTTCAGGCCGCCATCACCCGCATAATAGAACAGGGTGACGGGCCAGTAACCGCACATAAACGCTTGGGCTGAACCGCCGTTAACTCATGATTGGCGAAAACCTCGCAATTAAGAGACGGTCGGATCGCGCAAGCGATCCGATCCGGGCCGGGGCCGCGCGGGGCCGGAGGCCCCGCGCGGCCCCGGCCATCCCCCACAAAACCCGGGAACTGCGGCGCAACCGCCGTTTAATCCACGGCTATTCCACGGCGCGGATCAATTTGCGCTCCAGAACCCGAAGCACTGTTTTGAGATCATTGCCGCGTTTCAGGATCTGGCCGTCCATCCCGACAACCGAATATTGCCCCTGCCGATTGCGCAGCTTGGGGCGTTTCTCAATCCGATAAAGCGGGTTCTCAGCGGTGCGGCGAAATACGGAAAACACCGCCATTTCGCACAGATGCGACAGGCCGTAGTCGCGCCATTCCCCGGCGGCAACCATGCGACCATAAAGCGACATGATCACAGAAAGTTCGCTCCGGTGGAAAACGATCTGCTCGGGCGGTGGCGAAGGCGGGAAGGCCCCGGTGCTCTGTTGGTTCATCCTTCTAAGGTCCGCGCATTTGCGCTGCAAATCAAGCCTCTTCGCAGCTTTTGAGACCTGAGAGCCCCGCAAGTGCGCTGCCAAGGCCTAACCGCTCTGCCAGGGCGCGGTGCCCCGGTGTGGTCACCTCCAGCCCACGTCCGCGCAGCGGACGCCGCAGCCACCCTGCCTCCAGCGCATGGGTCAGGATCTGCCGCCCCATGGGGCCAGCGATATGCAAACGCCGCTCCGTCCAGTCCATACAGGGCCGTGCAAAGGGCGCGCGCATAACACGGTCTGGCAGGCACACGCCCAACCCCGCCCAGATCTCGCCCGCAACAGGATGAAAGCCGCCGCCTTCTTCGCGCAGGTGCCCACGCGCGATCAGCGCATCGGTCATCGCCACCGCAACCGGTCCCGCGAGGTGATCATAACAGCTGCGCACCTGCGCCAGCCCACCAGCCTTGCGCCGCTGCGCCCGGTAAAGGCTGTCCATCGGCGCAATCGCCGCGAGCTGTTCCAGCGCCTGCGCGACCTCCGGTCCGGACAGGCGGTGAAACACACAGCGCCCGCGCTTTTCTGCCACCACGAGGCCCGCATCCTGCAACAGACGCAGATGCGCCGACGCGGTCTGCGGCGTGACCCCGGCGGCGCTGGCCAGTTCCTTATTGGTGAAGGAGCGCCCCTCCATCAGCTCGCAGAGCATCCGGGTGCGACTGGCATCCGCGATAGCCTGCCCGATGATATCAAAACGTGGTGTTGCCATGGGATCACCCTAGCGCTGATGCAGGGAGTTGCCCACGACAAACACTTCGCCCAGCGCCGAAGTCTCAGCGCACGAGATCGCTCCGTCAGACCCCGTAGCGGGCGAGGAACATGTCGACGGTGGCGTCAGCGACGCGGTGAATTTCAGCCTCCGCAACGCTGTCGCGCAGATTAAAGATCATCCGCGGGAACAGATCGGTGCGCAGCAAGGCGGCCCATTGCTCGGTTGCCATATCGAAATCCTCGATCTGCAATTCGCCCCGTGCGGTGGCAGCGCGCAAATAAGATTTGAGCTTTTCGCGCTCCATTTGCGGGCCGCTGGCAAAGAACTCCCGCCCCAGATCGGGGAAGCGTTCGGTCTCTGCCACACAGATGCGGTAGATCTTTTGTCCCACGTCAGACAGGATCACCGAGAGGATATGGCGTGCCACCAGCGTCAGCACCTGACGCGGGCTGGAGCCTTCGGGGATGTCCGATTGCCGGGTGGCATGTCGGGCACATTCATTGCGCGCCACTTCCATAAACAACAAGCGTTTATCGGGGAAATAGCTATATAGGGTCGCCTTAGAAACACCGGCTTCACGGGCAATATCGTCAACACTGGCGCCTTCAAAACCATCGGCCAAAAAGACCTTGCGAGCCCCATCCAGCACCTGATCAAACTTCCGCCCCCTGCGCACGACAGCTGCGCTTTGGTTCGTCACTCTTTCCATCCTCCTCGCACGCAACCGAGGCCGTCCCTTGCCCCTTGGTGTGGTTGCGTCACCCATACCTGTTCACACTTCGTTTGCGCAGCGGACCATATCAAGCCGCTGTAACGGAATGCAGTTTTTCAGCCATAGCGCACAAGGAAGCAGCAGGAAAGCGACAGTCTTGTGATCGCTCAGAACCTGTGTGCAAAAAGTCTTTTTCTTCTGGTCAACTCAGGTTACCAATTTTCGCCATGGCCGAGATTTTCTTTCGCACGCTTCCGTTCTTTGCAATCATCGGCCTTGGCTATTGGGCGGGGCGCACCCGGTTTTTCACCGATGAGGCGACGGCCTATCTTACGAAATTCGTGTTCTTCTTTCCGCTCTCGGCGATGATCTTTCGCTTTGCCGCGAACCTCTCTGTTACAGAGATTTTCGACCCCAATCTGATCATCGGCTATTTGGCAGGCACGCTCGGCGTTTATCTGGTGGCGACCGTGGTGGCGATGCTGCGGCGGCAGGATATATCGACCGCCGCGGTCGAGGCCCAATGCGCCGCGATTGGCAATGTCGGCTTTCTTGGCATCCCGATGATGGTGATCCTCTTTGGAGAGGGGGCTGTGGGGCCGATGATGCTGGTGCTGGCGGTAGATCTGGTGGTGTTTTCCTCGCTGATCGTGGTGCTGATCAATGCCCATCGCGGCGCGGGGCTGAGCCTTGCAACGCTGCGGCTGGTGGGCGTGGGGCTGTTGAAAAACCCGATGATCCTGTCGATTGTTGCCGGTCTTGCATGGTCCGCAGGGCAGGTGCCGATCCCGACGCCGATGAATGATTTCCTGGCAATTTTGGGAGGGGCAGCCACCCCCGGTGCGCTGTTTGCGATTGGCGCATCACTGGCCTCCAAATCCGCCGAACGAGTGGAGGTCGCAGGCTGGCTGTCGTTTGCCAAACTGGTGTTGCACCCCTTGGGCGTGGCAGCGGGGGTGCTGTGGTTGATGCCGGTTACGCCCTTTTCTGCGGCGGTGGCGATTTCTGCGGCGTCGCTGCCGGTGGCGGGCAATGTTTATATGCTGGCGCAACACTATGGCGTTGCACCGCAACGGGCCTCGGCAGCGATCCTGATTTCAACTGTGGTGTCGATCGTGACGGTGCCCTTTGTCATCGCTTGGGCGAATACGCTGTTATAGCGCCACAGAGGACAGCCCCCGACCTCGGGTGGGGGTGAAGCCCCCTCCCTGGGGGGAGGTCGGGGGCTGTCCGACCTATCGGCCGGACGCACTTTACCGCACATCGGAAAAGCGATCTTTAGCCAATTGCAACCTTCCGGCGCAAAAAGGGTTTAAGACGGCGCGGCAGCACTGGATTAATCCGCCCCACCCCGTTAGCGATGGGCCAACACCGATTTCGAGGAGAGCTTCGATGGAAACCACACTGGAAACCGTGTCCGAGAACTGCGCCTTTGGCGGCGTTCAGGGCGTCTATCGCCACCAGAGCAGCAGCACAAATTGCGAAATGACCTTTGGCCTGTTTCTGCCCGAAGAGGCCAAGGACGGCCCGGTGCCGCTCCTGTGGTATCTCTCGGGCCTGACCTGCACCCATGAAAACGCCATGACAAAGGCCGGCGCGCAGGCGTGGTGCGCCGAGCAAGGCATCGCCATGGTGTTTCCCGACACCAGCCCGCGCGGCGAAGGTGTTGCCAATGACGAGGCGTATGATCTGGGACAGGGTGCGGGGTTTTACGTCAACGCCACCCAAGACCCATGGGCGCCGCATTTCCAGATGTGGGACTATGTGGCCGAAGAACTGCCCGCGCTCTTGGGCGAACGGTTCAACCTCGACATGTCCCGTCAGGCCATCACCGGCCATTCCATGGGCGGTCACGGCGCGTTGACGCTGGCGATGAACCTGCCGGGGCGTTACCGGTCGGTGTCCGCCTTCGCGCCGATCTGCAACCCCACCAACAGCGACTGGGGCCGCAAACAGCTCAGCGCCTATCTCGGTGCGGATGAGAGCCTCTGGGCCAAACATGACGCGTCCCTCTTGATGCGCGATGTGGGCTTTGATGGCCCCGTTCTGATCGACACCGGCACGGCGGATCAATTTGGCGACTTGCTGAAAACCGAAGCGCTCGCCAGTGCCATCGCGGAACGCCGTCAGGAGGCCACCTTGCGGATGCAGAAGGGCTATGATCACAGCTACTTCTTTGTCTCCACCTTCATGGAGGAGCATGTCTCCTTCCACGCAGACGCCCTCTATCGGGAGTAACACCATGACCGAGACCCCTTCCAAATTCGACTATGACCTGATCGTCATCGGCTCCGGCCCCTCTGGCCGCACCGCCGCAATTCAGGCCGCCAAGCTCAAGCGCCGGGTGCTGGTGATTGACCGCAAGGATCGCCTGGGCGGGGTCTCTGTTCATACCGGCACGGTGCCCTCCAAGACGCTGCGGGAAACCGTGCTGAACCTCACCGGCTGGCGCGAGCGCAGTTTTTACGGTCGCGCCTACCGGGTGAAGGATCAGATCAAGGCCGAAGACCTGAAGGCGCGCCTGCATATGACGCTCGATCACGAGGTCGACGTGCTGGAACATCAGTTCAACCGCAACCACGTCGATATGCTGGCGGGCATGGCGCATTTCACCGGCCCAAATGAGGTCGAGGTGGAAGTCGAGGCGGGTGACACCACCCGCGTCACCGGCGAAAAATTCCTGATCGCCACCGGCACCCGCACCTACCGCCCCGATACCGTGCCCTTTAATGGCAAGACCGTGGTGGATGGCGACGAGTTTCTGGAGATGGAGGAAATCCCGCGCTCGCTGATCGTCGTGGGGGCAGGCGTCATTGGCGTGGAATATGCCACCATGTTTTCGGCGCTGGATGTGCGCGTCACCCTGATCGAGCCACGCGACAGCTTCCTTGATTTCATCGACCGCACGCTCATTCAGGAGTTCACCCACCAGATCCGCGAAAATGGCGTCGATCTGCGGCTGGGGTCTGCGATTGAAAAAATCGAGGATGAAGGCAGCCATATCGAGGTGACGCTGGAAAACGGCCGCCACGTGCGCGGCGAAATGCTGTTGTTTGCCGCCGGGCGCATGGGCAACACGGATCGCCTGAACCTCAAGGCCGTGGGGCTGGAGACCGATCATCGCGGCCGCCTTGAGGTGGAGCGCAAGACCTATCAGACCAAAGTGTCCCATATCTATGCCACCGGCGATGTGATCGGGCATCCGTCGCTGGCCTCCACCTCGCTGCAACAGGGCCGCGTTGCGGCCTGTCATGCGATGGATGTGCCCACCGTACCCGAGAGCCCCTGGTTCCCCTATGGCATCTACTCGGTGCCGGAAATGTCCACCTGTGGGATGTCCGAAGAAGAGCTGAAAGAGCGCGGCGTCCCGTATGAGGTCGGCATCGCGCGGTTCCGCGAAACCTCGCGCGGGCACATTATGGGGCTGGAGCACGGCATGCTGAAGATGCTGTTTTCGCTCAAGACTCGCCGCGTACTGGGCGTGCAGATCGTCGGCGAAGGCGCGACTGAGCTTATTCACATCGCCCAGGCGGTGCTGAACCTCAAGGGTACGGTGGATTACTTCGTCCAGAACACCTTCAACTATCCGACCTTGGCCGAGGCCTATAAGATCGCAGGTCTCGATGCCTTCAACCGGATGCCAATCCCGGATGAATACAAGGACCTGCGCGCCCCCTCCAAGGTCAAGAAAGCCCCGGCAAAGAAGGCAGAAGCGACAAAGGACGACGACGCCAAAAAGGACAAGGCAGCAGAGTGAGCACGCTATACATCGACGCCGATGCCTGCCCGGTCAAAGCCGAGGCAGAGCGGGTCGCCACCCGCCACAAATGGCGCATGTTTGTGGTCTCCAACGGGGGCCTCAGGCCCTCGCAAAACCCGCTGGTGGAAAACGTCATCGTGGATGCAGGCGCGGATGTGGCCGACATGTGGATCGCCGAGCGCTGCGGGCCGGGCGATGTGGTGGTGACGGGAGACATCCCGCTGGCCGCCAAATGCATCGAGGCAGGCGCGCGGGTGCTGCGCCACAATGGCGAGCGCTTTACCGAGGCCAATATCGGCCAGCAACTGGCGATGCGGGACCTGATGGCCGACCTGCGCGCGGCCAATCCCTTGGGCATGCAAGGCGGCGGCAAAGCGTTCTCAAAGGCGGATCGGTCGCGGTTTCTGGACGCGCTGGAGCGCGAAATCCGCGCGGCAAAGGGATAACGGTTACTCGTCGCTTTTCTCAGAAGCGACTGACACAGTTAATAGGTCTATGGCGTCTTTGACCACATCCACGCGGACCTGATAGAGTTGCAACGGATCTAAACTGGCCGGGCATTCTCGCCCCAACAGTTGCAGCACATGGGCGATATGTGACCCTGACAGTTCAACATAGTCCGGGTCTTCCCCGACCAAGCGATTGTAAAGCCTGCCGCCCAGCCAGCTTGCCCGTTTTGCCGCCCAGCGCGCGGTTGCCAGCCTATTGTGCAAAGCTATGAGAAATTCGTCATCAGGATCTCGGGTGAAATCCACTGCATCGCTCAGCCCACGCCCGAGACTTGTCACAAATCCCGCGCGGGCAGAGGCTTCAGCCAGAGCAAGCCTGCGCCGAGCGATCCCAGTGTGAGGATCGCGTATCAAGGGGATGTGAGGGCGCAAATCTTCTGTCATGGCGTCTCGCGAGGTCGCTATTTGCCTTTTTTACATCACAAGTTGGCGCACAAGCGCAATGTCCGACCCACCCATCTGGCGCTCGGTGACAAATGGAACAGCGATGTTCTAGACGGGCATTCAAACTGTGAACGGTATGCCTTGAAAGAGCTTCAGATAAAGATGGCGGCGCCGCCACAAAGGCGGAGGTGGCCGGGGATATCCCCCCGCGTGCTCAACGTTATCTCTGCACTGCTCCCCAGAAAGGGAAGCCGGTTCCTGGTGGTGCCGGAGGTTTTACGCCCGGCGGATGATCGCGATCCGGGCCAGAATAGCCTTGTGGGTTTAGGATTTCATAAGCCCAGAGCGCGCTTGGGGCGCAACGGCAATGCGAGGCTCTGCCTCGCGCTCCGGGATATTTGGCGTTAGAAGAAAAGCGCAGCCTTCCTTCTCTTCTAACCGCAAATATCCTGGGGTGAATTGGCCGCAGGCCAAGAGAGGCGAAGCCCTTTATTTTTGCCGTCCCAAAGCCCCCAAGTTTTGACCTCGCCGCATGAAACCGGGCCGCCATGTCGTTTATGTCGCGTTGACTCTGACACGCTTTAAATCCGAGGTTGCGGGCAGCGACTTGACTGCACAGGAGCCAGCCTAATGAAACAGATGTTCAGTACAGCCATTGTGATTGCTCTCGCCCTCCCCGGCCTCGCCATGGCCGAAGGAGATGCTGAGAAAGGGCAAAAGGCGTTTAACAAATGCAAATCCTGCCATCAGATCGTCTCGGATGAGGGGGAGACCATCACCAAAGGCGGTCGAACCGGGCCGAACCTCTGGGGGATTGCGGGACGCCAAGCGGGCACCGTGGAGGATTTTCGCTATGGGGACGATCTTGTCGCCGCAGGCGAAGCCGGGCTGGTCTGGGATGAGGCGCAATTCACCTCCTATCTTGAGGATCCGCGCGGCTTCCTCCGAGAGTATCTCGATGACAATAAAGCCAAATCCAAGATGGCCTTTCGCATGAAGAAGGGGGGCGAGGACGTGTTCGCTTATCTTGCTCAATTTGGTCCGGCCCTCTCCGAGGCGGCTGAGAGTGACGCAGCCGAAACCAGCAGCAGCGACTGACACTGAGATCGGCAAAGATCTGCAATCAGCGCCGCGGTTCAAGGGCCGCGGCGTCTTGTGTCATGGTCTGCACACTTGAGATATGTCACCGCTTGTCCTAGATGACCGTTTTTGCGCAACCATCCTCAGGAGTGACATGACCGAGCGCCGTCCAGATCTGATCCCCGCATGGGTTGACGGGACCCTGACCCCGGTGGACAAGCTGCGTGCCCATCAGGAGGGGCTGCGGCACAAGGCCGTTTCCGTCTTTGTGGTGCGCGGGCGTGAGATCCTGATGCAGCGTCGGGCGATGGGCAAATACCACACGCCCGGCCTCTGGGCGAACACCTGTTGCACACATCCTCAGTGGCGCGAGGCCTCGGATCGCTGCGCGGTGCGCCGCCTTGACGAAGAGCTAGGCCTTACGGGCTTGCATCCCGAATATCGTCATACGCTGGAATACCGCGCCGATGTGGGGGATGGTCTCATTGAGCATGAGGTGGTGGATGTCTACCTTGCGCATATGATCGCCCCGCTCGGGCTAGCTCCAAACCCGGCAGAGGTGATGGAGACGCGCTGGGTGGACTATCACGATCTTCTGGCCGAAGTGGGGCGTCACCCGGAGCGCTTCACCCCTTGGGTGAAAATCTATCTGGCCGATTATGCCAATGTGATTTTTGGCCCTGATCTCATCGTTTCTTCGCGGCCGTGATCCTGTCAGCTGTCTTGCCTTTTCCGGCTTGGGCATGATCATATGCCGCGCGGGAGGAGCCAGAACAGATGACAGTATTGATTGCAGGCGGCGGTATCGCGGGCCTTAGCCTTGGGTTGACGCTGCACCAGATTGGGGTGCCGTTTCGGGTCTTTGAGGCCACGCGCGCGCTGAAACCGATGGGGGTGGGCATCAACCTGCAACCCAATGCGGTGCGAGAGCTGTTTGACCTTGGGCTGGAGGCGGAGCTTGACGCGATTGGTGTGCGCACGCGGCAGCTTGGGTTTTATTCCAAACTTGGCAATACCATCTGGGAAGAGCCGCGCGGCCTGAAGGCGGGGTATGCATGGCCGCAGTTCTCGGTGCATCGCGGCGAATTACAGATGCTCTTGTATCGCGCTTTGCTGGAACGGGCCGGACCTGAGGCCGTGACCACCGGGGCGCGGGCCGTGGGCTGGGAAGATACAAATGACGGCGCGGTTTTACACCTTGATGATGGGCGCAGTGCGTCGGGGCGCATGGTGATCGCTGCCGATGGTATTCATTCTGCTTTGCGCGCCTGTCAGTACCCCAGTGAGGGCGCGCCGATCTGGGATGGGCGCATCCTGTGGCGTGCCACCACCCGCGCCCCCTTGTTCAAGGGCGACGGCGCCATGGTGATGATCGGGCACGACAATTTACGCTTTGTCTCCTATCCGATTTCTGCGCCCGATGCGGAGGGGCTGGCCACGCTCAACTGGATCGCGGAGAAGCGATTTGATCCCAATCAGGATTTTCAGCGTGAGGACTGGAACCGGGCGGTGGATGTGGATCAGTGCGTCGGGGATTTTGAAGACTGGCGGTTTGACTGGATCGATGTGCCTGCGCTGATCCGAGGTGCGGATGTGGTCTATGAATATCCGATGGTGGATCGCGACCCGCTGCCGCGCTGGACCTTTGGCAATCGCACATTGATGGGTGATGCGGCACATCCGACCTACCCGATCGGGTCCAACGGTGCGAGCCAAGCCATTCTGGATGCGCGCAACATAGGCGCGCAGATGCTGGAGCATGGGGTAAATGACGCGGCGCTCTCGGCCTATGAGGCAGAGATGCGGCCGGCGGCCACCAAGATCGGGCTGGCCAACCGGTCCGGCAATGGGCCGGATGCGGTGTTGCAGCGGGTAGAGGATCTGTGTGGCGGGGATTTTGACGAGATCGACTGTATCATTCCACGCGCGGATCTTGCGGCGCATGCGGCAAAGTACAAGGCGATCTCTGGGTTTTCCATTGAGGCGCTGAACGCGCGGCAGCGCACCATTGCGGATGGGGCGCAGGTCTAGGCGAGGTTCGAACTCAGGGCTTGGAGGCAGGGGGCTCTGCCCCCTGCACCCCCGGGATATTTCTCGTTAGAAGAAAACGGGCGTGCGGATCGCGGCGTTAGACGCCGATGACCGCCTGCACGGCGCGTTTCCAGCGGGCATAGGCCTCTTCGCGGCGACCTGCGTCCAGCATCGGAGTGAACTCGCGATCCAGCGCCCAAGTGGCTGCAAAACCGTTCTGATCGGGGTAGACGCCTGCTTTCATGCCTGCAAGCCATGCCGCGCCCAGCGCGGTGGTTTCCTGCATGACGGGGCGGTCCACGGCAGCACCGAGTGTATCAGAGAGGCTTTGCATGGCCCAGTCGCTGGCGCTCATACCGCCGTCGACGCGCAGGGTGACATTGGCGTCGCCCTCCCAATCGGCGCGCATCGCTTCCCAGAGGTCGCGGGTCTGGTAGGCGACGCTTTGCAGCGCGGCGCGGGCAAATTCCGCAGGCCCGGAGTTGCGGGTGAGGCCAAACATACCGCCCCGGCAATCGGGTTCCCAATAGGGTGCGCCAAGGCCTGTAAACGCAGGCACAAGGATCACATCCTGGGTCGGATCTGCCCTATCGGCCAGCACGCCCGACTCGCTGGCTTTGCCAATGATGCCCAGCCCGTCGCGCAGCCATTGCACCGCAGCCCCCGCGATAAAGATCGACCCTTCCAGCGCATAGGTGGGTTTGCCATCCAGTTGATAGGCAATGGTGGTCAGCATGCGGTTCTTTGACAGCACCGGCGTGTCACCTGTGTTCAAAAGCGCAAAGCAGCCGGTGCCATAGGTGGATTTCATCATCCCCGGCTGAAAACAGGTCTGGCCGACGGTGGCGGCCTGCTGATCGCCTGCAACGCCCAGAATGGGGATCGCGCCGCCAAAGTGGTCCTCGACTGTGGTGCCAAAATCGGCGGCGCAGTCCAGAACCTCGGGCAGCATGGCTTGTGGCACATCCAGCATGGCGCAGATCTCGTTGCTCCACGCGCCGGATTTGATGTCATACATCAAGGTGCGCGCGGCGTTAGTGGCGTCCGTCACATGGGCCTGTCCGCCGGTGAGGCGCCAGATCAAAAAACTGTCGATGGTGCCGAACAACAGCTCTCCGGCTTTGGCACGGCTGCGCGCGCCCTCAACCGTGTCGAGAATCCATTTGACCTTAGTGCCGGAGAAATAGGGGTCGAGCAAAAGCCCGGTGGTGTCGCGCACCACGTCCTCATGGCCCTCATCGCGCAGAACCTCGCAAATCTCGGCGGTGCGGCGGTCCTGCCAGACGATGGCGTTGTGGATGGCGCGGCCGGTGGATTTATCCCAGACCACGGTGGTTTCGCGCTGGTTGGTGATGCCGATTCCAGCAATATCTGAGGCGGAAATACCCTTGTCCGACAGCACCTTGCGGCAGGTGGAGAGCGTCGTGGACCACAGATCCTCCGGGTCATGCTCCACCCAGCCCGCGTTGGGGTAGTGCTGGGGAAACTCCTCTTGCGCGACCGCAGCCACCTGCATATCGCCGTCAAACAGGATCGCGCGGGTCGATGTGGTGCCCTGATCGATCGCGAGAATATAGGTCATGTGCTCCCCCTCCAAATCATCTCTTGGAGCGGAGATTAGACATAAATCTGTTAGCGCGACCAGCCCCTACTAATAAATTAGTAACAGTGCCGCTGTGACGCGCGCGCTTCAGACGGCGATATTGTCGATCAAACGCACCCCGTCGAGCCATGCCGCCACAAGCATCCGGGCAGGACGATCCAGACGGGTCATGGTCGCCAGATCCTCGGCGCAGCGCAGATCGATATACTCGATCTCTGAAAACCCCAGATCCCGGAGTCGGGCGCGCATCTCGGCCTCTAGCGGGGCGTAGTCTTCGCCTGCGCGCAGGCGGTCGGCGGCGGCTTCCATCATGGGGTTCAACTGGCCTGCGGTTTCAGTGGCGGCAGGCGACAGACGCATATTGCGCGACGACATGGCAAGGCCGGATGGTTCACGCACGGTGGGGCAGCCGATGACTTCGATGGGGATATCCAGATCGCGGGCCATGCGCCGCACCACCATCAACTGCTGATAATCCTTTTCGCCAAAGAAGGCCTGATCGGCACCGGACTGCAGGAACAGTTTGGCGACAACGGTGGCGACGCCCTCAAAGTGGCCGGGGCGGTTGGGACCTTCCATCACCTCAGTGATGCCGCTGAGGCTGACGGTGGTGGCGTAGCCTTCGGGGTAGATCTGGTCCGGGTCCGGCACATAGATCGCATCGACGCCAAAGGGCGCGAGTTTTTCGGCGTCCTCATGTTCGGTACGGGGGTAGTTGGCGAGGTCTTCGGGGCTGTTGAACTGTTTGGGGTTCACAAAGATCGTCACCACCACATGATCACAGGCGGATTTAGCGGCCTCGACCAGCGACAGATGGCCGGCGTGCAAAGCCCCCATGGTTGGCACCAAACCAAGGGTTTCGCCCTTCAGCATCCAGTCGCGGCGCAGGGCGCGCAGATCATCCAGACGGCGCAGGATCGGAGTTGTCATCAGGGGCGGTCCTTCAGTCTTTTTTGGGGGCGTGGTCGGCAAAGATGTGCTCTTCGCCGGGGAAGGCGCGGGCGCGCACTTCTGCGGCATACTCGGCAATGGCCTCTTCGGCGGCGGGGCCAAGCTCGGCGTAGCGTTTGACAAACTTGGGCTTGAACGCGCCGAAAAAGCCCAGCATGTCGTCCACCACCAAGACCTGCCCGTCACAGCCCACCGAAGCTCCGATCCCGATGGTCGGGATGTCGATGATCTCGGTCACTTGATCGGCGAGATTTGCGGGCACCTTTTCCAGCACCACCGCAAAAGCTCCGGCATCCGTCACCGCACGGGCGTCTGAAATCAGCGGTTTGGCGGCCTCATCGCGACCCTGCACCTTATAGCCGCCCAGCGTGTTGATCGACTGCGGCGTGAGGCCGATATGCGCCATCACCGGGATGCCGCGCTTGACCAAAAACCGGATGGTGTCGGCCATCTCCACGCCGCCTTCGAGCTTCACCGCCGCCGCGCCGGTTTCTGCCATCAGGCGGGCAGCATTGGCAAAGGCCTGCTCGGGGCCTTGTTCATAGCTGCCAAAGGGCATGTCGATCACCATCATCGCGCGCTTGAGCCCTCGGGCCACGGCGGCGCCATGCATCACCATCATGTCCATGGTCACACCCAGCGTCGAAGGCAACCCGTGCAGCACCATGCCGACGCTGTCACCCACCAGCACAAAATCGCAATGATCATCCATCAATTGCGCCATCGGTGTGGTGTAGGCGGTGAGGCTGACGATGGGGCTTTGCCCTTTCATCGCCCGAATATCCTCGGCGGTCAGGGCGGTTTTTCGCGTTGATGCGCTCATGTCTTGGCTCCTCGTCAAGCACCTCTGAGACGTCTCATAGCCAACTGTCACAGGGTCAAAGCGGACAAAGTTTGTCGTCGATACCATTTGCAGCCCCTGCTTACCAGCGGTGCGGCAATGCAGCAAAGCTTGATTACGCGTGGGAAAAGTCCTTTTGTGCGAATAACGCCAGCGTGAAATGGCGAATGAATCGCGGTGGTGCGCCACCGGCAGAGGAGGAAAGACGATGAAACTCAAGACCCACTTTGCGGCAGCCGCATCGGCGCTGGCCCTTTTGGCATCCGCCGCGATGGCCAAGGATACCGTGACCTATGCCACCCAACTGGAGCCGCCGCATCTGGACCCGACGGGCGGGGCTGCCCAAGCCATCGACACGGTTGTGTACCTCAATATTTTTGAGGGGCTGACGCGCTTTACCCCCGACGGGGCGGTGGTGCCACTGTTGGCGAAATCCTGGGAGATTTCCGAAGACGGGCTGACTTATACCTTCACGCTGCAAGAGGGGGTGACGTTTCACGACGGCACCACGATGGATGCTGAGGACGTAAAGTTCTCGCTCGATCGTGCCCGCGCCGAAGACAGCACAAATGCGCAAAAGGTACTGTTTTCCGCGATCTCTGATGTGAGCGTTGCCGATCCGCAAACGGTTGTTGTGACCCTGTCTGAACCCAACGGCAGCTTCTTGTTCAACCTTGCATGGGGCGATGCGGTGATTGTGGCGGAGGAATCTGCTGAGACGCTCAAAACCGCGCCGGTGGGCACTGGCCCTTACCGGTTCAACGAATGGGTGCAGGGCGACCGGGTCGAATTGGTACGCAACCCAAATTACTGGGGCGACGTACCGGAGCTGACCGGTGCCACGATCAAGTTCATCTCTGATCCCACCGCCGCCTTTGCTGCGATGATGGCCGAGGACATTGACGCCTTTGACAACTTCCCCGCGCCGGAGAACATGATCCAGTTTGAGGCAGACCCGCGTTTTCAGGTGATTATCGGCTCCACCGAGGGGGAAACGATCCTGTCCACCAACAACGCGCAAGCGCCCTTTGACAACGTGAAGGTCCGCGAGGCGCTGGCCCATGCGATTGACCGTCAGGCAATCATTGATGGGGCGATGTTTGGCTATGGCACCCCCATTGGCACCCATTTTGCACCGCACAACCCGGCCTATGTGGATCTGACCGGGCAGTCGAACTATGACCCCGACAAGGCGCGCGCGCTTTTGGCGGAGGCGGGTCTTGCGGATGGGTTCACCACCACGCTGCACCTGCCGCCCCCTGCCTATGCCCGTCGCGGCGGTGAAATCGTGGCCGCACAACTGGCCCAAGTTGGCATCACCGCCGAGATCATCAATGTCGAATGGGCGCAGTGGCTGGAGACTGTGTTCAAGGGCAAGAACTTCGGCCTCACCATCGTCAGCCACACGGAACCGATGGATATCGGTATCTATGGCCGCCCGGATTACTACTTTCAGTATGACAATCCGGAGTTTCAGGACGTAATGACCCGCCTGAACGCCACCACCGACCCGGATCAGCGCACGGCATTGCTGCAAGACGCGCAGCGCATGATCGCCGATGACTATGTAAACGGCTATCTGTTCCAGCTTGCAAAGCTCGGCGTGGCCAAAGCGGGTCTGCAAGGTGTCTGGGCAAATGCACCTGCCGCAGCGATTGAAATTGGCGCGCTTAGCTGGGCTGAGTAATACCAAAAACACGCCGGGTCTCCTGCGCGGGGCCCGGCGTAGATAATGCCAGATCACGCCCCCCGCAGCTTTGCAAATCCGTTTTGTCACGCTGCCCCTAGACGCAACCCTCAGCGCCCCCTAACCTACCGCCAATGCTGCACTATCTCGCCAAACGACTGCTGTCGCTCGCCCTCAGCCTCACCATCGCATCGATGGTAATTTTTGCTGTTATCGAAGTCGCTCCGGGCGATCCTGCATCGTTTATGCTGGGCACCGGTGCACAAGAGGAAACCGTCGCCGCCCTGCGCAGCGAGCTGGGCCTCGATCAAAGCAAGGTCAGCCGCTATCTGGACTGGGTCGGCGGTATGCTGACCGGTGATTTCGGCACCTCTTATACCTACCGCACCCCGGTCGCAAAGATGGTGGGAGAGCGGCTCTGGGTCTCTTTGCCGCTGGCGATTTATGCGCTGACGCTCTCCACATTGATTGCGCTTCCGGCGGGGATCTACGCGGCCTCGCGGCGTGGCAAGGCGGGCGACATGGCCGTGATGGGCGCCACGCAGCTGGGTGTTGCGGTGCCGAACTTCTGGTTTGCGATGCTGTTGGTGCTGGTTTTTGCCATCAACCTGCGCTGGTTTTCAGCCGGGGGGTTTGTCGGCTGGGACAAGGGGCTTTGGGCGGGGCTTCATGCGCTCACCCTGCCCGCCGTGGCCCTCGCGCTGCCGCAGGCGGCGATTTTGGCCCGGGTGATGCGTTCAGCCCTTCTGGAGGTTCTGGGCGAGGATTTCATGCGCTCGGCCCGCGCCAAGGGGCTGAGCCAGAAACAGGCGATCCGCCGACACGGGCTGCGCAATGCGCTTATTCCAGTGCTGACTATTATCGGCCTGCAGTTCTCATTTCTGCTGGCGGGGGCGATCATCATTGAACAGGTGTTCTACCTGCCGGGCCTTGGGCGGCTGGTGTTTCAGGCGATCTCGGCGCGCGATCTGATCGTGGTGGAAAGCGTCGTGATGCTGTTGGTCTTTGCGGTGATCCTGGTGAATTTCCTTGTCGATATGGCCTATGCGGTGGTCGATCCCCGCCTCAGGAGAGCAGCATGAAAATCTTGGGTTTTGCCAGCCACACAGGGCAATCCCCGGCCTCGGGTGGGGGTAAAACCCCCTCCCGTGGGGGAGGTCGGGGGCTGTCCGGCCTCAAGACCGGACGTGACCTGATTGCGAGGAAGTCATGAACCGAAGCCTGTTTCTTGGCGGTCTCCTTTCTGGGATCATGCTGCTTTTGGCTATCGTCTCCTTTGTGTGGACGCCGTTTGATCATGCGGTGATGAACATCCCCGACAAACTCCAGACGCCAAATGGCACGCATCTGTTGGGCACCGATCATTTTGGCCGCGATATCCTGTCGATGGTGATGGTCGGCGCGCGCACCTCGCTGGCGGTGGCCCTGCTGGCCGTCGGCATCGGCATCGGACTGGGTGTGCCGCTTGGACTGGCGGCAGCGGCAACGCGCGGCTCTTGGCTGGATGAGGTCATCATGCGCGGCAATGATCTGGTCTTTGCCTTCCCCTCGTTGGTGATCGCGATCCTGATCACCGCCGTCTTTGGCCCAAGCGCGATCAATGCCATCATCGCCATCGGCATTTTCAACATCCCCGTCTTTGCGCGCGTGGCGCGGGGTGGCAGCCTCAGCCTTTGGGCGCGGGAGTTCATTCTGGCCGCGCGGGTGGCGGGCAAATCGCGCGCGCGGATCTCGGCAGAGCATATCCTGCCCAACATCGCCAACCTCTTGATCGTGCAGGGCACCATCCAATTCTCGCTTGGCATTCTGGCCGAAGCGGGGCTGTCCTACGTGGGTCTTGGCGCCCAGCCCCCGACCCCCAGTTGGGGCCGTATGCTGGCCGAGGCCCAGACCCTTGTGAGCCTTGCCCCGCATCTGGCGATTGTGCCGGGCTGTGCCATCATCGTCACCGTGGTGGGGCTGAACCTGCTCGGTGATGGTTTGCGCGACCGCTTTGATCCCCGCCTGATGGAGGGGCGCGCATGAGCCTTTTGGATATTTCCAACCTCTCGCTCTCGATCGGCGCGCTGCCGATCCTGCGGGATGTGACATTGTCGATTGCCGCAGGCGAGATCCTTGCGGTGACAGGCGAGAGTGGGTCGGGCAAGTCCATGACTGCGTTTTCAGTGATGCGTCTGCTGCCGCAGGCCGCCAAGATCCAAGGCGCAATCTATCTGGAGGATGAGGACCTCTGCGCCCTTTCTGAGGTTGAGATGTGCCAGCGGCGTGGGCGCGACATCGGCATGGTGTTTCAGGAACCGATGACGGCGCTCAACCCGGTGATGACCATCGGCGCGCAGGTGATGGAGACGATCCTGCTGCATACCGATACCAGCGCGGCAGATGCGCAAGCCGAGGCCGCGCGCGTGCTGACCCGTGTTGGCCTGCCTCCCGAACGGTTTCCGATGGACCGCTACCCGCATGAGCTGTCGGGTGGCCAACGCCAGCGCGTGGTAATCGCCATGGCCATCGCGCTCCGACCCAAGCTCTTGATCGCGGATGAACCCACCACCGCGCTGGATGTGACCACGCAGGCGCAGATTTTGGATCTGCTGCGCGATCTGGTGCGCGAATATGGCATGGGGTTGATGATCATCACTCATGACCTCGCGGTGGTCGCAGACCTTGCCGACCGCATCGTGGTGATGCGCAAGGGCGAGGTGGTCGAGCGCGGCCCCACCCTGAGCGTGCTGACCCATCAGCGCCACCCCTACACACGGATGCTGTTTGAGGCCTCCGCCCATAAGGTCACCCTGCCTGCCGCCCCCGAGGCTCCCGCGCCCCTGCTAGAGGTCCGCAACGCGGTGCGCGACTACACCACGCCGCGCAAAGGCTGGCTTGGCAAACCGGGGCGGTTTCGCGCGGTGAACAACGTCAGTTTCACGCTCCACAAGGGCGAGCGACTGGGGTTGGTGGGCGAGTCGGGCTGCGGCAAATCCACCCTGACCCGGGCCATTTTGGGGCTCGAAGAGCTGCAAGGCGGAGAGCTGCTGCTGAACGGTCAGCCGCTGTCGCAACAGCGCAGCCCCGCCCAGCGGCAAGCGATGCAGGTGGTGTTTCAGGACCCCTATGGCAGCTTTAATCCCCGCCACCGGGTGGAGCGACTGGTCACCGAACCGTTTCACCTGTCGCCGGATGCCCCAACGGGCCGCGCCCGGCAGGAACTGGTGGGTCAGGTGCTTGAGGACGTCGGCCTGTCGGCGGCGGACGCGCAGAAGTATCCGCATCAGTTTTCAGGCGGGCAACGCCAGCGCATCGCTATTGCACGCGCACTCATTACCCGGCCCGAACTCATCATCTTTGACGAGGCGGTCTCCGCGCTTGATGTCTCCGTGCGGGCGCGCACGCTCGACCTGATTGCCGATCTCTGCACGGCTTACGGGCTGACATACCTCTTTATCAGCCACGATCTGAGCGTGGTGCGCGAGGTCTGCGACCGGGTGCTGGTGATGCAAAAAGGGGAGATCGTCGAGCAAGGCCCGGTGGAAAAGGTCTTTACCGCGCCCAAACACGCCTACACCCAGACGCTGCTGGCCGCCGCCCCCGTGCTGCCGGACATCACGCCGACCGAACCGCTCGAGGCCCCGGCATGAATGTCACGCTCTCGCTGATCCTGCCGCGAGAGCGTGGACGCTTTGCCACTCTTCTGGCCCCCTATTTTGCCGAGGTTGCCCCCACCGCGCGAATTGACCCATCAGAACGTGCGGGTCAATTGCTCAACCGTAAGGATGTGACGGCCTTCTGGATTCATGACGCCGCCACGCGCGTCGGCTTTGCCATTGTGCTGAACCTGCCCGATGATCGGCGGGAGTTTTCTGAATTCATGGTCCTGCCACAGCACCGCCGCAAGGGGCTTGGGATGGAGGCCGCCGCGCTGATCCTCAATGAGTTTCCCGGTTTCTGGCGCATGGGGATTTCGCGCCATTCTATAGGCGCGGCCGCGTTTTGGGGCACCCGTCTGAGCCTGATGCCCAATATCGCAAATTTACGCGAAGGCGCGCCCTTCACCCCCCATCAGGTGAAGAGCTTTACCTTTGAAATCACAGATCCCTAGCAGCATCGGTGCCGCACGCGCAGGTCAGACGATCACATCGATGCGTTCTTGTGCGCCGACGCCAAACACCCGTTTGTAGCGCGCGATCTCATCCTTTGGACCCATCGCTTTTTCTGGGTTGTCCGACAGTTTGACCGTGGGGCGACCATTGGCCGACACCGCCTTGCAGACCACTGAGAACGGCGCGAGACGGTCATCAGGCACAAGGCCCCGGAAATCGTTGGTCAACAACGTCCCCCAACCAAAGGAGGCCTTTACCCGGCCAGAGAACTGTTTGTGCAGCTCTGCGATCTTGTTGACGTCCAACCCATCGGAGAAGATCACCCGCTTTTCAGTTGGGTCTTCGCCGCGGTCCTGCCACCAGCGGATTGCGATCTCTGCCGCTGTGGCCGGATCACCGCTGTCGATCCGAATGCCGGTCCAACCCGCCAGCCAATCCGGCGCATTCTGCAGGAACCCTTCGGTGCCATAAGTGTCGGGCAGAATGATACGCAGGTTGCCATCGTGTTCCTCGTGCCAATCCGAGAGAACATCATAAGGCGCTTGCGCCAGCGCCTTGTCATCTTTGGCCAGCGCGGAATAAACCATCGGCAATTCATGCGCGTTGGTGCCGATGGCCTCTACCTCGCGCCGCATCGCAATGAGACAGTTGGACGTGCCGGTAAAGGAGCCGCCAAGCCCTTCCATCATCGCCTGCACGCACCAATCCTGCCACAGGAAGCTATGACGGCGACGCGTGCCGAAATCCGCAATCCCCAACCCGTCAATCTGGCGCAATTGCTCGATCTTTTCCCAGACTTTCGTCATGGCGCGGGCATAGAGCACCTGCAATTCAAACCGGCCCATGTCATTCAGCACCGCGCGCGAACGCAGCTCCATCAGCACCGCAAGCGCCGGGATTTCCCAAAGCATCACCTCGGGCCATGATCCTTCAAAGGTCAGCTCGTATTGATCGCCCTTACGCTCCAGATGATAAGGCGGCAGGCGCAGATTTTCGAACCACTCCATAAAATCCGGGCGGAACATCTGGCGTTTGCCGTAAAACGTGTTGCCGCGCAGCCATGTGCTTTCGCCACGGCTCAGGCTCAGGGAACGGATATGATCCAACTGCTCACGCAGCTCGCCCTCGTCAATGAGACGGGCCAGCGGCACCTTGTCTGAGCGGTTGATAAACGAAAATGTCACCTGAGTGTCCGGTTTGTTACGGAACACCGACTGGCACATCAGAAGCTTGTAGAAATCCGTATCGATCAGGGACCGGACAATGGGATCAATCTTCCACTTGTGATTGTAGACGCGCGTTGCAATATCCAAGGGATAACCTCTTCCGGTTGTTCACCGATTGATACGCAGTGTGCGCCCCTTGGGCAAGCAGTTCAACTGCGCACTGGCATGCGCGCGGTATTGGCAAATGTCACCAACAGGTTCAAAAGCTCTTGTCGCGACAAAGGCTTGCTGAGGAACGTATCCATGCCTGCGTCAATACAGGCCCTGCGACTGACGTCATCGACGTTGGCTGTAAGCGCTGCGATATAGGGCTGAGAGATGTCGAAATTGCGGATCGCGCGGGTGGCGTCCAACCCGTTGACCTCTGGCATCGACATATCCATCAGGATCACCTGCGGCCGGAAGCGTTTGGTCAACTCCTGAGCCTCAGCCCCGTTTTTGGCGAACCGCAAGTCAAGCGGCGCATCGGCGAGGAATTTGCGGATCAACAGTCGGTTGACGCGATTGTCCTCGGCCACCAATAGCCGCAGCCCGTCTAGCTGGGTCAACTCCGGCAGGCTCACCGTGTCTTTGATGTCATCGGGCAGGATTGCGGGACAGGTTCCGACCCCCAGATCAAGCGTCAGCGTAAAACACGACCCCTCGCCCGGCGTTGAGGTCACATGGATATCGCCGCCCATGGCCTGCGCCAGCCCGCGCGAAATCGAAAGCCCAAGCCCGCTGCCGCCGTATTTGCGCGAAATCGCATTATCGGCCTGCGAGAAGCGTTCAAAAATACAATCGAGTTTATCGGCGGGGATGCCGATCCCTGTGTCCTCCACCGCAATCGAGAGCGCGATTTCATCACCAGAGAGCGCGGCGCTCAGGCGAATGGTCACGCTGCCGCTGGTGGTGAACTTCACCGCGTTGCCCACCAGATTAACAAGGATCTGACGGAGTCTGCGGTCATCCCCAGTAACCCAGACCGGCACATCCGGATCAATTTCGACCCCCAGCGCCAGTTGTTTTTCCTCGGCCTGACTGCTGAGAAGACGCGCGGTGTCGCGCACGCAGGCATGCAGATCAAAATCCACATTGAACAGCGAGACCCCAGCGGCGTTCATCCGCGACAAATCCAGAACATCATTGATCAGCGACAAGAGCGCCCGCGAGGAACTCAGGATCGTATCCGCATAAAGACGCTGGTCCTCGCTCAGATCGGTGGCCTGCAACATCTGCGTCATGCCAATCACACCGTTCATAGGGGTGCGGAACTCGTGGCTCATGGTGGCGAGGAATTCTTCTTTGATGCGCGCGCCTTCTTCTGCGGCAAGGCGTGCCTCTTTCAATTGGCGTTCGTATTCCTTGGTGGCGGTGACATCACGTTCCACCGCGATATAGGTTTCAATCCGGCCCGTGTCGTCAAAGACCGGCACCTGATTGGTCTCAATCCAGATGTCCTCGCCATCCTTGCGCCGGTTAATCAGCTCCGCGCGGAAGGGTTTGCCCTTGCTGCGACCTTCTTCGATGGTGCGCAGGGTGTCGGGATCGGTGTTGTCGCTGTTGAGAATGTCACCGGGATTGCGCCCGACCAATTCATCAAAGGAATAGCCCGTCAGGCGGGAAAACCCGTCGTTGACCCACCGTACGATGCCATCACGCCCGATCAGCATCACCCCGTCATTAGCGTGTTCTGCGATCATCGCGAGGCGTCGTGCTTCCTGTTTTTGATCAAAGAGACGCATATAAGCGTCCTCAAGCGCCTGTCGTTGCAGCGCCTGGGAGCGCAGGTTCCGACGCGAATTGCGGTGCCGCTTTTGCACAAGAACCAAAAACCAGATCTGCGCGAAGAAAAACGCCAAAAGCCCCGCAACCATCAGCTGCAAATCGGCGCCATGGGTTTCATGCTGCCATAGCGTATGCGACGTCAGCGCCAGCGGCAGCAATGACAGCATGATCAAACGTACCGCCGCAGGCAGCGGAGTATAGCGATAATCAAGTGCTGCACTCAGTGCCGGGCCGAGCACAACACAAAGCGCAAAGAAGGGCTCTGCCAGAACCTCATGTTCGCCGCCTTGCATATGCATCTGCACATAGGGAATGACCGCAAAACCGCATACGCTGATGGCATAGAGCAGCGAAAACAGCAAAATGACCCGTTGTGCCTGCCGCAGAGAGCCGCCCTTGTCCAGCCGCTCTGGGAGGCGGCGCAAATACGAGGTCTCGGCCTTGTCGGCGACGAGGTAGAACACAAAAAAGACCATCGGCCAAAGCGGACCAAAGATCAGCGACAGAACCAGCGTCAGCCCCGCAGCCGCAGCCATGCGTGCGTAAAACAACCGTGTGCGGATCGTCGCATAGCGCGTCATCAGCCCCCGAGGGCTGAATCGCAGATTGTGCTGCGACAGTGGTCCGTCCGTATCAGGCTGTGTCTGCTCCATGTCCCATTGATCCGGTTGTACCCGCCCTCAAATGACGAGCTCCGATTTTTTTAGTGGTTCGAGATTAACAAATGCCCCTAGACTTCATGAAAATTTCACGCCCCTTTGACGCATATTCTCGATTTGCGTATCGAGCGAACCGTCCAGATCGATGGCACGGCAGGCCTCCAGCACAACTTCTACGGAAAAACCAAGCCGTCTGGCATCAAGAGCGGAAAACGCCACGCAAAAATCAGTGGCCAGTCCAACCAGTGTCAGATCGGTAATGCCACGGGTGCGCAAATACCCCTCAAGCCCGGTCGGAGTCGTCTGATCATTTTCAAAAAACGCCGAATAGCTGTCGACTTCTGGGCGAAATCCTTTGCGGATAATGAGGTCGCCGTCCGTGCGCAACTGCGGGTGAAACGCCGCCCCTTCACTGCCCTGCACGCAATGGTCCGGCCACATAACCTGTTGACCATACGACATTTCCACCGTGTCAAACGGCACCCGCCCCGGATGCGAGCTGGCAAAGGAGGAATGCCCCGAAGGATGCCAGTCCTGCGTCAGGATCACCGTGTCAAATCGATCCATCATGGAATTGATCGGCGTCACCACCTGATCGCCCTCGGGCACCGCGAGATTGCCGCCCGGACAAAAATCGTTTTGCACATCAATGACCAGCAGAGCCTCTGCCATCGCCGCCTCCATTACCGCTTTTATTAACCAAAAGGAAACTGCGCCCTCGGGACATGCAAGTGCAATCACCCTCTGGGAGATTGTAGCACTTTGCGCCTGTGACTTAATAGTCAGTCAATTGTGCATTTCAGGTGTTTGTTTTTGCGCGAATGCTTGACTTTTTCGCATCTTGCAAAAGGCGGCAACTCGCTCTATCCGCCCTTGTATGTATACCATTGCCGCACTCTATCAGTTCTCCCGTTTCCCCGATCCCGCCGCCCTAAAGCCGGCGCTTCTCGACTTGTGCCTTGCGCAAGATGTGATGGGGTCGCTTCTGTTGGCTCAAGAAGGCATCAACGGCACCATCGCCGGGCCGCGCGCGGGCATTGATGCGGTTCTGGCGCATATCAAATCCCTACCCGGCTGCGCCGATCTGGAATGGAAAGAGGCCAGCGCCGACCATCCCCCTTTTGGCAAAATGAAAGTGCGCCTGAAAAAAGAGATCGTCACCATGGGCCAGCCCAATGTCGATCCGCGCGCCTCTGTCGGCCATTACGTGGAGCCGGAAGACTGGAACGATCTGATCCGTTCTGACGATGTGGTGGTGATTGATACCCGCAATGATTACGAGGTGGCCATCGGTACTTTTGAGGGCGCGATTGACCCTAAGACCGAGAGCTTTCGTGACTTCCCGAACTGGTGGGAAGAGAACAAAGACCGCTTTCACAACAAACGGGTGGCGATGTTCTGCACGGGCGGTATCCGCTGCGAGAAATCCACCAACTTCCTGCTTGGTCAGGGCATCGAGGACGTCTACCATCTGAAGGGCGGCATCCTGCGGTATCTTGAGGAAATGCCACAAGAAAACAGCAGCTGGCAGGGTGAGTGTTTCGTCTTTGATAACCGCGTTTCAGTGGGCCATGGGCTGAAGGAAGGCCCGCACGAACTGTGCCACGGTTGCCGCCGCCCGATCCTGCCCGAAGACAAGTTGCGCCCGGAATTTGAGGCCGGTGTGTCTTGTCACAATTGCATCAATGAGACCAGCGAGCACGACAAGATGCGTTTTCGCGAGCGGCAGAAACAAATCCGGCTGGCCCGCGAACGTGGCGAAGTGGTCTAGGCCCCATCTCCGCCTAGCGACATATGAGCCGGAGCCTCACCTGCGAGGAAACGCGCGTGGCACTTCGTCAGCAGCGCCTCGTAGTTTCGCGTCCAAGTGTTTGTGTCAAAAAGCGTTGAGGCGTGGCGGCATTCTTTTATCTGACGCTTCAGCGCCTGCAGTTCCCTTGTGTCTGTGGCGATACGCACCGCCGCCGCAACGTAGGCCTCTTTACTGTCCGTTGAAAGCTCGGGCACCCCGGCGGCTGACATGATGCTGGTTGCCACACGCGCCGCGAACTGACGCCCGCAGAGCGTCAGCAGCGGCACCCCAGCCCAAAGCGCGTCAGATGCAGTTGTGTGCGCGTTATACGCAAAGCAATCCAGACAGAGATCGACCTGCGCGATCCGCTCAAGATGCTCCTGTTGCGACAAGGACCCGCAAGGTAGGATGCGCGCAGCGTCAATTCCATGGGCCTCTGCGCGGCTTGCCAATTCTGCCGACAGGTCGTTTTTGCCCGCATAAAACAGCAGCACCGAGTTTGGCACCTGCCGCAGAATTTCCATCCATGTCCCGAACTCTGACGGACCCACCTTATGCGGGTGGTTGAAATTGGCGAAAATGAACCTGCCCTCGGGCAGGCCGAACTTTGAGCGCGGGTGCGCGCCCGTTGGCACGACACGCGCATTATTGGTGGGCTGGTAACACCCCGGCATCCGCAGGATCTGCTCGCTGTAATATTGCTCATCCCCTGCTGGAATGGTGATATTGTCGGCGATCATATAGTCCATTTCCGCCATGGCCGTAGTGCCCGGAAAGCCAAGAAACGACACCTGAACCGGGGCCACCCGACGGGCAAATATCATCGGGCGAGAGTCGGTCGTCCTCCCCTTCAGATCCACGGCGATATCCAGGTGATCCCGGCGCGCAAGCTCTGCGGTCTGGATCGGACTAAGCGCGCTTACATCCTGATAGACATCGGCAAAATCGCGAATGATCTGATGCTGTCGGCACCGGGGATCCGGCGTGAAATCATAGACATAGAACTCAAACCCCGCCCGATCATGCGCCTTGAACACCCCTTCCATCAGGTGCATGGTGGCGTGCTCACGAAAATCCGCAGAAAAATATCCGATGCGAATTTTATCGTGGGGCGCGTGTGGTGGCAGCGGTTGCGCCGTAACTTTGGGGGCGCTGAGGCGTGAAAACCTCAGCTGTACCGCCGGATCATCGACGAAGGTCAAAAGCATCAGCGGATCAATTACAAAATCCCCATCCAGAAGCGTCGCCAGCGCGGCATCTTCTTCCTGCTGGTCACCCCATTGCAAATACCGCCGTTTAAGACGAAGCACCCAAGGCAGGGCGAGCACATTCTGTGGATCGCGCGCCAGTGTTTCACTCAACACCGCGAGTGCCTCCTGATCCCGTCCGGCGTCCACCAGACGCAAACCAAACGCCGCAAGAAACACCGGATTCCCCGGCGCAAATTTCAACGCCCTGGCTTGCGCCGCCAATACATCAGCCTGCTTTCCCTGCGTATCGGCGATGGCGCGCGCGAGATAGTGATAGCTGAGCGCCGTCTCCCCTTCTTCGCGCAGCGAACGGAGCAACAAGTGCTTGGCCTCAACGGGGTTGTCACCTTTCAACTGCCTGACCGCATTTACAAAAAGCGGCGGATTAAGGCCTGATGGGAATGCGATGGTCATCGGAGTGTTCACAGCCTGAAACGTTGCACAATGTGCGTCGGGTTTCAGTTCTGTCAGAAATACATTAAAATCTCTTCAAAACGTCACAGATTTCAAAGCCCCCCCAAAGGGGTCGCATCGTCCCTACGACCCGTGCGAAGATATTGCAGAAAAAGAGATTTTTGCAGCGCTCACCTGCGCTGCGGCGGCAAACCCTCTGATGCGCAAGGCAGCCCTATTTGATGCTTTGCGCTTGGCATTCCGGCGAGAGGCATCAGGCCCCTCACCGGTATCGCTTAATCTCAGGGCAGCAAAGACAGCCGCTTTAGGAAGAGCGCCTTTACGGCCTCTGCATCCACGTCCATCGCCACATGGGTATTGCCGCGACCGTCCTCGGCCAGCTGCGTCTTGCCAGAGGTGTCTTCTTCGACCGAAACCCCAAGCTTGACAGCGCGGGTCTGGAACAGATCGGCGTGGGTGCAGGCGATCACCGCTGCGGGATCATGCAGGGAGCAGCCATTGAGGTTTGCAACTTCCTGATAGAACTTGATGTAGAACACGCTCATATCCTTGAGCATGCCACCCAGTTCCGGCGAGCGTTCCTTGATGCCGTCGAAATCTTCCGGGGTGCAGAGGATCTTAAGCGTCACATCCAGCCCAACCATCACCACCTTGCCCGCAGCGGCGGCAAAAACCACCTCGGCGGCGTGGGGGTCGTGGTAGATATTGGCCTCGGCGTGGGGTGTGATATTGCCGCCCGCCTCAAGCGAGCCGCCCATAATGACGATGCGTTTGCAGTTTTTCACAAACTCCGGGTCACGCTGAACGGCAAGGGCGATATTGGTGAGCGGACCCACCGGGCAGACCACCAGCTCGCCTTTGTGTTCGCGCGCCATGCGGATCAGGAAATCGGCGGCCTCTTCAGAAACCGCCTGCCCTTTGGGATCGGCGGCGGGAATGTCACCAAATCCCTCGTCGCCATGCACATGGGCCGAAGGCTCAAACGGCGGCAACACCAGCGGCTTTTCCGCGCCATGCGCGACGGGCAGCTCCAGATCGGCGGCTTCCAGCAAGCGCAGCGCGTTGCGGGTGGCCATTTTGGTGGTCACATTGCCAAAGATGGTTGTCAGCCCCAAAAGCTCGATATCCGGGGCGGCGGCGGCGTAGAAGATCGCCATTGCGTCGTCGATGCCGGGGTCTGTGTCGATGATGAGTTTTGTTGTCATTTTTATACCTACGACTGATTAATCGAGCGGGTGTAGCACTTCTGTTAGCGGCAACTCAAGACTGCCAGCCTTTCGAATACCCGACAACTGTATCAGAAAAATGCCCGCCTTCTTAGGAAGACGGGCACCAGAGTTTTGAACTGTTTGAGCCAGATCAGGTGTTGAACAAAAAGTGCATCACATCGCCGTCTTTGACGATGTAGCCCTTACCTTCTGCCCGCATTTTGCCCGCTTCCTTAGCGCCAGCTTCACCGCCACAGGCCACATAATCATCAAAGGCGATGGTCTCAGCACGGATGAAACCTTTTTCAAAATCGCCATGGATCACGCCTGCTGCCTGCGGCGCTGCGGTGCCAGAGCGAATGGTCCAAGCACGCGCTTCCTTGGGACCGACGGTGAAATAGGTCTCAAGGTGCAACAACTCGTAGCCTGCCCGGATCAACCGGTCGAGCCCAGCCTCTGCGAGACCCATCTCATCGAGGAACATCTGCGCCTCTTCCGGCTCCAACTGGCTGATTTCTTCCTCGATTTGCGCCGAAATGATCACATGCGCGTTACCTTGAGCCGCGGCCATCTCGGCCACTTTGGTGGAATGCGCATTGCCTTCAACGCTCTCGCTTTCGCCGACGTTGCAGACGTAAAGCACCGGCTTGGTGGTCAGAAGCTGCAGCATGGTCCATGCCTTCTGATCCTCGGCATCGACCTCGACCAGACGGGCGGGTTTGCCGTCTTCGAGCATCGCCTGAGCCTCTGCCAGCAGACGGTCCTGCTGTTGGGCTTCTTTGTCGTTGCCCTTGAGTTTACGCACGAGGTTGGCGCGGCGTTTTTCGATGCTCTCAAGATCCGCCAGCATCAGCTCGGTTTCGATGGTGTCCGCGTCCGCAACCGGGTCCACACGACCGTCCACATGGGTGACGTCACCATCCTCAAAACACCGCAAAACATGGGCGATTGCGTCCACTTCGCGAATATTGGCGAGGAACTGATTGCCCAAGCCTTCGCCCTTGGATGCGCCTTTAACAAGGCCCGCGATATCCACAAAAGTCATGCGCGTGGGGATGATCTGCTTGGACTGCGCAATCTCCGCCAGTTTCTCAAGGCGCGCGTCGGGAACCCCCACCTCGCCCACGTTCGGCTCGATCGTGCAGAACGGAAAGTTGGCCGCCTGCGCCGAGGCGGTTTTGGTCAGCGCGTTGAACAGGGTCGACTTGCCGACATTCGGCAGACCCACGATTCCCATTTTAAAGCCCATACCGGCCTCCTGATGCCATTTGGGAGCCAGCACTTAGGCTCTAATGGCTATTTTCGCAAGCGCGCAGCACCGATGACAGACAACGGGCCGACGTTGACCGGCACCCGACACATTCTATTATTATAATTTAACGCACCCCAAGCGCCGGATGCCCCGGCACAGGTCGCCAACAAACAGTGAGGTTTGCATGCGTAAGACGATCTCTGTTTTGACTTTAGTTTCAGCGCTTTTGCATGGTCCGATGCTATTCGCACAGGAGCTCACTTTTGGTTTGGGGTATGCAGATTTCCACGCCGACACTGCCGAGAGTGGTCCCTATTTCTCAGCCGAGTATCTCGGAGTGCGCGATTGGCAATTTCTGGGATTTGATACGGGCTTTGGTCTGGCCGGTCACATCCATGAAACGGGCGACGCCTTTCTGGGCGGCGGATTGCAAGCTCAGCGTCCCTTTGGTCAGGGTTGGTTCATTGAGGCCAGCATCATGCCGGGGCTCTTTTTTGAAAGCTCCTCGCGCAATGATCTGGGCTCCACCTTCGAGATCCGGTCCTTGCTCGGCATCGGGCGTGATTTGCGAGGCGGCAGGCGTCTGTCGTTGGCGCTGACCCATATCTCCAATGCGTCGCTGGGTGACGAAAACCCCGGCCTCAATACCATCTCTTTGCGCCTTCACACGCCCTTGGGCCGAAACCCGCCCGGTTAAAGCGGCGCATCCCAGCAGTCATAGCTGTCGTGCGGGATTGATTTTACCGATAAGTTTCGGCACATCAGACGGGCAACAGAGATCTATAAAGGCCTGCCCATGACCCGCCCCACCACACGCATCGATGCCAAGTTTGCTGAACTCTCTGCCGCGGGAAAGAAGGCCTTCGTGACCTATGTGATGGCAGGCGATCCCGATTATGACACCTCGCTCGAAGTGGTCAAAGGCCTGCCCGCAGCGGGCGTTGATGTGATCGAACTCGGCCTGCCCTTCACCGATCCCATGGCGGACGGCCCTACCATTCAGCTTGCCGGGCAGCGCGCCCTAGAGGCTGGCATGACGCTGGAGCGCACACTGCAGCTCGCCCGGGATTTCCGCAAAGAAGACACCACCACCCCCATCGTTTTGATGGGCTACTACAACCCGATCTATTCGCGCGGCGTCGACACATTCCTGAGCGACGCCAAGGAGGCAGGCATCGACGGGCTGATTGTGGTGGACTTGCCGCCGGAAGAAGACAGCGAACTCTGCCTGCCTGCACAGGCTGCGGGTCTGAACTTCATTCGTCTTGCCACCCCCACCACCGATGACGCGCGCCTGCCGCGGGTGCTGCAGAACACATCGGGGTTTGTCTATTACGTCTCGATCACTGGCATCACCGGTGCCGCCGAGGCAGAAGCCGCCGATGTTGGCCCCGAGGTTGCCCGCATTAAGGCCGCCACCGATCTGCCGATCATCGTGGGCTTTGGCATCAAGACCCCGGAACGTGCTCAGACCATCGCCTCCATCTCCGATGGCGCTGTTGTCGGCAGCGCGATTGTTGCCGAAATCGGCGCGGGCAAATCCCCGGCAGAGGTGCTGGCGTTTGTGAAATCGCTGGCGGATGGCGCGCACGCCGGTTGACCGCACATCATGTGCCATAGGCGGCGACCATGCGCGCCTATGGCAAAGCCCCCCTAAGGGTAGAGCGTCGGCTTACGCTTTGGGCCTTCTTCCGGTCGGAGCGCCCGTGCCATCACACTCAACAGCTTTTGCTTGCGGATCGGCTTGGCGACATGATCGCTCATCCCACTGGCGAGGTAGCTCTTGATCTGATGCACCAGCGCATTGGCGGAAACTGCGATAATCGGCACCGCCTCGCGACCGGAGGCCTGTTCCTCTTGGCGGATCAACGCGGTTGCACAAACCCCGTCCAATAGCGGCATATTGACGTCCATCAGCACCAGATCCGGGCGCTCGCGCCGCCATGCCTTCACTGCTTCTTCGCCATTGTCGACCCAGTGCAGGTCCAAATCGCACTCTCGCAAAATGTGGTGCAGCACCATCCGATTGGTTCGGTTGTCTTCCGCCACCAAGACCTTCCAACGGCGCGCGTTCAGGATTTCCAGCGCATTGTCATCCTGCACATCCAGCAATTTCTGCGCAGGTTCCGCCCTTGCGACCTGAAACGTCGCGCAAAACTCACTGCCATCCCCTTCCGCGCTCCGGCAGGTCAGCGTCCCCCCCATGCGCTCACAAATCTGGCGCGCAATCGCAAGCCCGAGCCCGGTCCCACCATGGCTGCGATGAATGCTCGCATCCGCCTGCATATAGGGTTCAAACAGGCGGTCTGCCTGCTGCGCGGACAGGCCAACCCCGGTATCGCGCACCGTGACAGACAGCAGGAAGGCCCCGTTTCGGGCAGCCTCCATGCTGGCTGATAGCGCAATTGCACCGGCATCGGTGAACTTGACCGCGTTCGACAAGAGATTGGTCAGCACCTGCTGAAACCGGGTTGGATCAATGTTGACCCATGCCACGCCTGCAGCCAATTCTCCCCCATAGAGCGTGGTGAAGCTGAGCCCCTTTGCCTCAATACGTGGCTTGAACTGGCGACACACCAGCTCCATCAGGGCCACCACATCCGTCGGCAGGCGCTCAAGCTCCAGCTTGCCCTCCTCGATCTTCGACAGATCGAGAATATCGTCGACAATGTTCAAGAGCAGCTGCCCACTTTCGCGCAACACGCCTAAGATCTGGGACTGCCCCTCAGCCAATGTGGTATCGGCAAGCGCTGACGCCATGCCCAACACACCATTCAGAGGCGTGCGAATCTCGTGGCTCATTGTGGCCAGGAATTGGGTTTTTGCCGCACTTTCCGCTTCGGCCTCGGCGCGATCACGCGCCAGATCCTCGGTGCGTTCTTTCACCATCCGGTCAACTTGCCGCGCCAGCGACACCAAAGACGCATTTGCCCGGCGCAGCGATTGCGATTTACGCTGCACCGTCTCCTGGAGTTCTTCACGTAGGGCACGCTCACGCGCCAGCTCGGCGCGCAACTCCGCATGACTGGCGTCATCGTCTCGACGCTGTGGAGGGTGGGGATCTTCTGTCGTTACTGTCATGAGGCGATCAACCACAAGCGCGCGCCCTGCCGTCCGCGGCAGTGCCTATCATCCGGCAGGATCGCTTTGCGGTCGGTAAAGGCGAAAAAGCGCCCGCTGCACCGACCTACATCTGCAAACACAACTCTCACGTTGCCTCTACCTCCAACTGACGCTGCTGCCTCGTGGCTGCGGCCCCGGCAAAAATAACCGTTTGGCAGGCATCAGGTCCAAAAATCAAGAAACGACCCCGGTTGCTCTGCAATCGGGGCGGTGCAAATTCAAAGCTGCGCGGTGGTCAGCTGCAGAAACTCCGACAATTCTCCAGAAGTTTCACCCTGATCGGTTCGCGCAGTATGACATAGCGATTCCGGCAGGTGTTAACCGATAAACTTGCACAAAACCGTAAACGCAAGATTACGATGGGCTGGCTTGTCAGGGTAGCTTCATATTGGTAAAAAAACATTACCAGTTCTGCGCAGGTCGAGGAGACAACCGATGCCAGTGATCACCAACATAGACGATCTCAAGCGCATTTATGCGCGGCGTGTGCCGAAGATGTTCTATGATTATGCCGAGAGCGGCTCCTGGACCGAGCAGACCTTTCGCGAAAACACCACGGATTTTGACCAGATCCGCCTGCGCCAGCGCGTTGCCGTTGATATGGCGGGGCGTTCGACTGCGGCGCAGATGATCGGTCAGGATGTGGCAATGCCGGTGGCGCTGGCACCGGTCGGCCTTACTGGCATGCAATGCGCCGACGGCGAGATCAAAGCCGCGCGCGCTGCCGAGGCTTTTGGCGTGCCCTTCACCCTCTCGACCATGTCGATCAACTCAATCGAGGAGGTTGCCGAAGCGACCAGCAAACCCTTCTGGTTCCAGCTTTACACCATGAAGGACGAAGACTACGTCCGCCGCCTGATCGAACGGGCAAAGGCCGCAAACTGTTCCGCACTGGTGATCACGCTTGATCTGCAAATTCTCGGTCAGCGCCACAAGGATCTGAAAAACGGCCTCTCCGCCCCGCCAAAACTCACGCCCAAAACCATCGCCAACCTGATGACGAAATGGGCTTGGGGGATTGAAATGCTGGGCGCGAAGCGGCGCAATTTCGGCAATATCGTCGGCCATGTGGAGGGGATCTCGGATGCCTCCTCGCTTGGGGCATGGACGGCAGAGCAATTCGACCCGTCGCTCGATTGGGGCAAGATCGAAAAGCTCAAGGAGATGTGGGGCGGCAAAGTCATCCTCAAAGGTATCCTTGACGAAGAAGACGCCATAATGGCCGCCAAAGTGGGCGCGGATGCCATTACGGTCTCGAACCACGGCGGGCGGCAGCTGGATGGCGCTCTGTCGTCAATCCGCATGTTGCCCCGGATCATGGACGCGGTTGGCGATCAGGTTGAGGTCCATCTCGACAGTGGCATTCGCTCCGGTCAGGACGTCCTAAAAGCGCTGGCGCTTGGCGCGACCGGCACCATGATCGGGCGGGCCTTTGTCTATGGCCTTGGCGCGATGGGACAAAAAGGCGTCACCCGCGCGCTCGAGGTGATCCACAAGGAACTGGATACCTCCATGGCCCTGTGCGGCGAGAAAAACGTCGCCAATCTGGGCCGTCACAATCTTCTGGTTCCCGAAGATTTCACTGGTCGCTGGGCCTGACGCTCGACGATCTCCCAGCCGGGGCCGTCTCATGGCCCCGGTTGGCAGGCAAGCCAATCAGATCAGGCAATCAGCCCTGACTTGCGAGCATTGGCGCGCAGTGCGGGAACCAGGAATGCTGTGATGCACAGCAGCATGCCCCCCATGAGCGCCAATGCCAGATGCAGTCCAAAAGCCTCCGCCACAAAACCAATAACCGGCGGGCCGACAAAAAAGCCGCAATACCCGATCATCACCAAACGTGAAATCGCGGCCGCCCGCAGATGCGATGGGATCGTCTTGCCCACCCACGCCAATGCGGTGGGACCCACGGTGGACACCCCAAGACCGAGAATTGCAAACCCCGCATAGGCCAAGGATTGCACGGGCGCGAATGCCGCAAGGATCAAGCCCGATGCTGCCAGCGCCGACGCAATCTGCATCAGCTTTCCCTCAGCCACGCGGCGCACCAATTCCTGCCCGGACAGACGACCAATCCCCATCGTAAAGCCAAGGATTGCAGGCCCCAACGCCCCCTCTGCCGCATTGGCGTTAAAGCTGCGCTCCAGATGCAGGGCCGACCAATGCTCTGTGGCTTGCTCTGCGGTGAATGCGATCAGCACGATCAGCCCGGCAAGCGCGATCATCAGCCCCGGCAATGGCACAGGTGCAGCATCGGCGCTTTCACCCGCGCTTTCTGCGGGCACCTCGTCGCGCATGCCCAACGCCAGCAGCGCCGTCACACCCAAGATCCCAATGAAACACCAGATCGGCGGCACACCGGCCTCACGGACGAGGCCCGCGACCAGCGCCGCCAGCGCATATGCCAGCGAGAACAGCCCGTGATTGAGGTTCATCAGGGACCTCCCCGAACGGGCCTCCAGACCGCTAAGACGTGCGTTCATCACCACATCCAGCAGCCCGCCCGCACCAGAGGCCAAGAACATCGCCCCCGCAAATGTCACCCAACTGCCCGCAAGCCCCGGTAACAGAAACGCCGCCGCCAGCAGCAAGGAACAGATGGCCATCGCCGAGGCGCCGAGCTTGCGATCTACCTTTGGGGCCAGCCACATTGCACCCACGGCCCCCGCCGCCCCGATCAGCAATGCCAGACCAAACTCCGCATCGCTCAGCCCGGCGTGTCCTTTTAGCTGCGGCACATAGGCTGCAAAGGCCCCGACACAGAACCCCATGACCACAAAGGCCCGCCCATGCACCGCACTGGTGCGCAAATCTGTCAGCATTTCCATGACCGCGACAATGCACAGTGCGCGCGCTGCCACAATCGCCAAATTGTACTGCTACAGCGCTGGCGCGCGCAGGCGTCTCGGGCTATGCCCGATCTATGCTGATCTTCACGCCGCAAGCTCTTGCATTTGTTGCCGTTCCCAAAACGGGAACCACCGCCATTGAAAAGGCGTTGCGGCCACATGCGGATATTTTGTTTCGAAAATCGCAAAAACACACCTCGGCGCAGCGGTTTCATCGGCGTATCCGCCCCTTTGTGCGGGCGACGTTTGATACATCCCTCGAGAGCTTTGCCGTTCTGCGCGAACCCGAAGACCAAATCCGGAGCTGGTATAAATACCGCTGCCGCGACGAGATCCGCGACAAACCGGAATATGCAGGCCAGCTGAGCTTTAACGACTATGTGGAGGCGCTCCTGTCAGATAGCCCGCCCCCATGCGCCCAAATCGGTAGCCAATACCGCATGCTGAGTGGACGCGGCGGGCGCATTATAGTGGATCACCTCTTTGCCTATGAGCGCTGGGATCAGCTTGAGGCTTTCCTGACTGACAGGTTCGGGCACCGAATCAACTTTGAGCCGCACAATGTCTCGCCCTACGTCAAAGCCGATCTTTCACCCGAATTGCGCAGCAAGTTGCGCGCAGCCCGCCCGGCAGAGTTCGATCTGCACGCCCGCCTAATGGCTGCCGACGGCAAACTGAGACCCAGACAGGAAACCAAGGCAGTTTAGGGCTTTCCAAACAGGGGTTTTCGGTCTAACAGAGCGGCTTCACGCGGGGTGACAGCCTTGGAGGCACCCCCGATTATATATGGAGAATAAAAATGGCGAATGAGATTCCTGATCTCGAGTGCCAGGAACGCGCGGGGACGGGCAAGGGCGCCGCTCGCGCTGCACGCCGTGCGCACATGGTTCCTGGTGTTGTATTTGGTGGCGACGCAGACCCGCTGGCGATCCAGATCCCTTACAACGTCCTGCTGAAGCGCCTGAAAGCTGGCCGCTTTAAGTCGACCCTGTTCAACCTCAAGGTTGAAGGCCACGACGATGTACGGGTGATCTGCCGCGACGTTCAGCGTGACGTTGTCAAAGACCTGCCCACTCACTTCGACCTGATGCGCCTGCGCCGCACCTCGAAGATCAACCTCTACATCCCCGTTGAGTTCATCAACGAAGAAGAGTGTGTTGGTCTGAAGCGCGGTGGTGTTCTGACCGTTGTGCGCGCCGAAGTCGAGCTGATCGTAACCGCCGGTGACATCCCGGAGAAACTGACCGTCGATCTGACCGGCAAAGCCATCGGCGATGTGATTCACATCTCGGACGTCACCCTGCCCGAAGGCGCAAAGCCGACCATCGACCGTGACTTCGTGATCGCGAACATCTCTGCACCGTCCGGCCTCAAAGCTGCAGACGACGAAGCAGAAGGTGAAGAAGCCGAGGAAGCAGCAGCGGAATAATCTGCTGCAGCCCCTTTGGGTTTTGAAGATCAAACGGGTCCCTCACGGGACCCGTTTTTCGTTGTGACGTTATCGTTGTGACAAGGAGACCAAAGCGCAGCCGCGCCGCACAGAGGTGTATCAAGCACTCTGCCAAGCAGGCCAACGTCCAGTTCAGATTTCACACTGACGAAATCTCAGAATTGCCAAATCACACGATGGCCCGCGCGCATCATGTGATCTGGCGAAGCAGGAGCAGCCTCGAAAGTCTTACGGGTCGGTTTACGGACCCTGGTAATCGGCCAAGGTTCCGCCAGCGACCAAATGGCTCAGAAGCATCTCACGCGCATAGCGATCACGCTGCTTGATGGCAGCGGCCTCCTTCGCGGTCAGTTCGCGACGTTCAAACCCCTGTTTCTCAAGGCAATCATCCACCGCATTCAGCGCGCCTTGGCTGCGGGTGTGATCCTCGCCCGAGGCTGCAATGATGGCGCCTGGAAGAATACCGAGAAAGATCATTGAGGCGATATAGCTCGACGTGACCGCCGCTTTTGCGCCTTTGGGGCCTTGTGGCGCACAAAACTCCAGTGATTGCCGCGCCTCAAATACGGTGCTGCCGGTCTTTGTGGGCACTGAGGGCAACGGTTCCACGGCCGCGCACCCCACCAACAGTGATGCGCTGAGCAGCACAGCCCCCGTTAGCCGCCATTTGCGCGCAGGAACTTCAGTGCTCGACACCGAGCCGTGTTTTGAATTGACTGTTTTATTCATAATGCCCCTCTTCAAATCCCATGCGCACCAAGTGCCCAGTTTTATCAATTGTCAGCCCTCGCAACGTGGTAAGGCTGATTTGTGGCAAGATCCGCACCATAGGGTGTTTATCACCCCTGCACTGGATTTCCCGCAGAAAAAAAGGCATCACTGCGCCAAAATACCTAGCAGGAAAGCGGCGCATGAAACTCTTCGTAGGTCTCGGCAACCCTGGCGCAAAATACGCGGGCAACCGTCACAACATCGGCTTCATGGCGCTGGATCAGATCGCCTCTGATCACGGGTTTTCACCGTGGAAATCCAAATTTCAGGCACAAATGAGCGAGGGCACTCTGACCGGTGAGAAGGTGATCTTGCTGAAACCACAGACCTTCATGAACAATTCCGGTCAATCCGTGGGGGAAGCGCTGCGATTTTTCAAGCTCACCCCTGCAGATGTGGTGGTCTTTCATGACGAGCTTGATCTTGCGCCCGGCAAGTGCCGGGTCAAACAGGGCGGCGGTCATGCGGGCCACAATGGCCTGCGTTCGATACACGCTCATATTGGTGCAGATTACGCACGCGTGCGTCTGGGTGTTGGGCATCCGGGGCATAAGGACGCTGTCGCAGGCTATGTGCTGCGTGATTTCCCAAAGGCCGATCAGGGCTGGCTGGACGATCTGCTGCGCGGCCTGTCCGATGGCGCGCAATCGCTCGCGACCGGTGACAGCGGACGTTTCATGAATGCTGTCGCCCTGCGGGTCGCCCCGCCGCGCAGTTCCACCGGCGAAGGCGCAGGCGCGCGCAAGAAAACACAACAAGAGCGACCGGGGGCCTCGCCAGTTCCGGCCAAAGGCGCATCCGGTGATGCCCCCGCATCGGCGCCAGACGATGCCCGCAGCCCAATGCAAAAACTCATC
Organism: Tritonibacter mobilis; assembly: GCF_001681715.1. GTDB lineage: Bacteria > Pseudomonadota > Alphaproteobacteria > Rhodobacterales > Rhodobacteraceae > Epibacterium > Epibacterium mobile. Next base: position 124,902 of record NZ_LNWY01000004.1, on the reverse strand, counting down.
GACAAGTTCAAATAGCACGATCTGCGCTCCAAACGGGCGCAGACGCTTCTGGTGCAGGCATTCTCCAACCCTTGCCCAGAGCGCGGATGGAGCCCCTTGGATCTTTTAAAATCAAACATATACCTTAGCCCCAACAAGAGACATGAGGCTCTTACTTGATCCGCGCCGGTATTTGCGTTTAGTGAAACCTGCCGCCAGCAAGGTACGATGTCCGTACACGCTAGCCCCACATCCGCAGATCTGCGCGCCCAGCCTTCGAGCTGAGGGTGGGAAACCGTCGGGCGCAGCGCATCATATGACCCCTTCTCGCGCCCTGCCAAAAGCTGTGATTCAGGTTTTGGCACAGCGCTTTAGCAAGACTGGACATCACGCATGAGCTACATCGCCATGAACCGCTTCAAAATTCGCCCCGGCCGCGAGGCTGATTTTGAAACTATTTGGAAAAACCGCGAAAGCCGCCTGAACGAAATGCAGGGATTTCGCGAATTTCGCCTGCTGAAAGGCCCGCAGAACGAGGAATACACCCTCTATTCCAGCCACGTGATCTGGGATAGCCGCGCCGATTTCGAGGCATGGACCAAATCCGAACAATTCCGCGCGGCTCATCGCAATGCTGGCAAACGAGAAGGCGAAAGCCCGATCCTTGGTGCGCCGCAATTTGAGGGTTTTGAAACCGTATTGCAGCAAAAGTAACCACGATCTCCAGCCCCCTGTCTCGCCGATTTGATGAGACAGGGGGCACGCAATTGCCTGCGCCTAAACGCTGCCAGCCCTCTTCTCAGTCTTCCCCTCGACCGACGCATGCGGTCGTCGTTGCGCCTCTTGCGCCAACCAATCCGCATCCCGATCCGCCTCATCCTCTTTTAGGGCAAAGCGCTCTACTGATGTGGTCAACTCATCAGAAAGCAGATTGATCGCATTCGCCTCATCCGCAAGCAGCACAGATTGCGCCGCACTTTCTCGCGCATCCTCCTGCAGATCGCTGGCCGTGGCCGCGTTCCGCGACAAGCGTTCCTCATTCTGAGTGGCATTACTGCGCACGGTTTCTGCCCGTTGCTGCACGTCTTGGATGGACTGTGTCACTGTCTGCGCACTGCTGGATGCGCTTGTCATACGTTCAGACACACGCCCTGCCGCACGACGCTGGCTTTCAACCTCGCTGGTGATGCCCTCAACCGACGCATGGATGGCCTGCATCAATTCGGTAATGCCGGAAATCACTGTCGAGGCGTCATCGGACTGGTTGCGCATATGAGAGATCCGCTGCCGGATTTCCTCCGCCGCTTTGTCCGTTTCGGCGGCCAGACTTCGCACCTGCCCCGCAACAATCGCAAACCCTTTGCCTGCATCGCCTGCACGCGCGGCTTCAACCGCAGCGTTGATGGCCAGCATATTGGTTTGCATAGTGATTTTCTGGATAAGCCCAACCACGGCCTCAATCTCTTCTGAGGCTTTGGAGAGCGCGTGCATCGTCTCGACCGCCTCGCCGGACAGGACATTGGCCTCATTGGTGACCCCACTGGTCGCACTGGCATTGCCTGAAATCTGACTGATAGAATTCATCAGTTCAGCGATCGCGTCTGACACGGCTGTGACCTCATCCGACATGCCTTCTGCACTGCTGGCAATCCGGGTCATCTCCGACAGGATTTGTTCGGCAATCTCGCGATTGTTGCGCGCCTGTCCTGCCACTTCGCCAGAGCTTTTGCTGACCGCGCCAGTCAGCGCACCGGACTTCTCAGCACCATCGCGAAACGCGACGGACAGGGACTCCAGCCCCGATGAAGAGCTTTTCATCCGACGCGCGTTTTCGCGAATATCGCAGACCAGATCGTGCACCTCATCGATGAACGGATTGAATAACGCTGCAAGTTCCGCTGCTTCATCTCCGGTGCTCTCATCCAGCCGACGGGTCAGATCAACGCCATTTTGCGTCATTGCCTCAAGTTGCTTTTGAAGCGCGCCGGTTCCCAGAGTTGCACCATGTTCTGTACTGTTGAGCCCGATCATCTCGTCCTCACGTGGCACGCGGATGTCGAATGTCAAATCAATGGCCTTGAAGAACAGCCAGCTGAGACCAAAGGCCCAGACAAAAACCAGCGCCACGCCCTCCAGTTGCACAAGTGCCTGCGCGCCCGCGCTCTCCATCGTGAGTTTTCCGGGCATCGCAAAAAAGGAGAGCGCGATTGTGCCAAACGCACCGCAAACCCCATGAACGGAGACCGCGCCGACCACATCGTCCAGCTTCAGGATATTCTCCATCACCCATTCAGAGGCAACGACCACGATCCCTGCCCCGGCCCCAATCAGAACCGCCCCTTGCACAGTGACTGCGTCACACCCAGCCGTGATGGCCACCAGCCCAGCAAGACTGCCGTTTATTGGGCGATGCGGAACATTGACGGGGTCGATGAGACGGCCCGAAAATATCCCCGTGACGCCGCCAAAACAGGCCGCGAGCAGCGTATTCAGGACAATATGCGCAAAATCCGGACTGGCCGCAGTAGTAGAGCCACCGTTAAAGCCAATCCAGCCGACCCAGAGGATAATCGCGCCCCCTGTTGCCAGCACATAGCTATGGCCGTGCAGGGTATTGGCGCTGCCATCGGCGTTGAACTTGCCGATACGTGCGCCCAGTACAACCACGCCAGCCAGCGCAACCCACGCCCCAACCGAATGCACCACGGTCGAGCCGGCAAAATCAATGAACCCCTTGTCCGCCAGATAGGCCGCGTTCTCGCCATTCAGCAAATTGCCCCACGCCCAGTGGCCGCTCACAGGGTAGATCAGCAGACCGATGAACAAGGCCGCCGCCACATAGACGCCATACCGCATCCGTTCTGCCACCGCACCGGACATGATGGTGGCCGCGGTACCTGCAAAGACCGCCTGAAACACAAAAAACGTGTATTGCCAGTCATCTGCCTGCTGGAACGCAAAATTATCGGTGCCAAACCAGCCACCGTAGGACACACCAAACATCAACCCGAACCCCAGCACATAAAAGGCGCTGACCGACACAAGGAAATCGGTGATGTTCTTTTGCGCAACGTTGATGCTGTTCTTGGACCGCGCCATACCCGCTTCGACAAGAAGAAAGCCAAGCTGCATCAAGAACACCAAAGCAGCGGCGATGATTGTCCACATATGGTCTGCCGCAAGCTGAAGTTGCTGAACGGCCTGCAAGGTGTCTTGCTGCATGAAAAACCTGAGAATTAGCTACACGAAACGCTGCTCAGGATGGCGCGGGCAGTCATAACAGCAAGTAAAGCGGCTCACCCCGTCGCGGGTGACAGGTCCCGATTTTACGGTTTGCACCGTCAAAACCACAAAAAAAGACGCAGCCCCGCGGCTGCGCCTCTGAATCTGGTCCGATCTTATGGGGCGATGATCACTCTTCGAGATCACGGCCTTCTTCAGTGTCGGACATGTCAAAGCCAAGGTGACGCGCGACGGTGAAGATGTCCTTGTCGCCGCGACCACACATATTCATTACGATGATGTGGTCCTTGGGCAGGGTCGGCGCGATCTTCATCACATGTGCAAGCGCGTGGCTCGGCTCCAGCGCCGGGATGATGCCTTCCATCGCACAAGACAGCTGGAACGCCTCCAGCGCTTCTTTGTCGGTGATCGACACATATTGCGCGCGGCCCGTCTCATGCAGCCACGCGTGCTCGGGCCCGATGCCCGGATAGTCCAGACCGGCCGAGATCGAGAACCCCTCAAGGATCTGCCCATCATCGTCTTGCAGCAAATAGGTACGGTTTCCGTGCAGGACGCCCGGACGGCCGCCGGTGAGGGAGGCGCAATGTTCCATCTTCTCGTCTACGCCTTTGCCACCCGCCTCGACGCCGATGATATTCACGGACTTATCGTCAAGGAACGGATGGAACAGCCCCATCGCGTTTGAGCCGCCACCGATGGCTGCAACCAAAGTATCAGGCAGACGCCCTTCGCCTTCTTGCTCGGCCAGTTGCCAGCGCACTTCCTTGCCGATCACCGACTGGAAATCACGCACCATCGCCGGATAAGGATGCGGGCCAGCCACCGTGCCGATACAATAGAATGTATCGCGCACATTGGTCACCCAGTCACGCAGCGCATCATTCATCGCATCTTTCAGCGTCCCACGACCAGAGGTCACGGGGATCACTTCGGCGCCCAGCAGGCGCATGCGGAACACGTTGGGGGCCTGACGGCGCACGTCATGCGCGCCCATGTAGACGACGCATTTCAAACCGAACTTGGCACAGACCGTGGCAGTGGCAACCCCGTGCTGGCCAGCACCGGTTTCCGCGATGATCCGGGTCTTGCCCATGCGGCGCGCCAGCAGGATCTGCCCGAGCACATTGTTGACCTTATGCGCGCCGGTGTGGTTCAGCTCGTCGCGCTTCAGATAGACCTTGGCGCCACCCAGATGCTCGGTCAGGCGCTCTGCAAAATAAAGTGGGCTTGGACGGCCCACGTAGTTTTTCCACAGATCGTCCATCTCGGCCCAGAAGTCCGGGTCCACCTTGGCCTTCTCATATTCTTCTTCGAGGCTCAGGATCAGCGGCATCAGCGTTTCGCTGACAAAGCGACCGCCAAAAATGCCGAAACGACCATTTTCGTCCGGCCCATTCATGAAACTGTTGATGAGATCTTCGGCCATGGGTGGTGTCTCCGTCTTCCGTATGCGCTGGTTCTAAAGCGCATTTAGAACAAGAGAAACAGATTTCTCGGCAATTTCCGCCTCCGACCCGTGGAAAGCAAGGTTTCAGAGTGGTTTCGCTTCGGGCGCGCGCGGCGCCAAGCCCAACGGCACGATGGGCTTCCCAAGGGGAAGCACAAGAGCGGGCGGGAGCCTCCGCCTCCTCCGGCGTCAAGCTCCTATGGGGCGCAGGGTGGTATCGGTCAGCACAGCAGCGATCCCCTCTAGCGCAGCCCGCACAGGTGGGTCATGCCGACCGTCGTGATGGCAGACCAGCCACTCCACATGCGAGAGTTCCACTATTTCTGGACCAACTTGCTGCAACGCCGGAAACATGGCGGCCGCAAACCTAGGCAAAACCACCTGCCCCACTCCGGCACATGCCAGATCAACCAACATGCGCGGGCTACGCGCCGTAGCCGCGACCTCGCCGCCATGGTGGGCCCAGACCCATCTTGCGGATGGCGTTTTTGCGTGGCGCTCAGGCAAAGCGACATAGCCTCGAACCTGATCAGTGATCGCGTAAATCGCATAGGTGATCGACCCAGTACAACGCCCAGCCAGCCACGCCTGTTCAGGACGCTGGTTTCGTATGCCGATATCTGCGCCACGCCGCGCAATATCCAGCCGCGTATCAGCCTCCAGAAAGGCCGGGCGCCACTGAGCATCCTCCTGCCAGAACCGCGGCAACTGCTGCGCCAGAAAAGCCGAGGTCCAACTGCCCGCGGTAATGCGAACTTCAGCCATCAGAGGCGTCGTAACCATCCGCCGTAGACGTTGCGCTTCCGCCTGAAACGCGCGGGTCTCGCCCAGAAATGCCCGGCCCTGCGCAGTCAGGCGATAGCCATGCGAGCCACGCTCAAACAAATGCACTCCGATCTGAAACTCCAGCGCCCGCATGCGACGGCTGAGGGTTGGCACACTCACTCCGCTTTGCCGTGCAACCACTGCCAAGCCGCCCGCCTGAGCGATGCGTGCAAAAAGGTCAAGATCATCAAGCGATGGACTCTTTTTCATTTTTGAAACTCTGATTTCAAAGACGCCCACTCAAACATCAAGAAAACATCAGCAATCCTGCCGCCATCTTATCACAAATGAAAGCCATGCGGGATGTTTTTGATCTATACGCAACCGCGATCGCCGCGCTCGACCGAACACAGCAATTGGCAAATCGAACGGCACAGGGTGCGACGTCGCCTTGCCAGCTATCGCAAACGGAAAAGACGCCTGTTGCGCCTCAGAGCGCTCAGATGGGTCAAGAAAGGACTGAAATTGAAACGGTAAGCCCTGTCAGACGGCCTGCGCGGCCTCGACAAACGCGCGCATAAGATCCGCATCTTTCTGCGCCGGCGCAGTTTCGACACCTGACGCCACATCGACCTGACGCGCGCCCGTCTTGCGGATGGCCTCAGCGACATTCTCAGGCGTCAGACCACCGGCCAACATCCAAGGCGCTTGCCAGTATTTCTTGCCCGCCAGCAGCTGCCAATCAAAGGTCACTCCATTGCCACCGGGGAGCTTTGCGCCCTTTGGCGCTTTGGCGTCGATCATGATCTGGTCTGCCACCTGCGCATAAAGATCGATGGGCGCCAGATCCGCCGCCTCCGCCACACCGATGACCTTCATCACCGGCAACCCGTAGCGGGACTTGATCTCTGCCACGCGCTCCACGCTCTCCTGACCGTGCAACTGGATCATATCAAGCGGAACCGAACCGGTGATCGCGTCCAGATCGGCATCGGTTGGGTTCACAACCAGCCCGACCTTGGCAAGCCCCACCGGAGCCTCTGACGCCAAGGCAGCCGCCTGCGCGATCGAGACCGAGCGCGCTGATTTTGCAAAGAAATTCAGGCCAACATAGGCTGCACCCGCAGAGGCCGCAGCCTCCATATCGGCGCGGGTTTTCATGCCGCAAATCTTGACCCTGATCTCAGCCATATCAGGAAGCGTCATCCAGAAGCGCGAGGACCTCGTCCTTGCCTTCGTGCTTTTGCCGTTTCAGACGCTTCACTTCACGCGAGAGCTTTTTGACTTCGCCATGTTTGACGCGCGCATCACGGCGGTGTTTGTGCTCGCGCAGGTACTCAAGCACGTAACCAAGCGCGACACCAAGGGCCAGCCCGCCCAAGACGACAACAAACAGAGGCAGCGTAATGGAAGGGTTGAACCCCACCAATTCCGCCAGCGCCTCTGGCATAAGTTTCAGACTCACGAGGCCGCGGTTGGCGAGGCTGACGGAGACAAGCACCACCGCCAGAACGCCCCATACGGCATAGCGAATGTAACGCATTTACTCTTCTTTTCCGTTCAATCGATCCCGGAGCAGCTTGCCAGTCTTGAAGAAAGGCACATGCTTCTCTTCCACATGAACCGTCTCACCGGTGCGCGGGTTGCGCCCGACACGGGCATCGCGCTTCTTCACGGAGAACGCGCCAAAGCCGCGCAATTCAACCCGGTCACCGCGCGACATCGCGTTGGTGACCTCCTCAAAGACCGTGTTGACGATCCGCTCTACATCCCGCTGATACAGGTGTGGGTTTTCGTCTGCAATCTTCTGAATCAGTTCCGAACGGATCATGCGTATGGACCTCCCAAAGCCGCCTATCTGTGCCGCTGTGACATCAAGGATGCCCTCACTATAGGAAGAAAACCCTTCTACGCAAACAGGTTAGAAAGGGGCTCGGCAGGAAAATGATCCAGAGCCCGTGAAAACACACGGCTTACCCCTTTATTATAGCGCCCATGCGGGGCCGGAGCCGCCCTAAAACACCATCATCCGCCGATGCAATCTCATCTGCCGGTGAACGATTCGCACCCGTATCCGCCGAACCGTCGCGATTTGCGGAAACCAGCTACGTGATGGCGCGGATCACAAGTCACCCTTGCGGCCCCATCAGACTCTCAATAATTGTTACGTTATTACATCTCGAATCAAAGGACCTCACACAATGACACGTCTTTCACGCGGTGCTTTTGCACTTATGGCCTCTGTGGCGATCAGCATTTCCAGCCCCGTCATTGCCGGGTCGAAGCATGATCATTCTCATGATCACGCGCATTCTCATGACGAGCAGATCTACAAAGGGTACTTTGAAGACAGCCAGATTCAGCCGCGGACGCTGGCAGACTGGGAAGGCAACTGGCAATCGATTTACCCGCTTCTCGTGGACGGTACGCTCGACCCGGTGCTCGCACATAAGGCCGAGCACGGCGAAAAATCGGCCGAAGAATATCGCGCCTATTACGAGACCGGTTACGGCACAGATGTGGACGCCATCAAGATTGACGGCCAGACCGTCACCTTCACCGCAAACGGCGAGAGCTATGGCGGCGAATATGTCTCCGATGGCTATGAAGTGCTGACCTACAAAAAAGGCAACCGGGGTGTGCGCTTCATCTTTAAGAAAGAGGGCGGCGACGACAAGGCGCCCGCCTTCATTCAGTTCAGCGACCACAACATCGCACCAAAGAACGTCAGCCACTACCACCTCTACTGGGGTGATGATCGCGCTAAGGTGCTGGAAGAGCTGACAAACTGGCCGACCTACTACCCAGCAAGCTACAGCGGTGACGATATCGTCCATGAGATGATCGCACACTAATTTGCGCTTTAGGGCACCCCCGTCTGAGGGTGCCCTTCCCAGACTTACCTCACACAACGAAAAAGCCCCGCAGGATCGCTCCTGCGGGGCTCTCTTGATCTTTATAAGAACGAATTAGTCGTTCTTCAGCGCTGCGCCAAGGATATCGCCGAGGGACGCGCCGGAGTCGGAAGAACCGTACTGTTCCACGGCTTCTTTCTCTTCTGCGATCTCGCGTGCCTTGATCGACAGACCCAGACGACGGGTCTTGGAGTCGATGTTGGTGACGCGCACGTCGATCTTGTCGCTGACGGAGAAACGCTCAGGGCGCTGGTCCGCACGATCACGGCTGAGGTCGGAGCGGCGGATGAAGGACTTCATGCCTTCGTATTCCACCTCAATACCACCGTCTTCGATCGCGGTCACTTCCACGGTCACGATGGAGCCACGCTTCACGCCGCCAACGGCGTCTGCGAACTTGTCACCGCCCAGGGCTTTGATCGAGAGGGAGATACGCTCTTTTTCAACATCCACTTCGGAGACAACGGCCGAAACCATGTCGCCTTTGCGGTAGTTCTGGATCGCATCTTCGCCACGCTCGTCCCAGCTGAGGTCGGAGAGGTGAACCATGCCGTCGATGTCGCCGTCGAGGCCGATGAACAGACCGAATTCGGTGATGTTCTTGACTTCGCCTTCGACCTGAGTGCCCTCGGGGTGTGTTTCTGCAAACACTTCCCACGGGTTGCGCATGGTCTGCTTGAGGCCCAGGGACACGCGACGCTTGGCGCCGTCGATTTCCAGAACCATGACGTCCACTTCCTGCGAGGTGGAAACGATCTTGCCGGGGTGCACGTTTTTCTTGGTCCAGGACATCTCGGAGACGTGGACCAGACCTTCGACACCGGGCTCCAGCTCAACAAATGCACCGTAATCGGTGATGTTGGTGACGCGACCCTTGTGGACGGATTCCAGCGGGTACTTGGCGCCAACCAGATCCCACGGATCTTCCTGCAGCTGCTTCATGCCGAGGGAGATACGGTGAGTCTCTTTGTTGATCTTGATGACCTGAACCTTGACGGTTTCGCCAATGGACAGGATCTCGGAGGGGTGGTTCACACGGCGCCATGCCATGTCGGTGACGTGCAGCAAGCCGTCAACACCGCCGAGGTCAACAAACGCACCGTATTCGGTGATGTTCTTGACCACACCGTCCACGGCCTGACCCTCGGAGAGGTTGCCGATAACTTCGGCACGCTGCTCGGCGCGGGACTCTTCGAGGATGGCACGACGGGACACAACGATGTTGCCACGACGACGGTCCATTTTCAGGATCTGGAACGGCTGCTTCAGACCCATCAAGGGGCCTGCGTCACGCACGGGGCGCACGTCAACTTGCGAGCCGGGCAGGAAGGCCACGGCGCCGCCGAGATCGACGGTGAAGCCACCTTTGACGCGACCGAAGATTGCACCTTCGACGCGCTGGTCGTCTGCGTATGCTTTTTCCAGGCGGTCCCATGCTTCTTCGCGGCGCGCCATCTCGCGGGAGATAACAGCTTCGCCACGGGCGTTTTCAGCGGCGCGCAGGTAGACTTCTACCTCGTCACCAACGGAAACTTCAGGAGCTTCACCGGGGTTTGCGAATTCTTTGAGTTCGACGCGACCTTCCATCTTGTAGCCGACGTCGATGATGGCCTGACCGGCCTCAATGGCAATGATCTTGCCTTTGACAACGGAACCCTCTTCGGGGGTGTCCATTTCGAAGCTTTCTTGCAGGAGGGCTTCGAATTCCTCCATCGATGTTGTTTGAGCCATGTGGTCTCAGGTTTCCTTTACAGAGTTTTGCTGGCCGAGTGGTTGTCTCCACCGGTCTGAACAGGGTTGGTCGGTTCAAAGCGCGAATCGCGGGCGGGGGCGGAACCACAAACAAACACAAAGGGCCGAGGTATGCCCCGACCCTGCTCCGTCCGTCCTGGTGCGTTTTCGCATCTCTGTTGACAAGGCGGCTTATAGGCGGTTTGGGCCTTGCTGGCAAGGGCAAGGTTGCGGCTGGCCACACCCCGGCGAAGGCCCGCCTTCTCGTCCGGCCTTCAACCCGATTAGTGCATGACCTTCCCGGTGAGAAAGAGCATCACGCCTGCCCAATTCAGGCCCTATCTTCGGGAGTGACTTCATAACGATGCAGGGCGTTCAAGACGTTTTCGTGTTCTGGTATGTAGCGTTCCGACAAAAAGTATAAACGGAGAATTTCCACGTCAAAGATAGAACATAGATCACTACCTCGAAGAAAATCAGCTAGCGCTTGGTCGTCGACGTTGGCCTTGCGAAGCGCAGCAAAGCTCTCATTCGCTAGTACCTGAACTCGTTTTATATCTGTATGGTGAACACTGCGTAGCGCATTATTTGTCAGTTGCTGAAATGTTCTCTCTGACATACGTGAACGCGGTAACTTCTCAAAGAACTGGCCTTGAACCGGCGTCATTCGCGTATCTTGATACGCATCCCGAAACGCCAACCAAACCAGCAACGCGTAATCTAATGGTTGCTCAGGGTAGCATCGAAGCGCCAACTCGATCCGGCGATACACCCGATTAATCTGCCGCATGGACAATCCACTCGACGGGGCCAACTCCCCCGCCAGCCGGGCGGCGCGTTCAATCGTGAACTCATCACCCTCGCCAAACGGCGTCAAATGACCGGCTTCGCTCAGCCCTTTGAACAGTTCCTCCGCCGCCCCTGCAATCACTTCCTTGGTGTCCGGCAGCTTCAGGCGAATGTCGATGAATTTGTCCAGATACCGCTCCCCGGCCTTCATCGCACCAAACCGATGCGCGGCGAGCCCTTCGAGGTACTCGTCATTCACAAACAGGCAGAACACAAAACCATCGTGCGCAAAGACCAGTTTCATCGCCTCAAGAAACGCAGTTGCGTAGTCCGGGTGACAGCGGTCCAACTCATCCACCATGACGATCACGCGACCCTCTTCACTCTCCCCGGTCAGCGCATCCCGCAAGGCGCTCATCTGGGCGGGAAACGCCTCGGTCCGCATCCGCTCCGCTGCAATCTGCGACACAACTAAGTCACCTGCCGCCTCTGACAGCCCGTCGCCAAACTCTTTGGTCGCATCTTTCAAAGCCTTGTTGCTTTCCCCGAGCGCGTCCACCGCCTTGCCCGTCATCGCATCGAAGATCTCTTCAGCCCCTTGCCGCAGCCCGACACGCAAAACAGTCCGAAGCGCCAACCCGCCGTATTTCCGTCCCTTCTCAACGAGTTTCTTCCCCGTCGAGGTTTCGCCCTCCGGCAACGCATCCACCAATGCCCCAATAAAGGTCAGCACGGGATCTCCCGAATGATCCGACAGATGCGCGTCGATCTCGATCACGACCTCCTCTTGCTGGCGTAAATGCTCAGCCCAGTGCTTGCGAAAAAAGGTCTTGCCCCGCCCGTAGCCAGCTTCGATCGAGATGACCTTGGTATCGTCTTTCACCGATTTGACCAGCGTAGTGAAGGTCTCACCGACCTCCTTATATCCGAGGGTATCCCCCTCCCAAGCCACCTTAGGCTCTTCGTTCGTATCCAATGCCCTGCCCAATCCGTCTTTTTTCAAATCTCCGTACAGACTATCGCCGCGCGCAACGGTGAACAATCTCCGCCACACTCCCATTCTCTTCTGCGTGGACGTGCTGGGGTGAATGCGCTAACAGCTTTTGCGACCGACTGATGAGAGGAGCCCACATGTCCGGCCACGGCACGCCCATCCCGATGACCTCCCGCCGCGCAAGCCCCCTCAAAGGCGAGGCGCATGTCCCCGGCGACAAATCGATTTCGCATCGCTCATTGATCCTTGGTGCAATGGCCGTGGGTGAGACCAAAATCTCCGGCCTCCTTGAGGGCGAAGACGTGCTGGACACCGCCAAGGCGATGCAGGCTTTCGGGGCAGAGGTCGTCAATCACGGCGGTGGTGAATGGTCCGTCTTTGGCGTGGGTGTTGGCGGCTTTGCCGAGCCGGAAAACGTCATCGACTGCGGCAATTCCGGCACCGGTGTGCGGCTCATCATGGGCGCGATGGCGACCTCGCCGATTACCGCGACCTTTACCGGCGATGCATCGCTCAACAAACGCCCGATGGCGCGTGTGACCGATCCGCTTGCGCTCTTTGGCGCGCAATCTGTGGGCCGCGAGGGCGGCCGTCTGCCGATGATCATCGTTGGCGCGGCCGAGCCCGTGCCGGTGCGCTATGAGGTGCCGGTGCCGTCGGCGCAGGTGAAATCTGCGGTTCTGCTTGCAGGCCTCAATGCGCCCGGCCAAACCGTGGTGATTGAGCGCGAAGCCACCCGCGACCATTCCGAGCGGATGCTTGCGGGCTTTGGGGCTGAAATCACGGTTGAGGACACCGAGGAGGGCCGCGTGATTACTCTCACCGGTCAGCCTGAGCTGAAACCACAAGTGATTGCGGTACCGCGTGATCCCTCCTCTGCCGCCTTCCCGGTTTGCGCCGCGCTGATCACACCCGGTTCTGACGTGCTGGTGCCGGGGATTGGTCTCAACCCGACCCGCGCGGGCTTGTTCTACACTCTGCAAGACATGGGCGCGGATCTGACGTTTGAGAACCCTCGGACCGAGGGTGGCGAGCCGGTGGCAGACCTTCGTGCCAAATACTCGCCCGAGATGAAAGGGATCGAGGTGCCGCCAGAGCGCGCCGCATCCATGATCGACGAATATCCCGTCCTGTCTGTTGTGGCCTCCTTTGCCACTGGCACCACCATGATGGCAGGCGTCAAGGAATTGAGGGTCAAAGAAAGCGACCGCATTGACGCAATGGCAAAGGGCCTGCGCGCCAATGGCGTCACCGTCGAGGAAGGCGAAGACTGGTGGAGCGTCGAGGGCTGTGGCCCCGAGGGCGTCAAAGGGGGCGGTACTGCCGAAAGCTTCCTCGATCACAGGATTGCCATGTCCTTTATGGTGATGGGCATGGGGGCGCAGAACCCGGTCTCTGTCGATGATGGCAGCCCGATCGCCACTTCTTTCCCGATTTTTGAGCGGCTCATGGGCGATCTTGGTGCGCATATCACCCGGTCGAATGGCTAAGGCGGACGTCACCCGCCTGTCGCCGCCGCGTGACTTTCGCATCGTGACAGGCACCGCCCTCGACCCGTTAGAGCTGGCGGAGCTGCGCGCCAAGGCCATGCGGCCCAGTCTGGAGGCGGCGGGACGGTTTGATCCTGACCGCGTGCGCCGCCGGTTTCTGGATCACTTTGATGCGGAGGCGACGGCGGCCTTTTATGCTGGGCAGGACCTTGCCGGTTTTATTGTGGTGCGGCAAATGCCGGATCATCTCTACCTCGATCACCTCTATATTGCGCCTGACCAACAGGGCGCAGGGCTGGGCGCGGAGATTATCCGCAGTGTGCAGGAGCAGATGGCAGAGCCAACAGGTCAGGAAATCCGCCTGATTGCTTTGACCGGCAGCCCGGCAGGGCGGTTTTACCAGCGTGTAGGGTTTAAGCAGACCGGAAGCGATGGGATCGACGACTCCTACAGTTGGCACCCTATGTCGCGTGACAGTCGCGGCAACCTTGGGTAGACAAGACCTCTACTGTTTCCGACCCATGAGGACTCACATGGCCTTCACTATCGCAATCGATGGCCCCGCCGCCGCAGGTAAGGGCACCATTTCCAAGGCGGTCGCCACGCATTTTGGCTTTGGACACCTCGACACCGGCCTGCTCTATCGTGCGGTCGGAGCAAAGATGCTCGATGGCGACGATCCGGTTACGGCCGCTGAAGCACTGGATGTAAGCGACCTTGACCGTGAGGACCTGCGCACCCCCGAGGTGGCGCAAGCGGCCTCAAAAGTTGCGGTGATTGCCGCAGTGCGCGCCGCACTGGTGGATTTTCAGCGTGCTTTTGCCCGCAGATCTGGCGGCGCGGTGATGGACGGGCGCGACATCGGCACCGTGATCTGCCCCGAAGCTGAGGCAAAGCTGTTTGTCACCGCCAGCGCCGAGGTGCGGGCCCGCCGTCGTTTTCTGGAGCTTACCGGCAAAGGCAGCGTCATCACACTCGACGAAGTTCTTGCCGACGTCAAAGCCCGTGACGAGCGCGACATGAACCGCGCTGAAGCCCCGTTGCGGCCAGCAGATGACGCGGTGATTGTTGATACCAGCACCCTCACAATTGACGAGGCAGTGGCGCAGGCCATTGCCGCAATTGAAGCCCGTCAGGCGCGTTAATCGACCTGAGCCGAGTTCTGCCACGCGGCCCAAGTTGGTGCCGCGCGGCGGTTTTATCGGAAAACTCTGCGTCTGGGGCTTGTCCTTTGATATCTCGATGTCTAAATAAACCTCGACGTCGAGATAATAACTTGAACTGATCAGTTTAGTTGCTATGTCTGCGACAACACGCATACAAAAGGACGCTTCCTATGTTTCTGGACAAGCTAAACTGGCGCTACGCCGCCAAGAAAATGGACCCCTCAAAACCGGTTCCTGAGGAAAAGGTCGCACAGATCGTCGAGGCGATCCGCATGGCCCCATCGTCAAGCGGCGTGCAGCCCTTTGAACTTCTGGTGATCCGCAACAAGGACCTGCGCGAGAAAATCCGCCCGGTTTCGTGGGATCAGGCGCAGATCACCGATGGGTCGCACCTCTTGGTTTTTGCCGCATGGGACAATTACACCGCCGAGCGCATTGATGCTGTGGTGACCCAGATGGTTGAGGAACGTGGCGACTCTGATTTGCTTCAGAGCTATTATGCAAACCTCAAGGACATGCTTTTGCCCCGCCCGGCCGAGATCAACCACGCCCATGCCGCGCATCAAGCCTATATCGCGCTTGGGTTTGCGCTGGCGGCAGCGGCAGAGCTTGGGGTGGACAGCACCCCGATGGAAGGGTTTGACCCTGATCAGGTAGATGAGATCCTTGATCTTCGATCAAAAGGATTGCGCGCCAAAGTGTTGTTGCCACTTGGCACCCGTGCAGAGGACGGCGACTGGCTGCTGCCAATGCCGAAGGTGCGTAAATCCAAGGCGGCACTGGTCACAGAAATCGACTGATCGCGCCCGAGCCGCATGCGGTTCGGACCACCTCCCGCGCGATTTGACCTCGCAATACCCCTGCCCCGAGGGCGGGGGTATTGTTCTTTATCCGCTTGGGCAGATGATCAGCCTTGGCGTTGGAACGTCAGGTAATGCGGCGTGCGCCCTTCCCGCAGAGCCTTTTGCTCATAACGAGTGGAAATCCAATCCCCCCACGGCTGGCGCCAATCCTGCGGCCCCTCCGCAAGCCATGTGAAGCCGGCCTTTGGAACTTCTTCCAGCGTCTGGCGCACATAGTCGGGAATGTCGGTCGCCACGCGAAAGATCGCGCCCGGTTTCAACGCCCGCGCCAAGGGTTCCAGATGTTCCTGCGTCACAAAACGACGCCGGTGGTGGCGCGCCTTCGGCCACGGGTCGGGATAGAGCAGAAACGCCCGCGACAAGCTCTGTGCGGGCAGAACATCCATCAGATCGCGGGCATCACCGGCATGGACACGCACGTTCTCGGCTGGGGATTTGCGCAACTTACCAAGCAGCATGGCAACGCCGTTCACATAAGGTTCAGCGCCAATGATGCCCACATCCGGGTTCGAGGCCGCCTGATGCGCGAGATGTTCGCCACCGCCAAACCCGACCTCCAGCCAGACATCACGACCACCAAACAGCGCCTCAAGGTCGAGCGGCTCACGATCGGGATTTTCGTCCCACCCAACAGCGCCGGGGCTGAGTTCGGGCAGCATTTCGTCAAGGTCACGCACCTGATTGGGCTTCAGGGTTTTACCTTTGAAGCGGCCATAAAAGTTCCGCCATGGCGCACCTGACGCGTGCTTTCCTGCAGCGTCAAGACCATCAGCGGCGATGGCAGAAGGGGTGCTTGCGTCATTGTCGGACATCTGGTGCGGGCTTTCTCTGGTGAACTCATATCGGACAGACCCACCCGAGAAGGCAGGCAAAATCGCGCCCCCACTTGCAGCACAAGGCCCCAAAGGTCAAGCGGTGAGGCTTGCCCCTAGGCGCATCGCGACACTCAGGGCACGTCATCCCGCAGCACACCCGCCGACATCAGGCGCAGTCGAGAGGGATACCACTCGTCACCAGAGTCGACCTGCAAGGTCTCGATTGCAAATGCCGCGTCCACACCCCGGTCAACCATATAGCTGAGGTATTCATACATTTCGCGCTGCGTATCGGTGTAGATCCAGGAGCCAAACACAAACGGCGTATTCCAGCCCCGGCTGTCCCGCAGATCATTGTAATACCCCTCGACCGCCTCAGGGGACCACGAGCGGCGATGAAAGCCGATCTTAGATCCAAGCGTCATGTGCCGCTGCGCACCGGCGAGGAAAATATCAACGCAAGCGCTGACGCATTCGCCATCCACCTGCGTGTTGAGGCCGTAATCAGAGACGATCCACGCAATTTCAGAACTGGCGTAGATACTTCCGCCACTCGAATTGAGCCTCAAAGTGCCAATGCCGGGTTGCTCTTGCAACAGGCTGCGAAACAGGTCGATGTCCGAAATCACGATTTCGCCGGGCTCGTCATCCGGCAATGTCTCGGTATCAAATACAAGGGTTTCGCCGTCCACATAAAGACGCCCTTCGCCGCCGCCTTCACGCGCGGTCACCGGCCCTGCCAAAGCTCCGAGACAACCCAAACTCAAGGCAAACGCCCAATTTCTCGCTGCCATCACCGCTCCCCTTTAGATCTGACAGGTTCTGCCTGCCCCCTTTTCAATAGCGGGACGCAGGGGCATTGAGCAAACCCGTTCTGCGCGCAAATAGGTCAGCACCTCTGCCACAATGTTTCGCATGCGAAACAATGCGGCACCCGTCCTGCCCTGTCGTTGCACAATTTCCGCGAGGGGGCGCACGGTGCCGGCGCAACGGGTACTCAGCTACGTCAGCAGTGCTGCCATAGTGTGTTACTTGTCGGTAAAGAAAAACGGGCGAGGTTGCCCCCGCCCGCTCCGGTCACCCCAGAGGTGCCCGCGTTTTGCGCTTAGACCGCGCCTTTCAGAGCCTCGGTCAGATCCGTACGCTCCCACGAGAAACCCCCATCGGCTTCTGGCGCGCGGCCAAAGTGACCATAGGCTGCGGTGCGCTGATAGATCGGCTTGTTCAGCTCCAGATGGGTCCGGATACCGCGCGGTGTGAGATCCATGCACTGGCGGATCGCAGTCTCAATCCGCTCGTCCGGCACATTGCCGGTGTCATGGGTGTTCACGTAGATCGAGAGCGGTGCCGCAACACCGATCGCATAAGACAGCTGCAGGGTGCATTTGTTTGCAAGACCCGCTGCAACCACGTTCTTGGCCAGATAGCGCGCAGCATAAGCGGCAGAACGATCCACTTTGGTCGGATCTTTGCCGGAGAACGCGCCGCCACCATGGGGTGCTGCACCGCCATAGGTATCGACGATGATCTTGCGCCCGGTGAGGCCCGCGTCGCCATCAGGGCCACCGATGACGAATTTACCGGTCGGGTTGACGTGCCAGACGGTGTTCTGCGTCAACCACCCCTCGGGGAGAGTTTCGCGGATATACGGCTCCACCAAAGCGCGGATGTCGGCTGAGGTCAGGCTTTCATCAAGGTGCTGCGTGGACAGAACCAGCGAGGTCACCTCGACCGGCTGGCCATTCTCGTAGCGGACCGAGATCTGGGATTTCGCATCGGGGCCAAGAACCGGCAATGTGCCATCCTTGCGCACTTCGGCAAGGCGACGCAGAATCGCATGCGAAAACTGGATTGGGGCGGGCATGAGGGCATCGGTTTCATCGGTCGCAAAACCGAACATAATGCCCTGATCACCGGCGCCTTCGTCTTTGTCATCCGCGGCATCGACGCCCTGCGCAATATGCGCGGATTGTTCGTGCAGAAGGTTGGTGATCTCGACAGTTTCATGGTGAAACTTGTCCTGCTCGTAGCCGATATCCTTGATACAGGCGCGGGCGATCTCGTCGATCTTTCCCATATAGTCCTTCAGCTTGGCCTGATCAGACAGGCCAACCTCGCCACCGATGACCACACGGTTGGTGGTGGCAAAGGTCTCGGCGGCAACGCGCGCCTCGGGTTCCTCGGCGATCAGCGCATCGAGAACGGCATCTGAAATCCGGTCACAGACCTTATCAGGATGCCCCTCGGACACGGACTCCGAAGTGAAGGTGTAGTTGGTACGGCTCATAAGAGGTGTGCTCCATTGAATGAATATCCGCCACGCCAGGAAGCCGTTGTGGCAGCATTAAAGAACGCAGTATGCGCCCTCGGGTATCTGGTCAATCTATACCTTTGAGAGATTAAGCAAGTGTTCGCCTGCGTTTCACAACCAAACGTGGCAGGCCAGAGACACCGACCAGCAGCAGCGCCACGAGGGCTGTGGGCCAATCGCCGGTGCGGCTGTAAAGCGTAGGTGGCAATGGTTCGGGAAGACGCGCGTCAAGATAACCTGCGGTATTCAGCGGCAAACTGTCGCGCAGCTGACCATAGGGATCAATCACCGCAGAGACCCCGGTATTGGCGGCGCGCAGCATCGGCAAACCCTGCTCGGCCGCGCGCAACTGTGCCTGCACCAGATGCTGGTAAGGGCCGGAATAACTGCCAAACCACGCATCATTGGTGATGAGGACCAGATAGTCCGGTCGCGCAGGTGCTGCATTCACGTCCTGAGCAAAAACACCCTCATAACAGATCAACGGAAGCGCCCGGCCTGCGATCGTATCAAGAAGCCTGCGTTGCGTGCCGGGCGCATAGCCACCCTTCGCGCGGGAGGCGAGGCCGAAGACGCCGAACCTCTCCCAAAGTTTCGGGAGCGGCATATATTCCCCAAAGGGTACAAGGTGCATCTTGTCATAGATGTCGAGCGCCTCACCCTCAGCGCTCATCACCACCGCAGAGTTCATATAGCGCCCGTTTTCCTCGCGCTGGATACCGTATAACAGCTCCGCACCCCGCGCGGCCTCGATCAAAGCGGGTCTGATTTCATCTATGTAGTTCTGTAGCGTCGGGATCGATGTTTCTGGCCAGATCACCAGATCAGGACGCCGCCCACCCGCGCGATCCGGTTCTGCTGCCGTATACTCCAGCATCCGTTGCACAAAAAGCCAGCGTTTTTCAGGCAGCCATTTCTCCGCTTGCGGTGCATTTGGCTGCACAAGGCGCACCGTTTGCTCTGTCAGAGGCAAGTTGCCGCCAAAGGGGCGCGCCTCCGGCAGCCATGCCATCGCAACGGCCACCAGAACGGCCGGCACCAGCGCCCAAAACGGTCGCTGCCGGATTAACACGACAGGGAGAATAGCGAGCAAAATCGCAAGCATCACGCCGTGCGAGCCAACCCACGGCACCGCCCGCAGCACCACATCGCCGGGCAGCGCAAGCTGGGCAAAGCCCGCCCATGGAAACCCTGTGAGCACATAGGCGCGGGCCAGTTCCACCAGCCCCCAAAACCCGATGAGCGCAAGCAAGCGCCAGTCGCCTCGACCTAGCCGTGCTGCCGCCCAGAACGCCAGCCCCCAAAAGAGCGACAGGCCCCCGGCCATCAACATCAGCGCAAACGGTGCCATCCAGCCGTAGGTGGCGGCATCCACCTGAAATGGCTCCATGATCCAGCTCAGGCCAAACCCGAAGTATCCGCAGCCAAAGAGCCAGCCAAGTGCTGCAGCATGGCGCGGTGTGGGCATCGACTGAAACAACGCCGCAATCACCAAGAGCGCCAGTGGCATCACCCAGATTGCGGACACAGGCGCAAGGCCTTGCGCCATCAGCGCGCCTGCACCCACGGCCAGCCCAAACGGGCCAGCTTTTCGGAGCACAGGCGGCAAGATCATTCTGCCGCGAGGCCGGGCAGGCGCACGCGAAGCCGTTTGATCCGGCGGGGATCGGCATCGACGACCTCGAATTCCGGGCCTTCGGGATGCTGGATCACTTCTCCTCGCGCAGGAACGCGCCCGGACAGCATGAACACAAGCCCCCCCAGCGTGTCGATTTCTTCGCCATCCACATCCTCGTGCTGGGTGAGCGGAATACCAATCTCGCCCTCAAACTCGCCCAGTGGAGTACGGGCCTGCGCGACATAGCAGCCGGGCTTTTCCTGAACCCAGGTCTGATCTTCGCCGCTGTCGTGTTCGTCTTCGATCTCACCAACAACCTGCTCAATCAGGTCCTCAATCGTCAAAAGCCCATCAACCCCGCCGTATTCATCAATCACCAGCGCCATATGCCGACGCTCCGCCTGCATCTTGGTCAGCAGAACGCCAATCGGCATCGATGGTGGCACAAACAGCAGGGGCCGCAGCATATGCGCGAGATCAAAATCATCGCTCTCGCACTCAAAACCATAAGTGAGGGCCAGATCCTTGAGGTGGACAAAGCCCAAGGGCGTATCAAGCGTGCCCTCATAGACCGGAATGCGGGTAAACCCTGTGTCACGAAAGACCTGCACCAGCTCATCACGGGAAATGGTCACCGGCACCGCGTCAATCTCTGCGGTGGGGATCGCAACATCCTCCACCCGCAAACGGCGCAGGTTCATCATGCCCGGTGGCGGGTCCGCCAAAACTTCTTCATTGCCGTTATCTGGCACATCGTCCTCAGCGGTCTGGGAGAAACTCCCGAAAATCTTGCTCAGGAACCCGGGCGTTTCGACCCCGTTCAACTTCGGTTCCATCGCTTCAATATCCTGCAGCGCGCCATGCGCTGCGTTAGAACTGCCTTCTATATCGCCCATTGATCCATTCCAAAAAGGCCACTTACGACCCGTCCTCTATGATATATGGGTCAGGGATACCCAGTTTGCCAAGTATCCCAACCTCCAAAGTTTCCATAACCGTGGCGTCGCCGTCACGAATGTGATCATACCCCAAAAGATGCAATGTTCCGTGAACAAGCAGATGGCGGATATGATCCTCGGGCGGTTTTTGCGCTATTTCCGCTTCTTTCATGCAGGTTTCATAGGAAATCGCGATGTCGCCCAAGGCCGCGTCGCCCATAAAATCCACCTCGGGCGGCGCAGGTTGCCCCCCCTCCTGCGCAGCGGCAAGTTCTTGCGCAGGCCAGCTCAGCACATTCGTCGGCTTTGGTTTCTCGCGAAACTCAGCATTGAGGTCCGCAATCCGCGCATCATCACAACCCAGCACAGTGACTTCCCAGTCCTCATCCAGAAGCCCCAGATACGCAAGCGTGGCCGCCACAGCGACTTCTGCCTGTTTATTAAGCGCAGCCGCATCCCAGCGGTCATCTTCGATCACAACATCCAATATCATAGTGCCGCCATAGCTTGACCCGACATGGAAAAAAAGAACCTTTCACAGTGTGCCCATTCTCAACAAGGACCGGACCGAATGACCGCAGCACTCGACATTCGCCCTGCCGATCCCTCCAGCCCTGACATCCGCCCCCTTCTGGCGGCGCATCTGGCGCATTCCTCGGCCGCCAGCGCCCCCGAGGCCCGTCACGCGCTTGACCTGCAGGGGTTGCAGGCGGCGAACATCCGCTTTTTTGCAGTCTATGAGGGTGAGGTTGCTCTGGCATGTGGCGCGCTCAAAGATCTCGGAGACGGGCAAATGGAAGTCAAATCCGTTCATGTGGCATCTCGTGCCCGCGGGCGCGGCATCGCCCGGACCCTCATGCTGTCCTTGCATGAGATTGCGGCGCAATCAGGTGCCCGTGCCTTGCTGCTGGAAACCGGATCTGACCAATTGCCGCCTTTTGACGCGGCCCGCGCGCTCTATGAAAACCTCGGCTACCAATACTGCGCGCCCTATGGCGACTACAAAGCCCACCCCGAGAGCGCCTTCATGCGATACGATCTTGCAGACTGAGCCTTTCAACTTCTCATAAATATCCTCGCCGAAGGCATCTGCCCTGCCCGCCACCACCATTGGCCGCGGCAGGGGCGCAGGGCACAGGCACCCTCAGCCGGAGATTTCGTCCTTGTCGTAGGCCTCGATGATCGCCGCCACCAGCGGGTGGCGCACCACATCCTTCGCGGTGAAATAATTGAACGAGATCTTGGGGATGGGCGTCAGCAGGCGTTCGGCATCCTGCAAGCCCGATTGCACCCCGCGCGGCAAATCGACCTGAGAGCGGTCACCAGTGATCACCATGCGTGATCCTTCGCCCAAACGGGTCAGGAACATCTTCATTTGCATGGTGGTGGCGTTTTGCGCCTCATCCAGCACCACAAAGGCATTGGAGAGCGTACGCCCACGCATAAAGGCCAAAGGCGCAATCTCGATGGTTTTTTCTTCCTTGAGCTTGGCCAGCTGCTTGCCCGGGAGGAAGTCATTCAGCGCATCATAAAGCGGCTGCATGTAAGGGTCGACTTTCTCCTCCTGTGTGCCAGGCAGAAACCCCAGACGTTCGCCTGCCTCAACGGCAGGGCGACAGAGGATAATCTTGTCCACATGCCCCTGAATAAACATCGAGACCCCAACCGCCACGGCGAGATAGGTCTTGCCCGTCCCCGCCGGCCCGATGCCAAAGGCCATCTCATGCTCAAAGAGGTTCTTTACATAGGCCTTCTGCGCGTCGGTGCGCGGCTCCACCAGTTTTTTGCGGGTCTTGATCTCGACCTTGCCGCCCGAGAACATCTCAAGCTGGCTGTCAGGGCCTGCGTCGCTGTCTTCGTCCGAGCGATCCAGACGGATTTCCCGGTCGATATCTTCACGCTCCACCGGGCGGCCGCTTTCAAGACGCTCATATAGGACCTGCAACAGCTCACCGGCCTGCTGGCGCAGTTCCGCATCGCCATGCACAAGCAACTGATTGCCACGTCGCACAATCTGCACGCCAAGGCGCTGCTCGATTTCAGCGAGGTTGCGATCAAATTCGCCGCAAAGCTCTATCAGTAGTCGATTGTCAGGAAATTCCAGCAACACTTCGGGTGGCTGGGCGTGCTCGGAAGACGGGGGCAGAACACTAGTGGCCAAACGGCTCTCCTGTTTTGGTATTGCCCTCTCAGTCTGCCTCTCCGCGCGCGCCCGCGCAAGGGCCAGCCCTCAAACACCGGCAGGATTTCACGGAACTGAAACATTCCGTCGGCGTGCATTCGCCAAAAGCCATGTGGGCGCCTCCGCACTGGAGACGCCCACATATCGCTGCCATCAAAGTTAACTCCTGAGAATCAGGCCGCCCGCAAGATCAGGCAGACAGGATCAAATGGGATCTTCAAAGCGAGATCCGCTCTTGAAGGGCCCGGAGGCGGTGCTGCGCGGCAATTCGCTGTTGCACACGGGCCTGCCGTCGGGCGTGCGGCGCGGGTCCAGATACCCCTCGACACCATCGTCGACGATCCAGTGCTCACAGCCCTGCGGATCCACCCAGATACCTGCGGTCAGCCCGGCAAGATCGCCGTCTCCACCATCAAAGAAGTTGCGATCACGAGTCTTATCGCCCGTGTTTTCACAGGCCGCGAGCGCGAGGCCAAGCGTCAGAACGGCGATTGCCTTGGTAAATGTCATGATCGGGCCCCTCAGCGGCGGATACAGTAGATTTCGACACGGCGGTTTTGCGCCAGATTGGCAGCACCGCGATTGGGCACACGCGGGCTGCGCTCGCCATAGGCGCGCACGTCCTTGATCCGCGCCCCGACCGAACGGCCAATCTGCGCGACCGCATCCGCGCGGCGTTGCGACAACGCCATATTGTATTCGTCAGAGGCCCGGCTATCGGTATGCCCCGCGACCACAAAAGAGCGAGTGCCCGGCATTGCGTTGCGGAACCATTCCTGCAAGCGCTTGCGTCCGGCGGCATTCACCGTGCTGCCGTCAGTTGCAAAGAACTGATCGGTGGGCATCATGCCACAAAGCTGTCCGCGACGGCACACAGGCTTGCCATCCGGGGTCATGTGGGTGGTCATATAACCCTCGGCACCGTCGTCCATGACCCAGTGCTCACACCCGTCAGGGTCGACCCAGATCGTGGGGATGTAACGCTCTGCCCGGATTGGGTTTGCATCCTGAGCAGCGACAGGCGAGACGCCCGAGAGCGAGACAGCGAGGGCCGCGCAAGCGAGGGCCGCGCTGGCTTTGCCTAACATTCGATTAAACACAACAGGCTTCCTTCAGTTGGCCCACATCAGAGAGCACCTTCTGGCCTCCGCGGTCCTAATTACTTCATCAGTTTATACTAATTTTCCCTGAATATCGGGGGGTTAAAGGGGGAAAAACCCAGCCCCTGAGGCGAATTTGAGAAACAGTCACGGGGCCAGCAAAACATTGCCCACGCAGAGCGGTCAATCGATCAGAAATTCGAAAAAATGAATGAAAACCCCCATCAGAACTGAGTCGCACACCTCTGCGACCCTCATCTGAATGCATCATTTTGAAACCAAAAGAGCGCGGCCACTGACTGGCCGCGCCCTTTAAAATTGCCCTCAGATCGAGTGGGGGGGTCGTTAGGCGATCAACTCACCCGCGAGCGAGTTGGCACCCGAAGAGACGATCCGCACCCGGCGCAGATCGCCGATCTCTGCGTCGCAATCGGCCACATGCACCGCGTGGAGATAATCGGACTTGCCCACCATCTGCCCCGGAAAGCGGCCCTTCTTTTCAAACAGCACACCAAGCTCACGCCCGACCATGCTATCCTGCACCTCGCGTTGCTGGCGGGTCAGCAGAGCCTGGAGCCGTTGCAGCCGGTCGTCGGCTTCCTTGGGGTCCACTTGCGCGCGTTCTGCCGCTGGCGTGCCGGGACGGGTAGAGTATTTGAAGGAATAGGCGGTGCCGTATTTCACTTCTTCCACCAGATCGAGCGTTGCCTGAAAATCCTCTTCGGTCTCTTCGGGGAAACCCACGATGAAATCGCCGGAAATCAGGATGTCGGGGCGTGCCGCACGGATACGTTCGATCAGGCGGATGTAGCTCTCGGCGGTGTGGCTGCGGTTCATCCGTTTCAGGATCTTGTCCGATCCTGCCTGCACGGGCAGATGCAGATAGGGCATCAGCTTGGCGCAAGTGCCATGGGCCTCGATCAGGTCATCCATCATGTCATTGGGGTGCGAGGTGGTAAACCGGATGCGCTCCAGCCCCTCCACCTTGTCGAGCTCCCAGATCAACTGCGCCAGCGTCATATCCCCGTTGGGGCCCGCGCCGTGATAAGCGTTGACGTTCTGGCCCAGCAGGGTGATTTCGCGCACGCCGCGCTCCACCAGATCCTCGGCTTCGCGCAGGATACGGTCCGCAGGGCGAGAGACTTCGGCCCCGCGCGTATAGGGCACAACACAGAAGGCACAGAATTTGTCGCAACCTTCCTGCACGGTCAAAAACGCGGTGGGACCGCGTTTGGCCTTAGGGCGACGCTTCAGCTTCTCAAATTTGTCTTCCTCGGGGAAATCCGTGTCGAGCACTTTTTCACCGGCACCGGCTTTGGCTTCCATCTCGGGCAGACGATGATAGCTCTGTGGGCCGACCACCAGATCCACCAGCGGCTGACGACGCATGATTTCCTCGCCCTCGGCCTGCGCCACACAGCCCGCCACGCCGATCTTCAGATCGGGTTTTTCCGCCTTCAGACCTTTGAACCGCCCCAGTTCGGAATAGACCTTCTCTGCGGCCTTTTCGCGAATGTGGCAGGTGTTCAAAAGGATCATATCCGCATCATCAGGGGTTTTGGTCTCCACATAGCCCTGCCCGCCCAGCGTTTCCGCCATGCGTTCACTGTCATAAACGTTCATCTGACAGCCATAGGTCTTGATGTAGAGTTTCTTGGGCGCGGACATGACGTGAGCTACCTTTTTCGGGGTGGGCCAAGGCGGATTGAACAGCGGCTGCGCATAGCGCGAATTGAGGCCGCTTGCAATGGCAGGGCAATTACCCGATTTTATCCGCAAAGACCAGAAGGCGCTCGGTGAAAGAGCCAGAGCAGAGCATGAGGACAGCCCCGATGATATACGGCGCGCTGGAGGATTTCCTTCAGACCGGCAAGCCCATTCTGGCCAAAGGGCCGGTGGCACTGATTTTTGCAGAGGATGAGGTGGAGATCGGCACCACCCTGCGCCACCATCTGAATTGCGGCTTCACATCGGTTGTCGCCTTGATGCCCGATGCGTTTGATGTGCCTTCGGATGTGGAGGACCTGATCCACCGCGTGCCCTACGACTGCACCAGCGCGGACGCGGTCATCACAGCAGTGAACCGCATTATTGCCGCAGCCACTCCGGGGTGCTGGCTCTATTATTGCTATAATGGCGAGTATCTTTTCTATCCGTTTTGCGAGACCCGCACCGTCAACGAGATGCTGGCCTTTCACACCGAAGAACGGCGTGATGCGATGCTGACTTATGTGATTGATATCTATGCAGGAGATCTGGACGCGCACCCAAGTGCGGTTTCGATCGAGGATGCCTGTCTGGACAAATCCGGCTATTACGCCCAAGGGCGCAGTGATCCCGAGACAGGCCACCCAAGGGACCGCCAGTTGGATTTCTTTGGCGGCATCCGCTGGCGGCATGAGGAGCACATTCCCGAAGCCAGCCGCAAAATCGACCGGATTGCGCTGTTTCGTGTCAAAAAGGGGCTGCAGCTTCAAGACGATCACACGTTCAACGATCAGGAATACAACACCTATGCCTGCCCATGGCATCACAACCTGACCGCTGCGATCTGCTCATTTCGCGCCGCCAAAGCGCTGAAACGCAATCCGGGATCGACCTTTGATATCAAGAGCTTCAAGTGGCACAACTCGGCACCATTCGAATGGCATTCGCGCCAACTTCTGGATCTGGGCCTGATGGAACCGGGGCAATGGTTCTGACCCGACGCGATAGAACCGCGAAAGCCTGTTTTCAGCTTTTCAGAAATATCTCGGGGGTGAGGCGCACAAGCGCCGAGGGGGCAGCGCCCCCATCCACGAACCGTCTGAATTTCAGCTACGCTCTGCTTTCTTGCGCAGGCGGATCACCACATCGACCGACGCAATCTCCATCCCTTCGGGGGGTTGCGGCAGGGACTGGATGACCAGCTCCTCGGACGGGGCATCCGAGACCCGGCCCTCTCCCTCCCAATAGTAGTGGGGGTGGTCATGCACATTGGTGTCGAAATAGCTTTTGGAGCCATCGACCGTGATTTCCTGCAAAACACCCGCATCACAAAACGCCCTGAGCGTATTATAGACCGTGGCCAGCGACACGGCGGCCCCGTCGTCCTTGGCGGCGTCAAACAGGCTCTCTGCGGTCACGTGGCGGTGCTGTCCATCGCCAACGAGCAGAGCAGCCAGCGTCACACGCTGGCGGGTCGGGCGAAGGCCCGCTTCCATCAGCCACTTGTTGGCATTCTCTTCATGGGTCGGTGTCATGTCACCTTCCTAGCGTTCATTGCGACCTCAGGCTTATATCGCATCATATTGCCCTTTTTCAAACGGATTTGCAAAAATCGCTTTCGTATATTGGGTCGCGTTGCACAGAACCCGCCCTTGGGTCGCCTTTGCACCTGCGGCGACGTGCTCCCCTTGCAGGATATGTAAACGCGGTGCTAATGGGAGCGGTGAACCTATATCAGACCTCACAGGCAGGAGTTGCCCCGCACATGACCCAATATCCCAGCAGCTTTGACAAGGAAGACCTGCTTAAATGTGCAAGAGGCGAGCTGTTCGGACCCGGCAATGCGCAGCTGCCCGCGCCGCCCATGCTGATGATGGACCGCATCACCGAAGTGAGCGCCGATGGCGGCGAGCATGGCAAGGGCCATATCCTCGCAGAATTCGACATCACCCCGGACCTGTGGTTCTTTGACTGCCACTTCCCCGGCAACCCGATCATGCCCGGCTGCCTTGGTCTTGATGGCCTGTGGCAGCTCACCGGCTTCAACCTCGGCTGGCGTGGCTGGCAGGGGCGCGGTTATGCCCTTGGCGTTGGTGAGGTCAAACTGACCGGCATGGTGCGCCCGGATCGCAAAATGCTGACCTATCGCGTCAATTTCACCAAAGCTGTACAGACCCGCCGCTTGACCATGGGCGTCGCAGACGGGATCGTGGAAGCGGATGGAGAAGTGATTTATCAGGTTAAGGATATGAAGGTGGCCCTCTCCGAGAACTGATCCACCCTCCGGATCAGCTTGGGGCTTCGGGCCCATGATGCGGGGTGCGCCCCCTTCACACCAGTTACAGGAGTACGCAACATGCGTCGCGTCGTCGTCACCGGCTTGGGGATCGTCTCCTCGATCGGGAACAATGCCGAGGAGGTCATCGCCTCCTTGAAGGCCGGGAAATCCGGCATTGTCGCCAGCGAAGAGATGGCCGAACACGGCTTTCGCAGCCAGATCGCGGGCACGCTGAAAATTGATCCGGCCGAGCATGTGGACAAGCGAACCCTGCGGTTCATGGGTCCGGGTGCCGCCTATGCCCATATCGCCATGAGCCAGGCGATTGCGGATGCGGGCCTCTCGGACGATCAGGTCGTCAACGAGCGCACTGGCCTGGTGGCCGGCTCGGGCGGGCCATCGACCTCGTCGATGCTGACCGCGCATCAGACCGTGTTGAAAACCGGCGCAACCAAGCGCATCGGCCCCTTTGCGGTGCCGAAATGCATGTCCTCGACGATCTCCGCGAATCTTGCGACCGCGTTCAAGATCAAGGGCATCAACTACTCGATCACCTCGGCCTGCTCCACCTCGCTGCATTGCATCGGCAACGCGGCTGAGCAGATCATGATGGGCAAGCAAGACGTGATGTTTGCCGGTGGCGGCGAGGAACTGGACTGGACCCTGTCCTGTCTGTTTGACGCCATGGGCGCGATGTCCTCGAAGTTTAACGACACGCCCGAAAAAGCCTCCCGTGCGTTCGATCAGAACCGCGATGGGTTTGTGATCTCCGGCGGTGGCGGCATTGTGGTGCTTGAGGATCTGGAACATGCGCTGGCACGTGGGGCCAAGATCTACGCCGAGGTGACCGGCTTTGCCGCGACCTCCGATGGTCACGACATGGTGGCCCCCTCTGGCGAGGGCGGCGAGCGCGCGATGCGTCTGGCGCTGCAAACCCTGCCCGAAGGCCGCAAGGTTTCCTATATCAACGCGCATGGCACCTCGACGCCGGTGGGCGATGTGGGCGAGGTTGAAGCCGCACGCCGTGTATTCGGCGCAGGCAATGTGCCGCCGATCTCCTCGACTAAATCCATGACCGGCCACGCACAGGGCGCAGCGGGCGCGCTGGAGGCGATCTTCTGCCTCTTGATGCTGGACAATGATTTCATCACGCCGTCCATCAACGTCGACACCCTTGCCGAGGGCATCGAAGAGGGCGAAGTGGCCACGCAATATGTTGAAAACGCAGGGCTCGACAGTGTCATGACCAACAGCTTCGGCTTTGGCGGCACCAACGGGTCCATGGTTCTGAGCAAGTACAAGGATTGACGACCGTGACAGGAGTATTGGCCGGCAAACGGGGCCTGATCATGGGGGTGGCAAACGACCGCTCCATCGCTTGGGGGATCGCCAAGGCGATGCATGAGGCAGGGGCCGAGCTGGCCTTTACCTATCAGGGTGAAGCCTTTGGCAAACGTCTGGAGCCGCTCGCGGCCTCTGTAGGCAGCGATTTCATGGTGGATGTGGATGTCACCGATGATGCGTCGCTCGACACCGCGTTCGAACAGCTGAGCGCGCGCTGGCCGACGATTGATTTTCTCGTTCACGCGATTGCCTACTCGGACAAGACCGAACTCACCGGCCGGTTCATCAACACCAGCCGCGCGAACTTCAAGAACTCCATGGATATCTCCGCCTATTCCTTCATCGAGGTGGCGCGTCGCGCCTATCCGTTGATGCAGGAAAACGGCGGCGGTACCATGATGACGCTGACCTATGGTGGCTCCAACCGGGTGACGCCGAACTACAATGTGATGGGTGTGGCCAAGGCTGCGCTGGAAAGCGCCACGCGCTATCTGGCCAATGACCTCGGCCCCGATGGTATCCGCGTCAATGCGATCTCTCCCGGCCCGATGAAAACGCTCGCCGGGGCTGCGATCGGTGGTGCGCGCAAGACCTACAAGCACACCGAGCAGAACGCCCCCTTGCGGTCCAATGCCACCCTTGAAGCGGTGGGCGGCACAGCGGTCTATCTGGCCTCGGATGCAGGGGCCTACACCACGGGTGAGATCATCCGCGTCGATGGCGGCTTTCACATCCTTGGCATGCCGCAGCAAGAACACCTCTGATTTCAATTAGAATTCAGACTGTTAAGGCACCCTTCGGGGTGCCTTTTCTTTTTGTTGCAGGTCGTTTTGGGTATCGGCTCTTTTATTTTATACCGAATCGCATAATAAAAGGCGAACCTTTCAAGACAGGATACTTTCGATGCTTCTCACTGACCTCGTCACCCCGCCCGACACGGCCCTTTGCTCCGCCGCCGAAGAGATGGCGCGCATGGCAAGCGATCCCTTCCTTTATAACCATGTCAGCCGCTCATATGTGTTTGGCGCGCTGGCGGCGCGTGCAACGGGCACGCAATATGACCCGGAGCTGTTTTACATCGCCGCCATGCTGCATGATCTCGGCCTCACAGAAACCTATATGGCGGAGGATCGTTTTGAGGTGGACGCCGCCGATGCCGCCGCCACCTTCCTTGCAACGCAAAACGTCGAGCAATCGCGCATTGACCGGGTCTGGGACGCGATTGCGCTGCACACCACATTTTCGATCCCGCAGAAAAAATCGCCCGAGGCCGCGCTGGTGCAGATCGGCGCGGGGCTGGACGTGGGCGTTATCCCACATGACCACATCACGCCGGAGGTGATGGAACAGGTGCTTGACGCCTACCCCCGTCTGGGTTTCAAAAAGGCCATGGAACAAGCGCTCACCCGGATCTACAAAGCCAAGCCCATGACCGCGATGCATAATTTTGGCGCTGATGTGGCCCATCGCCATGTGCCGGGCTTTCACCAGCCCCATTTCTGCGATGTGCTGCACGGGGCGGATTTCCCCGAATGAGCAAGGCGGGGCAGACACGGGGTCGGGGCCGTCCGCGCAAGTTCGATGAACGCGCGGTACGGCAGACCATCATGGAGACCTTCTGGCAGAAGGGCTATGCGGCCACCTCGCTCGATGATCTCTCCAAGGCCACCGGCCTTGTCCGCCCCAGCCTTTATGCCGCCTTTGGCAACAAGGAAGAAATGTTCCTGCGCGCGATGGATGATTTTGTCATCCGTGTGCAGGGCGATCTGAACCGTCAGGTGCCCCGCGATGCCACGCCCGAGGATGCCCTGCGGATCATCTATACCGCCATGCTGGAAATCTACAGCCGGGCACAGGCGCGGGGCTGTCTGGTGTTCTCCACTGCCGTGGCAGAAGCCCCCACCCACCCGGAGATTCGCAGCCGCCTGGCCCAGCGTCTCGTGCAAACCGATACCCAGTTTCGTCGCCTGTTTGACCACACCGCGCCGGACGCACCAGAGGGCGCCAGACAAGCCGCCGCAGAAATGGCCGCCGCTGTACTGCACTCCCTTGGACTGCGGGCGCGGGCGGGCACAGAGGCAGATGACATGCATGGATTTATTGGAAATGCGGCCCGTTCCATCGCTGCCGGGCTGACACCCTAAGACGCACGAGACATTCCTGCGCGGGCGGTGTATGGGTGTTGACCCTGCCCCCTTCTTTGCCTTGAATATGAGCCATGGTCCAATCCTCCCTGCCCTTCCCCCTCGTTGAAGGTCGCGCCCATGAAGTCTGCGGCGCGGGGGCCTATAGCTTTGCTTTTGCACTGGCCGCCGCGCGCGGTGGGCAGGTGCTCTGGGTGCGCGAAACATGGGAGGTGGCACGAGTCAATCCGGATGGATTCGCCACTTTTATGGATCCGGCCGACCTGCTGCTGTGCAACGCCCAGAGCCAGCTCGAAGCTCTTGCCGTGACAGAGGAGGCTCTGCGCTCCGGTGCGGTGGCGCTGGTCATCGTGAGCCTCACAAAACCGCTGGGTCTCACCGAAGGGCGGCGGTTGCAACTGGCTGCGAAAGAAGGCAAATCCATCGCTCTCGCCCTGATCCCAGAGGGTATGGGCAGCAATGCCGCCGAAACCCGCTGGCGCTGCACCCCGCATTTTGACGCCGATGAATGTGCCAATGATCGCGCCGGGGACTCGACTCTGCAGCGATGGGAGCTTATCAAGAACAAATCAGGAACATTGGGTGTCTGGTATGTTCGATGGGATAGAGCGTCGCGTCGTCTCGCTATGGTTTCCCCGGCTGGCAAGTGACCGGGCGTTACGACTGAATCCGATTGATGGTCCCTTTGCCCTGACCCTCAAAGAGAACAACGCCAACCGGATTTATTGCCTCAATGCCGCGGCCGAGGCGCAAGGACTTCATAAGGGTATGACCTATTCTGATGCGCGCGCCTTTTGCCCGGACCTGCGCAGCCACGTGGCGCATCCGCCAGAGGATCAGCGGTTTCTGCAGGGGCTGCGCCGCTGGGCCACACGCTATTGCCCGTGGGTTGGGCTGGAGGGGGAGGACGGGCTGGTGCTGGACATCACCGGGTCAACCCATCTCTTTGGGGGTGAGGGCGCCATGCTGGCGCAAATGCGCAATCGACTGGCCCGCGCGGGAATGACGGTGCGGATCGGCTTGGGCGACACCCGCGGGGCCGCATGGGCGCTGGCCCGTCACGGCGAGGGGATCGCCCCCGCAGGTGCGATGTTAGACGCCATCGGTTCCCTGCCGGTTGCTGCGCTGCGCTTGGGTGCGGAGACCTCGGTTGCGCTGCAACGTCTGGGGATACGCAAAGTCCGTGAACTGGCCGCAACGCCGCGCGCGCCTCTGACCCGCCGTTTTGGCCCGGCCGCGCTGATGCGGCTGGATCAGGCCCTTGGGGACCAGCCCGAGGAGATCAGCCCACAAGCGGAGCCACCCCATTACGGCGTGCGCCTGACCTTGCCCGAACCCATCGGCCTGATCGGGGATGTCATGGCGGGTATCCAGGGACTGCTGGGGCAGCTTTGCCCCAAATTGCAGGCGCAGGAGGTCGGTGCGCGCAGGCTCTGCGTGACGCTGGGGCGCGTGGACCGTGACAGTCAGCAGGTTGAGCTGCGCCTTGCGCGCCCTTTGCATGATCCGCACCGCATCCTGCCCCTGTTCGAGCGCGGGCTGAAGGATCTGGACGCAGGGTTTGGCATCGAGCGTCTGCGCCTTGAGGCAACCGTGGTGGAACCGCTGCCCGCCCGGCAGATCAACCATGTGTCCGCCGGACGCAAGGATAAGCTCGATGACTTGATCTCTCGTCTTGGCACGCGGGTTGGGCTGGAAAACATCCAGCGGTTCCTGCCCGCTGACAGCCACATCCCAGAACGCAGCTTCATCATCTCACCCGCTGCCTATTCAGAACCTGTGCGTCATTGGTGCCCGGCCCGCCCGCGCCCGGTTGTACTCTTTGCGCCGGAACCCATTGCAGGGCGTACGCCGCATCCGCCCCAACGGTTTCGCTGGCGGCGTATGGCGCTGACCACCGGTCGCGCCATAGGCCCCGAACGCATCTGTCCCGAGTGGTGGCTGGAGGATGAGGCGTGGCGCAGCGGGCTGCGCGATTATTGGCGGGTGGAGACCCAAGAAGGGCGCAGGCTGTGGCTGTTTTTTACGCCGCAAGCACCGGGCTGGTTTGTGCAGGGGGAGTTCGCCTGATGGAACCCAACCGAACCCACCGCCCGGTCGAAGCCTTTAGCCCAGAGAGGTTGCGCACTCAGCAGACCGGCCCCGGCTATGCCGAGCTGTGCGTGACCAGCAACTTTACCTTTCTGACCGGGGCCTCCCACCCCGAAGAGCTGATGACGCGCGCAGCGGAGCTGGGACTGGCGGCCATTGCGATCACCGATCGCAATTCACTGGCCGGGGTGGTGCGCGCATGGAGTGCCCTAAAAGAACTGCGGCGTGAGGCGGAGGCGGGTGTTCAGATCCGCTCGCACCAGCGCATTGATCCTTCCTCACGACAAGACATTGGCAACGCCGCCACGCTCGAAAAACCAGCCACCCCGATACTGCCCAAGCTGATCGTTGGCTGTCGTCTGGTGCTGCGCGACAGCCAGACCGACTGGATCGCCCTGCCCCGCGACCGCACCGCCTATAGCCGCCTGACCCGGCTTTTGACCCTTGGCAAAAGGCGCGCGCCCAAAGGTGAATGCCATCTGGACACCAAGGATCTGCTGGCGTCCTGTCGTGGCATGACCTTGATTGCCCTGCCGCAAGCGGAGCTGAAGACGGCCATTCCTGACATTCGCAGGATGCAACAGGCCTTTCCGCATCATGTGTTTCTGGGGGCAGCCCCGCGTTATGATGGCAGCGATCAGGCCTATCTGGCTGCCTGCGCGCAGGCTGCACAGGTCACAAGCGCGCCCATGGTTGCGGTGGGGGATGTGCTGATGCACCGCGCCAGTCGCAGGCCGCTGGCGGATGTGCTGACCTGTATGCGCGAACATATCACCATTGATGAAATCGGCAGCCGCGCCTTGCTGAATTCCGAGCGCCGCCTCAAGGCAGGCGCGGATATGGCCCGGCTGTTTCGCGCCCACCCCGCTGCCCTGCGTCGCACATTGGAGATCGCAGATAAATGCAGCTTTGATCTCGGCGAGCTGTCCTATGACTACCCCCATGAAATTGTTGACGGAGAAACCCCGCAGGTGCGGCTCGAACGGCTTGCCGTTGAGGGGCTGAAGCGGCGCTATCCTGACGGGCCGTCAGAGAAGGCCATTACTCTTATGAAAAAGGAGCTGAACCTCGTCGCAGATCTGGGCTTTGCCGCCTATTTCCTGACCGTGCATGACATCGTGCAATACGCCAGATCGCAAAACATCCTGTGTCAGGGGCGCGGATCAGCAGCGAATTCGATCCTGTGCTATCTGCTCGGCATCACCGACGTCAGCCCCGATATGATCACCATGGTGTTTGAGCGGTTTGTCTCGCGATACCGGGGCGAGCCACCAGATATCGACGTGGATTTCGAACATGAACGCCGCGAAGAGGTGATCCAGTGGATCTACCAAAAATATGGCCGCGAGCGTGCCGGGCTTTGCGCCACCGTGATCCATTTCCGCTCTCGCGCCGCCATCCGCGAGGTGGGCAAGGTCATGGGCCTGTCACAGGATGTCACGGCGGGTCTCTCGGGGCAGATCTGGGGCATGAGCAACGGCGGCGTTGACCTGAAACGCATCGAAGAGCTGGGCCTCAACATTCAGGATCGCCGCCTGATGCAGACCATCCGGCTGATCGGTGATATCATCGGCTTTCCCCGGCATCTGTCCCAACATGTCGGCGGCTTTGTCATCACCAGAGGACGGCTGGACGAACTGACCCCGATTGAGAACGCCGCGATGGAAGATCGCACCGTGATCGAATGGGACAAGGACGATATCGACGCACTTGGCATCCTGAAGGTCGATGTGCTGTCGCTCGGCATGCTGACCTGTCTGCAAAAGGCATTTGCCCTGCTACAAACGCATGAGGGAAAGACATGGTCCATTGCCTCGGTCCCACAACGGGATAAGCCCACCTATGACATGCTGTGCCGCGCAGATGCGGTGGGGGTCTTTCAGGTGGAAAGCCGGGCGCAGATGAATTTTCTGCCCCGGATGCGGCCGCAGGAGTTTTACGATCTGGTGATCGAGGTGGCAATTGTACGCCCCGGCCCCATTCAGGGCGATATGGTTCAGCCCTATATCCGCCGTCGCCATGGACTAGAGGAACCCGAGCCCTTTGGCCCGGAGCTGGAACAGGTCACCAAACGCACATTGGGCGTGCCGCTGTTTCAGGAACAGGCCATGCAAATCGCCGTGGTCGGTGCGGGCTTCACCCCAGAAGAGGCCGACCACCTGCGCCGCTCGCTCGCCTCCTTTCGGCGGATGGGCACCATTGGCACGTTTCGGGATAAATTCATCAATGGCATGCTGGATAAAGACTACGCGCCAGAGGTCGCCGCGCGCTGTTTTTCTCAGATCGAGGGGTTTGCCGACTATGGCTTTCCCGAAAGCCACGCCGCCGCCTTTGCCATGCTGGCCTATGTCTCGGCCTGGCTCAAATGCCATTACCCGGCAGCCTTTGCCTGCGCGCTTTTGAATTCTCAGCCAATGGGGTTTTACGCCCCGGCCCAGATCGTGCGCGATGCCCGCGAACATGGGGTCGAGATCCGGCCCATCTGCGTCAATGCATCGGATTGGGACAACCAACTGGAGCGCCGCCCCGATGGCGCGCTGGCCCTGCGGCTGGGATTTCGCCAGATCAAAGGGTTTCGCGAAGAGGATGCAGGCTGGATCACCGCGGCACGCGGCAATGGCTATCCTGATCCGGACACGCTGTGGCTCCGGGCTGGGGTGCGTCCCGACGTGTTGACACGGCTGGCCGAGGCGGATGCGTTTTCAGACATGGGGCTCACGCGCCGCGATGCTCTGTGGCAGGTCAAGGCCATTCGCAGCCCACAGCCACTGCCCCTGTTTAACGATCCGATTGATGGTGAGAGTATCTCTGAGCCATCGGTTGATTTGCCCGTGATGCATCTGGGCGAAGAAGTGGTAGAGGATTACGTGGCCACGCGGCTGACCTTGCGCGCGCATCCGATGGAATTGCTGCGCCCCTCCTTGCCGGGCCTTACCCCGCATGCGGCGCTGCAGACGGTGCCGCTGGGGCGTCACACGGTCTGCGGTCTGGTAATCACCCGTCAGCGTCCGGGCACCGCATCCGGCGTTATCTTCCTGACGTTGGAGGATGAAACCGGGGTCAGTAATATTGTCGTCTGGCCCAAGGTCTACGAGCAATACCGCCGCATCGTGATGGGCGGGCGGTTGCTGCAAGTGCGCGGGTATCTGCAACGCGAAGGGATTATCGTGCATCTGATCGCGCAGGAAATTACCGACATGTCGCACCGTCTCTCGGATCTTGGCCATCCGCTGGATGAGGCTATCGGCATCACCCAACCTCAAGCCGATGATGCCCCACGCTCCAGACAGGTCACGTCAAGCGCACGCCACCCGCGCGAACAGGCCAAACGGTTGTTTCCAAGCCGGGACTTTCATTAAGCGCCCAAAGGGCTGCCCCGGCATTTGCCCAAGGCAGCCACAGGGACCGCGCAGCAGATTTCTGATCAAGCAGCACTTTCGGCGGCATCATCGTCGTCACATGCAATCCGGCGCATATCCTCGCGCGACATTGGTTGGCCAAAGTAATAGCCCTGCACAGAAGCGCAACTCTCACCGCGCAAGAAACTCAGTTCGTCCTCCACCTCGACCCCTTCGGCCAAGACCGGGATGTCCAGCGCGGCCCCCAACAGCAGCGTAGAGCGTACAATCGCCGCACGTTGGGCATCCTTGTGAACATCCTGCACAAAGCTGCGGTCTATTTTGATCTTATCAAACGGGAAGGCCTGCAAAGTGGCCAGCGATGAATAGCCAGTGCCAAAATCATCCATCGCAATGCGAATCCCGATGGCTTTCAGCTTATGCATCACTTTCAGCGTATGGGCCTGATCGTCGATGATGCTGGCCTCCGTAATCTCCAGCTCAAGACGCGCAGGATCAATTCCGGTCTCCATCAGGATATCCATCACATCCTCAATGAAGGAAGGCTGCACCAATTGCTGTGGGGCGACATTGACGGCCACACTATAAGGGCGGCTCCACTGCGCCGCCTCTCGGCATGCCTCACGCAGTACCCAACGCCCGATGTCACGGATCAGGCCCGTTTCTTCTGCAATGGGAATGAACTCCGCCGGAGAAACGCGGCCTCGATTCGGGTGGTTCCAACGCAGCAACACCTCAAAACCGACTGGCGCCAATGTATCGAGCGCGTTTTGCAACTGGTAAACCAATTCGAATTCGTCGTGCTGCAATGCCTGGCGCAAATCATGCACCATTTGGGTTTTTTCGCGGCTACGACGGTCCATTTCCGCATTGAACTGGCAAATCGGCGTATCGGGTTCGGACTTTGCGCGATACATGGCAACGTCAGACTTATGCAACAAGTCAGCGGGATCGCGGCCGTCTTCCAGCGTTGTGGCAATCCCGATCGACGCCCCCACCCGCAGCGACACCTCATCCAGATCAATGGGTTCAACAATTGCCGCATGCAGACGTTCGGCAAAGCTCTGCACTTCTTCGATACGGCGGAAACCTTCTTTGATCGCGACAAACTCATCCCCGCCCACGCGGGTAATGCACTCTCCCTCGCCTTCCTGTTCGATCAGGCGCAAGGCGACCTGACGCAGAACCGCATCCCCTGCGGCATGGCCATAGACATCGTTCACCTCTTTAAACAGGTTGAGATCCACGGTCATGATTGCGGCGCGCGCCGTTTCATTTTCATCGAGACGGATTTTAAGCGCATCCAGCTTGCGGGTAAGCCACATACGATTGGGCATGCCCGTCAGCGGGTCATGGGTGGCCGCATGGTTCAGCTGATGACGGGTTTCTCCCTCCATGTTCACCTCAATGCTGGCAGAAGCCATGGCGATCAGCAGGATGATGGCTGTCACAGCAAAGACCAGCAGCGCCATTGCGTTATCCGAGATGGTTTTGGGCGGCACCTCAATGGAGGAATCAAGGCGGATTTCAATCGCGCTCATGCCAGTGAAATGCATCAAGCATATGGCCAGAACCATCGCCAGTGCAGGCCAGACGCGCCCAGGAATCCCCCGCATGCGCCGCGTGATCAAACCATAGCTCAACGCGCCAAGACCAGCCCCCAAGACCACAGACACGATCACGGTTCCGATATTCCACTGGATCGTGCCGGGCAGCAGATAGGCGCGCATGCCCGTGTAATGCATGGCCGACACCGTCATCCCAAAAATCGCGCCGGCCATGACTGGTGCTGCCGCTCCGCGTGCAAAAGCAAGCCCAGCATTGGCAGCAAAAGAGCCCAGCACGCCAACCAACAGCGATGCGCCCGTCAAAATGGGTTCATACCCGTGCTCATAGCCCGGTTCATAAGCCGTCATGGCAATGAAATGCGTCGACCAGATAGTGGCCCCGGTGATCAAACCCGCCAGCGGCAACTGAACCAAGCGTCGTTTCCCGGTCCATTCCGTGAGGCGACCGGACATATGAACGGAAATCACCGATCCGATCACACATATCAAGGCAGCCACAGCAACAAGTCCAAAATGGTGTTCCTGTGTAATACAGTCCAGCAAGCGGTACATTCGTTATTCCTTGGGTCGTGCCGTTCCTGTTACGACGGTGCCACAAGGCGATTAACAACTTTCAAAATTTCAAATGCTGCCAGCGTAAAAAGTACTTTCAAATGAACCTTTTTTGCAGTCGCAGCACAGCCGCGATTCACATCCCGCTCACAGGGCAAATGCTTTTAAAAACAAAGAAGTAACCAAAAAACGGCTGCCGCCGTTCGATGTAAGATTTCACGAAAACTTGATGATCAGGCGATTTGAGTTTGGCGTTCTTCAATCAGCATCGCAAATTCGGCAACACGTTTGCGGAATTTACGGTTTAGCTTGTTGCGTGCCAATTTCAGCGATTGCACCAGCAGGCGCGCCGCCAGTGTTTTGGGCCGCAGGTCCAAACGCACCGTCATCCGTGTGCGTTGCGACGATAATGCCATCAGATCGACGCGCAACTCACCCGTCATGCCACTGCCGGTTGCGGAAAAGACCACCACATTGGGGGCATCGTATTCCAGAATTTCCAGCCGCATCTTCCGCTCTGATCCGCGAAACATAAAGACGACATCCCATGACAGATCTTCTGGCGCGGTGGAGCCGTCCCCATTGCGATGCACTTCAACACCTCGCCGGATGGCCGACCGCTCAAAGCTTTCAAAGTCCGTGACGGCCGCGAACGCCTCTGCAATGGAGCTATCGGTATCTTCTTTGGTTTCGAAGTGCATATCAGGACCTGTCGTTGGAACGGCAAAACATCATTTCACCGTGGGCTATGGCATAATGATAAACTATGTTGGTTACTCAAGTGTATCTGCAACCCAGTTTTCCAAAAGAAACCCCGCTATTGCCCCTTTGCGCGGGGCGCGCACCTTTGGGTGATTGCCTGCGATAGCGTCCATCACCTCTTGGCGTGTCAACCAGAATGCTTCTTCGATCTCTTGCGGATCAAGGGTGATGTCCTCGCTGACTGCAACACCATAACAGCCAAACATCAACGACATAGGAAAAGCCCAAGGCTGGCTGGCCAAGTAGCCGACCTCGCCCACCTTCACTCCGGTTTCCTCATAAACTTCGCGGCGCACCGCTGCTTCGAGGGTCTCTCCCGGCTCCACAAAGCCCGCGAGCAGCGAGTACATGCCCTCCGGCCACCCCGGTGACCGCCCCAGCAACACGCGATCGCCACGGGTGATCAGCATGATCACAACAGGGTCAGTTCGTGGAAAATGCGGGGCATTGCAGCTTGGGCAGCGACGCTGCCATCCGGCCTGCTCGACCCTGCTGGCATGACCGCAACAGGCGCAAAACCCATGGGTTGCGTGCCAGCCCAGCATCGCCTTTGCGGTCGCCGCAAGTTCTGCCTCACGCGCCGAAAGATGCGTCATCACCCGGCGCAACTCCATAAATGCATAAGCTTCGGGCAAATCTGGGTGACGCTGCTCGCTTGGATCAAGGAAACTGTTAAGGCTGGAAGCATCCAGATCTTCGGGCTCCCAATCGTCTAGGCTCACGGCAAAGTAACCTGCCCCTTGCGCATTTCGTCCCAGAAAAAGCGCATCATTCCGTCGCCCCGCCACAAGGGCATGATCGCTTTGCAGATAGGCCAGCCCTTCCGCGTCAGAGTGACCGCGCTTGCAGACGCATAAGGGCTTGCCGCGCCACAAAAGCACGATTTGCACGTCTGCCGCACCCCAGAGCTGATCTAATGTCGCGGTCTGCGTGCGCAAATGCGCCGCGCGATCCAGTCCGCTGCCGCCAAAGGTTACTTGCTCCGCTCGCTTCATGACTGTCTCGCTATTGAAATGCGTTGCTGCCAGCCACCGTCCGCAAAAGGGGATGACGTTTCATCATTGCAGACAGGCGATGCCGCATTCCCATGTGTGACACAAGCAAAAATGCCACGCTTTTCAAAAACTCGAAAAAAGCCTCTCGTTAGGGTTCCGCACGCCCCCCTGTCTCTGTTCTTCTATTTGTTAACGAATGAGAGAAGCACCGGACGCGAGACAATCACGGAGCGGTGCCGACGAGCGACGATGAATGGCATAGAATGACCGAAGACGACCAAGGCACCACGGGGACAGATGAGGGTGCTAGCGACCGATCAGAATTATCGGGACGATTGCGCGTGCTGGCCACCTCGGATGTCCATAGCCATTTGCTCAGCTACAACTATTACACCGATCAAGAGCACCCCGGAATTGGCCTCAGTCGCACTGCAAGCCTGATTGGCGCGGCCCGTAAAGAGGCCGCAGACTCCGGTGCGATTACACTGTTGGTCGACAATGGCGACTGGTTGCAGGGCTCTCCGCTTGCCGAAACTGACGCCGCTGATCCAAATGCCACCCCTGCGTCGATCCGTGCCTTTGAGGTCTTGGGCTATGATGCCGTCGGTCTTGGCAACCATGAGTTCAATTTCGGCCTTCCTGTCCTTGCCCGGGCGCTCTCTGCGCTGCCCTGCCCGGCGGTTTGCAGCAATATTACACCCCTTGCCGACGCCCATGCGCTGCCTGTTCAAAAGACCCTAATGCTGCGCAGGCGTGTGCCTTATGCACCCGCAGATGCGCCGGACGTAAAGATCGGGCTGTTGTCGATACTGCCGCCGCAAACCATGCTCTGGGATGCCGATCATCTGGAGGGGCGTCTGCGTGTCGACGATATCCTCAGCAGCGCACGCGCCGCGATCGCGGATCTGCGCAAGGCGGGGGCCGATGTGGTGATCGCATTGGCACATACCGGGCTGGGCCAGACTGACCAAGTCGCGGGGATGGAAAACGCGCTCAGACCTTTGTCGCACTTGCCCGGTCTTGATGCAGCTGTGAGCGGACATACCCATTTGTTGCTGCCCGCGCCCGATGGTGAGGATGCCGGGCTGGGTGTTCCCGTGGTGATGCCCGGCTCCAGTGGCTCACACCTCGGGGTGATCGACCTAGACCTGATCCGCACGCCGAAAGGCTGGCGTGTCACGCAGGGAGACTGCACCCTGCGCCCGGTTGCACATCAGACCCGAGATGGTCTCGTACCGGTGGTCCCGGAGGCACCGGAACTGGTCAACGCACTGAGCGATATTCATCAGCGCACCCGCGCCGATATGGCCACAAATGTTGGCACGCTCGCAACGCCACACCACTCCTATTTCACCTATTTTGGCGAGGATCGCGCACTCGCTCTCACCGCCGCCGCGCAAGCCGCTGCTGTTCGCCCGACCCTTGCAAAATCAGAATTCGCCGACCTGCCGCTTTTGTCGGCAGTCGCACCGGCTAAATTTGGCGGGCGCGCGGGGCCGTTCAACTACACCGATGTGCCCGCAGGAGAGATTTCGCGCCGCCATGTGGCCGACATCTACATTTATCCAAACGAATTGCGCTGCATTATCGTTGACGCACAGCACCTGCGGGACTGGTTGGACATGTCGGCAGGGCTGTTTAATCAGTTGGAGCCCAATGCTCCTGACCGCCTGCTGGCAAATCCTGCGCGGGCCGGACACAACTTCGATGTGATCTTCGGCTTGGAGTATGAAATCGACCCGACAGCACCGGCACGTTTTGATGCCGATGGACGCCTCTTAAACGATGCGGCAAGCCGTATCAGAAATCTGCGCTGGCAGGGGCACCCTTTGCAACCGGCCCAGAGGTTCGCAGTTGCCTTCAACAGCTACCGCAGCAGCGGAGGCGGCAACTTTCGTATGCTTGATCAGGCGCAGGCTCTCTCGCTGCCACCGCAGATGATCCGCGACACTGTCGGGGCCTATGTGACGTCGACCCTGCCAGCCGATCCATTGGCAGCGGCACCCTATCCGTGGCGCATCCGTCCGAACCTCGGCGTGGAGGCGATTGCCGTCACAGGCCCCGGCGTGCACCGCCACCTGCATGAATTGCCGGATGACGTCGCCCAAAGCGCGACCGAGCTGGATACAGGCTTTGTAGCGTTGAAACTACAGCTCTGAGTGGCACCATTTAGAGCTGCGCATCATCAAAGAGCGTCGTGATAAGCGCTGAGTACCTCAGCCATTGCGATGTCGGGGATGCCAAGGCAACCCCGGCGCGGTTATTGGATTACACCCACCGCCTCAGCGACACCTTCACCGTAGACCTCTGCCTTCCTTTCCACGCGCATCGGGTCAGGAAATCGCCCAGGCTGCGGGTTGTCATTGTATCGTCACTTCCCTATATCGGGATTCGAGGGGTTGGCGCGGGCAAGCGCCTCGCCAACCTGGTCAGGTCCGGAAGGAAGCAGCCACAACGAGCCCCGCTTGGGTCGATGTCCAACCTCTCACTTTATAAAAAGCCCCGCCTCTGGCGGGTTTTTTGTCTCTGGGCGTTTGCCCACACCTCCCAAACACAATCGAACGGCAGGGGTGATTTTGCACGTGCAGCAAGATCTTTATTGACGAGTCGGCAGCGCGCTCGCTACCTCTTCTTGAGATGGTTTTCGTTTCTCTATCCGAGGACGGAATGAAAAGGGAATACGGTGAGGTTCGGGCATATGCCCCGCCAAGTCCGTGACTGCCCCCGCAACTGTAGGCGGCGAGTACCCCGGCAAGACCACTGATCCGACACGGCCACATTGGCCAATAGGATCGGGAAGGGCCGGTACGCAATGACCCGCAAGTCAGGAGACCTGCCATCAATGATACGAACCTGAAACCGGGCGGGGTGTCCTGGAGGAGGTCTGACGGCTGACCGCTCTTGCCCGCCATTTAGCATTTAGGGGCAATGTCTCGCCCGAAGTCTCTCATTTTGCCCCGTCACAACTATCTTGGTGCGGAGGGCACGCAGAGAATGGACCAACAGCGATCACATGAATTTGTGTCGACCACATGTATGCATCTGGGGCGCCCCTGCCCGGCGGCACAACGGATGCTGAAAGCCTTGGCACAGGCGCTCGATAGCGCGCGCCCACTGACACAGGACGATTTTGAAATCAGTGGAGAGAGCCGCCTAGATGGATGCGAGAAAGCCTGCCCTGCGCGCTTTGCTGCCAACCACAGCCGCATTCGGGTGTTCTGTGACGTGACCTCATCGACCAAGACCGAAACGCTGGATCGGTTCGCTGATGCGATGCTGTCCAGTGATGCCAACACGATGAGCAG
Organism: Tritonibacter mobilis; assembly: GCF_001681715.1. Classification (GTDB taxonomy): domain Bacteria; phylum Pseudomonadota; class Alphaproteobacteria; order Rhodobacterales; family Rhodobacteraceae; genus Epibacterium; species Epibacterium mobile. Next base: position 80,448 of record NZ_LNWY01000004.1, on the reverse strand, counting down.
CACATGTGTATCGGAAATTCCGCGCGCCTTTGGCGAGGCGCGACCTGTGCGCAGTTATCACGACCAGCGCGCTGAGGTCTGACCCTCAGCGCAGCCTTCAGTTCAGGTCGGGGACCGTCTGCCAAAGGCCCACGCCATCTGTGCATCTGTCTCGACGGCGCAGGGCCGCAGCGCTCTGAGGCGGCTGAGCGCTGCCTCGGCAGGCTCGCCGCTTTCGATCATCAACCGCAGCACCGCCATGCCGGATCGACCGCAGCCTCCCCGGCAGTGGACCAGAACCCGGCCACCGCCAGACATGGCCTGACGGGCCATCGTGCTGATGTGTTGCCAGTGTTCGTCCATCTCTTCGGTGGGGATTTGATAATCCTCGACCGGCATATGGAACCAACGGCTGCCGAGGCCCTGTATATCCGTGCCCAGGTTCTCAACGCCGAGAATCACATGCTCCACCCGCGTGGTCATCGAAATCACCATTGACGGGCGCCATTCACGAATCAAACGCAAATCACCCGCGTAATCCCCCCCAGCGCCGGGCGCGCGGCTCAGCGCCAATATGCCGTCCCCAAACGACAGCGCGTGAAGCGATAGGGTCTGCACAGCCGACTGCGGCTGCAAATTCGTAGCACTCACCATTTACTCTCCCCCCCCGGGAGGCGCGGCGTAATTTCCGCGATACCTTCACGCTATCTTAACCCCGCCAAGTCTCAGACAGGTAGCCTTTTCTGTCACCTCCCCCATTCTGCCGGGTTCCCGTGCAACAGCGGTGGACGAAGCGGACAGCGGCGCTTAGTTTGCACAGGATCATTGGCGTGGCTCGCGAATCCAGCGGCACGCCCTCAAAGACCATCCGAAAGGCCCTCATGAGCGAGCACAGCCCCGAGACCTCCAGCGCACCGCAAAGCGGACAATATCAGGTTCTGGCACGCAAGTATCGGCCCGAGACCTTTGCCGATCTGGTCGGTCAGGACGCGATGGTGCGCACGCTGAAGAACGCCTTTGCCGCGGATCGCATTGCGCAGGCCTTCATTATGACGGGTATTCGCGGCACCGGTAAAACCACCACCGCGCGGATCATCGCCAAGGGCATGAACTGCATCGGTGAGGACGGTCAGGGCGGCCCGACCACGGAGCCCTGCGGCAAATGCGAACATTGCACCGCGATCATGGAAGGTCGCCATGTGGATGTGATGGAGATGGATGCCGCATCGCGCACCGGTGTGGGTGACATCCGCGAGATCATCGACAGTGTGGCCTATCGCGCGGCTTCGGCCCGCTACAAGATCTACATCATCGATGAGGTCCACATGCTGTCGACCTCTGCTTTCAATGCGCTCTTGAAGACGCTTGAAGAGCCACCGGCGCATGTGAAGTTCATCTTTGCCACGACCGAAATCCGCAAGGTGCCGGTGACGGTGCTGTCGCGCTGTCAGCGGTTTGACCTGCACCGGATCGAGCCGGAAGTGATGATCGATCTGCTGCGCCGGATCGCCACCAATGAGACAGCCGAGATCGCCGAAGATGCGCTGGCGCTCATTACCCGCGCGGCAGAAGGTTCCGCACGGGATGCGACCTCACTGCTGGATCAGGCGATCAGCCATGGTGCGGGGGAGACCACAGCGGATCAGGTGCGCGCGATGCTCGGTCTTGCGGACCGGGGCCGGGTGCTGGATCTGATGGATATGATCCTGCGCGGCGATGCGGCGGCGGCCCTGACGGAGCTGTCTGGTCAATATGCCGAGGGCGCGGACCCGATGGCGGTGCTGCGCGATCTGGCCGAGATCACCCATTGGGTGTCGGTAGTAAAGATCACTCCCGATGCGGCAGAAGATCCGACCATCAGCCCGGATGAGCGCGCCCGCGGACAGGATATGGCCAGCCGCCTGCCGATGCGGGTACTGACGCGCATGTGGCAGATGCTGCTCAAAGCGCTCGAGGAAGTCGCCGCCGCACCCAATGCGATGATGGCGGCAGAGATGGCGGTGATCCGCCTGACCCATGTGGCCGACCTGCCCTCGCCCGAGGAACTGGTTCGCAAACTGCAGGACACCCCCCCGCCGCCACATCCAGGTGGTCCAGGTGGGGGACACCCCATGCAAGGCATGGGGTCGCCTGCGGCGGGCGGGGGAGGCGGGGCTCCGGCTTACGCCTCCGCCCCGCCGCAAGGCGCCCCCGGCGGTGGCCCCAATGGTGGGCACACTATGTCGGCAAGTGGCGGGCAAATGGCAGCACTTGCGCCGCGTGTGGACAGCGCCTTGGCGCGCTATCCGAGTTTTGAACATGTGATCGAACTGATCCGCAAACACCGCGATGTGAAGCTGCTGGTCGAGGTCGAGGGGGGCGTGCGGCTGGTGTCGTATCAACCGGGCCGCATCACCTTCACCCCCGCCGCAAATGCACCGCAGGACCTCGCTGCCCGCATCGGCACTGCCTTGCAAAACTGGACCGGAAGCCGCTGGGTGGTCTCCATTGCGCCAGATGGTGATGCGCCAACGATTGCGGAACTGCGTGACGCTGCCGAAAACGCCCTGCGTGCCGAAGCCTCTGCGCATCCTCTGGTGCAGGCGGTGCTTCAGAATTTCCCCAAGGCGAAGATCACCAAGATCCGCACGCAGGAAGAACTGGCCGCTGAAGTTCAGGCCGAGGCCCTGCCTGAGGTCGAGGACGAGTGGGATCCGTTTGAGGAATAACCCCTGTCATGGATAGGCTTCTGTGAGCCCATCCATGCCCGGCTCCTGCCCTGAGATCAGCGCAGCACCTCCGCCGCTTTGACCACCTTGGCATAGCCCATCGCCAATGGGGCCATAAATGCAGCGTGGACCTGTTCAGCCGACACAGACACACCGCCGAATTCAACTGCGCGGGCGGCGCAGGCATCCTCGGCAATGGTCACGCCAAAGCCAAAATCTGCTGCGGCCCGCGCGGTGGCGTCCACGCACATCTGGCTCATCGCCCCGCATAGGATCACCTCTTCAACTTCGGCGTCTTGCAGCAACTCCTGCAAGCGGGTGCCGTGAAAGCTGTTGGACCTGTGTTTGATCAACACCGCCTCCCCGTCTTTTGGCAGAACCGAGGCATGTATTTCCGCCCCCATTGAGCCAGTGCGAAAGAACGGCGCATCGGGATTTGGGTTTTCGTGCCGGATATGCACAACCAGATCGCTTTGCGCCCGCGCCGCCCGCAAGAGCTCTGCGGCCTGTGCGCTGGCGGCGGTCATCTCGTGCAATTCCCAGTCACCTCCGGGAAAATAGTCGTTCTGAATGTCAATCAGTATCAGGGCGATTTTTGGCATCTGTCTTCTCCTTTGCACGTGTCGCAAGGGTCAGACTGGCGCAACTTGACCACCGCCACACTTGGCGCATATGCCTATCTATATGCAAAATACGCCAAACAAACCTGTTGTTCTGATCGACGCTCCGGGTGCGCAGCGCGCCGCGCTCTGGGGATTGGCCGATCTCTTTGCCCTGATCCCGCGTCTCAGCCCCAGCAGCCGAGCGCTGGATCTGCAAATCTGCGCTTGGGATACCCTGCCTTCAAAACCGGTTGCGGCCCTCGTGTTTGTACCCTCGATCGAGGACACCCGCCCTGCCCCCGACCATCCACTGGTGGATTGGGCGGCGCAACAACATGCCCAAGGCGCGCTGGCCTGTTCTGTCTGCGCCGGCGCGTTCTGGCTTGGGCAGGCCGGGCTATTGGATCACCGACCGGCCACCACCCATTGGGCACTGGAGGCGGAGTTTCGACAGGCATTTCCAGATGTGCGCCTCGCACCGGAGCATATCCTTGTGGACGACCATGATGTGATCACCGCCGGAGGACTGATGGCGTGGACCGATCTAGGCCTGCATCTGACGGGACGCTGGTATGGGGCGGAAATGGTCACGCGCCTGGCCCGCCACCTGCTGATCGACCCAAGCGGACGGGAGCAACGTGCCTATTCTAGCTTTGCGCCCCCGCGACACCATGGCGACATACCAGTCCTGGCCGCGCAGCGTCACATGGATCGTCACTATGGCATGCCCCTGACTGTACCGACCTTGGCAGCGGTCGCAAACCTATCTGAGCGATCCTTTGTGCGCCACTTCACAGCCGCCACCGGACTGCCTCCCGCCACCTACTTGCAAGCACTGCGGGTGGAGAAGGCACGCGGCGCACTGGAGCGCGGGCAAGACAGCATCGCGCAGATCGCGTGGGACGTGGGCTATCGCGATGTGCCCGCCTTTGCTCGCGCCTTCAAATCCGTGACCGGCCTCACCCCCGGTGCCTATCGGGAGCGGTTTCGCGCGCATCAGGGATGAAGCGTGGCCAAACATATCAGAATGCGACGGGCCTTTCCCGGCTTTACCCTTGCCTGCGCGGGGTCGCGCACGTATCTAACAAGGCAAACCTGACATCAGGAGTGATAGGATATGTTCAAAGGCCTCGGAGGCCTCGGCGATATGGCCGGGATGATGAAAAAAGCCCAGGAAATGCAATCCAAGATGGGTGAAATGCAGGAAGAGCTGCACAACATCATGGTTGTGGGCGAAGCGGGTGCAGGTCTGGTAAAGGCCACAGCCAGCGCCAAGGGTGATCTGAAGTCGCTCGACATCGACCCGTCGATCTTTAACGGCGACGACAAGGAAGTGGTCGAGGACCTGATCCTTGCCGCCGTGAAAGACGCGCAAACCAAAGCGGCAGAGCGCGCGCAGGAAGAGATGACCAAGCTGACCGATGGTCTCGGCCTGCCCAAGGACATGAAACTGCCATTCTAAGGCAGGTGACATGCGGAGATCAGGCGGCCCAAGGGTCGCCTTTTTTCATGTCGTCGCGGTGGCAGCGCGCAGAATGAGCAGGCAGGGCTTGCACTTCTGGGTGTGATGCGGCCTAGTTGAACAGAAGCAGAACAGGACAGCACCATGGCGGCGCAGGACAACAGTGAAATCGAGGCATTGATCGCATTGATGGCCAAGCTGCCGGGGCTTGGTCCGCGTTCCGCGCGCCGGGCTGTACTGCACCTGATCCGCAAGCGTGCGCTGGTTCTGACCCCCTTGGCCGACGCCATGGGCCGCGTGGCAGAGACCGCGCGCGAATGCCTGAACTGCGGCAATGTGGGCACCAGCGACATCTGTGCGCTGTGCGCGGATGAGACACGCGCCAATGGCGAACTCTGTGTGGTCGAGGATGTGGCTGATCTCTGGGCGATGGAGCGCGCGGGCGTGTTCAAGGGCCGCTATCACGTTCTGGGCGGCACGCTGTCCGCACTGGATGCCGTGGGGCCAGAAGATCTGCGCATTCCGCGACTTGTGGACCGTGTGGCGACGGAAGGCGTGAACGAGGTGATCCTCGCGCTCAATGCCACCATCGACGGGCAGACCACCGCGCATTACATCGCCGATCAGCTGGAGGGTCGCGTCAAGCTAACATCGCTGGCGCAGGGCGTGCCGATCGGGGGCGAGTTGGACTATCTCGACGATGGCACGATTTCTGCAGCCCTTCGGGCGCGCAAAGAGATTTAACCCTCTCAAACCTACATTTGAGGAGCCGCGCGCGCCTGCTGGGCGTGGAACGCACGATACTCCAAAACCTTGAATAAACGCCCGTTCTCCGGCGGCGCAGCTTTCTACATGTGCTATCCAGTTGGCTGATCCAGTGGCTGCAGGCTCCCACATGGGAATGCCCCACGCAGCAGAACAAAAGACAAAAGGAAACCGCCATGTCGCAAACTGAGAAAGCCATCCGTTTCGCGGAGTTGCACAGGAAGGGCGATCCGCTTGTGCTCTACAACATCTGGGATGCAGCAGGTGCCAAGGCGCTGGTCGACGAAGGCGTGCCAGCGGTTGCAACCGGCAGCTGGGCGATGGCCGCAGCACATGGGTATGAGGATGGCGAATCCATCCCGCTGGATTTCGTGCTGCGAATTGTCGAGCGTATCTGCGCCACTGTAGCAGTCCCTGTCTCTGTGGATTTTGAAGGCGGCTATGCCACCACCCCTGCTGCGCTTGCCGAAAACACCCGCAAAATCATCCGCGCCGGGGCTGTGGGGATCAATTTTGAGGACCGGGTGGTCAATGGCGCGGGGCTGCATGCGATATCCACCCAAGCGGAGCGGATCAGGACCATCAGAGCGATCGCTGATGAGGAGGGCGTTCCGCTCTTTATCAACGCCCGCACCGATCTCTTTTTGGGCACCGCCCCCGCGACACACCCGGGCAAGATCCCGGACGCCCTCCAACGCCAGGCCGCTTATGCAGAGGCCGGGGCCAACTGCTTTTTTGTACCGGGGCTGACGGCGCCCGATCTGATCGCGCAAATCGTCGAAAGCGCCACAGACCCTGTGAACCTTATGATGATCGGAGATCTGCGCACTCTCGATACAGCCACCGCACTTGGCGCATCAAGGCTGAGTTACGGTGCTGGACCGTTTCTTCAGGCGCGCGCGGATCTCAAAAAAGCCCACGCGAACCTACGGGCCTGAGACCCTGCTGGCGGCAGCGGCGCGTCGTTCAGCGTCAGGCGTGACCCGCCGCGCCTGTGGCGCGGCGCAGGGCCCAACGCCGAGCAGAGCAGCTATTGCTGCTTGGATCGGGGGCGGGAGCGCCCCCCGCCTCGTACTAAACCTTAGCTATAATAGGATTTGAGCGCGGCAAGGGTCGCATCAAACCCCTCGCTGGTGACGTCTTTGTGCAGCACCATGCGGATGGCCCCGGTGCCTCCGGCAGAGAGCACCACACCCGCTTTGGCCAGTGCCACGCCCAGCGCCGCGTTGTCACCATCGGCGGGGGTGAAGAAGACCATGTTGGTATTGTGATCGACGGCACCTGCCCCCAATGCGCGCAGGGTTTCAGCGAGCGTGGCCGCCCTTGCATGATCCTCAGCAAGCCGGGTCACATTGTGATCCAGCGCATAAAGCCCCGCCGCTGCCAGTACACCGGCCTGACGCATGCCACCGCCCACCATTTTGCGCAAACGGCGCGCCCGCGCGATCAGGTCCTTTGGCCCCACCAGAACAGAACCCACAGGTGCCCCGAGCCCTTTGGACAGGCAGATGGAAACACTGTCAAAGCGTTTGGCAATCTCGGCCAGATCACATCCCAGTTCTGTCACCGCATTAAACACCCGCGCCCCATCCAGATGCACCGACAATCCCGCCTCGCGTGCAGGCACGATACAGGCATCAAGGCGTGCGAGAGACACTGCCTTGCCGTTATGGGTGTTTTCCAATGACAACAGCCGCGAAATCGGATGGTGCGAGTCATCTTCTTTAACCGCAGCGGTAATATCAGCAGGTTCCAACCCGCCATCCGCAGAGACTTTCAGCGGATCAAGAATAATCCCACCCAGCGCCGAGGCACCGCCAGCCTCATATTTATAGACGTGATAATCGCGCCCGGTGATCACCTCTTCACCGCGTCCGCAATGGGCCAGCATGGCGACGAGGTTGCTTTGAGTTCCCGTCGGCAAAAACAGGGCCGCCTCCTTGCCCGCACGCTCTGCGATTGAGGCTTCAAGGCGATTGAGGCTTGGATCTTCACCGTAGACATCGTCACCGACTTCGGCCTCTGCCATGGCCGCGCGCATCCCTGCATCGGGGCGGGTCACCGTATCGCTGCGCAGATCACAAAGCACCTGATTGTGCTGTGCGCCGGGCGTTTGTGTGTACTGGCTCATGATCCCTGTCCTTTAGTTCCGCCGGAGCGCGTGATGTCCATATGTGTCGCAGGCATATTGAAACCATCCAAAAGCGCAGTGCAATGGGCGGCGGTGTTGCCGATACAATCGCGCCACCCCTACAGACCGGACGACCACTCGGTCAGATCGCGCCGAGGCCCTGTTCTATTGCGAAGGTCAGCTTGTCACAAATCTCACCGATCTGGTCATCATTCACGATAAACGGCGGGGCCAGCAGGATGTGATCGCCATAGCGACCATCGCGGGTGCCGGACATCGGATAACAGATCAACCCGGCCTCTAACGCGGCCCGTTTGATACGTGCCGCCAATCCATGTGCGGGGTCGAAAGGTGTCTTGGTCTCGCGATCCTCAACCAGCTCCACCCCACGAAAGAGGCCCCGTCCCCGAATGTCGCCCACATGCGGATGCTGACCGAAGCGCTCTATCAGAGCAGCGTGCAACTGCGTGCCCATTTCAGCCGCACGTTCGACCAGATTGCGCGTCAGCATTTGCTGCACCACCGCAAGCCCCGCCGCTGTCGCCACCGGATGCCCGAGGTATGTATGCCCGTGCTGGAAGAACCCGGTCCCTTGTGCAATTGCCTCATAAATCTCGCTTGAGCAGAGCATGGCGCCGATAGGTTGATACCCGGCACCGAGCCCCTTTGCGATGCAGAGGATATCAGGTGCCACACCGTCCGCATCGCAGGCGAACAGATGCCCGGTGCGCCCCATGCCGCACATCACCTCATCAAAGATCAAAAGCACGCCATAGGTGTCACAAATCTCGCGGATCCGTTTGAAATAGCCCTCAACCGCTGGCACCGCACCCAAGGTCGCCCCAACCACCGGTTCCGCCATAAACGCCATCACCGTGTCAGGACCAAGACGCAGGATTTCTGCCTCCAGCTCATTGGCGACACGCTGCCCGTATTCAAAGCTGCTCTCGCCCTCTGCCCGGTCCACATATTCATAGCAAGGCGCGATATGCGACACACCGATAAGGAGCGGGTCAAACTGCTGCCGCCGCCACGCATTGCCGCCCGCCGCAAGCGCACCAAGCGTGTTGCCGTGATAGCTCTGCTTTCGCGCGATCAGATGGCGGCGCTGCGGCTCTCCTCGTTCCAGATGATACTGCCGCGCGAGTTTAATTGCCGCCTCTGTCGCCTCGGAGCCGCCAGAAACAAAGTACACCCGGTCCAATGATCCCGGCGCGTGCGAGATGAGCAGATCCGCCAGAGCCTCAGCCGGCTCTGAGGTCATAAACCCGGTATGCGCAAAGGCGAGCTTTTCAACCTGCTCCTGCACAGCTTTGATCACCGCGGCATCAGAGTGACCAAGGCAGGATACCGCGGCCCCACCGGAGCCGTCGAAATAGCGTTTGCCCTTGGCATCAATCAGATAGCAGCCATCTCCTGCCACTGCGGTGGGCAGATCGGATTTGGTATGACGGGGAAAAATATGGCTCATGTCGGCTCTCGCAGGTTGGCGCCCGGCACATCCGTTTGTGGCGCAAGGATATGACCACGCGCGGTGGCCTGTTGCAGGAAGGCCGCGACAGACGCGGCGTTGTCGGCCCATGACGCGCCATCTTCAGGGCCAAGGCTGTTTTCAAACCCAATCCGGACCTGTCCCCCGGCTTTGATCGCCGCAAGCAGGCAGACATGTTCCTGCGGCCCAAAGGCACAAAGCGACCACCGGAGAGCAAGTGGTGCAATCAGCGCCAAAAACTCAGGTAGCATTGCAGGCGCTGCGGGCTGGCCGGTGGCATATTGCCCCAACACAAGGATCACATCGCGCATCTCTTGCGGCACTGTCCCATCTGCGTACCACGCCTGTAGCTGCGCCACACAAGCGGGCGTATAAAGGATATGTTGCACTTGTGTGCCCGCTTCAGCGCAAACCGCATAGGCCCGTGCCGCCAGCGCCGCATCCCGTGCCATCTCTCGCACCGAGACGGATGCCGCTGCCGGGCGCAGCGCCTCAAGACAAGCGAGCTGCGCCGGGACATCAAAAAGACCTGCACTCTCGGTGGTGATCTGAATGCTCATGGCAGGCGCGCATTCCGTCACCGCTGCAATCGCATCCCGGTAGCGTCCCGCATCAAGCGAATGCACCCCCTCATCGTCCCGGACATGCATGTGCAGAGCTTGCGCGCCCAACTGGTGGCATGCCTTGGCGGTCGCGGCCAGTTCTTCTGCGGTCAGCGGCAGCGCGAGGTGATCATCTTTGCCCCGCCGCGCGCCGTTTGGCGCAACCATTAGTGTGAATTCCGTCACCGTTTTGGATCCTCATCTGCCACATGAGCTTTGGCGGCGCTGCTGATCGCGTCGACATTCTGCACCAGAGCCTCATGACCTTCCAAGTCACGCAAACCCTGCCCGCAGATACATATGTCCTCAATAGAAACATTTACGCACAAATGTTCTTTTTGAAATCGTTCTGGCCTTAAGCATTGGGTCCGTCTGGACCTATCCCCCGCCTTCGAATTGTCCTTTGCTGATTTTTGACAAAGTGCGCCGCCTCGGCGTTCTTCCTCATTCTTCGAATAAGCCATGAAAGGAACATGTCATGCACGGCACGTTCACCGACAACGATCTCAGCCACGTTATTGAGGCCGACAAAGCGCACGTCTGGCACCATCTGGTCCAGCACAAGCCGTTTGAGTCCTCCGATCCCCGCATCATCGTCGAGGGCAAGGGCATGCGCGTTTGGGACCAGAACGGCAAGGAATGGCTCGACGCGGTGTCCGGTGCGGTCTGGACCGTAAACGTCGGCTATGGGCGCGAAAGCATCTGCAAGGCGGTCTACGACCAGATGATAAAGATGTGCTATTTCGCGCAGGCGGCAGGCTCGGTGCCCGGCGCACTTTACGCCGAAAAGCTGATCGAGAAGATGCCCGGCATGTCGCGTGTCTACTACTGCAACTCTGGCTCTGAGGCCAACGAGAAGGCGTTCAAGATGGTGCGCCAGATCGCGCACAAGAAATACGGCGGCAAGAAGACCAAGATCCTCTATCGCGACCGCGATTACCATGGCTCCACTCTGGCGGCGATGTCCGCAGGCGGTCAGGACGAGCGCAACGCACAATACGGCCCCTTTGCACCTGATTTTGTGCGGGTGCCGCATTGCATGGAATACCGCAAGCACGAGCTGGGTCTGGATCATCTCTCGGGCGAGGATTTCGGCATCGCTGCAGCCAATCTGATCGAAGAGGTCATTCTGCGCGAAGGCCCCGAGACGGTTGGCGCGCTCTGCCTTGAACCCGTCACCGCAGGCGGCGGCGTCATTGAGGCCCCGGAAGGCTACTGGCCGCGCGTGCAGGAGATCTGCAAGCAATACGACGTGCTCCTGCACATCGACGAGGTGGTCTGCGGTATCGGGCGCACCGGGACCCATTGGTTCGGCTATCAGCACTACGGCATCAAACCCGACTTCGTGACCATGGCCAAGGGCGTCGCCTCCGGCTATGCCGCCATCGCCTGCATGGTCACAACAGAAGAGGTCTTTGATCTGTTTAAGAACGATGCCTCAGACAAGATGAACTACTTCCGCGACATCTCCACCTTTGGCGGCTGCACCGCAGGCCCCGCCGCAGCGCTGGAGAACATGCGCATCATCGAGGACGAAAACCTCCTTGAGAACTGCACCAAGATGGGCGAGCGGATGATGTCCAACCTGCGGGCCTTGCAGGAAAAGCACACCGTTATCGGCGATGTGCGCGGCAAGGGCCTGTTCCTTGGCGCAGAACTCGTCACCGACCGTGACACCAAAGAGCCGGTGGACGAGGCACTGGCACAAAAAGTCGTGGCGGAATGCGGAACGCACGGCGTGATCATCGGCGTCACCAACCGCTCGGTGCCCGGTCGCAACAACACGCTGTGCTTCTCGCCCGCTCTGATTGCCACAGCGGATGACATCGACAAGATCACCGATGCGGTAGATAAGGCGCTGACGACTGTCTTCGGCTGACACTGGAAATTGGCCTGATGTAATTTTCAAAAGGTGGCTCTTCTCACAGGGCCACCTTTCTTTCATTCCACGAGGCAGACCACCCAAGACAGAAAGACTCTTCTCATGTGGATGACCCCGATTTCCCTCTCAACTGAGGGCGCGCGCCTTGTGCCGCTCACGTATGACCACACGCCGGAGCTGGTGGATGCCGCCGCAGATGGTGCTCTTCATCACCTGTGGTACACAACCGTGCCTGCCCCGGAGAGAGTTGAACAGGAAATCAGCCGTCGCCTCGCACTTCAGGACGCGGGCAGCATGGTTCCCTTTGCCATCCTTGATGCGACAGGACGCGCGGTAGGCATGACCACCTATATGAATGTCGACCACACCAATCGGCGCGTCGAGATCGGCTCCACTTGGTATCGCAAATCGGTGCAGCGCACCGGTCTCAACACCAAGATCAAACAGCTTATGCTCACCCACGCCTTTGAGGCAAAAGACGCCATCGCGGTCGAGTTTCGCACCCATGTCCTGAACCGCCAAAGCCGCACTGCGATCGAGCGCCTTGGCGCCAAACTTGACGGTATCCTGCGGGCGCATAGCATCCTGCCCAATGGGACAATTCGCGACACGGCCGTCTATTCCATCACCGCGGCAGAATGGCCCATGGTGCGCGCAAATCTCGCCCATATGTCCACGCGCTGAGTGCGGGTCAAGGAGGCCGCAAGGCCCCGCCCATCGGGCGGCCTGTCCTTGACGCGCGCCTCTATACACAATCGAAATAGGCTCTGACGGGCACACCTGCCCCTCAGAGCCTTCTCAGCAGAACCGCGCCGAAGGCGCGCGGCCCAACGACTCATGTCGCATGCGTCAGCATGGGGCGTGAGTCGGCGGGAGCTCCCCCGCCGCGCTCGCTTTCAGACCATCTGGAACACGACGCCCGACAGGATCGCTCCGGAAATACCCAGCGCCAAATAGGTGGCAAAGACCCGTGGTTTGACCAGCGACCAGACCGCTGCCATCGCCGGGATCGAGCTCACCGCACCTGCCACCATAAAGGCCAGCGCCGCACCAGCGCTCATCCCCTGGCTCATCAATCCGGCCAAAAGCGGAGGTGCCACATAGGAGTTCAGGTACGCAGGCATCCCGACCAAAGCGGCGGTTGCGATTGGCACTACCCCTTCGCCCCCCACCAGCGAAGCAATCCACTCGGGGCGCACATATGTCACCAGGAGCGCTTCCAGCACATAGGCAAAGGCGAGCCACTTCAGCAGGAACAGAGCGTTTTCCACAAACTGTTTGCGGAAAGTATCGCGTCGCTCGGCCTCTTGCCAGAACCGCCAGTTGGGTTGCTGTTCGGCCTTGGGCGTGCCGCAACCACAGCAGCTTTTGATAGGCTCGTTCTTCAGGGGTTGCGCAAACAGTTCGCTTCCGCGCAGCGCTTTCACAACGAACCCACCAAAGAGGCCCAGCGCGACCGCGCTGATCGCTTTGGCGATGGCAAAGGGCCAACCAAGAGCCGCTGCCGTGATCAACAGGGTTGGCGGATCGATCAGCGGAGAAGAGAGCCAAAACGCCATCACCGCTGCCAATGGCGCACCCAGCGCCAGAAGCCCGGCAATAAACGGGATCACCTCACAGGAACAGAACGGAGCCAACCCGCCCAGAAGGGCCGCAAAGAAGATCATCCGGGTCTCGCGCCCCACAAAGGCCCGGGCGACCAGTGCTTCCGCGCCTGTGGCCTTCAGATACGCCAAGAGCGTCACCGCAAAGAGAATGTACTTGGATGTCGACAACAGCGCCGCAGCCGCAAATGTCAGCACCGGCCAGAAATTTGCACCATCCAGAAGCGCCACCACAAGAAGGATCAGCGCTCCGAGCGTCCATGGGCTTTGCAGCCAACCCCAAGCGGCGCGCATCGGGCGAGGAGAAAGAGATGTATCAGCCATCGTTCGCGACCTTTCCAAGCTGCCCGAGACCTTCATCCTGACAGCATTCGCTGAGGATAAAGCCCGCAAGGCGCTCAAGATGTTTGAAATCAGCGCGACAGATAGTGCTGCGCCCGAGCTTCTCCTGCGTCACCACATCGGCGGCGGTCAGGAATTTCAGATGATGCGCCAGCGTAGAGGCTGCAATCCCGGTGCGGTCGCGAATTTCGCCCACACTCAGGCCAGCCTCACCCGCGCGCACCAGGACCCGCAACACCTCAAGGCGTGCTTCAGATCCCATCGCAGCAAAGCCCTGCGCGGCGACAGATGGATCCATGCCAGATCTCCCAGTTGATTCTATATAACTAGTTTTGTGGTTTTATTGTGTGCCTGGCAAGTTGGAATTCGCCTCTCCCCTAACCTCTTGCCGCTAAAGCAAGAAACGAGATTAGGAAAATACCTAACCGTATGCACAGTCCAGATTGCCTCGCGGATAAGTCCAGAATAGGCTCTTGCGATGGCTATTTCTGTCGAAACCTTCTTTCTCAACGCAGATGCGCAGGGCACGCTTCAGGCGCAGATCCAAGAGATGATCGCCGCTGGCATCCTGTCGGGGCGCTTCCGTACAGGTGAAAAGCTGCCTTCCTCGCGCAAACTCGCCGACCATCTCGGCGTTAGCCGGATCACAGTGACGCTTGCCTATACCGAACTGGTGGCCAATGATTATCTGACCGCGCGCGGCCGATCTGGGTATTTCGTGTCGGAAACGGCCCCTGTGCCACCATCGTTCTCGCCAACTGAAAAGAGCCACGATACTGTCAATTGGTCTCGCGCCATCACGCAGGTTTTTACTGGCGGCGACAGTCCGCGCAAACCCCGAGACTGGCGCAGCTACCGCTACCCGTTTATCTACGGACAAGCGGATGCAACCTTGTTTGATCACGCCAATTGGCGGCTTTGCGCGCTCAGGGCGCTGGGTCAAAAGGACTTTGCCGCAATGACTGGCGATTACTACGATCAAGACGACCCGCTTTTGATCGAATATATCGCCCGCAACACCCTGCCGCGTCGAGGGGTTATTGCACGACCGGAGGAAATCCTGATCACGCTGGGTGCGCAAAACGCGCTCTGGACCGTGGTGCAGCTATTGTTGCAACCGGGGCGCAAGGCAGCCATCGAAAACCCAAGCTATTACACGCTGCGCGACCAACTCAGCCATACGGGCTGCACGCTTGATGTGATCGAAGTGGACAAAGACGGGCTGCCGCCCGAACTGATTGCGCCGGATACGGATGTGGTCTTCACCACCCCCAGCCATCAAAGCCCGACAACCGTGACAATGCCGACGGCCCGGCGCAAAGCGCTGCTCGACCGCGCCCGCGACATCGACGCCGTTGTCGTCGAGGATGACTATGAATTCGAAATGTCCTTTCGCGCGCAACCTTCACCCGCGCTCAAATCCATTGATCGCGACGGGCGCGTGATCTACCTCGGCAGCTTCTCCAAATCGTTATTTCCGGGGCTGCGGCTCGGCTATCTGGTGGGCTCGGAACCCTTCATCCGACAGGCGCGCGCGCTGCGCGCCAATGTGCTGCGCCACCCGCCCGGCCACATCCAGCGCACAGTCGCCTATTTTCTGTCACTCGGTCATTACGACGCCCAGATCCGGCGGACCGCCAAGGTTTTACAGGAACGTCGCGCCGTGCTGGAGAAAGCCGTGGAGGCTGAAGAGTTGACCCCCACCAATCGCAGCCTTTACGGCGGCTCGTCTTTGTGGATGCAAGCCCCAGATCACGTCGACATGGGGCAAATCGGGATGGGTTTGCGCGACAAGGGTGTGCTGATTGAGCCCGGTGCGCCCTTTTTTGCGCAGGACACACGGCGCCATAACTTCTACCGCCTCGGCTATTCCTCGATTGCATCTGAACGCATTCCTCAGGGTATCGCACATGTGGCCAATGCGATCCGCGCGTATCGCGCCTGACACAGGCACCACTATGGCCCTGTCTGCTGTAGCTTGCGGGCGGCTCCCGCCCCTTCGCAGGACGCATCATAGATGCTTCACTCAGGGTTGGGCCGGGCACCGCACCTTTGGTGCGGTGCCCGGCCCAACGGGACGATGTGTTTCGCAGAAACATTGAGGACGGGCGGGAGGGCGCCCCTCATCCAGGACCTTACGCCGCATTCAGGCGCGAACTGGATCTACTGCACCGCAAAACTGGCCCTAACGCCCCCAGCGCACCGCGCCTACACCAGAACAAAGTCCGGTCTCTGGGAGAACGCATCATGCGCATGACCACTGAAGAAGCCTTTGTCAAAACCCTGCAAATACATGGCATCGAACATGCTTTTGGGATCATCGGATCCGCCATGATGCCCATCTCAGATCTCTTTCCCAAGGCAGGCATCACCTTCTGGGACTGCGCACACGAAGGGTCTGCCGGTATGATGGCCGATGGCTACACGCGCGCCACCGGCAAGATGTCGATGATGATTGCGCAAAACGGCCCCGGCATCACCAATTTTGTGACCGCAGTCAAAACCGCCTATTGGAACCACACCCCGCTGCTGCTCGTCACTCCACAAGCCGCCAACAAGACCATTGGCCAAGGCGGATTTCAGGAAGTCGAGCAGATGAAGCTGTTCGAGGACATGGTAGCCTATCAGGAAGAGGTGCGCGACCCATCCCGCGTCGCGGAGGTGCTGAACCGGGTGATCAGCCAGGCCAAGCGCGCCTCTGCGCCTGCGCAACTCAATATTCCCCGTGATATGTGGACCGAGGTGATCGACATCACCCTGCCCGCCACCCTTGAATTTGAACGTCCTGCCGGTGGCGAGACAGCGATAACACATGCGGCTGATCTGCTGTCACATGCCAAGAACCCGGTGATCCTGAATGGTGCGGGTGTGGTCCTGTCCACGGGCGGTATTGCGGCCTCGATTGAACTGGCTGAACGGCTCGATGCACCCGTCTGTGTGGGTTACCAGCACAATGACGCCTTTCCCGGTTCGCATCCGCTCTTTGCGGGCCCTTTGGGGTATAATGGCTCCAGGGCAGCGATGGAGTTGATCAGGGAGGCCGATGTGGTGCTGTGTCTTGGCACCCGGCTGAACCCATTCTCTACCTTGCCCAGCTACGGCATGGAGTACTGGCCAACGCAGGCCAAGATTGTGCAGGTCGACATCAATCCTGATCGTATTGGCCTCACTAAACCCATAAACATCGGCATCATTGGCGACGCAGCCAAGGTCGCCAAAGGTCTCCTCAGCCAACTCTCTGACAGAGCCGGGGATTCGGGTCGTGCAGCTCGCAAGGCCAAGATTGCGCAAACCAAGTCTCGCTGGGCGCAGCAGCTTGCGTCCATGGACCATGAGGACGATGATCCCGGCACCACATGGAACCAACGCGCCCGCGCGGACAAACCCGACTGGATGAGTCCGCGCATGGCATGGCGCGCCATCCAATCCGCACTGCCCAAAGAGGCGATTATCTCCTCGGACATTGGCAACAACTGTGCCACCGGCAATGCTTATCCATCGTTTGAGTCAGGCCGGAAATACCTCGCACCGGGATTGTTCGGCCCCTGCGGCTATGGGTTGCCCGCCATCATGGGGGCAAAGATCGGCTGCCCAGATACACCTGTGGTCGGGTTTGCCGGCGATGGCGCTTTTGGGATCGCTGTGAACGAGCTCACCGCCATCGGCCGCGCGGAATGGCCCGCGATCACGCAGGTGGTCTTTCGCAACTACCAATGGGGCGCGGAAAAGCGCAACTCGACGCTTTGGTTCGACGACAACTTTGTGGGCACCGAACTGGACACTCAGGTCTCTTACGCCGGGATCGCGCAGGCTTGCGGCCTGAAAGGGGTCGTGGCACACACAATGGAGGAGCTGACCTCGGCCCTACATCAGGCGATTGAGGACCAGAAGAACGGCATCACCACCCTTATTGAAGCGATGATCAATCAGGAACTGGGTGAACCCTTCCGCCGCGATGCAATGACAAAACCGATCAAAGTGGCCGGTATCTCAGCGCAGGACATGCGCCCACAGGAGCAAGCGTAGTGACGCTGGCAATGATACCAGATCTGCCGTTTGCGCTGACCGCAGCGCAGGGTCTGTTTCTGGCCGGAGCCCTGTTTTTTGCAGCCGTGATCCGGGGGTATTCGGGCTTTGGGTTTTCGGCGATTTTCATTGTGTTCGCCTCGCTGGTGACAAACCCACTGCCGTTGATCCCGATGGTATTCATCTGCGAGATCGTCATGACCGCCTTTCAGGCCCGAGGCATCCGCGCCCATGTGGACTGGCGCAGAGCTGTCGCGTTGCTTCTTGGGGCGGCAATCGCGGTCGTCCCTGCGGTGGCAATCATGGCCCGGCTTGATCCGGTTCAGGCGCGGCTTGCGGTGTCCGGATTGATTTTGGTGCTCAGTTTGGTTTTGCTTAGCGGATGGCAGCTGAAACGCCCGATTGGGGCCTTGGGTCACACAGGCGTTGGCGTGATTTCCGGCACGGCCAATGCAGCCGGGGTTGGCGGCCTGCCGACCGCAGCCTTTCTATCGGCGCAAGCCATGAACCCAGCGACATTTCGTGCGACGATGATTGTGTTTCTCACCGGGATCGACCTGATGGCACTGCCTGCGATGTCGTCACACGGGTTGGTCACGGTTGAAACAGCATTTGCCGCGGCCCTCGCCTTTCCAATCCTCGGTGCAGGCGTGTGGTGCGGCAGCCAAGGTTTCGCCCGCACAAAACCCGAGGGGTTTCGCCAAAAGGTGGTCGTGTTGCTGGCGGTGCTTGCAGGGATCAACATCATTCGGGTCATGGTGTGAACGCACTCCCTCAGTCCCCCCAGAGTCTACCAGCCAGAAACAAATGTTCCGCCCTTTCCAATTCAGCGGAACACGCGTACCAATTCGATCAGAACATTTGGCAAACCGTTTTTGCTGACGTGCATGAGCCAGCACCGCGCCTCATCTTTGCGTCAGCTTTATACTTGCCCAAGTCCGAGAGTTTTTCGTGCCTGACACATCTCCTTCCTTCCGCTTCCCCCTGCTCGCCCAAACCATGCGAACGCACTTCAAGGTTCTGTTTCCGGGCATCGCGGTCTCTGTCATCGTCGCAGCCACTGCGCAGTTCCTCGCAGAGCATTACGCCACACCGGCAATGCTCTTGGCTCTCTTGCTCGGTATAGCGGTCAGTTTCCTCGGCGAGGAAGGGCGCACGGTGCCGGGGGTGGCGTTCTCGGCGCGGGCCTTCCTGCGGCTGGGCGTCGCTTTGTTGGGGGTCAGGGTCTCAATGACGGTGCTGGCAGGGCTTGGCCTGCCTTTGATCTTGCTGACAGCAGGCGGAGTGGTCGCAACCATTCTCTTTGGCCTCTGGGTGGCCCGGTTTTTCAAGCAGGAATGGCGTTTTGCTTTGCTCACGGCGGGTTCGGTGGCAATCTGTGGAGCATCCGCCGCCATGGCCATTGCCGCGATCCTGCCGCGTGACAAGAACTCGGAACAGCGGCTGATCTTCACAGTGATGGGCGTCACCGTGCTGTCAACAATCGCGATGATCACCTATCCGCTGCTGGCGAGCCTGATGGAGTTTGACCACATTCAGGCGGGCGTGTTCCTTGGCGGCACCATTCATGACGTCGCGCAGGTGGTGGGTGCCGGGTTCTCGATCTCTGATGAGACCGGCGATACCGCAACATTGGTCAAGCTGATCCGCGTGTCGATGCTAGCGCCGGTGGTTCTTGTGGCGTCTTTGATGATCCGCGCGCGGCTGGAGACCGCAACCGAAGGGAAACAACCACCACTGCTTCCCGGTTTTGTCATCGGCTTCATTGCGCTTGCGGTGCTCAATTCGCTGTCGCTGATCCCACCTGCGGTGAGTGACTTCCTCAGCGCCTGCTCACGCTGGCTGTTGCTGATCGCCATCGCCGCCGTCGGTATGAAAAGCAACCTCAAACAGGTGCTGTCCGTGGGTGGGGCCGCGATTGGTCTCTTGGTGACAGAAACGATTTTCATCGCCGGTTTGATTCTGCTGGGCATCGCGGCTCTGACCTGATCCGGATTTTTTCAAAAAATTCGCCGCCCGTGTCACAGATCCTGAGGGCCGCTCGTCCTATTGTCAGTCCCCTCTGACAAATAAAGGAACAGGACCCATGACCCAACGTCTCGACCAGTTTGCCGCTGCCGGTGATCTCTTTAAGCCGATGATGGAACAAGAAGAGCTGCTAAAGGCCTCTGGACTGGAGTTCAGCATCATCGAGTTGGTCAAACTACGCGCCTCACAAATCAATGGCTGCGCATTTTGCATCCACATGCACACGCATGACGCGCGCAAAGCGGGCGAAAGCGAGGACCGCATGCATCTGCTGCCTGCATGGCGCGAGAGCACGCTTTATACCCCGCGTGAACAGGCGGCGCTTGCGTGGACCGAGGCGCTGACGCTGGTGGCTGATACGGCCGCACCGGATGCGGATTACGCGCTGGTGGCGGAGCACTTCTCTCCCCGTGAACAGGTGGCGCTGACGCTGTTGATCGGTGCGATCAACGCATGGAACCGCATTGCTATCGGTTTTCGCACGCCGCATCCTGTGACAAAGGAGGCGTCTGCCGCGTGAGCCATCAGGCACAAGATACCGGAACCGATACGTTCCTATCGGTGCGACCGCGTCTTTTCGCGGTCGCCTATCGCATGTTGGGCAGTGTCGCGGATGCCGAGGATATCCTGCAAGAGGCTTATTTACGCTGGCAATCGGTGTCTCAGGACGACGTCAGGGATGTAACTGGCTATCTGGTGCGTGTGGTGACGCGGCTCTGTCTGGATCAGTTGAAATCGGCGCGTGTCAAACGCGAAACCTACACGGGCGCGTGGCTGCCGGAGCCGTTGCTGACCGAAGACCCGACGGAACGGATCGACCACGATGTCTCTGTTGCCCTGTTGCTGGCCCTGGAGCGGCTTACCCCGCTCGAACGCGCGGCCTTCCTGCTGCATGACGTTTTTGGCGACAGTCATGAAGAGGTCGCAAATGCCCTGGACCGCAGCCCGTCCGCCTGTCGCCAACTGGTGTCACGGGCGCGTCGTCATGTGCAAACTGAACGCCCCCGAAGCCATGTTGCGCCAGAAGAGAGCCGCGCCCTGACGGAAGCCTTCTTTCGCGCCTCAAAAACTGGCGATATGGCGGCCCTGACGCAGCTTCTGGCACAGGATGTGGAGCTGGTGAGTGATGGGGGTGGCAAGGCCACTGCGGCGCTCAACCCGATTTATGGCCGCGATAAGGTGATGCGACTGGCCGAAGGGCTGGCGCGCAAATCTGGCGCCCATCTGCCACCACGCTGGCGATTTGCTATGCTGAACGGCCTGCCCGCGATCCTCAGTCTGGAGCCCGAAGGTCTGGTTCAGGCCACGGCGCTGGAAATCCGCGACGGGCGGATCGCCAAGGTCTATGTGATCCGCAATCCTGAAAAGACCGCGCATCTGGCCAAAGTTCTGTAGAAACAGCGCCCCACCACAAGACAATTCGCCAAAATAAAACAGCCCCGGCAAAACCGAGGCTGTTGCATTCAGTGATATCTGAAATCGATCAGAGCAAGCCTGCGTGCGCCATGGCTGCGTCAATCTTGGCCTTGGTGCTGTCCTCAAGCCCTGTAAGCGGCGAGCGCACCTCCTCAGAGCACAGGCCCAGCTTTGACATGCCGTATTTTGCGCCCACCAGACCGGGCTCGATAAAGATCGCCTCATGCAGTGGCATCAGGCGGTCCTGATACTCCAGCGCGGTCTTGTAGTCGCCCGCCAATGTCGCCGCCTGAAATTCTGCGCAGAGTTTTGGCGCGACGTTTGCGGTGACGGAAATACAACCCACACCGCCATGCGCGTTAAAGCCCAGCGCGGTTGCGTCCTCGCCCGAGAGCTGAATGAACTCCGGACCGCAAGAGGCACGCTGCTGGCTGACGCGTTCTAGCTTGCCAGTGGCGTCCTTGACACCGACGATGCGCGGCAGTTTTGCCAGCTCGCCCATGGTGGCAGGAGTCATATCCACAACCGAGCGCGGCGGGATGTTGTAGATGATGATCGGGATGTCGGCGCAGTCATGCAACGCGCTGAAATGTGCGATCATGCCGCGTTGGGTCGGCTTGTTGTAGTAAGGCGTCACAACCAGCGCCGCGTCGGCGCCAACCCGGTGGGCATATTCCACAAAGCGAATCGCCTCGACGGTGTTGTTGGACCCGGCTCCGGCGATCACCGGCACACGGCCAGCAGCGGTTTCCACCACCACTTTGATGACCAACTCGTGTTCTTCGTGGGTCAGCGTCGGGCTTTCACCGGTAGTGCCAACAGGGACGAGGCCGGTCGAGCCTTCGGCAATATGCCATTCAACCAAGTGTTTGAGCGTGTCCAGATCCAACTCACCATTGCGAAACGGGGTGACGAGGGCTGGCATAGAGCCTTTGAACATGGGAACGCTCCAGTTAAAGATTTTGATGCGGGCAATTCCTTGCCCGGACGGGCGCGCTGGCGGGAAATTGAGTTGCACCCCGCGACACACGCACTATCGTCACAGCCTCTATCCCCGGATTGCTGGAAAATGCAAGAGATGACACGCAGACTCGCCTGCTCATTGCTGATTTGCGCGACCCTTTTTGGCGCGCCCGCGCATGCGCGCGGACTTGATACCGCCCTCCCCCTGATGCGCGATGGCCAGTGGCAAGAGGCCCTGATCGACGCAGGCGAAGAGGGATCACTTGCCCGTGACGTGATCGAATGGCACCGCCTGCGTGCCGGTAAGGGCACTGCCCGCGATGTCATGTCCTTTATCGACCGTCGCCCCGATTGGCCGGGAATGGACTACCTGCGCCGACAAAGCGAAGAGGTCATCGCCACCGCAGGACAGGCAACGATTCTTGCGTTTTACCGTGATACATCTGAGGCACAGACTGCCGAAGGGGCACTCAGCCTTGGCGAAGCGCTGATTGGTGCGGGCCGCAAAGGCGAAGGCGAGGCAGAGATCGTGCGCGCGTGGCGCAGCATGGCAATGTCAGAAGAGGTACAAAACGCCTATCTAGCGCGCCATAAATCCCTACTCGCCAAA
The DNA here is from genome assembly GCF_001681715.1 of Tritonibacter mobilis. Lineage (GTDB taxonomy): Bacteria > Pseudomonadota > Alphaproteobacteria > Rhodobacterales > Rhodobacteraceae > Epibacterium > Epibacterium mobile. The sequence continues at coordinate 57,836 of NZ_LNWY01000004.1, read as the reverse complement.
CATCACGAAGCGCGCCTGAACCGGCTTTTGTGGGAGGGTCACAAAGTATCCTCGCGCCGGATGCTGGATCTTGTCAGCGATGGGGCGCGCAAACTGGGCGAAGCCCGGATTGCCTTGCAGGAACAGTCCAATGGCGTTGATGCGGCAATCAGTGCAGTGCCTGCCAACCTGCAAAACGACGCGGGGCTGGCCTATGACAGGTTTACATGGCGCGATGCCAAACGGCGGCAGGACGATGCAATTGCCATGATGTTTGAGCGCTCCACCTCTGCCGAAGCACTGGGAGAGCCGGACAAATGGCTGCGTCGGCGCGCAGATTTCGCGCGCCAGCTGATGCGCGACAATGACAACACCCGCGCCTATAAACTCGCCGCCTATCACTTTGCCTCACCCGAGGCAGGCTATGGCTATGCCGACAACGAGTGGATCGCAGGCTATGTCGCCCTGCGCAAACTGGGCGATGCCGAGCTTGCGGTCTATCATTTCACCCGCTTCCTCGCCGCCGTGGAAAGCCCGATTTCGGTCGGGCGCGCGGGATATTGGCTGGGGCGCGCCTATGCCCAGATGGGCGAGATCGACAAGGCGCACGCGGCCTACAGGCTTGGTGCAAAATTCCAGAGCTCTTACTACGGGCTACTCTCTGCACAGGCGCTGGGGCGCGGGTTTGATCCGCGCCTGACCACACCCGAAGCGCCCGACTGGAAGGGCGCGCCTTTCCTGCAATCATCGGTCTATAAGGCTGGGATCGCTTTGCTCGAGGCAGGCGATCTGTCCCTAGGCGAGCGGTTCCTGACCCATCTGGTCGAAAGCCTCCCGCCGGATCAGGCGCTGCAACTGGGGCAGATGGCGGTGGATATGAAACAGCCCCACTTGGCGGTGATGATCTCCAAACGTGCCGCCCAAGACGGGCTGGAACTGGCAGGCGCTTATTATCCCTTGCACCCTGTCACCCAGATGAGCCTGCCGATGGCGTCTGAGATGGTCTTGGCAATCGCGCGGCGTGAAAGCGAATTTGACCCGGTGGTCATCAGCCATGTGGGCGCGCGCGGATTGATGCAGGTGATGCCCGGAACGGCGGAACTAGTGGCTAAGGACCTTGGCATCCTCGACGATCACAAGGTCTCGCGCCTGACCGAAGATTGGCAATATAACGCCAAGCTCGGCGCCGCCTATCTGGCGCGGCTCGCAGGAGAGTTTGACGGCAATGTGGTCCTGATGGCGGCAGGCTATAACGCAGGCCCCCATCGCCCCATTGCATGGATGGAACGCTACGGTGATCCGCGCGACCCGGAGGTGGATGTGGTCGACTGGATCGAGCACATCCCGTTTAACGAGACGCGCAACTACGTGATGCGCGTCACCGAGAGCCTGCCAGTTTATCGCGCGCGACTAGGGCAAACACCGCTGCCCCTGCCGTTCACGCGCGAACTATCTGGCCGCACGCTTCAGGTTTTCGCGCCAAAAGGTGAATAGCCCCGCCGCCACAACGATGGCCGCACCAATAATCACATTGGTGCGCATATCCTCGCCGAATACCAGCAGGCCAATCATCGCGGCCCACGGCAGCTGCATATACGCAAACGGCTGCACGGCGCTGGCCTCCGCCATCTCGTAGCATTTGATCAGAAGCCAATGCCCAAGTGCCCCCGTAACACAGAGGGTCGCCATCCAGCCCCAATCCGGTGCGGTCATCGGCTCCCACCACCAAAGCCCCAACGGTGTCACAAAAATCATGCCATACACACCGGTGTAGAAAAAGCTGGTCGCGGTGGTGTCGCGGTGCGCCACATAACGGGTGAGCAGGCCATAGAGTGCAAACATCAGCGCCGCCAGCAGCGGAATCAGCGCCGCCACCTGAAACACGCCTGACCCCGGTTGCAGGATGATCAGCACACCGATGAAGCCCACGCCAATCGCCGCCCAGCGCCGCCAGCCCACTTGTTCACCAAGGATGGGCCCCGAGAGCGCGGCAATGAGCAGAGGATAACAAACAAAGACCGCGTGGCTTTCGACAAGGCCAAGCACGGTAAAGGCCATCACCATCACGCAAATCTCTGCCACAAGCACAAAGGCGCGAAAGATCTGCACCCACGGCTGGCTGGTCTGTGCGGCAGCCCTTACGCTGCCACTTTGTTTCAATGCCAGCGTGATCACAAAGGCCGCAAAGAACCAGTAGCGAATGGTGATCACCATAAAGACGTTGTATTCGCTCGCCAAATGCCGCGAAATCCCGTCTTGCAGGGCGAAAACGATCGTTGCACCGATCATCAGCAAGATGCCCAGTCTGGTGTCGTTCTTGGCCATGACCTGTTCCATGGTTCAGCCTTTCAATTCATCAGTCAAAATCGCCTGCGTCATATGCCGCTTGCGCCCAAAACCGGGGGTGCGCTCTACTTTGAAACCTGCAGCCTCAAGCCCGCGACGGACAAATCCGGCCGCTGTGTAAGTCGCTGCGGTACCGTTTGATGCAGTATGGTCCGCGACGGCCTGCATCAGATCCTCTTGCCAAAGCTCCGGGTTCTTGGCGGGCGAAAACCCGTCCAGAAACCAGGCGTTCGCCTGTCCTGTCCACTCTGGCAGCGACCTGCGCGCGTCGCCGATGACGACCTCCAGCTGCAAGCTGTCCAGATCACAACATCCACCGCCGGTCCAGTGCGCCAGAAACCGCTCCGCCCATGGCGTGATCGCGGGAAAGGCCTCCAGCGCGCGTGCCATATCGGTTGGGGCCATTGGGAAGGCCTCGAAACTGGTGAACCGCAGCGGCGTGCCTTGTCCGCTCTCTTCCCATGCGCGCCACGCGGCCAGCATATTAAGACCGGTGCCAAACCCCAGTTCTGCGATGTGAAAACCGGGCTGAAACCGGGCGGGCAGATCATTACCGGCCAGAAAGACATGCTCGGTCTCCAAAAGGCCGTTTTGTAGCGAAAAATATGGGTCGTCGAACTGATCGGAGACGGGCAAATCGCCCTCTCGCCAGCTCAGCCGTGCCTGCTGGTCTGCCATCGCGAATTCCTTTAGGTGAGACGTGACACGAGGGCGAACCTGACGAAAGGTCATGGAAATGGCAACTGCTGAAATCACCGTGCGCGGCGCTGGCATCTTTGGCCTGTCAATCGCATGGGCCTGCCACCAACGCGGGGCCAAGGTGCAGGTGATCGACCCCGCCGGGCCGGGCGCTGGATCAAGCGGCGGATTGGTCGGCGCGCTCGCCCCGCATGTGCCGGAAAACTGGAACCCAAAGAAAGCGTTTCAGCTTGAGAGCCTTTTGATGGCTGAAGGGTTCTGGGCCGAGGTTCAAGATACCGGAGGTGTTTCGCCGGGCTATGGACGCCTTGGCCGCCTGCAACCCATCGCGGATGAGCGCACGCTGGAGCTCGCCCAGTCGCGCCGCGAGTCCGCAGCCGAGCTGTGGCAGGATCATGCGATCTGGGACGTGCGCCCGGCGTCCGATTTCGGCGACTGGTGCCCGCCCAGCCCAACCGGAATGGTGATCCACGACACGCTCTCGGCGCGCATGCATCCGCGCCGCGCCTGTGCTGCATTGGTCGCCGCCCTGCGCGCTGGCGGTGTCGAGGTCGCTGCTGACGGGCATGACGAAGGGCAAGTGGTTCATGCCACCGGTTATCAGGGGTTGTTGGACCTGAACGCCCTGTCGCCGCGCCTGGTTGGCACGGGCGTCAAGGGACAGGCCGCACTGCTGGCCTACGATGCCGGTGCGGTGCCACAGCTCTATGCGGACGGGCTGCACATCATTCCACATGCGGATGGCACCTTGGCCATCGGCTCCACCAGCGAGCGTGAATTCATCCGCCCGGACGAACCTGATGCGCAGCTTGATCAGGTGATTGCACGTGCCATCGCCGCAATGCCACAACTCGCTGGTGCAGAGGTTCTGGAGCGTTGGGCTGGTGTACGCCCCCGCGCCCGCACCCGCGCGCCGATGCTGGGGGAATACCCCGACCGCCCCGGTCATTTCATCGCCAACGGCGGCTTCAAGATCGGCTTTGGCATGGCCCCCAAGGTCGCCGAAGTGATGGCGGGGCTGCTGCTGGACGGACGCGACCGCATCCCCGAGGGCTTTCGCGTCTCGGACAATTTCTGAACGCTCAGGAGCGGTTGCAATTTGCAGCCCAAGCGGCTCTTTAGGGTCAAACCTACGGCGCAGGAGAGAACACAGATGGAATGGACGCAACTTCTGGACCCAAGACGCCTGTGCCGCCCGGACTATGCCGACAAGCCCAACCGTCCGGCATATCTGCAGGATTACGACCGCATCCTGTTTTCCGAACCCTTCCGGCGTCTGGCACAGAAAACGCAAGTGCACCCGCTTTATGATCACGACCACGTCCATCACCGGATGATCCACTCAATGGAGACTTCCTCTGTGGGGCGTTCCCTTGGCATTCAGGTGGGCGAAGCGCTGGTTGCAGACGGGCGGCTGAAGGACGGGCTGCAACATGTAATGGCTGGCACGGTACAAGCCGCTTGCCTCGTGCATGACATCGGCAACCCGCCCTTTGGCCATTCCGGCGAGGCCAGCATCGGCGCATGGTTTGCACAGCAGTTTGCAGCCAACACCGGCATTGCTGCAGGTGTCGCGCCTGAACATCGCGCTGAGTTTGAGGCTTTTGAGGGGAACGCACAGGGCTTTCGCATCGTTTCCCGGTTGGAAATGGCGCGGCGAGAGGGCGGTATGCGGCTCTCTTATGCAACGCTCGGGGCCTTCGCCAAATACCCCTGTACTGCAAGCGCCGCCGCAAATGCAGATGAGTCCTATGTAGGCCTGAAGAAATTTGGCTGTTTCGCAAGCGATGAGACGCTTTTTGCTGAGGCCGCCACCGCCCTTGGCCTGCCCGAAGAGCGCACCAGCTCTGGTCATCGTTGGTGGCGCCGTCACCCGCTGGCCTTCTTGGTCGAGGCTGCAGATGATATTTGCTATCGCATTCTGGACCTTGAGGACGCGGCCACCGTGGGGGATCTGGGCGGCGATGACGCCTCCGACATTCTCGAAGAGATCACGGGAAAACCGAACCGCCCCCCGGAGCCAGAGATGACCCTGCGCGAACGCACTGGAATGCTGCGCGCCATGGCAATTGGCGCAGCCATTGACAGCGCGGTTGACGCCTTTCTTGAACACTACGATGCCATCATGGCGGGCACCTTCAACGATGGCCTGATGGAGGTCTCCAGCAAGGCCAAGGCATTCAAACGACTGAAACAAATCTCCAACGCCCGCATCTTTACCGCACAGCGCAAGACAGAGCTTGAGGTGGTTGGCCGCAAGGTGCTCTTCACCATTCTGGATGAGTTCCACGCGCTGTTCGTCGCGCTAAGAGCCTGCAACTGGGACACCGAGACATTGCTCAAGGAACACGGCTACTGGACACAGCTGGTGCGCGCGGTGGATCTGGATTTGCGCGGCGTCACGGATGAATACACCGCCGCGCATGCGCTCACGGATTTTGTTTCTGGCATGACTGATCGCTATGCGATCCGGGTGCGCGATATGATCACCGGGCAAGTGCCCAGCTAAGCACACCGTTTCAGGTGGGGGCTACCGCCCCCGCCGTTTCACATTGCCGCCACGTTGACCTGCTTTGCCCGCAGTCGACCTACCACGCCGACGTGTTGCGTCCTCTGCCGCCGCCTCCACTGCGGATTGTCGCGCCAGCGGGTCGTCCGAGATTGCCAGGTCGACGGCTTCCAGCCGTTTGACCTCATCCCGCAAACGGGCAGCTTCTTCGAACTCAAGGTTCTCGGCAGCCTTCCGCATCTGCTCTCGCAACCCGTCCAGATGGGCCTCAAAATTGGCGCCATGCAGTGGCTTGTCGATCGTGGCGGTGACGCGGGACATATCGGTGTCCCCCTGATACAGCCCTGCCAGCACGTCATCGACGTTCTTTTTCACCGTCTCTGGCGTGATGCCATGTTCCTCATTATAGGCGATCTGCTTTTCGCGACGGCGGTTGGTCTCAGCAATCGCACGCTCCATCGAACCGGTGATACGGTCGGCATACATGATGACCTTACCATCCGCATTTCGCGCCGCCCGACCAATGGTCTGGATGAGCGAAGTTTCAGAGCGCAAGAAACCTTCCTTGTCCGCATCGAGAATGGCCACCAAACCGCACTCCGGAATATCCAGCCCCTCGCGCAAAAGGTTGATCCCGACCAGAACGTCAAACGCCCCAAGCCGCAAATCACGCAGGATTTCGATCCGCTCAAGCGTGTCGATATCAGAGTGCATGTAACGCACCTTGATGCCCTGCTCGTGCAGGTATTCGGTCAGATCCTCCGCCATGCGTTTGGTCAATACCGTGGCCAGCGTCCGAAATCCGCGTGCGGTGACCGCGCGGATCTCATCCAGCAGATCATCCACCTGCATGCCGACGGGACGGATTTCCACCTCCGGATCAAGCAACCCTGTGGGGCGGATAACCTGCTCTGCGAACACGCCGCCTGCCTGCTCCATCTCCCATGCCGCTGGCGTTGCGGAAACAAAGACCGACTGTGGGCGCATCGCGTCCCATTCCTCGAATTTCAGCGGGCGGTTGTCCATGCAGGACGGCAGGCGGAAGCCATGTTCGGCCAGCGTCATCTTGCGCCGGTGGTCACCTTTATACATGCCACCAATCTGGGGCACCGAGACGTGGCTTTCATCGGCAAATACGATGGCGTTGTCGGGAATGAACTCAAACAAGGTTGGCGGCGGCTCCCCCGGAGCGCGGCCAGTCAGATAACGCGAATAGTTCTCGATCCCATTGCAGTGGCCCGTGGCTTCCAGCATTTCGATATCAAAATTGGTGCGTTGCTCCAGCCGCTGCGCCTCCAAGAGCTTGCCCTCGCTCACCAGATTATCAAGCCGCTGGCGCAACTCATTCTTGATCGAGATCACCGCCTGATTGAGCGTCGGCTTTGGCGTCACATAGTGCGAATTCGCGTAGACGCGGATTTTCTCAAAGCTGCCAGTGCGCTCGCCTGTAAGCGGGTCGAACTCGGTGATCGCTTCCAGTTCTTCACCAAAAAACGACAGTTTCCACGCCCGATCCTCAAGGTGCGCCGGAAAGATCTCCAATGTGTCGCCACGCACCCGAAAAGAGCCGCGCTGAAACGCCTGATCATTGCGTTTGTATTGCTGGGCCACCAGGTCGGCCATGATCTGGCGCTGATCATAATCCTGCCCCACGTTCAGATCCTGCGTCATCGCCGAATAGGTTTCGACCGAGCCGATCCCGTAGATGCAGGACACCGATGCAATGATAATCACATCATCGCGTTCCAAAAGCGCCCGCGTGGCCGAGTGGCGCATCCGGTCGATCTGCTCGTTAATCTGGCTTTCTTTCTCGATATAGGTATCAGAACGCGGCACATAGGCCTCTGGCTGATAATAGTCATAAAACGAGACGAAGTATTCGACCGCGTTGTCCGGAAAGAAGCCTTTGAACTCTCCATAGAGCTGCGCCGCCAGCGTTTTATTGGGCGCAAGAATGATCGCCGGACGCTGCGTTTCCTCAATCACCTTAGCCATGGTGAAGGTCTTACCAGTCCCGGTCGCCCCCAGTAGCACCTGATCGCGCTCACCGTCAAAAACGCCTTGGCTCAGCTCTGCAATGGCCGTGGGCTGGTCACCAGCCGGGGAAAAGGCCGTTTGCATAACAAAGTTTTTCCCCCCTTCCAGCTTCTCACGCCGTTCTGGTGCGCGATCAGCCATCATCGGCAGGGTCTTATCGGAATGAGCGTAAGGCATCGGCGACTCCTTGTCGGGCACGCAGACAGAGTTTGGTCCGTTTTTGTTCCACTTCAAGGGGTGAGTCAAACATCCCTTGTACTCGGGCCCAAAGGTGGCTTGCGCACAACGTCTGTTCAATACGCGGCATTTGCAATCTTGCCGCGCCGCCATATCCATCGCATATAGATGCAAAGGAATCTTCTTGAGGAGACAACCATGCGCGCGCGGATCTACCGGCCAGCTCGAAACGCCATGACCTCTGGTATGGCCAAGACGCGGAAATGGGTGTTGGAATATGCACCGGCCAGCGCGCGTGAAGTGGACCCATTGATGGGCTGGACCTCCTCCTCCGACACCCAAAGCCAAGTGCGCCTGAAGTTCGACAGCAAGGAAGAAGCGCTAGAATATGCCGAGGATCACGGCATTGAGGTCGAGGTACAAGACCCCAAGACCCGCAAACCCAATCTGCGCGCTGGCGGCTACGGCGAAAACTTCGCCACCAACCGCCGCGGCCCGTGGACACACTAAGGTTGTAAATCGGGGCAAAGTTGTCTCGAAATTGGGGCAAGGATCCCGCGAAGCCAGGCTATGCCCTATATATAGGGCACCCACTGGGCGCCTTTTCTATATGTTGATGCCCTCTTGCTGTCGGCGAGGCTATGCCGATCTCTCAGACCCAAGGGCGCATCACAATTGTTCCGCCGCTTCACGGTTCACCGGACCTCAATCCGGCTCGGGGGCATGGCCACTGATTAACTTGGTCGGTGTGCCGGACCAGGACACGCGTAGCGCCTTCTTCGCCCGGGTGGCGGCGACGTGCAGAAGGGAGCGATACTGGGTGACGATATCTTCGCGATCAGCCGCATCAACGGCCGATTTCAGGGCACCGGGAGGTGGGAAGGCTGACTCGGACAGGAAGGGGCTCGCCACGGCGAAGAATTCGAGCCCCTTGGCGCGGCGCATCGTCGTGATTCGGACCCCGGGGACGAACGATCATCAGCGCCAGCCTGAAGAACCACTGTCTCGATACCGTCCGCCTGCAGCGCCGCGTTAACGCGATCTACATCTTCGAGGCGCGCACAGAGGATTCCGATATCCGAAAGTCGAACGTTTTCCGATGGGAGACTGCGAATCCAGGTTGAAACCCCTTTTAGTTCTGCAACTTCAGAAGTGCTGCTGACCAGTTCGGGCGACACACCGTGAAGGAGGCTGACATAACCCTTGAGGGTATCGCTTCCCTCATCGAGATCATCGACGCTGACGCCTTCCAGAACCGAAACAGCCCAAGACCTGATTTCCTGAGTCGTACGATAGTTGAGCCCGAGACGTTTAGAGCGGCCGCGCACGTTGATCCCGCACCCCGCCATACTGGCACGACGCCCATAGATCCGCTGGTGCGCATCGCCCACGACAAAGAGGGAATTCTGATCCCCTGATGGGCCTTCCGGAACGATCGCCCGGATCAGACGCAAGGCCTGCTCTCCCATGTCCTGCGCCTCATCCACAACCACGGCCGCATAGGGAAGGTTCGATGCCTCGGAGGAAAGGATTTCGATCGCTTCACGATATGCGCCATCCGGCTCGGCGAACCCTTCACTCACCACTCGGGCTCGATAGTCAGCGAAGATATCCCAGAGACTGGCCCGTTTCCGGCGGTCAAGCGGCGTACCGCGCCCAGCCCGGGACACCTTGAGGTAGGCCCTTTGATCCATCAGACCTTTCGCCTGAACGATCTGTGCCCATTCCGCACGGACAAACGGTTCCGACAGGCCTTCGGGGAGTTCATGATCGTCGAACACTTAGCGCCAGATCTCGTCCAGGCGGTCCCGCGCTTCCCCGAAGAACGCGACCTTGCGGGCAAAGCTTTTCCGTTTCAGGAACTGCGAGACCCAGCGATCGAGGTTAGGCTCTGGACCCATTAATTTGGTTGCCGTGTGCGGGCGATCTTGTTTCAAGCCCCCAAACTTTAGGGGGCGTGAATCAGGCAGTGCGACCGAAATCAATGCATCCTGACCCTAGGAGGGTGGTTTGCCGCCGTATGGAATTCGACACTAATAGTGGCTGCACCCAAAAAGGAGAGCGCGGCCAAATAAAAATAAGCATTGATATCCATCGCCATAGCGTAGGTGTTCGACTTCAAGGCTTGATGGTACGGTCCTTTTTCAAGTTTGGAGAGACGCATTTTGCGACTGGTTCGTCACGGGAGCGCATGCCGTCACAGCGACACAACAGCGATTGCAAGTTTCGCTCGCTCAGTTAGGCTCTGCCAGATCACTGGCAGAGAGGACTGATAGTACTCATGAGGCACAATTTTTGCTAGATATACTAGGGTTATTTGCTACGAAACCCATCAACCCTCTGGCTTAGATACCACTTGTAGGTGCTGCGGACCCCTTCCTCCAAGCCGATCGTGGCTGTCCAACCTAACCGCGCTAGGCGCGACACATCCAACAATTTGCGCGGGGCTCCGTCTGGCTTTGAAGGGTCGGTCAAGATCCGACCGTGAAACTCTGTCACCTTAGCCACCAAGCATGCCAGCTCCATAATAGACACATCCACACCGCATCCTACGTTGATATGGGAGAGCATTGGCTCAGTCTCGCGTCTATAGTCCTCCATTTCGATGTCCATCACAAACAACGAGGCCTCAGCCATGTCATCTACATGTAAGAATTCGCGCCGCGGGGTGCCGCTACCCCAAATGGTGATTTCCACAGCGCCGTCCCGCACTGCCTCATGAAAGCGGCGGATCAGCGCAGGTAAGACATGGGAGTTTTCCGGGTGAAAGTTGTCTCCTGGCCCATAGAGGTTCGTTGGCATCACCGAACGGTAATCCACTCCATACTGTCGGTTGTAACTCTCGCACAATTTGATGCCGGCGATCTTGGCGATAGCATAGGGCTCATTGGTAGCCTCCAGTGTATCGGTGAGAAGCGCACTCTCTGCCATAGGCTGAGGGGCCATCTTTGGATAGATGCAAGAAGAACCCAGCTGCAATAGCTTGATAACTCCAGCCTCAAAAGCCGCGTGAATTACGTGGCACTCGATCATTAGATTTTCGTAGATGAACTATGCAGGATAACTGTTGTTGGCATGAATGCCACCTACCTTAGCTGCAGCTAGGATCACCTGATCGGGTCGCTCCGACTGCATAAAGCTGCGCACCGCGGTCTGATCGGTTAGATCGAGCTCTGTGCTGGTGCGTGTGACCAGCGTCAAATCCTCCCCTCCCGCCTGACGCTTCTCGAGCTTGCGTAGGATCGCTCCGCCTACCATGCCGCGATGGCCAGCATATAGATCTTCAGCATCTGTTCAACTTTCAAGACTGATCGGCAGCGCGTAACCGTGCTCTTTCAGCAGCGCGTGTCGGCGTGAAGTCTTGAGATCTTCGGCCACCATTTCGGCGCACATCTCTTGCGTCGAGATTTCTGGTGCCCAGCCCAGTTTTGATTTGGCTTTGGATGGATCACCCAAAAGGGTCTCTACTTCAGCGGGGCGGAAATAGCGCGGATCAATGCGCAGTACAACATCCCCTGGTTTCAGTGCGGGCGCCTTGTCGCCCTCAATCGCCGCTACGGTGGCTATCTCTTCAACGCCGCTGCCGGAAAACTCAAGGTAGATGCCCAGCTCGGCCGCAGACCACTCAACAAATTGGCGCACGGAGTATTGAAGCCCAGTGGCAATCACAAAGTCCTCTGGCGCCTCTTGCTGCAGCATCAACCATTGCATTCGCACGTAATCCTTGGCGTGGCCCCAATCACGCAATGCATCGATATTGCCCAGATAAAGACAAGACTCCAATCCTTGAGCAAGGTTAGCTAGGCCACGGGTAATTTTACGGGTAACGAAGGTCTCACCGCGCCGCGGGCTCTCGTGATTGAACAAAATGCCGTTACAAGCATACATGCCATAGGCCTCACGGTAGTTCACAGTGATCCAGAATGCATACATTTTTGCCACGGCGTAAGGGCTGCGCGGATAAAATGGTGTAGTTTCGCGCTGGGGAGTCTCTTGCACTAATCCGTAGAGTTCAGATGTTGAAGCTTGATAGAATTTGGTTTTTTCCTCCAAACCCAAGAAACGTATGGCCTCTAGAAGCCTCAAAGTACCGATGGCATCCACATCTGCTGTATATTCTGGCGCTTCAAAAGACACTGCAACATGCGACTGAGCACCCAGATTATAGACTTCGTCTGGCTGCACTTCTTGGAGGATCCGCGTTAAGTTTGATGTGTCCGTTAGATCTCCGTAGTGGAGCTTGAAACTGGCATTGTCGACATGCGGATCTTGGTAGATGTGATCCACGCGGTCTGTATTGAACAGAGAGGACGGCGTTTAATGCCGTGCACGACGTAGCCTTTTCCAAGCAGAAATTCCGCAAGGTAAGAGCCATCTTGCCCGGTCACTCCGGTAATAAGTGCTGTTTTCATATTTCTCATCCCGTTCTCGAAAATAGTCTATCGCACCAGTCGACACCATACATGTCACGCGTGAAAAGCTTGCCTGAAACATTCCGAGCAGCATCGGTCAGTCGATCAACCAAAGTGAGACCAACTTTGATCTCAGGTCCTTGACGCCGCGTTTTTCCCTACCATAAAACTGCTCATACTCCGACACTGGCTCAGAACCGATTGAACATAATTATGTTTGAGCGTCTCAAATCGAATACTGCCGATGCACGTAGTGTACCGTGAATGACAGTCTTTTTTCGAACGACTTGATTGTTTCCGATGTGAGCCTGCCGCTACAGATGCGTAACATGTATCGTCGTATTGATCCCCACAACCAAATCTCCTCATGTCAACTATCTTCGTTGTACTAGATGAGCCACATGAAAAGCATGTATTTGAGCACGGCATCCACACTTGTTTGGCGGAAGCGCTACCTACGACCTATCAGAGAGGAGCCAGTTGGATAGTTGCCCGCATCGCTGCAAATCTTGTGTATGTCTGCCTTACCCGCTTGGAACTTAATCTTGTTATTTAGGCTTAACGGTACTTCACAACCAATGGTGCAATCGCGCCCCCTTATCTGCAAAGTTAACTCGTGTCTGGTTTTCAGTTTACAAAAGAGCGTATAGGTTGCCCGCACCGCCCGAGGGCGGCCTGAAATGGAGCAGAAAAACGTGCAGATCGAAGATACGAAACTTTCCGGCGTCAAGATCCTGACCCCTGCGCGGTTTGGCGATGAACGGGGCTTTTTCTCGGAAAGCTGGAACCGGCAGCGGATGGAAGCGCATGGGATCGATCTGGATTTCGTTCAGGACAATCACTCCATGTCGGCCGAGGTCGGCACCATTCGCGGCCTGCATTTTCAGGCCCCCCCCCATGCGCAGGATAAGCTGGTGCGCTGCGGTCAGGGCGCGCTCTTTGATGTGGCGGTGGATGTCCGTGTGGGGTCTCCCACCTATGGAGACTGGGTCGGGGTGGAGCTGACGGCAGAAAACGGGCGGCAGATGCTGGTGCCCAAAGGGTTCTTGCACGGGTTTATCACCCGCGCGCCGATGACCGAGATCATCTATAAATGCACCGACTACTACGCGCCCGAATGTGACGGTGCCGTGCGCTGGGACAGCTGCGATATCGACTGGGGCTTCACCGGCCAGCCGATCCTGTCTGAAAAGGACACAGCCGCACAGGCGCTGGCAGATTTCAAAAGCCCCTTTCGCATCTGATCCCTATGCCAGAGCTGACCGCGTCCCAAGCCCATCGCGCCTATCTGGAGCGGACCCGCTTTGGGGCGCTGGATGGTTTGCGGGCCTTGGCGATCCTTGCGGTGCTGATCCACCACAGCGCCTTGGCGCAGGAGGGGGGCGCATGGTCGCGCGGCTTTCTGGGGGTGGATCTGTTTTTTGTGATCTCGGGCTTTTTGATCACCACGCTTTTGTTGCGCGAGCGCGACCGGGCGGGGGCGATCTCGCTCAGGGGGTTTTACTGGCGGCGCGCCTTGCGGATCCTGCCGCTCTATTATCTGGTGGTGACACTGGCCGGGATCTATTTTGTGATCGGGCGCGGCCATCTTGAGGTGCTGCAGATCTGGCCGGCCTATTATCTATTCTTTGCCAATTTCCTGACCGAACATATTCCGACGCTTTATCCGACGTGGTCGCTGTCGATGGAGGAGCAGTTCTATCTGATCTGGCCTTTGGTGATGATCTGGCTGCCGCCGCGCTATTGGGGGGCGGTGGTGCTGTTTGGGGTGGCGCTCAATGTGGTGGCAGTGACCGGGATGCTGGGCGCTTTGGGCATCACAGCGTTTCAGCTGGGCCCGCTTTGGGTGCATCTGCCCGATGCCACCTATGCGCCGCTGCTTCTGGGGGCGGGGCTGGCATTGATGCTGCATCAGCCACGCGGCTTTGCGCTGCTGTGGCGTGTGTTTGGCCACCGGTGGATGCCTTTTGGACTGTTTGGCATTTTGCTGGCGCTGATCTTTGGTCTCTTGCCGCAGGTCTTGGCGGGCGTGCCCTATCTATTGGTGCACCTGGCGATGACCGGCTGGCTGGCGACGCTGGTGCTGCGCGAAGACAGCTGGATGCACCCGCTCTTGCGCCTGCGGCCGCTGGTGCGGGTGGGCGTGGTGAGCTACGGGATTTATCTGTTGCATCTTCTGGTGCTGCATGTGGTGCGCCTGCTGGGGGAACAGATCGGACTGGCGCAGGACAGTGCGGTCTTTCTTCTCCTCTACTGGGGCGGTACCTTCCTGTTGGCGGAGCTGAGCTTTCGCCATTATGAGCGGTATTTCCTGAACTTGCGTCACAAGTCGCTGGGGCGGATGGGGCGCGGTCAGGCGCAGGCAAGACAAAGCAAAGACGCCACAGCCACAGGGGCTGCGGGGCTGGAACGGTTGGGCAAGGAGCAGGACCCATGAAGATACTGGTGACGGGGGGAGCGGGGTTTATCGGCTCTGCGGTGGTGCGCCAAGCGATTGCGGCGGGCCATGAGGTGGTCAATCTGGACGCGCTGACCTATGCGGCCTGTCTGGACAATGTCGCCAGTGTCGCCGAGAGCCCGCGCTATGCGTTTGAGCAGGCCGACATCCGCGACCGCGCCGCATTGGATCGGATCTTTGCCCTGCACGCGCCGGATGCGGTGATGCATCTGGCCGCCGAGAGCCATGTGGACCGCTCGATTGATGGGCCCGGTGATTTCATCGAGACCAATGTGACCGGCACTTTCAACATGCTCGAAGCCGCGCGCAAATTCTGGGTGGCGGTGGGCAAACCCGCCCATTTCCGCTTCCATCATATCTCGACCGATGAGGTCTATGGCAGTTTGCCGGCCGATAAATCGGTGATGTTCACGGAAGAGACTGCCTATGATCCGCGCTCGCCCTATTCGGCCTCCAAAGCCTCGAGCGATCATCTGGTGCGCGCCTGGCATGAAACCTATGGGCTGCCGGTGGTGCTGACCAATTGCTCCAACAACTACGGCCCCTTTCACTTCCCGGAAAAACTCATCCCGGTGGTGATTTTGAATGCGCTCGCCGGTAAGGCCCTGCCGATCTATGGCGATGGCTCCAACATTCGCGACTGGCTCTATGTGGAAGATCACGCAGATGCGCTGTTGCTGGTGTTGCAGAAGGGCGAAAACGGGCGCAGCTATAATGTGGGCGGCGAGAATGAGCGCACCAACCTTGAGCTGGTCGAAACACTCTGTGCGATCCTTGATGACAAGCGCCCGCGCGGCGACGGGGCATCCTATAAAGAGCAGATCACCTTTGTGACCGATCGTCCGGGCCATGATGCGCGCTATGCGATTGATCCCTCCCGTATCCGCGAGGAACTGGGCTGGCGGCCGTCGGTGACCGTCGAGGAAGGTCTGGCGAAAACCGTGCAATGGTATCTCGACAATGAGGACTGGTGGCGCGCACTTCAGTCCCGCAAGGGCGTGGGCGAGCGTCTTGGGACCGGAAAGTGAGCAGGCAGAGATTTAGTCTGCAAAGGATTCTGTTATGCTGACGGCGCATTTGCCCTCCGGATATATACTTGCGCAAGTTCCCCGCCGTACCTTTCCCGGTCTGCTGCCGGTCGCGCTGATCGGTGCGGTTTTCCCTGATCTAGATATGATCTGGTTCTATTTCGTGGATGATCGGGCCTTTCATCACCACCGCTACTGGGTGCATGTGCCTGCGTTCTGGGCCGGGGTTGCACTGGTCACTCTGCCTCTGATCGGTTTTTTTGCACGCCGCTGGCTAAACGCTGCGCTGGTGTTTTTCGCCGCGATCTTTATGCATCTGGTTCTGGACAGTATCGGGGGCGGCATCATGTGGCTCGCACCACTGGACGACAGGCTGATGTCCCTGACGGTGGTACCAGCGACGCAAGACCACTGGGTTTTGTCATTCCTGTTGCACTGGACCTTCCTGCTTGAACTGGCAATCTGGGGATTGGCACTGACCTTGTGGTTGCGGCGAGGGCGCGTGGAAAACAGGGCCTCCGGCGGAGGTATTTGGGAAAAGATGAAGAAGGGGCGGATATGAGCATCCTTGTGTTTGGCGCAACCGGGCAAGTGGCGCGGGAATTGGCGAGCTATGAGGGGGTGATCTCTGTGGGGCGTGCGCGCGCGGATCTGTCGGACCCCGGGGCCTGCGCGGCCCTTATTCGGGAGATCAGCCCGCAGGCGGTGATCAATGCCGCCGCCTATACGGCGGTTGATAAGGCCGAATCTGAGGAAGAACTGGCCACTATTATCAACGGGGCGGCCCCCGGTGCGATGGCGGCGGCCTGCGTGCAGGCGGGCATTCCCTTTGTCCATATCTCGACCGATTATGTCTTTGCGGGCAGTGGCACGGCGGCGTGGCAGACGGATGATCCGGTGGCGCCGCCCAATGCCTATGGCCGCAGCAAACGCGCAGGCGAAGAGGCGGTGATCGCGGCGGGCGGGACTTATGCGATCCTGCGCACCTCTTGGGTGGTCTCGGCCCATGGCAATAATTTCGTCAAGACCATGCTGCGCCTTGGTGCGGAGCGGGATCGCTTGACGATTGTCGGCGATCAGATCGGCGCGCCAACGCCCGCGCGTGACATCGCACGGGCCTGTGTCGAGATGGCCGGGCAGCTGCGTGCGGAGCCTTCAAAATCTGGCATCTATCACCTGCAGGGCGCGCCATATGTCAGCTGGGCAGGCTTTGCCGCAGAGATCTTTGCCCAAAGCGGTCTGGCCTGCGAAGTGGCGGACATCCCCACATCTGACTATCCAACCCCGGCGGTGCGGCCACTGAACTCACGGCTGGATTGCACCACGTTAGAGACTGTTTTTGGCATCCCGCAGCCCGACTGGCGCAGCGGGCTGCGCGATATTTTAAAGGAGCTCGCAGAGTGACGCAGCGCAAAGGTATTATTCTCGCCGGAGGCTCCGGCACCCGGCTTTATCCGATCACCATGGCTGTCTCAAAGCAGCTCCTGCCGCTTTATGACAAACCGATGATCTATTATCCGATCTCGGTGCTGATGCTTGCAGGTATTCGCGAGATCTGCGTCATCACCACGCCGCAGGACGCCGATCAGTTCAAGCGCCTCTTGGGCGATGGCAGCCAGTGGGGCGTCAGCCTGACCTATGTGGAGCAACCCAGCCCCGATGGTCTGGCGCAGGCCTTTATTCTGGCCGAAGAGTTCCTTGCGGGCGCGCCCTCGGCGCTGGTGCTGGGCGATAACGTCTTTTTTGGCCATGGGTTGCCGAGCCTTCTAGCGGCGGCGGATGCCAAGGAGGTGGGCGGCACCGTCTTTGGCTATCACGTCTCCGATCCCGAGCGTTACGGCGTGGTTTCCTTTGATGGCGAAGGACGGGCGCATCAGATCATTGAAAAACCCGAGGTGCCGCCGTCGAACTACGCGGTGACGGGGCTTTATTTTCTGGATGGTACTGCGCCTGCGCGCGCCCGTAAGGTTCAGCCTTCGGCGCGGGGCGAGCTGGAAATCACCGATCTTTTGCAGATGTATCTCAACGAGGGCCAACTTTCGGTCGAAACCATGGGGCGTGGCTATGCCTGGCTTGATACCGGCACCCATGGCAGCCTTCTGGATGCGGGCAATTTTGTGCGCACCTTGCACGAGCGTCAGGGCCTGCAGACCGGTTGTCTGGAGGAAATCGCCTATCATGCGGGCTGGATCAGCCGGGAGGCGCTGGCAGAGCGGGCGGAATTGTTCAAGAAAAACAGCTATGGCACTTATCTGAAGCGGCTTTTGGGCTAAGGCGGGGCAGGGCGGATGAAGATCCTTTTTGTGCATCAGAACATGCCGGGCCAGTATCGTGAACTGGTGCGGTGGCTTGCGGCACAGGGAGGACATAAGCTGGTGTTCCTGAGCCAGCGCGGGGATGTGAAAATCCCGGGCGTTCATACGCTGGTCTACAAAGCGTTTCATACGCCGGCAAAGGATGGCTTTGGTCTTGCCAAGGACTGGGAAGCGGCGGCGGGTGCGGGCTTTGGCGCGGTGCAGGCGGCGCAGAAGTTTGAACAGGAACACGGGTTTCGCCCCGATATCATTCTTGGTCATACCGGTTGGGGGGAGCTGAGTTTCTTTAAGGATCTGTGGCCGGATGTGCCGATCATTGGCTTCTTTGAATATTACTACAGCATGGACGGCGGCATGGTGGGCTTTGACCCCGAACAGCCCCCCGGCCCTCATGCGCCCTATTTCAACCGCGCCCGCAATGTGGTGCCTTGCCTCAACCGTGAGGTGGTGGATCTGGGGCATGTGCCGACCTATTGGCAGCGCGACCGTTTCCCTGCGTCCTTTCACGACAA
Organism: Tritonibacter mobilis; assembly: GCF_001681715.1. GTDB lineage: Bacteria > Pseudomonadota > Alphaproteobacteria > Rhodobacterales > Rhodobacteraceae > Epibacterium > Epibacterium mobile. The sequence continues at coordinate 39,364 of NZ_LNWY01000004.1, read as the reverse complement.
GATGTATGTCTGCCACGATGGCATCCGCGCCGATCGTCTGCACGCAAACCCGGATGCACAGATCACGCTGGGGCGGCTGGAGCAGCCGATTTCGCGCGGCGATGAGATCGTGACCTATGTGGCGCGCAATATGGAGCGGGCCCGCGGCTTTCACATCATGATGCGGGCGCTGCCCGCCATTCAGGCCGCCCGGCCCAATGCGCGCATCCTGATGATCGGCGGCAATGAGGCCTCATACGGGCGCGAAAGCGATCACCCCGGCGGCTTGCGCGGCGAGATGGAGGCGGAGGTCGGCCAGCACGTGGACTGGAGCCGGGTGCATTTCCTCGGCCGGGTGCCCTATGCGGATCTGTGCCGGATCATTCAGCTGTCGCGCTGTCATATCTATCTGACCATGCCTTTTGTGCTGAGCTGGTCGCTCCTGGAGGCGATGGCGATGGAGGCGACGATTGTGGCGGCTGATGTGGCGCCGGTGCGCGAGGCCATCAGCCATAATGAAACCGGCCTGTTGGTGGATTTCTTTGATCCCGAGGCGCTGGCAGCACAGGTGGCCGAGGTGCTGGCGCGGCCTGATGATTTTGCAGCCCTTGGGGCGCGGGCTCGGGCGCGGGTGATGCAGGATTATGATTTCCTGACCCGCTGCCTGCCCGAACACCTGAGCCAGATCAACCAGTTGGTCACCACAGCCCCGCCGATCCGGCTGCCATAGGTTTCAGGCGAGATTTATGCTGCCGAAATAGACAACCAGACGGGTGGAACGCGCGCTTTATCGTAGGTTTGGAGGCATCAGATACCTCTCGTTCTACGGGCGGCAGCATCAGAAGTGCTCAGCGACAACCAAGATTGGGCATGCTTTCGTGTTTGTCAGGAGACAGCTCACGTAAACTCAGTCTGTAGCGCATGGGCATAAGTCTGGCGGATGCCATCCTCCAGCGGGCGGGCCTGATTCCAGCCCAGCCGGTGCAGGGTGGTGCTGTCCATCAGTTTGCGCGGGGTGCCGTCGGGTTTGCTGGCGTCGAACACCAGCTCTGCTTCATAGCCCACCACCCGGGCGATGGTCTCTGCCAGCGCGCGGATGCTGACCTCTGTGCCTGAGCCGACATTGACGTGGCTATGGCCCGAATATTCTTTCAGCAGAAACACCAACGCATCCGCCAGATCGTCGCAATGCATAAATTCGCGCAGCGGCGTGCCGGACCCCCACAGCTCTACTGAAGCAGCCCCAGCTGCTTTGGCTTCGTGGAACTTGCGTAGAAGCGCTGGCAGCACGTGGGAGGAGTTCAGGTCATAATTGTCGCCCGGACCGTATAGATTGGTCGGCATCGCCGAAATCCAGTCGCGACCGTACTGCTGTCGATAAGCCTGCATCAGCTTTATGCCCGCTATCTTAGCAATAGCATACCATTCATTGGTGGGCTCCAGCGCGCCTGTCAGCAAACTGTCCTCGGGGATCGGTTGGGGCGCGAACTTTGGGTAGATGCAGGAGGATCCCAAGAACAAGAAACGTTCGACATCCGCCTCATGGGCGGCTTGGGCGATGTTCGTTTCAATCATCAAATTCTTGTAGAGGAAGTCCACCGGGAAATCGTTGTTTGCTTTGATGCCGCCGACCTTGGCCGCAGCCATGACGATGGCATCGGGACGCTGTTCTTGCATCCAGGCATTCACGGCAGCCTGATCGACCAAATCGAGGTCCTCGCGGGCGGCGGTGATTACCTCACAGTCTTCAGTTGCCAAACGGCGTACGACGGCAGAGCCGACCATACCACGGTGTCCTGCAACAAAGATGCGTTTTCCTTTGAGATCATAGGCCATGCCGTGCTCCTCAGCCTTCAATACTGACGGGCATTTCCATACCGTGCTTTTTCAAAAGCGCGTGGCGGCGAGCCGTCTTAAGGTCTTCGGTGACCATCTCCGCACACATTTCCTGCGCTGTAATCTCCGGTACCCACCCCAGATTTTCCTTGGCTTTGGAGGGGTCTCCGAGCAGCGTCTCCACTTCTGCTGGGCGGAAATAACGGGGGTCGATACGCATAATTACGCTCCCGGGTTTCAAGGCTGGCGCTTTGTCACCCTCAATCGCAACGACAGTGGCGATTTCCTCAACACCGTTCCCGGTAAATTCCAGCTGGATGCCCAACTCAGCAGCGGCCCAAGAAATGAACTGACGCACCGAATATTGCTTGCCGGTGGCGATCACAAAATCTTCCGCCAACTCTTGTTGCAGCATCATCCACTGCATCCGTACGTAATCCTTGGCATGCCCCCAGTCGCGCAGCGCATCAATGTTACCCATATACAGGCAGGGCTCCAGCCCTTGCGCGATATTGGCCAAACCGCGAGTAATCTTGCGGGTCACGAAGGTCTCGCCGCGGCGCGGGCTCTCGTGGTTGAACAGGATGCCGTTGCAGGCATACATCCCATAGGCCTCACGATAATTGACCGTAATCCAGTAGGAATAGAGCTTGGCCACCGCATAAGGCGAGCGCGGGTAGAACGGCGTGGTCTCGCGCTGCGGGGTTTCTTGCACCAACCCATACAGCTCCGAGGTCGACGCCTGGTAGAAGCGGGTCTTCTTTTCCAGGCCGAGGAAACGGATTGCCTCCAAGAGCCGCAGCGTTCCCATAGCATCCACATCGGCGGTGTATTCCGGACTTTCAAAGGAAACCGCGACATGGCTCTGGGCACCGAGGTTGTAGACCTCGTCTGGTTGCACGTCCTGAATGATCCGGGTCAGGTTAGAGCTGTCTGTCAGATCGCCGTAGTGCAGCTTGAAATGAGCATTGTCCACATGCGGGTCCTGATAGATGTGATCAACCCGCTGAGTATTGAACAAGGAGGCGCGGCGCTTGATGCCATGCACCTCATATCCTTTCTCCAGTAAGAACTCTGCCAAATAGGAGCCGTCTTGGCCTGTGACGCCTGTAATGAGTGCCTTTTTCAATGTGTGACCTCCGAGATGCGCTGTTGCCGTACCGGTTTCTGCAGACGTGTCACCACCTCCTGGCAGAGACAAGTCTCGTTATCCGGGTAGGCGCCCGCACCAGAACTCCGAGTTAAGACATCTTCGCGGAACTGGACCAGCCGCTCGATCTCAAAACGCTTAGCTTGGCTCCACACCCATTCGGTGTGAAAATGCTGCGTGACGTGCCTGTTTAACACCTGCTGGCCCCTTTTTTCTATTTCCGGCGCTAAAAGCACTTTTTGATGGCCGCTTCAATCTCGGCCGGTATGCGGACACCCCTATGTGTGATCGGAAAACTCATTTGCATAGGGGCTTTTTACACGAACCCATTGCAGGGCGTGTTTCCCGTCGCTCTAGGCAGACTTATTCTAAGTGTTCTGAGACGGGTATGCCAAGAGCGGTGTAGGGACTGCGAACGGCAAGGCGGGCTAGGATTTCTGCAACTTGTCGACCGAGGGCTTTCGCCCATCAGCTTCAAACAATGCATCTTCGTTTCTGCGCGCGACGGAGGGCAACGCGAGCAGGGCGCTCCGATATCCACTGGGCTTGAAACGCCTTGTTGGATCAGGTCATCTGTCATCGAGAGAGATATTCCAATTGCTCTGAGACATGCCCCAGCTTGATCCGCCACACACATCACCACCCAAAATTAAGCTCTCACGATTGCGGGATATTGGCTGGTCCAAGTGGGACCCAATCGGGCTTTTGGCTGATGGGCAAACGTGGCATGACGCAGACTGCCAGTCGTTCGCGGATGAGTATGACAGCTATCTTCTTCAAGCCGCGGGTCAACTTCGCAGGGGCGCATCTGCAGAGGGCGTTGTGAGGTATCTCATTGATATTGAGGTGAACCACATGGGGGTAGGCCCCAGACGGGACGCTGTGGCCCGTGCAAGAGAGGTCGTCGCTTCTCTTCAGGCGGATGAAGCGCTTTGGATCTATCCGGGGTGATCTCCGCGACATGCGCACCTTAACTCCCCATAATTGTTATTATGTTATAATTTTGCGCATTTCAAAGCCAGAAACCGGCGCGCAGCATCATTGGGCGCGGTTTTTATGGCCTGCGCATAGGCGCGTTGGGCGTCCTCAATCTGACCCTCCTGTGCCAGCACATGTGCCATTGCCGCATGCCATGGCTGAAACCTGCCAAGCTCGCCCTCTAAGGCGCGCAAGTTTTCCAGAGCCTGCGCGCGCTGGCCCAGCTCTGCCATGACCACCGCCTGATTGAGCGCCACCACCGGGGTTGGCTCAAACCGCCAAAGCGCCTGATAGAGCAGCGCCATCTGCGCCCAGTCAGGTTTTGGGCGCATCATATGGCAATCCGCAATGGCGGCCTTGATCTGAAACGCGCCGGGCTTGCGGCGCAGAACGGCCTGTGCCAGCAGAACCTGCGCCTCGGTGATGGCTGCGTGTTGCCAGAGGCTGCTGTCTTGGTCCTCGATTGGGCGCATTGCTCCATCCGAGCCAATGCGGGCGGCCCTGCGGGACTCTGTCAGCAGCATCAGGGCCAGCGCGCCCTCAATTTCGGGGTCATCCGGGCGCAGCGCGCACAAAAGCCGCACCAGATAAATCGCCTCGCGGCAGAGATCGCGAGTGCCCTGCTCCACCCCTGCCTCCTCATTCACATAGCCGGTGGTGAAAATCAGATAGAGCGTGGAGAGCACCGTGCTCAGCCGTTCGGACCACTGGTCGGGCTCTGGCACCTGAAACCCGATGCCCTTGGCGCGGATCTTGGCCTTGGCGCGGGACAGGCGCTGGCCCATGGTTTGTTCGCTGTCGAGAAAGGCGGCGGCAATTTCGCGCGTGGTCAGACTGCAGACCGTGCGCAGGGTCAGGGCGACGCGGGATTTTTCCTCCAGCGCCGGATGACAGCAGGTGAAGATCAGCCGCAGACGCTCATCGGGGATGGTTTCTGCAATCTCCATCTCTACCCGGTCGGGCGTGATCAGCCCCAGGGCGCCTGCCTTGCGTCCTTCGCGCTGGCGCGTGCGCAGCTGGTCTATCCCCTTGTTGAGCCCGGCCCGCATCAGCCAGGCCACAGGCGCATGGGGCACGCCGGAGCGGCCCCAATGTTTGAGCGCCGAGATCGCCGCCTCCTGCAGGGCATCCTGCGCCAGTTGGAAATCCCCAAGGCGGGCAATCAGACCCGCCAGCAGCCGTCCCCTGTCGCGGCGCATCACATCATCAATGACCTGCTGCACGGCGATGGCACTGGGGACGGCGCTTTTCATGTCAGTCAGCCTGCGGGGTTATAATCCATCAAAGGCCGCACCTCGATGGTGCCAAAATGCGCCACCGGGATCATCTCGGCATATCGAAGCGCCGTGTCCAGATCGGGCACATCAATCACGTAATAGCCGCCGAGATGTTCGCGGGTTTCGGCAAAGGGGCCATCCATGGTCTCGACCTTGCCAGCGGTGATCCGCAGCGAGGTGGCGGTCTCGCTGCCTTGCAGGCCTTCGCCGTCGATCATGACGCCATCGGCGTTCATTTTCTCGCTGGTGGCGGCAAAGCCTGCCATCATCTCATCAAACTCGGGCGTGCCATAGGCTGGTTCGCGGTCCGGTGCGGCATAGATCAGAAGCATGTATTTCATAATAAAGTCCTTTATCAGTACGTGTTTCAGGCCTCAGATGCCAAGGATATTGACGCCAAGACAAACCATGGCGTTGAGGGCGGCGAGAATATTGGTGCCATTGCCCACATAACGCAGCGGATGGCCTGCGTTTTCAACCTTCAGGCCAAAAGGATGCGCAGTGCGTCCGATCACCAGCAAGCCGCCGGAGATATGGAGATAAAGCGCAGGCGCGCCCATGCCTTCGGCAAGGATCATCAGGATCAGCACAAAGGCGGCCCAATCCGCGCAGTTGCCGTGCTGGCGGATGCGCAACAACAGCTGCGGATCACTGCCATCGCCGATGGATTGTCCCATGGCACTGCGCAGGGCAGTGACCCGAAACCAGAGGATAAGCCAGATCACTGCGACGGTGAGCGCATAGATCGGCGTGATTGAAAACACCATGAAATCTCCCTTCCCTGTGGTGGTTCATGCTCCTAGGACGTTTATGCGTTGCTTTTTTCGACATGGGTTTGAAATTTTTTCCACCACCCTGCAATTGGGACAAGAAGAGCCCCCGGAACCGGGCGCGCTGGTCTTTCCCGGCTGCGCCGCCTACACAAGGCTAAGAGTGCCACCCCGACGGAGACCGCGCCATGACACCGCGAGTACTGACCTGTGATGAAACCCTTGCCGAAATGGCCCGCGTGCTGACCGTTGAAGCGGCCGCGCTGACGCGGATGGCCGCCGAGGTGGGCGATGCACAGCTCAGGGCGGTGGAGATCCTCGAGGCCATGGAAGGGCGCGTGATCGTGTCGGGCGTCGGCAAATCCGGCCATATCGGCAATAAGATCGCCGCCACCCTGGCCTCGACGGGGACGCCGGCGCAATTTGTACATGCCACCGAGGCCAGCCACGGCGATCTTGGCATGGTGACGCCGCGCGATGTCTGCTTGGTGATTTCCAATTCCGGCGAAACGTCTGAATTGGCCGATATCGTCACCTATAGCCGCCGCTTTGCGATCCCGCTGATTGCCATCACCCGCAAGGCTGAGAGCACCCTCGCGACCCAGGCCGATGTGGTGCTGCTGCTGCCCGACGCGCCGGAGGCTTGCGGCATCGGCATGGCGCCCACCACCTCGACCACGGCGACGCTGGCGATGGGCGATGCGCTGGCGGTGGCATTGATGAAGCGGCGCGGCTTTGAGCGCGAAGATTTCAAGGTCTTCCACCCCGGCGGCAAGCTCGGCGCGCAGCTGATACTGGTGGATGGGCTGATGCACACGGGCGACGCCCTGCCCCTCGTGGCGCCGGACACCCCGATGTCCGACGCGCTTTTGACCATGACCGCCAAGGGTTTTGGCCTTGCGGGGCTGGTCGAGGGTGGCCGCCTCACGGGTATCATCACCGACGGCGATTTGCGCCGCAATATGGGCGGGCTGATGGCGCGATCTGCGGGCGAAGTGGCCACCCGCGGCCCCAAGGTGATCCGGCGCGGCGAGCCGTCCACTGTTTGATGCGGTCGTCCATCATCATACTCATCGCTACGTTCTCCCTTGTAGCATGAGCAGATTTTCACTGGGTCGATACACACTCGTATTAGGATGCGTCACAGACTCTCGATGAACATGTTGTCTAGAAACCAGCCTTTTCCATATATTGGGATGTGGATGCCGGATTGGCGCAGCCTATCCGGCCAGGCGAAGGACGTGAAATGGCTGCCCTACTGATCCGTATTCATCGTCTCGGGCGAACCGACTCTTGGATTGCCTCGTTCAGCGACTTGACACAGAAGTCGGCACCACAACGTTTTAGTTCCGCCAAGAGGGCAGCTTGTGGGCGTGCTAGTCCATGATCGCCACCTGATAGAGAATCCCACGCTGCATGGGCAGATAGGTGGTGTCCGATCACCGGACCTGGTTCGGGTGATCCAACCCCAAGCCCCTCAACAAGCATGGATATTTGTCGTGTCTCTTCGCTCTCCTTGGCTCGTGGTCATTGGACGAGCGCACGATCGACATCCGCTTGCAATGCTGACAGTTGGTCAGGCATGATCTTGCCGCACCTCACTTCCCGGCCCAGAGTTTCAGCTTTCGTTCCAAGAAAGATCTGGTCACCGCCAGCTTTCCGATCTTGGCGTAAAGCTCATTCACCTGCTCCTCGTCAATTTCAGGTTGCTTACGGCCACCGCGCTCGAGCACACTGGAGGCGTCTGCCAACAGGGCTCGCTTCCATCGATGGATTAATGTCAGATGGACGCCGTAGTGACTCGCCAGCTTGGCCGCCGTCTCCCCGCCTTTCAAAGCTTCCAGCGCGACCCTCGCCTTGAAGTCAGCGAACGCTGCTTGCGTTTTGGCATCTCTGGTCAACTTTCGTTGAAGAAACGTAAACCGCACATCGTAGCTACCGTCTCTCTCCGAAATTCGGGGGTAGCTCAATGATCTGTCGCCCGATGCACAGTTCGTCGAACGCCAAAGCTAACCTCTATAGATCCGTCCTAACAGGTGCCGCATGAGTGTGTTTGCTGCCGCAAGCGGCGGTAACCCTGCCTCTGTTCGGAGCATGTGCCAAGTTGCAAGGCTTGCACGAAATATATTCGAGCTTAACGATCCAGAATGGCGGTGGTGAATTGCCAACACCTCCTGTAGGCCAATTGCTGTCGGAGTTAATTTCAACAAGTGCAGCCAAAGCGCATAGTCATGTCGGAGTGGGATATCAGGCATTGGTTGTTTTCCGAACACTTTACTGTCGTAGATTACAGTCAGACAGCCGATCCTATTCCCTTTCAGCAAAAGCTGTCGCGTTAGGTGCTTGGGCGGTTGACGCAGCAGGTCGGCCCTGCGTTCACGGCGGACCCAATATGCACTGCAACTAAATGGAGAAGATTGCGATTGCATTGCGCCAATCTGAACTTCCAATTTCGTAGGAAGCCACAAATCATCGGCATCGAGAAATGCGATGTAGCGACCAGTTGCACTATCAAGTGCACGATTACGAGCCGCACTAGCGCCTCGTTGCCTACCGTGATATTCAAGAAGCGTTATCCTGGGGTCAGCTTCCGAGATTGATGCAATGACATCTTGAGTGCCGTCGTCAGAACCATCGTCTGAGGCAATAAGCTCCCAGTCCTGTAGCGTTTGCTCCTGAACGGAGCGTATTGCTTCGCCAATTGTTGCTACCGCATTTTTGCAGGGCATGAGCACTGTGACTAAAGGTTGCTTACGCTCATATGTCGTTTTGAACTCAACCACAATCATGCAGGGCGCTGATCACCGCGTCTTGATCTTCTACCGTCAAGTAAGGATGCATTGGCAAGCTGAACACCTTGGACGCAACATCCTCCGATACCAACAATCCCTCAGGATCTTTAGGGAAACATCTATAAGCACTCTGCAAATGTAGAGGCAACGGATAGTAAACAGCTGTCGGCACACCAACGGATTTCAAATGCCGAATGATGACATCGCGGTTCAGATCAAGCCGTGGCTGAACCGTGTATTGCGCCCAGCTGGATTTAAGCCCACCCGGGACAAGTGGTGTCTTAAGGAGATTCGATAAAGCAGCGGAATATCGTTGGGCAACAGCATTGCGCTTATTCAATTCGTCCGAGAAAATTCCAAGTTTTTCACATAAGATGGCCGCCTGAATCGTATCGAGGCGAGAGTTCATTCCGATTCGACAGTTATCGTATTTATGGTGACCTTTGCCATGAACCCGAAAGGACTTGATCAACTCGGCTGCTTCGTCATCATCAGTAAAAATCGCACCGCCGTCACCGTAGCAACCCAAGGGTTTTGCAGGGAAAAATGAGGTGGTACAAAAATCACCAATAGTACCAGAATTACGACCCTTATATACTCCGCCAAATCCCTGCGCACTGTCGGCGATCAGTTTCATCCCTTCGGCAGCTGTAATTTCCTCAATTTCGTCATAGTCAGCGGGTAGCCCAAACAAGTCAACTGCAATTACAACTGTCGGCTTCAAACCCAGCGACTTTGCGTAAGCTATGCTCCTCTCAAGACTCCGTGGATCAATGTTGTAGGTATCCGGATCGCAGTCGACAAACACGGGGACGGCTCCGACGGAGGGGATAACTTCCGCAGTCGCAGCAAAGGTAAAAGAAGGACAGAGCACGGCTTGACCTGACCGCACTTTAAGAGCCATTAAGGCTAAAAGCAAAGCATCTGTACCATTGGCACATGTTAGGCTATGCTTGGCGCCAGAAAATGAAGACAATGAATCTTCAAATTCTCTGACCTCGGGCCCCATGATATAGCTACCATGCTCTAAAACTCGAGCGATACGCGCGTCAATTTTATCCTTGATACGTTGCTGCTGTGCCGCAAGATCAATGAATTGCATATTCAGACTCCGAATACTAGGCGCTACGCGCCAACAACGCGCGCGATGTCAGGGTGGTGTTCGCCCTTATTCAGTTCGATAGGCGCGGTACGAATATGGCTAACGGTTTCAATAGACGGACGCACCACTTTAAGACCGTAACCTTTGCCATCCAGAATATTCTGATAGCTCGCTGTGTGTAGATCCGTAAACCCACCAGAGAATTCAATCTCTTCACCGTCGACGGTAATGGAACGATGTGTCGTTTGCCCCAGTGGGGTGTGAGTTGGTAGGTGTTGACGATTGATCGAAAGAACCCAACGGACCCTAGCACGCTCAAACTCTAGGTAACCAGCGGCAGCGTCGTCCGAGCGATGATGCACGATGCTAACTTTTTGAGAGCCGAAAATGAATGACAACATATCAAAAAAATGGACGCCAATGTTTGTCGCGATTCCACCCGATTTGTGCTCGAAGCCTTTCCAACTTGCGCTATACCAAGCACCCCGCGATGTGAAGTAGCCAAGATCTACATCGTAGGTCTTGCCGCTGGTGTCTGCGGCGACCTTGTCACGAAGTGCGATTATGGCGGGATGCAAGCGCAACTGCAGGATCGAATAGATCTTTTTTCCTGTTTCGTTTTCTATGTCCTCAAGTTCATCCAGATCAGACGTGTTCAACACGAGAGGCTTCTCACATATCGTGTCAATCCCAGCCCGTAGAGCGAACGCGGAGTGGGCCTTGTGTAGGAAGTTTGGCGAGCAAATCGCCATATAATCACAGCCGAATCCCTTGCTGCGACTATTGTAGATGTGGTCTTCGAACAGTTCGAACTCTGTGAAAAAAGCAGCATCTGGGAAGTAGCTATCCATGATGCCAACACTGTCATTGATGTCGTAGGCGCACCCAAGCGTCCCACCGGTATCCTTAATCGCTCTCAAATGACGCGGGGCGATGTATCCAGCCGCGCCAATCAACCCATAGTTCTTCATTCTAACCTCTTCAAGCCCGTCGCACGTTCTCGGCATTGGGGAATTTACCGCGCGTGTCGATAACCAATTTGGCGTGTTCAACGATCGTTTCGTACTCGAAATCTCTGTGGTCGGTAAGCAGTAGAACAACGTCAAAATCTGTAAGAGTTTCTGGGGTTAGATCTACCGAACTAAGTTCAAAACTGTGCTCACGCATCTTTGGGAAATGGGGCACATTCGGATCGCTATACTGAACCTCTGCACCCCATTCACGAAGCAGCTCCATCACGAACACCGATGGGCTCTCTCGCATGTCGTCCACATCACGCTTGTAGGCAATTCCCAGAGCCAGAACCTTCGCACCCTTGAGGCTTTTGCCTACATCGTTAAGTGCTCGGATCGTTTTGTCGACAACATATTGGGGCATGGCAGCGTTGATTTCGCCTGCCAATTCTATGAAGCGTGTATGCAGCCCAAATTCACGCGCTTTCCACGTCAGATAAAAAGGGTCGATTGGGATACAGTGACCTCCGATACCGGGGCCAGGATAGTACGCTGTGAAACCGAAGGGTTTTGTTTTAGCTGCGTCGATTATTTCAAAAATGTCCAAGTTCATCGCATCAGCCACGACCTTCAACTCGTTGACTAGACCGATATTGACAGAACGGTGAATATTCTCCAACAGCTTGACCATCTCGGCAGCACGAGTCGAACTCACCGGCACAACAACGTCAATAAATTCACCATAAAGTTCCTTGCCCGCAGCCAAGCACGCTGGAGTATGACCGCCAACGATCTTAGGGATTGATCGCGTATCGAACTTCTGATTTCCAGGATCTTCACGTTCTGGCGAATAAACTAAGAAGAAGTTTTCCCCGACCTCAAGGCCAGCACGGGTGACATATGGCAAGAGAACTTCCTCAGAGGTGCCTGGCCAAGTGGTGCTTTCAAGACTAAGCAGTTGGCCCGCACGCAAATATGGGGCAATGGTATCCATCGTTGCGATCACGAAGCTCAGATCCGGCTCACGTGAGCGATCAAGAGGCGTTGGAACACAAATTAATAACGCATCACATTCAGCAGCGCGACTGAAGTCAGTCGTACCTTCAAAGCTAGAATTGACCATGCGTGCAACGTCCGTGTCAGAAAAATGCTTGATCGGGCTTCTACCAGAGTTCAAAACCTCAATCCGCTCATGGACAACGTCGAACCCAATCACCTTGCTGCCAGTCTCAGAAATTCGTAGCGCAAGCGGGATCCCAACATAGCCCATCCCTAAGATTCCGATTGTCTTCATACCGTTATACCGTCCAACGTTGTTTCAAGGCCCTCAGCTCGGTGCGCTTGTAAAGAATGATGCGCGATTGTAAAAGGTGAATAATTTTGGGGGAAACCCATTGCCAAGGAGTTTCGGCAAATGTTCACTTATCGTCGGTCATCACTTTCTAATTTTGCCGAGGCTGCTGGTTTGGATGTGGTAAGGGATGCGAAAATCGCCTACGCGGGAAAGATTCCGACGGATCTTGACGGGCGGGTTGTCCCCGCAGCCAAGCCCGAACATCTTGAGTATGCCAGAGACTTTGAAGGAATTGCCGCCTTTGTGGTGCCTCCGCAGTTGGCTGAACTTGTGCCTTCACAGTTCGGGCTTGCGACAGCTACATCGCCGCAAGCCGCCGTGGCATTGATCCAAGAGGCAGTCAGTGCGATCGAGAATTTTCAATGGAAACGCTTCAGGACTCGCGTCGACCCAACTGCAGTTGTTTCGGAAGGTGCTTATATCGCACCGAACGACGTGGTGATCGGAGCGCATACGCATGTCGGCCCCAACGCGGTTATTCTGCCGCGCTCGCTCATCGGAAACCACTGCATTATCGGAGCAGGCACCGTCATTGGAATGGAAGCCTTTGAACATATGGCAGGGTCGAATCCATCGCGCGTTCTTCCTCAAACTGGAGGCGTCAGGATTGGGGACTACGTCACGGTTCAAGCCAAGTGCACGATTGTACGAGCGACGTTCGGTGGATTCACCACTATCGGCAGGGAAACGATGCTCGACTGTCAGGTCCATGTCGCGCATGACTGCAAAGTCGGGGAACGCGTGAAACTCACGGCTTGTTCAGAAATTTCCGGGCGCGTCGAAATAGGTGATGATAGCTTTCTCGGACCGAACTGCTCGATCAGCAACGGCGTTAAGCTGGGTAAATGTGTTCATGTAACCATAGGTAGCGTGGTCGTCCGGGACGTTGCCGACGAGGAACGTGTTACAGGCAACTTCGCGCTCCCACATCAAAAGTGGTTGAATTTCATTCGCACATTCCGTTGAAGGACGTGAAGCAGAATCGTCTGCGTTTCTGGCATACGCACATTGGAACTTTTGAATATGAAAAAGCGCGTCGTAATGCTCGTGTCGAATCCATGCAACCCCGACTATCGGGTAACCAAGGAGGCAGAGTCTTTAGCTAGAGCAGGGTATGAGGTCTGTATTCTTGCGACTTGGAAGCCAAAGCTTGGCATTCCAATTCAAGAAGAAATAAACGGTGTCACGTATTTAAGATTTGAGTGGAATGTATTGAAAATACTGCGAATGATGTACCTCGGGGAAAAGAAATATAGAGAGATACCAACGCTGAATCGTGACAAGCACCGCGCAATGGTCGAAACGCTACCCATACAAAACAGGGACAAAGACCAATGAGCTTCTTAGTGAAATTCGGCCGCTACGCCTACAATACCGTTGTTCGGCGCGTGCTCATGATTGGGCATACATTTTTCATGTATCGGACGTATGAGTCTGTGTTCGGCTCTCACATCGATGCTTGGAACCCTGACGTTATTCACTCGCACGATGGAGTGACATTGCCTGCAGCTGCTAATGCCGCGAGACGAACTGGTGCAAAGCTCGTGTTTGATAGTCATGAACTGGAAGTGCATCGTAGTCCGCCCTTGCCCTATTTGCGGCGCATTCAAGTCGAGCGCATGGAGCGCAAATATCTGCCTCAAGCAGACAAGGTCATTACCGTCACTGAACGGGCGGCAGACTACTTAGCGCACGAATACTGTATTGATCGGCCTACCGTTCTGTTCAATGCTCCGCCTGTCGAACCGACACCGATGCCGGAGAAATGGGAAGTCTATGACCGATTTGATGTTCGAGCCGACCTAAATCTGCATCCGAGAGATTTTCTTTTCGTCTACACTGGCAATATCACGCTGAACCGTGGTCTTGAACTCGCTATTATCGCACTTTCAAGGATACAAGATTTCAGAGATCCAAATGAACGTTTCGGCAGCCGATATCACCTTGTCGCCGTTGGGAAAGTTCAAAGTGGGCAGGATCGTGCCATCAAACGACTGGCAAGTGCGTATGGACTGGAAGATTGTGTACACATTTTACAGCCGGTAGCACCTCATCGTGTCGCAAATTATATTTCGAGCGCCAATGCATCGATCATCCCGATCCTGCCAGTGACGCTTTCCTATGAGTTTGCGATGCCAAACAAACTCTTCGAAGCAACCCTTTCGGGCAACCCAATCATTTGCTCTGATCTTTTGGAGATGGGTCCGTTTGTATCCGAGAACTCCCTTGGCCTAACCTATAGTGCTGACAGCCCTGAACATTGTGCAGTGAAGATGTTGGAGTTGATCAAAAACTATGGTCAGTTCGAAAGAAGTGTAGCCCGACAGATTGAGTTGAACGAAAAGTATTCATGGGAAGCGCAGGAACGAAAGCTAATCGCAATGTACCAAGAGCTCAATACTAACTGAAACTGGGTTGCCGCTCTTGCGGATTTAACAACACGCTGAAATAAAACTCCACCAATCTAGTCGCTTCACTAGACCAGTTAAAGTGACCAATAATCACATTTTTCAAATGTTCTTTTCGAGCACTGCTCGAGGAAGCGACAGTCGCAATCGCTGCACCCAAGGAGCCAGATTCGGCTTCCCACGGAACGAAGTGGATTGCCTCTTTCAGCAGGGTTTCTCTACGAAGTCGGGGTAGGTCTGTTGCTATAACTATCAGGCCTGACGCAATGTATTCTAGTACTTTAACTGGCAACGCCTCGCGGTAGGCAGGTGTTGGCTCCAGAAGACAAAAGGCTATGTCTGAAGAGGCGAGCTTCTCCGCCACTTCAGATCTCGTGCCCCAGCCGTGGAGCTTAATGTGACGATTGGCGGGATGCTTTGAGATGGAATGAATTTGAGAATCGTTGATATGCCCAACCAATTCAAGCGTCGCAGGAATGCCAGCCTCATGCGCTTCCTGAATTGCGTCACACATGCGCGTTAGCCCGCGCGCTTCACTGATGTCACCAACATAAATACACTTCAAACTTGAAAGTTCTTCTTTTGGTGCCAAAAATTTAGTCGGCCATTCCGATACACTCAGATAATTTCGGGCTACAATGCTTCGGTCTAGCGGAAACCTGTTTGCAAGCTGCGAATCCGCAAGGACAATTCCATCTAACCAGCTGGCAGCGGACTGCTCAAGCATTTCGACGAGTTTCGCCGTTCCCCGACGAGCTATAGCAGGCCCAAGCCAAGTTCGGGAAAGAACTGCTTTCGGAAAATCCTCATGCACGTCATAGACAATCTTGATCCCGCGTCGCTTCAACCACCAGGAGAGTAACAACAGGTCGGGGTCATGAATGTGAACCACCCGTGGGTTCATTCTTGTGCAAAAACGGTATAATTTGAGAGCAAAACTGGAAAAGCGCGCGAAGCGGCCGCCGGGCCGCTCAATGCTAAAGACTGAAACCTGATTAATGGTCTGTTGACAGTTAACATCCCCAGGCCCAGCAACGGCAACACGGAACCCTGCCTCGGCTAAAGACGTCGCTTCTTTGACAAAGATTCGAGTGTCAGTAACCGAATGAGCCGAAGTCAGATGCAAGATATCTACCCGCCGGTTTGGTAGGCCCTGTATGTTAAGTTGCCTGCTGATCAATTGCGCGACTCCGACATATTTTCGTTATGGTGAGCGATCGCGTCGTCAACTGCATCATAATAGAACAGTTTCCCACCCTCTAGCACGGCGCCAGCCGAACAGATCGATTTGAGCGTGCTCTCGCTGTGTGAAACCACAATTGAACCTGCGCGATCCAGACGGTCTTGAAGCACTGCGCGGCATTTCTCTTTGAAAGAAGCATCCCCGACTGAGGTCACCTCATCAATTAAGTAGTAAGAAAATGGAATACCCATCGAAACGCCAAAAGCAAGGCGTGCTCGCATCCCAGAACTGTAGGTTCGTACCGGCATCTTGAAGCTCACGCCTAGCTCGGAAAAATCCAGAACGTAGTCTTCTAGGCTATCGGTATCGATTCCGTAAACTCTGGCGATGAAGCGGGTATTCTGGGCACCAGTCAAATCTGGGTGGAAGCTGCCAGCAAAGCCTATTTGCCAGGAAACAGCACCGCAACTGTCGACAGCCCCGCTATCCGGCCGCATAGTTCCACCGATAATCTTCAGGAGGGTTGACTTACCAGCTCCGTTGCGCCCCAGCAAAGCTACCGAGGTCCGATCAGGAAATACTGCATTAATTTCCTTGGCAATGAACTTTCGACCCGACCCGATCCGAAAGCTCTTTGTCAGATGCTTCAGAGTAATCATCGCAGTTAGCGCCTGTCACGTACAGAATATGCAACCATAATGGAGACGGCCCAAATTAAGATGAGAAATGCAGTGGAGACAGCAATGACTAATGGTTTTCTAGGGTACAGAGAGGTGTCCGCTATGGTGGGTTCTATGTGGACGGCGAGATATTTAGTCCGACGCTTCGCTTCGGCTTTAGCGCTGTCATAAGCTGCCGCTGCGGCGAGAAAAGCCTGTTCGGCGAACTCGCGCTCGACAATAAGTGCCTCGTAATCTCCGACGATGTTTACCATCCCACGATCAACACCCGACGATAAGTTCTGTCGTTCGCCCTCAAGGCGGTTTTCGATCGCTTTGATCCGGCGTACAGCTTGCTCGACCCGCGGATCGTTTACGTTGGAGATACTTCCCTCAAGTAGATCAAGGTCAATCAATGCTTCGGCAAGTTGCTGTTGAAGAGCTGCGCTCACGCCGCTTTGGCTTTGCACATTGATCGATGGATCAATAATTTGCGCTTCCGCGCGGAAACGACTTAAATTTTGTCGTGCTGTTTTTAGACGCGTTCGCGCATCATCCAAGTCGGCCTTCGCGTATTTTGTCGCATCTTCACGGGCAAGCAGGCTAAGTTTGTCAACGAGCAGCTGCGACTCAGATAGTATAGCCTTATTAATGGTTTCAGCAGAGGCGGGGTCGAACGCAAAAGAGGCGACGTGGATTAGGCCGCTTCCCTTGTCGTAACTGACTTGAACCATCCGGCGCCAGTGAGCAACAAGACCTTCGGTCGAGACGTCAGGTGCGATGGTGAAAACCGGGTCACCTTCAGCACTTGAATAGATTTTGCGCAGATTGACACGTGCATCGATTGTTCTCACGATTTTCTGGCTGCCGATAAACTCATGTACGATGTCAGCATCTGATGTTGTGCCGGTCGATAGCTGGCCGAGCCCCGCCAAGGCATCGAGCGGGTTGACAAATTCTTCGGATCGAATGGAGAACGACATCTCTGAGACGAATTGATCGGCCGCCCGTGAAAACAAGTAGCCGACGATTAGGCAAACAGGCAGAAGTACCATGCCAGCGAATGAAGCGAGTAGAAGCTTATGTCGACCCCGCATTCTTGCATTTCTCGCTGGTTGCGGGACCTTGTGAGCGGGGGCTTTGGGCGAGTTTGAGACCACTGGAGTTACTGTCACCTAGTTAGTTCCTAGCTTCACTGAACGCGGCTTGTCTTCAGGGAGAGGTTTGTTTTTCTTGGTAATGCTCTATACGTAGCTGCGACTCGTTTCAAACCATTACGCTCCTACAAGCGACCGCAGGCGCATGACTGAAAAACCTGATCAAGTCCAATCTGAAAATCGAGCTCCAGAGCCGTCCATGGTGTTGGCAAGAAGGAAAATTCCGTTTCAGACGGCGCGTGTAGTTGCAGCGCTCCTGATGCGTGAGATGGCTACGACGTTCGGTCGGTCGTCTCTTGGGTATGTTTGGGCCGTGTTGGAGCCGATAGGCATTATCGTGGTTTTTACCCTTGCTTTCTCAATCATCTTCAAGCAGCCGCCGCTTGGCGACAGCTTTCCTCTTTTTTACGCTACCGGTTACATTCCATTCAGTATATACAACAGCACACAATCGAAAATTTCTTCGTGCATCACTCAAAACAAAGCACTTTTATTCTATCCTGCGGTGACGCATACGGATGTAGTACTCGGGCGCTTCACCCTAATCGCGCTTACAGAGTTGACAGTTGCTCTTATCGTGTTTTCAGGCTTATCTATCTATTCTAAAGTCAGTTTTGTGGCTAGCTTTCCGCACATCTTCATGGCTCTAAGCCTCGCCATGATACTTGGAGGCGCTGTTGGGCTAATGAACGCAACTCTGTTCGAGATACTCCCATCGTGGCGCAGTATCTGGAAAATTTTGACGCGTCCGATGTTCTTTATTTCCGCAGTTTTCTACCTTTTCGACAGCTTGCCGAACAGTTTTCAAACGGTTTTGTGGTGGAATCCGCTAATTCACATTATTGGATCGCTTCGTGTTGGCTTCTACCCTGAATACGAAGGTGCATACATCTCCTGGATCTATGTAATCTTGCTTTCTCTGGTGTTGATGACCATTGGACTTGTGAACCTCCGGACATCAAACAAGTTCATCATCAACAACTGACCCCGAATAATGAAATGGGCCAATGTTTAGCGCTACTGGTCAATGCCGGAGTGCTGAGGTGGTCGCAATATTTCGGACCAGTTGCTAAACTGCAGCGACTGACGAAGGAATATCGCAGATGACGAAGTGGAAACCCTATTCGTTCGGCTGAGTGCAAGGCCAAAGTTGCGCTCAAAGCCATCCATGACGAGTAGGTGAAGGCCGAGCTGGCCAAGATCCACGTGGCCCATCCCACAATAATCAGCGGTTGAAAGAGAACGGTGATCGAGAACGTGGCATCAGTGTTTGGCGGTGCCGCCTCGACCGAGTCGGGGATTTCCAAGAAAGATGTCGAAAAGTTGCACGCCAAGACCGGCCTGTTGGTCGAGGAACGCGATTTTTGTCGGAAGCCTCCAGTCGCATCCTCGGCACTGGAGGCTGAGAGCGGTGAAGCAGGATATCCCTATCTCAGCGTCCGGCGGCAGTTCAGCCTGTTGTCTCTGGTGCGCTCCAGCTTCAAATATCACCCGTGCGGCGAAAGCCCCGAGAACCTGACGTTCATGGGAATCATCGACGGGCAGCTCCTAGAAGCGCCCTGGTTCGGCTCGCGGCATATAGACCGCCACATGTAGCGGGAGGGGCAGAGATGCGGGCGCCATCGGGTGCGACGGCTGATGAGGCTCATGTGTCTGGCGCCGATTTTTCAGAAGCCCAAAACCAGCAAGAAGCATCCGGCGTACAAGATTTGTCCGTACTTGCTCAGCGATCCGCCCATGACCCGATCCAATCAGGTTGGGCGTCCAGACATCAGTTATGTCCCGATGCGTCGGGGCTTCCTGCATCTCGTGGCGGTCATGGACTGGCATAGCCGGAGAGTTTTGAGGTGGCGAATGTCGAACAGCTTGGATGCCGGGTTCTGCGTAGAGGTACTGAAGCCAAATACGGCTCGCCGGAGATATGAATCGCCCCGGTTTTGCCGGCGACTCTTGAGTTCGTATTTCAAGCTGCGATTTTGTCTGACTTCAAGGCTCGTTCGTACTTCTCCTCCGCTTCGATTGGTGTGATGTAACCAAGCGACTCAAGCAGGTGCTCTTTGTTGAACCAATCCACCCATTGCAAGGTTTCCCATTCGACCTGATCTTTGGATTTCCAAGGCCCCAGTCGATTGATGACTTCGGTTTTGAACAGGCCGATGACGGCCTCGGCGAAAGCGTTGTTATAAATGTCTCCGACACTGCCAACGGAAGGTTCCAGCCCGGCATCTACCAATCGCTCGATGTACTTGATCGATACATTTTGGTTGCCGCGATCTGGATGATGGACCAATTTCTCGGCTGGCCTGCGGGCATGGATTGCTTGTTCGAGTGGATCCAGAACAAACTGCGTGTCCTGCGTTGCCGACGCCTTGAATGCCAAGCTGACGCATCAGACGTTCGACCGTGAAGCGGGCAATATCAATCTTCTCGCGCCTCATTGCATGCCAAAGTTTGCGCGCGCCATAGACAGACCTGTTCCTCTCCCAAACTGCCTTCATCTCCTTGCACAGATACGCATCGCGCTTGGCACGATCAGATGCCCGGCCAGAATCACGCTCGACGGCAAGGCGTTAATATAAGGTAGAAGGGGCGATTTGCGGAACCCGGCAGATCGGTTCGACCACATGTATACTTCGATGATCCTTGATGAAGGCAATCATTTGCAGAATGGTCGGTCGAGCTCCGCCTGACGCAGCTGCCGGTTCTCACGCTCAAGTTCCTTGATGCAATCCCGCTCTACCGAGGTCACGCCGTCGCGCTGGCCTGTATCCGTCTCATACTGCTTGACCCAGATGCGCAAGCTGTCCCAACGGCACCCAACCTTCTGAGAGATCGACAATATAGCCGCCGATCTACTCGCGTATTCTGTCTCGTGATCCAAGACCATCCGCACCGCGCGCGCGCAGTTCCGCTGGATAGCGTGTTCCGTACTTCATCTCTCCCATGACCCAGTATCCTTAGTTCTGGATCTCCGGCAAACATGGGGCGATTCAGAGTCCCCCTCGCTACGTTTCTCGCCATCAACGCAACACTCGCTTCAGATAAATAACAGCTTGATATACTAACTCCCGATATCACATAAAACCTGGTCAATTCAGATCATTATATGCGGTACAAGCTCAACGCATCTTGCTCAATTCTATCACTGGCCATTCCGTTCTATGCCGAATACACAAGGAGACATAGTGCCACCCCGACGGAGACCGCGCCATGACACCGCGAGTACTGACCTGTGATGAAACCCTTGCCGAAATGGCCCGCGTGCTGACCGTTGAAGCGGCCGCGCTGACGCGAATGGCCGCCGAGGTGGGCGATGCGCAGCTCAGGGCGGTAGAGATCCTCGAGGCCATGGAAGGGCGCGTGATTGTGTCGGGCGTCGGCAAATCCGGCCATATCGGCAATAAGATCGCGGCCACCCTGGCCTCGACGGGGACGCCGGCGCAATTTGTACATGCCACCGAAGCCAGCCACGGTGATCTTGGCATGGTGACGCCGCGCGATGTCTGCTTGGTGATTTCCAATTCCGGCGAGACGTCTGAATTGGCCGATATCGTCACCTATAGCCGCCGTTTTGCGATCCCGCTGATTGCCATCACCCGCAAGGCCGACAGCACCCTCGCGACCCAGGCCGATGTGGTGCTGTTGCTGCCCGATGCGCCAGAGGCCTGCGGCATCGGCATGGCGCCCACCACCTCGACCACGGCGACGCTGGCGATGGGCGATGCGCTGGCGGTGGCATTGATGAAGCGGCGCGGCTTTGAGCGCGAGGATTTCAAGGTCTTCCACCCCGGCGGCAAGCTCGGCGCGCAGCTGATGCTGGTGGATGGGCTGATGCACACGGGCGAGGCCCTGCCCCTCGTGGCGCCGGACACCCCGATGTCCGAGGCGCTTTTGACCATGACCGCCAAGGGTTTTGGCCTTGCGGGGCTGGTCGAGGGTGGCCGCCTCACGGGTATCATCACCGACGGCGATTTGCGCCGCAATATGGACGGGCTGATGGCGCGCACTGCGGGCGAAGTGGCCACCCGTGGCCCCAAGGTGATCCGGCGCGGCTCGCTGGCCTCTGAGGCGCTGCATGAGATGAACAGCCGCAAAATCTCGGCGCTGTTTGTGCTGGATGATGAGGATCGGGTGGCGGGACTGCTGCACATCCACGACTGTCTGCGCGCCGGTCTGGGCTAGGGGCTTTGGCAAAGCAGGCAAAGAGCAAAGGACACCACTCTAAAGTTTCTTGAAAGCTTCGTCCAAACTCTCATCTGCGCCGGAGCCAAACGCGCGCTTCGCGAGGCCATCCATTCCAATAACGGGCTTTTCACTTAGACCGGCCAGCACTGTTAGGTGCGAAGCGGCGAGCACAATTTTCAGATTGGCGGCATCAATTTCTCCGCCCAGCTGTAGAGCCGGTGAAAACCCGTATATTTGATCGGCCCCCAAAGACCCCAAACGCTGTTGGGCTGCCCGCAGCAAACGATCTCGAAGGTCCCCTGGCTTGGGATCTAGATCGAAGAAAGCATCTTCTCCCAAGACATTAGCTTTACCTGCAGCAATGCCAGCGGCGTCATTTTTCTTTCTGATGATGAGCGCATCAAGTAAAATGTCGAGGTGAAAATCACGGCCCGTTATTTCACCCCAAACGCGCAAGTCACCAAAGCATGTTCTTGAAAAGACATGATACGTATCCTTGCCTTCAAACTCTGTGCCTTTGATCCATTCGGTCAATGGCACAGCGTAGTCCTCCGGATTTACCAGTTGGAAGTATCCGTCCAGAAACGTTGAAAACCCAAATTTTTGCCAATACTCGATCATGACGCCGGGTACATGCTTTGCGAGTCGCTGTAAGACATCCTCCGACGCAGCCGCAAATGAAGTGGGCTTACCAAATCTCTCTTCGAAATACTCAAAGTCCTGTGCAATGGTCATCGTCTTGCTTCAAAAACGCTTGTGAACAAACTAGCCTCGGGGGGCGAACAGCTATCCGATGGATCGCACAACTCTTGGCGGCTGGGAGAGATAATCGACGAGTTGAAACTGCTGGAGCTGCGCGAGGAAGAGAAAATGTTCCAGCGCCGGAACGATCTTTATATTCTCCAACTTTGGCGCGCCACCCATGGTGAGGGCCGGGAAAAAGCCGAACGCCTGACCGGGTTCTGGTCGCCCAAGCGTCTTCACCGTGCGCGAGAAGAGCTTATTATCATCATCGTCGTAGGCGTCGAGAGAGTCGTCTTTCGTTAAACGGAATAGGAGCGCAGTCAGGGCATTCTTCGAAGGGCCCGGACTGCCTTCCTTCGTGAGACCACTTGCAATGACCTCATTCCGGAGAAGATTTATATCCATGACTCCATGTCGTTCGCTCCATGCAAAAATGATTCCAAATGCCGAATATCCAAAGATATGACAATCCGCATGCGAAAAATCTTTGTCAGCGTGAAAGACTTGGGAGAGAAGTCCATCGAAATCTCCTGGCGTGCAGACATTAAATAATCCTTTGACCCAAGATCCCGTACCTTGCGTTTCCCAGAATTCCAAAAGCATACCGGGTACTTTTCCACGATAGGCAGCAATGACCTCATCAGGCACGGGCTGTACGTCCATCAGAGGCCCGTTGCGGTCGATTATCACCTCAAGTTCATTCATGTTACTATCCTCAACACGGTCTGAGCCGTATGTTTGCCTTTACTGCACCTTGTCTGGCCTGATCAGCGAGAGCGCGATCCAGATCATCGACCTTTCCACGCCATTGGCTGCCAAGTGAGCGGTTTACACTGCGATTTTGCAAGCCGGAAATATTGGATGGATCCCCGCCGGCTACGATGTCAAGCACATGCGTTGCATCCAGCGTTGACGCCTCTAACTCGGCCAAGCGTTCGGCTTCGATTAGCCCATGTTGATCTATTAGTTCATCAATCTTGTTGCGTATCCATTGTGACCGTGCATTTCTCTGCGCGGCCGCATCCCGGAACTTGCCCGTCCCATTTGCTTCGACCAGCGCCCTTCTCCGCATCAATTCTGACAGATCGCTGTTGTTGATCGCAGCCTCCTGTTCGGTGAGCTGATCTATAAACTCTTGTCGTGTCGAGTTAGGCGGTCTGTTGAAGCAGGGCATGTCAGTGGGGTCTCTCACCCGCTTACCAGAACGCCGCGTGATCCGTGTGATCCCGTTCGTCACGCCCTCAGCCACCTCATCAATCTTACCCTTCAACGCTTTGATGAGGTCGATCATCTTGCCGCTGATCGACTTCAGGAACGTGAATACACGCAACAGGGCCTGCCCGGCGCGGCCAGCTTTGGACAGTGCAGCTGTAACCTTGCCAGTGTAGGTCGCGATACGCGCAGCCAACGCTGCACCGCCCGTCCCTGCGGTGAAAAACGCGATGATCGCCAGTACAGCCGCGATGAACAGCTCTGGAATAAGGTAGCCCACGCCAAAGCTTGGTCTTCCCCCATTGAAGTGGCCCTCCGCTATGTTTAGGAAAACGGAGTAAACACATGGCCAACAAGCGACAAAAGCCCGAGGAGATTGTCACGAAGCTGCGACAGGTTGAAGTTCTGACGGGGCAAGGGATGCCGCGTCTGGATGCGATCCGGCAGATTGGGGTGACTGAACAAACTTACTACCGCTGGAAGAAGAAGTACGGTGGAATGGGCACGGACCA
This sequence comes from Tritonibacter mobilis, assembly GCF_001681715.1. Taxonomy (GTDB): domain Bacteria; phylum Pseudomonadota; class Alphaproteobacteria; order Rhodobacterales; family Rhodobacteraceae; genus Epibacterium; species Epibacterium mobile. The sequence goes on along the minus strand of NZ_LNWY01000004.1, from coordinate 15,113 downwards.
ATTGAAGGAACTGAAGCGGCTGCAGAAAGCGAATGAGCGGCTTCGCAAGGCCGTTTCTGATCTGACCTTGGACAAGCTGATCTTGGGGGAAGCCGCGAAGGGAAACTTCTGAGCCCCGCTCGTCGCCGTGCTTGCATTGATCGCGTTTGTGGTGAGTTGAATGTCTCGGAACGCCGCGCGTGCCGCGTTCTGAGATAACACCGATCCACGCAGCGTAGGGTGCCAGTTGGTCGCCTGGATGAAGAACGATTGGTGGCCGACATGATCGAGCTGACCCGGCAATATGGCCGCTATGGCTATCGTCGGATCGCAGCGCTGCTGAGAGATGCAGTCTGGCATGTGAATGACAAGCCGTTCGAAAGGCTGTGGCGACGAGAGGGGCTGAAAGTGCCCATTAAACAACCAAAGAAGGGGCGTCTTTGGCTGAATGACGGATCGTGAGTTCGGCTACGGCCAGAACACCGTGGTCATGTTTGGTCTTACGACTTCGTGCATTGCCGGACTGATGACGGAAAGGCGTTCCGCACGCTCAACATCATCGACGAATACAGCCGAGAATGCTTGGCAATCCGCGTAGATCGCAAGCTGAACTCCGGCAACGTCATCTATTCGCTGAGCGACCTGTTCATCCTGCGCGGTGTGCCTTCGTTTATTCAGTCTGACAATGGCCCGCTCGCCATTGGGCTCGAACCAATAGCGCCTTCAATGGCTCGCTTCGTTGCACAGGCCGTGCAGGACTGGATCAAAGCCATCGGCGCAAAGACGGCTTACATGGAACCCGGCTCACACTAGGAGAACGGATACCGTGAAAGCTTCAACGCCCGGTTCAGAGATGAGTTCTTGAATGGCGAAATCTTCTACAGCCTGCGAGAAGCACAAATCCTGATCGAAGAATGGAGGAAGCACTACAACACGAAACGCCCACATAGTGGTCTGGGCTACCGCCCTCCGGCCCCGGAAACCGTCGTCCAGATGGACCAAAGGTCGATCATGCACTAACAATCAAATTGGACCACTCAAGTGGGGCTGATCAGGTAAGCTACGCGCAAAAAAGAGGGACATGATCCCGGAGCTAGTAATCTGGAACCCGAGGTGCGGATCTCATCAAGGCCTGGCTGGCAAAACCAGCCACTGATCAGAGGCCGGATACATTTACGCAAGCCAAAGACGTCATCCAACAACTTGCAACCGCGGGGCGGACCATACATTTTTCCCAGAATTTCCTTGAGTGTGGCAACGTCGAGCATGTGCTCCGCAAGCATCTTCTTAAGCTTGGCGTTCTCGGCCTCCAGGGCCTTCAGCCGCTTGGCCTCGGACACTTCCATACCGCCATACTTCGAGCACCATTTGTAGAACGTGCCATCGCTAATGCCGTGCTTACGGCACAGTTCCTTGGCACCTATCCCGGCCTGATGCTCCTTCAAGATGCCAATGATCTGCTCTTCGCTGAATCGGCTTTTCCGCATTGTCTGTCTCCTCATGTGGAGAACAGGCTAACTTCAAAACGCGGACATTTCAGGGGGGCACGTCACTTAACCCATTGCGATTGATGAATATTGTCCCACTCAGAACGCGTTAGTCATCGACCCGGGGCTTTCCGTGTGACTTCGGAAAGAAAAGTTCCAGACGCCCCATTTGCGCGTCGGTCAGCCAGAAAAGATCGCTCATGTCACAGCTTCATTTTCGGAGCCGTGAATCAGGCAGTGCGACCGAAATCAATGCATCCTGACCCTAGGGGGCAAAGGATCTAACATGTGAAAGTGGGGGCCGTTGTCGGGGCTGGCATGTTGACCCTACTTGCGCTAGAAAATTTCCTGAGGTCAGCGACTTCAGGAGAAACCAGCCACTCGGCCATCCACATTTAGGATCTGTTTTCATAGGTATACTGGGTCATGTGACCGGACATATGAAAACGCGCTCCGGCCGCTTGCTGCGTAATGTGTGGAAAATGGCATGAGGACCTTAAGTCCGACCCCCCTTTCTCTGGCCCGAATTCCTCAAGGAAGAGTGGCCTCCTGCCCGCCAATGAGACGGCGCTGAGCGTATTTTTGTGATCTAAAGACACTGGGGGCCCAAGGGCTTTCACGAGTGTTGCTGATCCCATGTCGCCGATTACGCGCTACCACCGTTCAGTACCGCCTGCTTTGATAAAGCTACTTGATCTTATTGGTAGCAACATACTCCTGATACCACGCCACGAAGCGGGACACGCCCTCTTCAACAGAGGTCTGCGGTGTATATCCGGTGAGCCGCTCCAAGAGTTGGATATCGGCCCAGGTCGCGGGGACATCGCCCGGCTGCATCGGCATCAGATTACGCTGTGCCGTAATGCCCGTGGCTCGCTCAATGGCGCTTATGTAGTCGCTAAGCTGCACTGGGTTGGAGTTGCCGATATTGACCACACGGAACGGTGCCACCGGTGACAGGCTGTCTCCCTCTGGCACATGAGCATCACAGGGGCGCTCGGGACGTGCGGCCATCAGCAGCCGGATCGCCTCCACCAGATCCTCAACGTAGGTAAAGTCCCGCTGCATGTCGCCGTGATTATAGACATTGATAGGACGGCCTTCGAGGATCGCCTTGGTGAATTTCGTGGGAGCCATATCCGGCCGCCCCCATGGCCCATAGACGGTAAAGAACCGAAACATCGTGATCGGCAAATCGAAGAGATGTGCATAGGAATGCGCCATATGCTCGGTCGATTTTTTGGTCGCCGCATAGAAGGACATCTGGTGATCAGCCTTCTGGGTCTCTTGATATGGCATGTTGGTATTGGCGCCATAAGCCGATGAGGTCGATGCAAGCAGCATATGTTTGGGTGGATGTGCGCGGGCAGCCTCCAGCAGCTCAAACGTCCCCATGAGGTTGCTTTCCAAATAGGAACGCGGATTCTCAATGGAGTGGCGCACACCAGCTTGAGCCGCCAAATGCACAACAATATCTGGATTATAGGACGCAAGCAGATCCGCCAGTAATCCTGGGGTTTCAATCCGGCCAATGACCGGCACAAAGCGCCCCGTACCCTGCCCTGCGGCATCTTCCAGCATCGCATGACGCCGCTCTTTCAGCGAGACATCATAGTAGTCGCTGAACGCATCCAGCCCGATAACATGTGCCCCATGTTTCAAAAGCAGCTTGCTGAGGTGAAAGCCAATGAAGCCGGCGGAGCCGGTTACAAGAACGGTTTGCATGATTTCTTCTTTCTTAGTCCGCCTCAAACAGGTCGCGCGTAAAGACCTTGTCAGAGACATCGCGGATCTCTTCGCTCATCCGGTTTGCCACGATAAGATCGGCCTCGGACTTAAAGGCGTCAAGATCGCGGATGACCCGGCTGTGAAAGAAGTGATCTTCCGTCAGCACCGGCTCATAGACGATCACCTCGATGCCTTTAGCTTTGAGACGTTTCATGATGCCCTGAATGGAGGACTGACGGAAATTGTCTGATCCCGCCTTCATCACCAGCCGGTGGATGCCGACCACCTTGGGGCCTTTCATCAGGATCTGATCGCTGAGGAAATCCTTGCGGGTACGATTGGCGTCGACAATGGCCCGGATCAGGTTCTGCGGCACCTGATCGTAATTGGCCAGAAGCTGCTTGGTGTCCTTGGGCAGGCAGTAGCCGCCATAGCCAAAAGAGGGGTTGTTGTAATGGCCGCCGATGCGCGGATCGAGGCTGATGCCTTCGATGATCTGGCGGGTGTCCATGCCCCCGGCCATGGCGTAAGAATCCAATTCATTAAAAAACGCCACCCGCATCGCGAGATAGGTATTGGCAAAGAGTTTCACCGCCTCGGCTTCGCTTGGATCGGTAAAGAGGGTGTCCACCGCCTCTTCCTCGGCGCCCTCCAACAGCAGATCGGCAAAGATCCTGGCGCGCTTGGACCGCTCGCCAACGATGATCCGGCTGGGATGCAGATTGTCATAAAGCGCGCGGCCTTCGCGCAGGAACTCGGGGGAAAAGATCACCTGATCGGTTCCCAGCCGCGCCCGCACATCCATGACGAACCCCACCGGAATCGTGGATTTGATGACGATGGTGGCGGTGGTGTTGACGGCCATGACGGCTGCGATCACCGCCTCGACGCTGGAGGTGTCAAAGGAATTGTGCCGCGGGTCGTAATTGGTCGGCGTTGCCACCACCACGTAATCAGCGCCGCTGTAGGCCGCCGCCGCATCCGTGGTCGCGGTCAGGTTCAGACTGTGGGTGGTCAGGAAATCTTCCAACTCGGGGTCGATGATCGGGCATTGCCGAGCATTGACCATCTCCACCCGGTTTTCCGCGATGTCGGTGGCGACAACCTCATTGTGCTGAGCCAGCAAAACGGCATTGGAAAGGCCAACATAGCCAAGCCCTGCAACTGCGATCTTCATGAACCTTACTCCCGGGCGTAGACGTCCTCATAGCGAAGAATGTCATCCTCCCCCACATAGGCCCCGGTCTGCACCTCGATCAAGACCATCGGCACTTTGCCGGGGTTTTCCATGCGGTGTACTGCGCCAAGCGGGATGTAGACGCTCTCGTTTTCAGTCACCAGCCTGACCTCATCATCCACCGTCACCCGCGCAGTGCCCTCCACCACGATCCAATGTTCAGAGCGGTGAAAATGGCTTTGCAGGCTCAGGGAGGCACCGGGGTGGACCAGAATGCGTTTGACCTGAAAACGCCCTCCCACCACCAGGCTTTCAAACCAGCCCCAGGGGCGGTGATCTTTGGGGAAGGTGGTGGCCTGCGCCGCACCTTTGTCTTTCAGCGCCTGCACCGCGAGCTTCACATCCTGCGCGCGGGATTTATCCGCCACCAGAACCGCGTCATTCATCGCCACCGCCATGATGCCCTCAAGGCCGATGCCGACCACTTCCAGCCGGTCGCTGTCAGAGCGCAACAAGGTATCGGAACAGTCGATCGCCGTCGCCGCACCGCTGACCACGACGCCATTGTCGTCCGGTCCCGCCTCGCGCCAGACCGCATCCCAGCCGCCCAGATCCGACCAGGCCGCATCAAAGGGCACCACGGAGAGGTTCTTGGCTTTCTCCATCACCGCATAGTCAATCGAGATATCCGCCGCCTGCGCCCAAGGCTCCGGGGCCAGTCGCAAAAACCCAAGATCCACCTCTGCGTCCTTCAGTGCGGCTGCAACCGGTGCCATCAGGTTGGGGGCGTGGGCCTCAAAGGCGGCGATGATATCAGCGGCCCGGAACAGGAAGATCCCCGCGTTCCATTTGAAATTGCCCGCCGCCAGCATCTCGGCAGCGCGCGCCGCATCGGGTTTTTCCACAAACTGCTTCAGCGCCACCGGGCGGCCCGCCGCATCAGGCGCTGCGGAGAGTTCAAGATACCCATAGGCGGTTTCCGCATGGGTGGGGGTGATGCCAAAGGTCACCATCTGCCCCTCACTCACCGCCACAAGCCCCTGCGCAACGGCGGCGTGGAACGCGTCAACATCAGGTATCACATGATCTGAGGGAGCCACCAAGAGCACGGCCTCCGGATCCTGCGCCTGCGCCCGAAGCGCCGCGACCAATACGGCGGGGGCAGTGTTGCGCCCTTCAGGCTCAATCAGGATCGCACCGGGATCAATGCCCGCAGCCTGAAGCTGTTCCGTCACAATAAAGCGGAAATCGGAATTGGTCAGCACCATCGGTGCGCCAAACGCAAACCCGACACCGGCGCCCGACAGCCGTTTGGCAGAGGCCTGAAACAGGGTTTCTTCACCCATCAAGGGCACAAATTGCTTGGGATAGCTCTTTCGCGACAGTGGCCAGAGCCTCGTGCCAGAGCCACCACAGAGAAGAACAGGGGTAATCTGCATGACAATCCTTTAGCAGAAAGCTGACTATCCGTGCTCTGTATAACTGCTAATTTCATGCAACACCAGTTCGTGCGATGGGTTTGAAATTGCAACTTTGACAGTTAGCCAAGCGGAGGATCGCCAGCGCTGGCTTTTCCCAACCGCCCCTACGCCGTTAAACTCAGCGTCCGCGCCGGAACAGGTTGCCAATGGTCTGAAACACCAGATCAAAATCGTAGCACATATTCTGATGGCGCTGATAAATCAGATCCAGCCGCGCTTTTGCGGGCACGCAGATGCGGGAATAGACCGCATGGGTCTCCTCGCGCGTGGCGCAGCGCTCCAACAGCATCGCCTCATGTCTGTGGTAGGCAATCGAGGCCAGCCCTGTCACGCCGGGGCGCGACTTCAGCACCTCTGCGTAGATCTCGGGATGGGCTTCGACATATTGCCGAAGCGGCGGGCGCGGCCCCACAAAGGACAGATCGCCCCTGAGGATGTTCCAGAGCTGCGGGAACTCATCCAGCCGCTTTGAGCGCAGCCATGCGCCGGTTTTGGTGACACGGGCCGCCTTGTCACCGCCCGAGACGCCGCTGTCCTCGTCAACAAGGGTCATGGTGCGCAGTTTCCAGAGTCTAAATGGGCGATTTATGCCCTTCATCCGCTCTGCCACATAGAACACCGGGCGGCCTTCTTTCCAGAGCAGCCACAAAAGCAGCCCCAAAAGGATCGGGCCAAGGATCACGATCAACAGCGTCGCGAAAAAGAGGTCAAACAATCGCTTGTCCCATGTCATGGGCTGGCTTCATCCTTTGTATGTGGCTCTAATAAGGCCATTTCAGCCACCATCTGCACCGGATCCGCCACATGCAGCTGCATCTTGGGGGCCAAGAACCCGCTCAGGCGTCCAAGGTCAAGCGCCACCTCTGCAATCGCCGCATCCGGCGCTGGCACTGTGGCAAAATCCCGCCCTGCTGCCTGCAACAACGCGCCCATTTCGATCGGGCCGGGCTGGGCGATATTGAGCACGTCCGGCAGATTCGGTGCTTCCATCAGGGCCGCGATCACATCGGCCAGCGTCAGCACCCCGATGTAGCTGCGCCGCGGTGTGCGCCCGTCTTTGAACTGATCCAGACGAAATCCGGGTTTCCAGCCCCCGAGGATCACATCGAATCCGGCGATATTGCCAATCCGCAGCACCGAGACCTCTACCCCCAGTTCTGCCGCCAATGCGCGGGCGCGCGCTTCCATATCGGCCTTGGCCGCACCATAGGGGCTGGCGGGTGAGAGGCGGGTCTCTTCGTGCAAAGCCCCCTGCCCCGCACCGTAAACCGCCGCTGATGAGATCAGCACCACCCGCACGCCAGCCGCAGCCCCCGCACGCACCGCGGCCTCTGCCAGATGGGTATTGAGCGCCAGATCCTCCCCGCGCGCAGGCACGGTGCCCGCCAGACAGAGGATCTGCCCGGCCGCCTGCGCCGCCTGTGCCAATGTCTCCGGCTGTGCCAGCGGGTCAAACACATGCCAATGGGCGCCAGACTGCGCGCGCCGCGCCTGCCAAAGCGCCGCCTCCGGCCCCCAGCGATACCGCAGCGCGCGCCCGATCCGGCCGGTGGCACCAAGCACAAGCGGGGTCAGCAGGAATGTCACAGACGCGCGGGTCATTGCTCTTGGGTCCTGTTTGCAAGGGGGCAATCATTGACGATACGCCCCCCACCAGTATGGTGCCTGCAACATATTCACAAACACGCCCCGAGCGCCATCGGGACAAGGACTGTATGCTGAAACTCTCGCTTCTGGTCGCGGCCGTCTCCGTCGCTCTTCTCCCTGCCGCCTGCTCTCGCCTGCCCGGCGGAGCCCCTGCCAGCGAGGAAATTCTGAAATCAGCTGCCGATGCGGATGCGGATTTTGCGCTCTATGCGGTCAACCGGGCGTTCCTGCCCACCGTTGCCCATTGGCCCCCCACCGGCAAACAAGAGACCCTTGGCTGGATTCGCGCCAGCCAAGGCCCTAAGACGCAAATCATCCAAGCTGGAGATCGGCTGACACTTAGAATATGGGACAGCAACGACAATTCACTACTGACCTCGGTCGAGCAAAAGATGGTACAACTGCAAGACGTACGCGTGACCGCCAATGGGTCGGTGTTCCTGCCCTACGTAGGCGATGTGAATGTCAACGGCTTAACTCCTGAGTTGGCCCGCAAAAAATTGCAGCAGGAACTAGAGGCCATTGTCCCCTCCGCCCAGCTGCAACTCGACATGATCGAGGGACGCAACAACTCAGTCGATTTGGTGTCAGGTGTAATCAGCCCTGGCACGTACCCTATGCCCGATCGCAACTATTCCGTGATGGGGTTGATTGCCGCCGGTGGTGGGATCGCAGCAGGCCTCAACAATCCGCAAATTCGGCTGATGCGCGCAGGTCGACTCTATGGCACCTCGGTGGACAGCCTGCTCAACAATCCGCAAAAGGACACACTGCTGCGCGGCGGCGATCGGGTCTTTGTTGAAGAAGATGAGCGTTACTTCCTTTCGTTTGGAGCCACAGGCACCGAGGATCTCCATATTTTCACCAAAGATGAAGTGTCGGCAATGGATGCGCTGTCGATTTCCGGCGGGTTCCAAGACAGCAAAGCCGATCCCAAGGGGCTGCTCGTTCTACGTGAGTACCCGGCCTCTGCGGTGGCGCCGGGCGTGCGGGGGCCACGGCAAACAAGGGTGGTGTTCACTCTCGATTTGACCACTGCAGACGGGCTATTTTCGGCCCGCAACTTTCAAATCAATCCCGGTGATCTGGTTATGGCTACCGAAAGCCCGATCAATGACGCACTGACGATCTCTAATTTAGTCGGCAATATCTTCGGAGTGTTCAGCCGCGCCGGTCTCTGATCGGCACCTCACGTGTCAGTTCTTAGAAAGACATTCCGAAAAGGACTTTCATCGTTAAGCAATTTGGGGTCGCAGTGCCACTATAGAGCGGCTATTGGCCTCGTTTGCTATTCGGCGGCCGCACCCAAGACCACCATGTCCAGATCGAACCGGAGCGTCAGAGAACCACGCTGTTTCTGCGCTTCGTTGTAAGCCAGCCAGTTCTTAGCTTTACACCTCGAGACGATCGGCCTTTTGATCCAGAACGGCTACCAAGCTGGATTCGCAAGATAATTCCCTAAACATACATTTGCGTCACAGAGCTGCACCATCTCGCCACCAGATCTAGTTTTTGACCGCGTTTTGGTGCTCTTGTTTCGGCGCGTGAGCGCGCGTAGATTGATACGATCAGACCCTTGGGCGAGGTCAGAGGCACAGTGCAAAATCCTTTTGCCAAAGGTAAACTGCCCTATCTTGATGGTTCCACTGAAACGCGCCCATCAGCAACCATGCAACAGATAGATGAAACCACATGCAAAACGGGCCCTTTCCAAAAGGACCCGTCTCGATTTTGGTTCTGCTTCACGCCCCTCGAGGGGTGACCCTAGAGCGTACTGCAGATCAATTGGTGGTGGTGGTCGCAGTCTCATCATCATCGCTGACAACAACACCAACAACAACGGCAGCGGCAACAACGCCTGCTGCAATACCTGCGGCACCCAGACCGCCAACACCCAAACCGAGGCCTGCACCGGCACTCGCGCCGGCACCTGCGCCGGCTGCTGCACCTGTACCGCCAGCACCGCCACCTGTTGCGGCACCACTGGTTGCTTGCGCCATTGCACCGCTTGCGGCCAATACTGCAATTGCGGAGACTGCGAGAAGTTTCTTCATATCTTAATACTCCTATGGAGATTGAGGACCGTTAATCTCACCCTAAGTGAGAGCATTGAACATTTCAACGTGGTCTATAACAGCTAGATCCTTACATTTCAGTTTTTATTCTGTCGTTGCCGAAAAAACGCGCGCTCTTTTGCTGATGGGGCAATCCAGGGTGGCAATTGCGCGCCAGATACCTGGCCGCACAGATGCAACCTTTTGAAATCAGAGAGCAGACCGCGCCTTAGGCTCAATCCACCACCTGACGGGTTCGGATATAGCCAATGACGGGCCCGGCCCATTGCCGCGACTGGCGTATGCGCCCGCCAGAGAGGTCGACCCAGTAATCATTGACCACCTCGCCCCCTTTGCCGTCACTGCAGCGTTCCTGCAGGCGGCGTGTGGGGTAGGCGCGCTCGACCACCTCCAAGGAGACCCGGCCCAGATCGCGCCGCTCACAGGCCAGCGTGACGCGATAAGATCCGCTGTCATCGCCGCGGAACAGGTAGCTGCGTTGCCCGCCCGCAGCAGGCCCCATAGCGCCCTGCCCGTCTGCGGGCACTTGCGCTGTGATCATGCCGCCCCTGAGGCCCCGGGTCGAGATCAGCATGCCATCGCGAAAGCCAAAGCTGATATTGTCGATACTGCGCCACAGCTCAATCCGGCCCGGTTCATCGTCCCGCCGCGCCATCTGCAGGGTCAGGTAATCGCGCAGATCCTGCTCTTCGATCACCACCTCCACATGCGGGTCCTTGATGCTGGCCAAAAGCGCCCGCGTCAGGGTTGGCGGCTGCGGTTTGCTACCGCCCCCAAAGCGTTGCTGGATCTGGTCACGGATCAAACCGCCCACCTCAAGCTCCAGCGGTGTGTCCTCTGGCCCCTGCGCGCAGGCCCCCAGCATGGCACATAGGCCAAGGGCATAAATCAGATGTTTCATTCCCAGAACCTCGCCCGCTGCTCGCCGAGACTTTTGCGATGTGCGCCACGCACCTGTTCATAGAGCCGTCCCGGCACCTCGACGCGCTGGCCGCCATCGCGCTGCACCGGGCGGATGGTCATGCTGTATGCGTTGCGCGAGGGCTGCCCCAGAAGCCAGTTCAGCGGAATGGTCAGCCTGATACCCTTGTCAAAGGAGCCTTCGCCAAAATCCTCTGCCGAGACATCGGTCACCGTAAAGAACCCGCCAAGCTCCCAGCCATTGTTGAAGGTGCGCGTCAGCGACACCGTGGTGCCGATATCCCCGGCCAGATAGCGGCCCGCATCCACCTGCAGCAAGTAGTTCTTTGGCAGCTCCAGATAGGCCGAGGCATGGCCTGTCAGCACATCATAGTCACGAAAGCCCAGACGCTGATCAAAATCACGCTGGCGCACGTAATTGAGCTCGGCCCCAAGACCCAGACGGCTATCCACCGGCTTCCACAGGATCTCGCCGGACAGCCCGCCATACATGCTCTCGAAATAACCCAGCGAGGCGCGCGCATAGAGGTTGCGGCCCGCGCTCCAGCGCCGTTCCACATAAAGCTGTTCCAGCGTGGTGTCGGCCTGCGCATATTCACGCTGATCGGTGCGCACCTGCGGCAGGTTCGACGTGCCCGGACGCCCATCGGCCACATTGCCCCAGATCCGCTGCCGGATTGCGCCTGCCAGTTTCCAGCCCGGCGCCGGGCTGTAGCTGGCCTTCAGGTCCACACCAAAATCGATCCGGAACGGCACCGAAGGGTCAAAGTAGGACGGCGAGGTATAGGGGCTGAGTGAGTATGAAAACGCCGGATAAAGGTCTTCGGACAACAGCGCATCCTCAGCCGCCGCACCAGCATCCTGCACCGCCGCCACCGCCCAGATCGCATCCGGGGCCTCGGGGGAAAATTCCAGCGCTTCCAGATCGGAGCGGCGCACCACCACAGCCGACAGCCCCAGCCCGCCGCTTGTGGGCACGATTCGGAAGGTCTCGACCGAAGGCGGCAGGCTCTGCGCCATCGCCCGCGCCGCCCGGCCCACCGCGAGGGCCTGCGATTGATAGCGGGTGTTGCGAATACGCGCTTCCGCCGTGGTGCCGCGCAAAGTCACGCTTTCCAGAAGAAGCCCATCCTGCCGCAGCGATTGCGCCAGGAGATCACGGGTCTTGAGCTTGGCGCTGTTGCTGTCGGCCCAGGCCGTGGTCCAGAGTGCTTCATCCTGCGCCCAGGTGCTGCGCGGCACTACCGGCGAGGGTGCGGGCACCTGCATGGGCGTTGGCGGATGGCGCGGGTTCATCTGGATCTGCGCCGAGATCCCAAACTCCGACCCATAGAGATAATAGGCCCCAAGCCGCAACTGGCGGCTGGCCTGATACTCAACCCCGAAGTTGAAATCCGATTTGCGCTCAAAGACGTTGGATTGCTGAGTTTCCTGCGTATAGGCATCCGTGGAATATTCGGCCTTTACGCCCCAGCGCCCGTGCCGCCATTCGATCCCTGCAAAGGGGGCCACATCGCCGCGGAACCAGCGGTCCACGCCCAGTTCCCCACCGGTATCGCCCGGCGTAAACCCCGGTCGGTTGCCAAGTGTTGCCACGGTCCCGCTGGAGCCCAGACGCCCCCAGCCCAGACCGGCAGAGAGTTTAAACTGCCCCGGCAGCGCATCCGGCGTAATGGTCTTGGTGGCGACGATATATTCACCGCCATAAATCCCGGTGCCCGCCAGATCCTGAAGCCCCACCGCCACTGCCGGACGATAGCGTCCCTCCTGCCAGAGACGGAACCGCAGATCGAAATTGCGGTCGTAGAAATCGCCAAAGTTGAACAGGTTGCGGTCCTGCGTCTCCGTATAACGAAAGGCCACCGACACCCACGGCAGCGCCTGCACCTGCAGGTTCATACGGGTGATGCCGCCAAAGCTGCTGACAGAGGTGGCAAATTGCGCATCCGGCATCATCTCGGCACTGGGCATGTCGATCACACCGGGGTTGCCATAAAAGTTGAGGCTCGGGGTTTCGGGCCAGGCAAAACCACGCGGCGTGCTCTCGTCGGCCAACAGCGCCTGCGAAAGCCCCGTACTCAGCATCAAGGCCAGAAGGATGCGCGCAGATTTTGCGCTTGGATAAAACCTCGGACCCGCGTTTGGGCCAGACAGGGTCGGGATCGGGAAAGTCACGCGCGGCTATCCTTGCTCAGTCTTATCGTTGTTGTTGGTCTTTTCCTGCCGGGCGGACCTAGGTCGAACGGGAGCCGAACTGGGGCCGACAAGCAGGAGATATCCACCTGTTGTTTTGCTTACTGCCCTACCCTTTGACGCCGATCAACGGTCAAAGCGGCTTTGTTGCAACCTGTGGCACTCAGGACGTCTTGCGATCCCGGTCGGCCTGCACATAGCCTTCGACCCAGCGTAGGATAATCTGGCGCGCGCCCTCTTCATCGCCCACCGCAACCGCCTGCCGCAGAGCCCGCATAAAGGCGGCCACTTCGATCTCGGAGAGCACCGCCTCGCGCGCGCAGAGGATCTTGGGATGGGCGGTGCGGATCAGCTCGCTCGACAGGGTCAGCTCTTCTTGCATTTTTTCTCCCGGACGCAGGCCGATGATCTCGATGGCGATATCACCTTCCGGGTGGTCCGCGTCGCGCAGGCTGTAACCTGCAGCCTCGATCACCTGACGGGCCAGTTGCAGGATCGAGACCGGCTCTCCCATATCCAGCACAAAGACCTCGCCTCCCTTGGCCTCAGCGCCGGCTTGCAGCACCAGCTGCACCGCCTCGCGGATGGTCATGAAGTAGCGTTTGACCTGCGGATCGGTGACCGTCACCGGACCACCGCGGCTGATCTGTTCCTGAAACAGCGGGATAACAGACCCCGAAGAGCCCAGCACATTGCCAAAACGCACCATGGTAAAAACCGTGCGCCCTGCAGAGCTGTCGCCGCTTGGGTCACATCGTGAGGCCAGATCCTGCACGATCAGCTCCGCCATCCGCTTGGACGCCCCCATCACATTGGTCGGGCGCACCGCCTTATCCGAGGACACCAGAATGAAACGCTCCACCCCAAATTCCGCCGCCGCAGAGGCCAGCGTCTGGGTGCCAAAGACATTGTTCGCAAGCCCCGGCAGCGGGTTGGTTTCCACCAACGGCACATGTTTGTAAGCAGCCGCATGCAGCACCACCTGCACCTTATGGCGCTCCAGCACCCGGCGCACCTGACGCGGATCGGTGACCGACCCCAGGACCGGGACCAGTTCAATCCCCGCACCCTCAAGCTGCTGGCTGAGTTCTTGGTGGATGGTGTAAAGCGCCAGTTCCGACAGCTCATAAAGCACCAGTTTGGTGGGGCGGCAGGCCAGCAGCTGACGGCTGAGTTCCGACCCGATCGACCCTCCTGCACCGGACACCAGCACCACCCGTCCGGCATAGGACCCGGCACTGGCCTGAAGCGGCATATCGCAGGCATCCCGGCTCAAAAAGCTCTGCGGGGCCACCGGGGTCAGCTTTTCCACCAGAGCCTCTTCGCCAATAAGCTGGGCAAAGGAAGGCAGCGCCTGCACCTCCAGCCCAAAGTTTTGCAAACGATGAATTATACGGGCCTGTTTAGGCGAACTCAAAGAAGGCATCGCCAACAAAACACGTTTGATTCGTCTGACCTCTACAACTTCCGAGATACGCGACGGCGCATACACTGGGAGCCCCATTAACATGAGCCCTTGCAACGATTTATTGTCGTCAACGAACGCTACTGGATCGATCCCATCGTGAGCCTTCAATGCTTGAGCAAGCTGAGTACCCGTATTACCCGCGCCGTATATCAACACCCGCGCACGCGGGCGAGCCCTACGGTAAACTGCTAAGACCACCTGAAGCAGAAAAGCACGAGCTGCTACCATTGTCAGTAGATAAATCAGGCCGAAAACAACAAACAATCCCGCTGGTAGCTCAGGACCAAAAATGGCGCTCAGCGTTGCCGCGCTCAGCGCAGCGAACAGCGCGACAAGTGCTGTTAACCCGACGGCATGACGCTCATAAGCTATCAGCTGAACACGCGGGATACCCAACCAATATGAGAGTCCACCCGTACCGAGTAGTATATACGGCATCAAGGGTAGCATCTTCCCTACGATGATTAGAGAAGATGAAGGCATATTCTGAAGCATCAAGGCAAAGAACAAAGCAGCTGGCAGAAGCCCCAGATCCAAAACCAGAACAATCATCGCCTTCTGCTGTCGCGTGAGCGCCTCCAGAAGTTTTAGCATTCCCTCATCTACCTCAATACTAGAACCTTGTTTTCCTCTGCACTGCAGAACGCAGCCTGAGAGGTCAATACACAATATGCAAAGGTGACTTCCCTTGCGGTGAAACTACCATAGCATGTAATCTGCACTCACCCGAATGAGAAAACGGTGCCGTACCGAGTTGAGCGATATCTCACCATTCGTCCGCTTAATTTGTAGCCTCTCGCTACGTGAGCAGGCTAAGATTAGTATGGGCGCATCGACATCCAAAGAGATATAAGTCAGTACTACATACCTATTGTTTCGCACGCAAAACAATAGGCCAGCATACGTGACCTACTAATCTCAGGTTCGCTACGGGGATTAGGCTCCAGACTCATTGTT
>NZ_LNWY01000039.1 GCF_001681715.1 Tritonibacter mobilis | reverse complement strand
ATCAATGCATCCTGACCCTAAGCACAAAATTACCCTCTTTGCACTGTTTTCTACCCGCCGCGAGTCTGAGATTGCCCGCGCAAAACACACCGATCTTGACCCTGAAACCAGCCGACTTTTTATAAAGGACATGAAGCACCCCGGCAAAAAGGCGGGCAACGATGTCTGGTGTGACCTCCCTACCCCAGCGCTACAGGTCGCGCAGTCCATGAAGCCAATCAAGAGCAAGGTAGAAAAGAAACGCGCGCTGATTTTCGGGACTTCAAAAGACGTTATTTCTCGGCGCTGGACTGAGGCTTGTCGTATGCTTGGGATTGCAGATCTCGTATTTCACGACCTACGGCATGAAGGTATTTCAAGGCTTTTTGAAATGGGAGAGACTATTCCCCAAGTTGCCGCAGTTTCGGGACATCGATCATGGGCTTCCATGCAGCGTTATACTCACCTTCAAACACGCGGAGATAGATACGAAGATTGGGAGTGGATCCAGAGAGTGACCAAGACCTAACCGGCTCTGCCAGCGGCGGTTGTGTGACTGGCGGCACAAGCAAGGGCTTGCATTGGAGAACATGAAACAAGCGTACGTTGATGAAAAAGAAAGCACCACGCCCAAGGCTGTGAGTGTTGCACGATCTGAAGGCGGAAGCATGTCCGCGTCGCTAATTACAAAGTGACGCCCGGCGTTACGACTTACGCCGGGCGTCAATTTGATCAACCGCCTGCAGCGGCTTTAGCAACTGTCGCTGCGCCAGCGGCAACCGCTCCGATGACCGCAACCTTGCTCGCGGTTTTGACGGTGGTATCTGCAGTGTCTGCGGCCTTGTCAGCAGCGGTACAAGCGGAGATGAATGCAACAAGGGCTAATAAGGAGATGGTTTTCATCATATTTTCGTTCTCTTAAAGTTAGTGCTCCTATTTGAGCACTGAAGAGAGATGTGTGCACATTATTATTACTTAAAGCAAGGCAGTAGACGGAAGAATGAGGATTTCGTCGCACAATCCAATTAAAATACTATGCTTGGCAAATGACCACCTAAGAGTTCTCTGACAAGCACTATAACGCATACGCCCACATCAGCTCAACCTCTTGATCAGACAATCACCGCACCAGCAGCAGAACCGGCTCCACACAGGGGGCGGTGCTTTTAACGTAGGAGGTTGAGGCGTTGAGGGCCAAAGTAGCGAGGCACAGCAGCAGGATCCGCACGGGTTTTACGCACCAAAGTGGAACAGCAGGCTGTTGGCGAAATTCCCCCGCCCACTAAGAAACGTGAAAGGCGGGAATTGCATATAAAAAAACGGCCAGCGAGGCTGGCCGTTAGTTGTGTACAGGCTAGTGTACAAGTGTGCAGATGGTGGCAGGTCACACCACCAAAAGGACATATAATTATTAACTAATGATACATACTTTTGCAACTGATGCTTACAATTTTAACAAATTTAGATATGGGGACTACGGCGCTTGAACATAACCACCACAACTTTCCGCCGATTTTGGACACGGCGTGGCCGCGCCTCACCGAGCACCTGCTTCAGGGTTATGCCTCGTACTCGACCGCTCCTTAGGCTCAGGCGAATAGGCTTGGCGTATATAATCACCCGTTGAAGTGAGAGTGTCCCGCCGTCAGTGTGACTGGCCAAGTCTTATCCCTTACAGCTCGGTACGGCGCGCAATCACGCGCCTACGTGACGCGCGAGAACCTCCTCTGCGCTGCCCCACGCATCTTGAAGATGCGCCAATTCTGGTACGGCATTGGTATTGGCTTGTTCTATCTGCAGCATGGACGCCCGCAATGCTCCAAACCCAAGCACAGCTGCCGATCCGGCAAGTCGATGGGCCTCCTGCCTGTGGCTTTCTGTGAGTTCGCCGCTTTCGCTCAGCGCATCGCGCAACGCCTGAACATCACTGCGAAATTCTGCGAGGAAATGGCGGGCTTTCTCTGTGCCCACCGCCTCGACAAATTGGGTAATGTCCGACTCGTCTTGTTGAGGCGTGTTCTGCTGCGCTGGCTGGTTGCTGCCTGCGCAGCGACGCGACACCATCTCGGCCAAGGCCGCGCGGTCAATGGGTTTGGTGAGAACCTCTGCAAATCCCGCATCCAGAATGCGCTCATGATCGTCCCGCGCTGCATGGGCGGTCAGGGCGACGATATCTATGTCATCAGCCAAGCCCTCAGTTCGAACACGGCGCAAGACCTCCATCCCGTCCACATCGGGCATGCTGATGTCGGAAATGACGAGGTCGAAACGCTCCGCCCGGATCATCTCAACTCCAGCGGCACCGCCATCGGCAGAGATCACGTCATGCCCCAGATCTCCCAGCATCTTCTCCAGCAACAATCGGTTGATGTCATTGTCTTCGATCACCAACAGTCGCCGACCGGTCGGCATACCCAAGGGTTTTGCATCCTGCGCCGTCTCATCCAGCGTCACAGGCGGGAGCGGGATGGTGAAAGTGAAGAGGCTGCCTTCATCCGGCTCGCTTTCGCAGGTGATTTCGCCCCCCATCAGCCGGACCAACCGGCGAGAAATGGCCAGCCCCAGGCCGGTCCCCTCGCTTCCCCGTTTATAGCTGGGGTCCAGCATGGTGAAATCATCGAATATACGGTCCAGATCCTCAGCGGCGATGCCTTTTCCGGTATCTGCAACACTGAATTCAACCAGATCCCCCTCCGTGCGCATCACATCGACGGACACCGCGCCATCATGGGTGAACTTCAACGCATTTCCGATCAGGTTGAGCAAAACCTGCTGGACGTAGCGGCATCGCCCCTCAACCCCGGAGGACCCACCCAAACTACAAAACACCGTCAGCTCATTATTGTTGCGCCGCGCAATCGCTTGCTGGCTTTCTCCTATGCCGCTCACCAGTTCATCCAGATCAAAGGGGTGCGGCGGGTCTGGGTCGGCACCGGCCTCAAGACGCGACAGTTGCAACACGTCATTGACGTGATGCAAAAGCAACTCCCCCGACACACGCATCGCCTGCATATAGCGCTGTTGATCTGCGGTTGGTCCCAGATCTTCGAGCACATCAAGCGAGCCGAGAATACCGGTGAGCGGCGTGCGCATCTCGTGGCTCATCACGGTGAGCAATCGGTCCTTGGCCTGCTCACCGGCGAGCGCGTCGTCACGGGCGCGACGCAGTTCTTCTTCGGCTTGCAGGCGACGCGAAATATCGCGCACATAGCTCACAAGCACCTGATTTCCGTTAGATTTGCTGAGGGTCAGAGACACTTCGACAGGCAGGATTTCTCCGTTCTTACGCTGTGCGGTCATCTCTATGCGACCGTCACTTTCGCGCAAAATATCGTCGAGTTTGTTTGGACCGGAGTTATCAGGCGAGTTCAGGACCAAGGCGTCAAAGCTCAGCCCGATCGCCTCATCCTCGCTATAGCCAAAAATCTCTTCGGCAGCGCCGTTGATCGCTGTGATCCGGCCTGCGGCATCGGCCATCAGGATTGCATCCAGAGACGAGGTCACCATTGCCTCGGTGCGGGCCGCTTCCTGCGCTTGCAACATCGACAACCGCTGACCGCGCCGGAACAAGCGCAAAATGACCAAGGCGGTGAGCGCCAGCGTTCCCATCAAGGCAAGAACAACGATCGCAAGACGCGAGAACAGTTCGTGCAATAAGACCCGCTCTTCCCCGGCGGTTTCGGCCTGCAGCACAACACCAAAAAGGGCCAGATCGCGCACGTCGTCCCCTTCGCTTACGATCATCCGCAGCAATTCGTCCGATCGCGCCAGCAATGTGTCGTCAGAAGAATCGATCAGTTCCGCCTGCTCAAGCAGCCCTTGATGTAGCCGCTCCAACGTCTCTCCCCCCTCGGGCGTGGCCCGCACACCAGAGTAAGAGGAGCTTTCGCGGAATGTGGCGATGCGGCTGTAGTAGATGTCGAACTGGCGCCGCAAGCGAGGAAGATCCTGGCGTTGGCGCACCTGCATCGCAGCAAACCGATATTTCAGATAGTCAACCTCAGCCTGTGACAAAGTCCATTGTAGGTTGTCTGTCGCCGCGCTCGAAAGCGCCTCGATCCGGGTTTGCACATCTTTCCCCAAACGAAAGGCTTGTGCCGCCAGTAGTATAAGAACTACGGCGGCAATAGAAATAATCCAGCGATGCGTATTCGGTATCTTTGGGCGCACCAACGGCCGGACACCTCCTGAATTTAGGCCTTCCGAAAAGGCGGATTACTTCACCGTTATCCTGTTCAATTGCCAGATACTGCGGGAATAGACTTCCTCGGTACGGAATTCCAAGGCACTGTCATAGGGGTAAATCACCCAGAGAGGTCCCTTGTCCCGCAGCGACATCAGCCTGCCATTGCGCATGTAAGCGACGATGGGACCATCTGGCCGCGCGTCCGACATCGGGATTTCTACCGCGTAATCGTTCACCGCAGCCGCCTCCAGCGTACCTTCGCTCACACCTGCTTCGGCCATCAGCCGATCCAGCGAGACGCCGACAAATCGCTGCTCACCGTCGCTCCAGATGGTCTCGGTCACCACCTCGCGCTCTCCGAGGTTGCGCAGATCTTCGACCGTGAATTCATGGGTTTGATCGCCATTTCGCAATGTCAGCACAACCTCACCCTCAGATGCGATTGCAGAACAGAATGTTGCAAACAGCGCTACCACGGCAACCAGCAGTGATCTCATGATGTACCTCCAAAACACGGTCAACCCCACAGTGGGTTCGCCAAGACCATGACACATCCTGCGCCAGCGGGCATGAACGCCTGTGTATAGTCTCCTAGACTTTCGTATAAGATCGGTAAATCTTCAGATCTGGCATTTCGAATTCATGTCCCGTTTTCTGTATTTTTACGATTTTCATGGTTTGGAAAGACCTATGGCAAAAGAGTGGTATTTGCCATAAGTTGAACGCAATTTTCGTATCAGATAATCAAATTAAATAAGCAGCAGATCGAAAGGTCTTAGAAGTTGATGGATTATAAAGGTTTTCGACGCTAGGATCTTAGATGAACAGTGAAAACGGGTTAAACGGCGATATGCGTATTCTACTCGCAGATGATCATGACATGGTGCGCGACACCATCTCTGCCTATCTCTCGTCAGAGGGTGGCGCGCAGATTACAGCAACCACGGACCTGCCCCGGGCGATGAAAGAGCTCGAAGACAATGGTCCGTTTGATTTGGTGCTTCTGGACTACAACATGCCCGGTATGAACGGGTTGGATGGTCTGCAGCGCGCGCTGAAGGCCAACGGCGGACGCGGCGTCGCAATCCTGTCGGGCAGCGCCCCGACACGCACTGCGCAGGATGCTCTCGATGCTGGCGCGATTGGCTTCATTCCCAAAACCATGGGGGCACAATCGCTGCTGAATGCGGTGCGCTTCATGAGTGCGGGTGAAATCTACGTGCCGGTTGAATTGATGCGCGAAGAGGCCTCCGCCCCCGCCCACCCGCTGCTTGCACAACTCAGCCCACGCGAGGTCGAGGTTCTAAGTGGCCTCTGCCGCGGTCAATCCAACAAGGAAATCGCACGCGACCTCAATTTGCAGGAAGTCACCATCAAACTGCACGTGCGTACGCTGTGTCGCAAACTCGATGCCAAGAACCGCACCCAAGCCGCGATGACCGCCAAAGAAGCGGGTTTGTTCTAGACTGACAGCCTCAGTGCATCTTCGGACCAAATTTGGGCGCCGGGGTTGGGCGATTTGGTCACCACCGGACGTTAGGTCATGTTGACAAATG
>NZ_LNWY01000038.1 GCF_001681715.1 Tritonibacter mobilis | reverse complement strand
TCATTTGTCAACATGACCTATGGAGCGGGCAACGTGGATATCATTGCCCATTCGATGGGTGCTTTCATGCTCTACAACATCGCAACCGGATGTAGCTTCGATGCGAGGCAAGGTGTCGATCAAGATGTTCCTGAACCAACCGATGGCCTTTTGCCGCTTTCCGAAACGCCCCAATTCAGACACATCGTGATCGCCGCGGGGGATGTCTCTGTCGCGCGGTTCACCAAATCCTACCCGATGCTGCGCGGTCTCGCTGACGACGTGACGATCTATGTGACCCGAAATGATCCAGTTCTTGGGAAATCCGTCCAATTGAATGATGACCGTCAGCGCATCGGCCAGGGGGGGCCGACCGCATCGTGCTGGAAAATACCCGCACAGTAGATGCTTCGCTTGCAGAGTGGGAAGGTCAAGCCAGCGACAAATGGATCAACACAAACCACCGATACTTCATCGATACCCCCGCGGTACGCCGAGATATAGCTATGCTCTTGAATGGCCATGCCCCCAACCGTCCCGAACGCTGCCTGAGGCCTTCGGTCGAAAACGCGGACACCGGAGCTGACAACATCTATTTCATAGTGCCGAACTGCCTATGACCGGACCGATGCCAATTTCCTAAATGCTCGTGAATGTCCGCTTCGTTGACGCCGCATTGCAGCATCTAGGACTTCGCCGAATGTCTCTTATGGGCCGGAAGCTACTCCGCACTCGGAAGACATGCGAGCGCGCCGCGTTTGTCGCCGCATATCTGGTTCCTAACAGTCCGATGAGTAGATAGACCAACAGAATGATGGTCCCGAGTCCCACAGGTGTATTCGTTTTTGTGAACGCCTCTGGGGCTGAGTGTTGCTCACTTGGTGGGCGGCTGCAGGGCCGGAATGTCTTTCAACACATCTGGGGCAGCAGCAACGGGATCTTCGCTGTCAAACAGGGCCTTAAGTGGACGCAAAGCATATTTCTTCAGGTCGTGCTCATTTCGCAGCGCAAAGATTGGGATGGCAAAGAAGTGTGAATAGTACTCGCCATCAGGCGCCCATGCCCAAAGGCCGCTCCCGGCATGGGCAATGTTAGCCACATTGTCATCTGTAGGCTCGAAGTTCCCGATCTCCCAGTAGTCATCGGGTGTATCTGAGCCGTGCCAGCCGACGATAAGGCAAGCCTGATCAAGCCATGGCCAATGAGCAGATTCATCTTCGACCTCGCCTGTGCTGCAGAGGCGAACGATGAATGTCAGGGAGCCGATAGGTTGCTTCAGTGGTTTGCCTTTTTTTCCCCGCGCCAGCACAGCGGCATTGTAGGCATAGCCGGTCGATATCCAGCCATGATCATCCGAATCTTCGTCACCTAGATCCTCAATCGGTCCGAAATACTCTGCCTCAACAGCCTCCCAGAGGCTGCCCAATAGAGCATCCAGATCAGGAGCGGATCTCCGCAGGTTCTGTGCAGACAGGAAGAGGCTGCGGCCGTTTTCGATAATTTCCGCGTCGGTCACTACGTTTCTCCGAAGGTGTATTTTGTGGACTGAGGCTCTTGCGGCGGGGGCTGATCAAGCCATGGTGGATGCCCGGGTTTTCTGAATTGGAAGGACGCACCTCCCGGATTTGCAATTTTTCCGAGCCCGTCGAATACACGCCCCATATCCGTTTCTTGCAGGAACAAGCACATCGTCGTTTTCCACCGCGAAAGCGGCGAGAACGTCGGGGACTGCGCTTTCTGTAACTCTGTTGAGACGTCACGCCACGTCCGGCAAAAAGCACGCACACCGCAGATCTCGTCTTCAACGCCGACTTCTCCGAGCATGATGACAGCGGCGGTGTTGTCTGGTCCCACGGCTGTGACCTGTTGTTCGAGCTGACGTTCGGACAAGGGGGCATGCCATTTTACTTCGACGACGGTGGTCTTGCCTGCTGCTTTCAGAAGGACGTCGGGTTCGACATGCCTACGACCTGCAAGCCCTGCAAGGCGCGGCCAAAGTGCCACTTCGATGTCATCGTCGGGTGTGAACTTAGTTGCCTCAAAAGCTTCATGCCCCAGCAGGATTTTGAGCGCGCCATATCTGTCCTCTGGCGACATCTGCCAGATCGAACCGAAAACTGCGGATGTGACCATATCTTCTTGCGGCCGCCGCTTGCCAGAGAAGGACTTCTCGCTTCCAGCGTTAAAAAGCCAATGGGCTTTTCTTCGCGCAACAGCTTCTAGCATGGCGTTCTGTCTCCGTAATCCGTCAGGAGGCTTGCCCAACGTCGGCGGATAGGCAACCCCCAATTCCGCGCTGCCGACGAACAGAGTAGGCATCGGTGGCTTTGCCATGGACGTCCGCTTCGGGGAAGCTGCGGCGCAGAGATGACCAGCTTTACGAATGGCAGCTTCGGGCCGCTAGTTCCTGGCGCAGGTAAGCGAGATTATCGATATGCGCGATCTTCTAGGTCAGAAATGCTTGAAGTTTGGGTCAGAATTGAATGACGCGACCTTTCGATTTCCTTAGGTTTTGGCCGTTGATTGGGTCAAAGGTGTTCGACGTTCCACACCATTTGTTGAACGTCAGACGAAATTGACCTACACGTCATAAACTGACCCAATCCGCTGTTTTTGCCGTATGGCTTGTTGCGTTGATCTGACCTTCCTTTTGGAAAATCAGGGCTGATTTGCAGGTTCAGTCGGCGCAGCCGCCTGTTCCTGCTGATCTGCCCGATGTTTCCAAAGGCGGGCAAACGCGGGAGGGGGCGAGGCAATGCTATTCGACCGGGTTGGTGCGGCCCGCAGGCGTAGCCGAGGACACGGCCCGGTCTAATCGGATTGCCCGAGGGGGAGGGTAGCCCCGCCTCCGTGTTGCGGTCATTCAATTTTGAAAACTGAGTTCACAGGTCGCGGACAAAGCTGCCCTTACCAGTCGCGTTGAGTTCTTCTGCAGTCAGCCGGAATTCGACATTCGAGCCACACGTAGCGACAACTATGCTGCGAATGCGAAGAACTCAGTCGATTTCCCCAAAAGCAGCGCTCAGGCAACGCAGTTCTGAGCAGGCTTTATGCACCGCAGAAAAGGCATTGCCGACACCTTGCCTGATATCACCGGCCGCGGCCGCATTCCGCAAGGCAGTGATCACTTTCTTCCCAGTCTCGGACACATACCCGGTTGCCGCGCAACGAGCAGCAGCTTCGCTCTCATCGAGATATAGCGGTATGTTGTCTTGAATATCGCTTTCAGACAGGCGTGCGATGAAAGACCGAGAAGGTAACCGTTTGGCGAGCGTGGCGAGCAACCGGATGTCACGTTCCAATTGCGCTTTTGTCACAGGACCTTCGATCTGGATTTTGCAAGCCACGGAAATCTTCCTTATGAGTGGCAGTAAACTCTTTGTATCCGGCTATCCGGACGGTTCAAGGCCGGATAAGGTCTCCCAAACAGCGTATTACCATCTTGCCAAGTGGTGAGGATTGGCGGGACGCAACTATGGAAGGTTCGTATCCCAAAGTATATGTTAAGGGGCCAACGCCCCCTGCTTTTTCCGCTAAATTTCCCGTTTTTTAAGGAAGCCAAAATTGAAGACCACCCTACTGACCTGCATTGCTGTTCTGGCCTTTTTGCAAACCGCGCACGCGGAGGAGGAGAACCGCTGCGGATTGCCGTCTTCTCAGGACGCTGATGATCTTTGCGAGAGGCTGACACATTTGCTCCCTCACTTTGCCGATGACTTCGATTTATCCCGGCTTGATGGCCGGTATGCATTGGCTTGCGGGATGATGGAAGGCATCGAACTCTCTGGCGCGTCTGCCGAGAACGAAACGCGGGTGTTTGTGGATCAGCATGAGGCAACCAGCGTCTTCCACCCTAAAGCCTTTTGGGGCCCCTCGAGCAGCCCTCTGAGCTTCGTCCTAGCGATTTCTTATACGGACCCCCAGACCCGCGAGGAAAAAACCTTTTCGGTTAATGGGGATCATCAAGGGTTTTACATACTCGATGATTGGGACGGAGTTCGAAGGTTGTCAAAATGTTCAGAGGCTGCGGAATAGGCCAGGGCATTCCAGAAGGCTCCACAACAATGAACTTCCAAGCTCCCAAGTGAAACCGCTAATTTTGCAGCCTGCTATGCATGCTACCCGCCAGCAGGTAGAGCTTGAACGCCAGAACAACGCACACATCGGACAGGAATTCGAAGATGTTCAAGAATCTGATTTTGCTGATTATTTTTTTCACCGCGCCTTTTGCCGCCTGGGCTGATCCGATCAAGAGTGATATCTATTGGGCCGTCCTCAGATCAGACAGTGCTAACCTGGTACATCCAGGAATCGAGATATTCAGGTTCCAGGAGCAGCGACAGTTTTCCAACGAACTTTCGAACAGTGCTTGTGAAGGCAATGAAGTTGCGCATGGCAAACTTGAAGCGGCTGCGGCTTTGGGTAGTGCAACGGCGAATACCGCTCTCGCATGGCTTTACGGAAAACGGCACTGCCACTACTTTCAGAACAACCCTGAACTGGTCACGAGCCTGTATAAGCGCGCTGCTGAACAAGGGTACCCCATTGCAATGACCAATTACGGGATCAAGTTGCTTCGAGGCGAGGGAACCGCCAAAAATCATTATGTTGGAACCGTTTACCTGTTGAACGCTGCCATATCCGGTTGGGGTAATGCGGGCTTGTTCCTCGCCGAGCATATTCTTCTCGGTGTGAATGCAGAATATGACCGGGACGTCGCGCAAGCTCTCTATGATGAATTCCGCACCAGCGCGTATAATGACGAACTGATTGGAAGCGTTGAAAACCTATTGGCGCAACACTGAGCAGGCGGCGTCAATATAGGTGAAATCTGCGGGGTAGATGATGCCCGATTCACAATCATTCTCCGGCGGACAGCACATGCCCATTGAACAGTACAAGCAAGCGCTGGAAGATCTCGCCCGCCGCGCAGATGCCTGCGGCATATCAGGCTATGAAGAGGAAGGTGATATCGTGCTTCCTTCACTCTATGACAGCGAGGCGCATGTTGCATTGTTTGACAAAATCTCTCGGCAACCGGAAAGGTATCACGCGTTCCTGTTGCTGCAAGAGGTGAGCCTGCTGGAGGATACCCTAGAATATCTGCAGCGGTTTGGTGAGCCTTATGCCGATACGGCCATTCAGGAGTTGATCCGCGTTTTGCGAGGTCCGGCGATGGGTATTGCCCCCATAGATCCTGAAGCCTAAGGAGCCGGATCCCTGCGGGCTACCCGGCGCGAGGGAAATCCCCGTTTTTTTTGGGGCTTGGCGGCGGGGTTTCTGCGGCCATTTTTAGTGTTTGGGCAGGCGGTCATCCCACCGTTACTCAACTTGGGACGATCATCTTTGTCCCGCGGTGTGTGAATTCACCAACTCCACAACCTCGCAGTTGAAGCGAGCGGCAGAAACGGCGGGCTGCACCGCAGCAGAAAACCTCTGCCGGTTGCGTTAAGCGCCTGAGGTTTCAAAGGTCGCTGTCATTCGACTAGGGCGCAGGTCACATGGTGAGGACTCCGCAAAGTAGAGTGCCCTTGCGAACCGTGCGACTGGTCGCTGGCTGCCGTTATGAACGAAAGGTAGAAGAGGCGCAGCGAGGATAGAAGGCAAATTGTTACCGGAAAGCAAAGTTTAGATCCCAGCGATCTTTGAGTTTTTGAAAACGGTAGGGATGAGCATTTTTCACGTCGATCCGGGGGATGCTCAGGACATCGCACAATGCAGTCATCACGGCGAGGTGGCTCACGAACAGGATGTCTTGACGCGCCATTTCATGCTGCCACTGGGTTACGACGTGCTCCGCCCTCGCGCAGAGGGTGTCCCAGGGTTCTGCATTGCCTGGCAGATCATCCCGCAATGCGATGTCATAGCCGCTTGCGCCTGCCCCGGCGATGTCTACCAGTCGTTTGCCTTCCAAAGCGCCAAAGTTGCGCTCTACGAGGTCAGGGACTTCGATGATCCGCGCCGACGTGTGTTCGGCGATGATCTGCGCAGTTTGGTGGGCGCGCCTGAGAGGGCTGGTGATGATGACATCCACGCCACCAGACGCCACAGCGCGCGCGGCGTGGCGGGCCTGGTCGATGCCCGTCTCATTCAGGGGCGGATCGCAACGCCCCTGAAGGCGTTGCTCTAGGTTCCAGTCTGTCTGACCGTGACGCAGGTAGAGAAATTGCGGATCGTGCATTTTGGTATCCGCCGCACACGCGGCAACCTTACTAGAAGGGGTTTTCGTCATCTCGTCTGTCCAATGTGAGGCGTCAAAGTACGATGGCGCTGCTGGTGTTGGTTTGCAAAAAGACCTGAGTGCCGGTTTCGAACCAGTCCAGACCTGCGCTGTGGCTTTGGTCGACGACCATTTCGGTGCCGCCCGCGTTGACCAGATATCGGATCTGACTGCCGAGAAACTCCTTGTGGCTGATCGTGCCTGTGAGCGTGTTGGGCCCTTCTTCACGCAGGAGCGTGATATTCTGAGGGCGCAGTACGATGTTTGATCCTGACGAGCGCATTCCCGCGGGCAAACTGAGATGATCGCCGGTTTCGGTCACAAAGCGCGCAGCTGTGCCATCGGCTTCTACACGGCCTTTTAGAATGTTTGCCGTGCCGAGGAAGTTGGCCACAAAGAGGTTCGCCGGCGTGTCGTACAATTCTTGCGGCGTGCCGATTTGCTGGATGACCCCGCCATCAAGCACGGCCATCCGATCAGAGGTCGTGTTTGCCTCTTCTTGGTCGTGGGTCACAAAAATCGTCGTGAGACCGAGCTTGCGTTGCAGGTTCAGGAGTTCCCGCCGCATCTGCACGCGCAGGGAGGCGTCGAGATTGGAGAGCGGTTCATCCAACAGCAAGACTTCAGGCTCGACCACGATAGTCCGCGCCAGCGCAATACGTTGTTGTTGCCCACCCGACAGTTGGTTCGGCATTCGGTCTGCGAGATGCGCAAGGCCCACAAGGTCGAGCGCTGCGTCAACCTTGGGACGGATCTGGGCGTTTGGGAGCTTGCGTTCCTTCAGGCCAAAGCCGACGTTGTCGCGCACCGACATATGCGGCCAAAGCGCGTAGGACTGAAACACCATACCGACATTGCGTTTCCATGGGCTTTGTCCAACGACGTTTCGGTCCCCAATGAGGATGCGACCGCGCGGATCGGGGCCAAAGCCCGCAATCGCGCGCAACAATGTGGACTTGCCTGAGCCCGAGGGGCCCAGGAAGGCAAAGAATTCGCCCGGTTTGATGTCCAGATTGACGCCCTTGAGCACTTCGGTCTCGCCAAAGGACAGGTGGACATCTTCGATTTTGATACCAGCTTTTGTCATGTTTGCATTCCTTCCAAGGCTTCAGTGCGCGTCGCCGGACGCTTTGAGCTTTTTGTCTCTTTCAATGATGATTTGAGAGGCGATGGTGCCGATCGCGACGACAATGACAGCGACGATTCCAAGTGCAGCCCCAGCGCCACGCCCCGATGGGGTTTGCATGAACAGGTAGATCCCATAGGCCAGCGGCGCGTCATTGTTTGAACTGACCAGCATGATGGTGGCCGACAACTCCACCGCGGCGGTTGCAAAGCTGGTCACAAAGCCTGCCAGAATGCCGCCTGTCATCAGAGGGATCACGACTTTTTGGATGGTCCGCCGCTTGGTCGCACCAAGGCTTTCTGCGGCCTCTTCCAACGCAAGGCTTACCTGTTGCAGCGCGGCCGTGCAGGCACGCAACGCATAAGGCAGGCGCCGGATCATCAGGGCGAGTGCGATGATGACCCACCAACTCGCCATCGGTTCGCCGGTGAACGGAACGTCGATCTGGTGAAAGGTCCTGAGATACCCGATCCCAAGCACGACGCCCGGAACAGCCAGCGCGGCGGTGGCTAAGTAATCAAGCGCCTTTCGCCCGAATATCCCTGTGCGCAGCACAATGTAGGCGATCGCGGTGCCGATGATGACATCCAGTGTGGCTGCGATCCCAGCGTAGAGGACGGTGTTCAGAATGAAGGTCTTAGAGCCTTCCCACATGGTGATGTAGTTTTGCAGGGTGTAGCCATCCGGCAGCGGCGCAAAGGACCAGATCGTACCAAAAGACAGCAACAGCAGGCCGAGGTGCGGGCTCAGGACCACCAGCAGGATCAATATGACCGTGCCGTAGGCAAGCGTCTTTTCCAGCGGCTTGAGCGATCGTTTGGCCATGCCGCCGCCGCCTTTCTGCACCGTCGCGTAATCCTTGCCACGCATGAACAGGAAAGAGGCCCACAGCGACAGGATTGAGAACACAACAAGGATGACGGAGATCACGTAGCCCATCGGGTCGCTGATCCCGATGGAGGAAATGCGCAGGAACGCCTGTGGTGCGAGCATGTTGTTGACGTTCAAGAGGAGCGGCGTGCCCAGATCGTCAAACACCTTGATAAAGACCAATGCGGCACCGGCAATGTAACCCGGCATTGCAAGCGGAAAAACGATCCGGCGAAACAGGCGCATGCCATGGCTGCCAAGGTTCTGCGCCGCTTCTTCCATCGAGCGGTCGATATTGCGCAGGGACGCAGAGAGGTTGATCAGAATGAAGGGAAAGTAGTGGATCGATTGCACCAGAATGACGCCATTCAGCCCCTCCATGAAGGGGATCGAGATGCCAAACCAGTCTCGCAGCAGCAGGTTGACGGTTCCGTTGCGGCCAAAGATCAGCTGCATCGCCACGGCGCCCACGAAGGGTGGCATGATCAGAGGGATGAACCCGAGGCTTTGAATGAGGATCGACCCTGAAAAGTGAAACCGTGTCGTGATGTAGGCCAGAGGCAGGGCGATAGCGGTGGCGACGACCACGGACATGGCCGACACATAAAAAGAGTTCCAAAAGCTCTCTCTGAACAACGACGTACCGAAGAAATCGACAAAGTTCTGAAGTGTCGCTGCGCCCGTTGCCGGGTCCTGAAAGGCAACGATCATGACCTGTGCCACGGGCACCAGAAGCAGGCCGATCAGCAAAAGCGCGATGAGCACGGCGGCGATATGCAGGCCGGAGAGGTTCGGGACCAGCCAGTTGGGCACACGATCAGAGAGCCCGGCGGCCTGTGCGCCTGACGAAGAGGATGAGCTTGACATATGGGGACGTCCTTGAAGATGTCCTGCCACCGTGCCGCGCACGATGGCAGTTAGGTCTATGTTTCGGGGACCGGGGGTCGCGCGTTACATCGCGGCTGCTTTATTTGCCAATTCGGTGGCACGTGCGTAGTTCTCGACGACGAAGGCATCCCAACGCTGTTCGATTTCAGCCTGACGCTCGCCAACCTCGTCGGTGGCCTTGCGGCGCTTTTTCGTGAAGATGCCGGCAAACTCTGGATCGAGGCTTTGTGCCTCATCAATCGGGTTTGCATCAATGAGTGCCCAAGCCTCGTCGATGAGTGCTTTTGCCTCCTCATTGCCTGTCTCGCTGTAGCGCGCTTCGGCTTCATGCAGAGCGCCGACTGCCGCGCGCAGGTCGTCGAGACGATAGGTAATCATCACGTCGAACATGGAATTGACGAGGTTGTAGCGTGCGCCGGATTTCTCAACGTCGAATTTCACGCTGGCCCCGATAGTGCTGTCCTCAAACGGATTGGGGAAACCCTCCGGCGCTTCGGCGTAGGTGGCTGGATTGATCGGCAAACGCATGATCGCCGGGTCCAACAAGACCGACTGGCCCTCTGGGGTAAGCATATAGTTGATGAAGGTGACGGCGCCGTCTTCGTTGGGGGCATCTGCGACCACCGCGACATTCGCGGGCACAAGCGCGGTCACGGTGGGATAGGCGAAATCAACCGGAAAACCCGACGCTTTGGACGAAAAGCCAAAGAAGTCGATGACAATCCCGAGGCCGAAGTTGCCAGTGTTCACACCGTCCGGGACGCCAAAGCTACGTTCGGTCACGGTTCTGAAGTTACCTGCAATGCGCTTCCATTGTGACCAGCCCTGATCCCAGCCCTCGCCTTGCAGTAGCGTTTCAACGGTAAGGTGTGTGGTGCCGGAGCGCGAAGGCGCTGACATGCCCACGTGCCCGTGGTACTCGGCCCCGGCGAGATCCATCCATTCTTTTGCTGGCGCAAGATCGTTTGCCTTGAGGTACCGCTCGTTCCACATGATGCCATATCCAGCGCCTGCGAAGCCGAAGTAATAGCCTTCGGGATCGTTCAGAGGATAGGCACCGATCCGGTCCGGAATGCCTTCGGACGTGATTGTGACCTTGGAGAGGAGCTGATCTCCCTTCAGCACTTCAAACGCGTCAGGGGCCGATGCCCAGAAGATATCGGCGGTGTTATCTCCAGCAATCTCCTGGATGTATTTCACGCCAGCCGAGGTTTTCTTGTTCAAGATTTCCAGATCAAACTCTGGATGAGCCGCCTCAAAAGCAGCTTCGATTGGCCCGGTCATCGAGTCTGGAAAAGATGTAATGACAGTCACTTTGCCGCCGGCGATGGCGGCCGTCGTCATAAGCGCCAGTGTTGCCACTGACGATAGAATGGTACCCCGCATGGAGTGTCCTCCCTGAATTGAGATGCGCTCCTCCGCGCACATCCAGATGCTGCGACAGATACCGAAATCGACAAATTTTTACCTGAATTGACCCCTTTGGATGACGCCTTGAGGCGGTTCTGACACCTGAATTGGGTCAATCCTGACCCGTATCGGAGAGGCCGACTGCCTTCATGCGCAGATAGAGCCGCTTCCTCGGAATCGACAAAAGCTCGGCTGCTTCGCCCTTTCGTCCTCCGGTCTCTCGCAGGCTTTGCGATAAAAGCGTGCGTTCGAATTGGCGCATGGCTTCCTCGTAGGGCAAAAGTGCGTCGCTGCGCTGTCGCGCTCGTGCGGCCAGTCCAATCGGCAGGCCCATCACCATTCGCTCCGCGACGTTTTGCAATTCACGCGCATTGCCCGGCCAGTCATGACGCTCAAACTGGCGGATCATGTCCTTGGTCACGCTGGGTAGGCGCTGGCTGAATCTTTGTGACGCGGAGCGCAAAAACACTTCGAGGAGGAAAAAGACGTCCCGGCCGCGCTCGCGGATTGCGGGCATATCAAGACGGGCGACATTGGCCAGGAAATAAAGATCGTCCGTCAGGTTCTTTTCAGGCGCTTTTGCGGCTTCGGCTGACATGGAGACGATAACCCGTGGAATGCCGGGGGTTTTCAAATATTCGACCAGTATTGCCTGCGCCTTAGGGTCAAGACGGTCGACCGCTCGCAGATAGAGCGTCGCGGTTTCTGGTGCGATGGCGGCAAGGTCTGACCGAAACTCTTCCGGTGAGGCCGCCGCGCATCCGATCATTTCAAACTCGCCTTTGCCCTCGCCGTAGTCATGCAGTGCGCGTGCCGCAACAGATTTGCCAGTGCCCGGTTCGCCGAAGATGCAAACGGTCATCGGCAGCGCCGCCAACCGCAGCACCTGCGCGCGGATTTCGCGGATGGCTTGCGATTGCCCCACAAGCGTTGCCGAGA
Organism: Tritonibacter mobilis; assembly: GCF_001681715.1. Classification (GTDB taxonomy): domain Bacteria; phylum Pseudomonadota; class Alphaproteobacteria; order Rhodobacterales; family Rhodobacteraceae; genus Epibacterium; species Epibacterium mobile. The sequence goes on along the minus strand of NZ_LNWY01000038.1, from coordinate 26,219 downwards.
GGCCGCTTTTGTTTTGCGTACGCCGTCGCAGCCGCTTGTTTTCCACCAGCAGTTTGCGTGCGCCTACGGCGCGGCTGATGGTGCTGATCAGAACGTCGGGCTGGGGCGGTTTTTCGATGAAGTCATAAGCCCCCGCTTTGATCGACGAGATGGCCATCCGTACGTCGCCGTGCCCTGTAATCATCACAAACGGAATATCCGAGGCGATGTCTTGTGTCGCCTTCAGGACGCCAAACCCATCCAAATCGGCCATCCGCACGTCGCATAAAACGACGCCAGGCCATTCCGGGTCGAGCTTCTGGAGCATCTCTGCTCCGTTGCAAAATGGCTCTACTGTCAGGCCCGCACCTTCCAGTAGTTCGCAGGTGGCTTCGCGAAAATCGGTGTCGTCATCAACCAGATAGACTTGTGAACTCTGTTTCATGTGCTCAAATCTCCTGAGGGGAGCGTGACGGTTGCGCGAACGCCTTGATTGCGACGGCTGCAAATCGCGAGATCACCGCCAAGCCCTTTGAGAATGTTATAGGAAATCGACAGGCCCAGCCCGAGGCCAGCGCCGGGGGGTTTACTGGTCACAAAGGGTTCGATGATGTCGTCGGGTTCCAGTTCGCCCAACCCGGCCCCGGTGTCCACGACCGAGAAAGCAATGTTTCCCTCTGCGGCAGGATGGGACTCAATTCGAATTTCACCCGCTTTACCGGTTTGCGCGATGGCATCGCTCGCGTTGCTCAAAAGGTTGACGATAACTTGCTCCACAAGCACCGGGTCACCGATGAACGAGATCGTGCTCAACGCGGGGTCAATGATCGGCGTCGCGCCATGCTCGGTAAACTGCGGGGACATAAGGTCCAGTGCGGATTGTACCAATGGTTGAAGCTGAACCCTTTCTCTGAGATACTCTGACCGGCGCGCAAACTTCCTCAAATGTTGGATAATACGTCCCATCCTGTCGGTAAGATCGGATATTTTCGCGGTCTGTCGTGCCTGCGCCTGCGTGTCGGCCGTGGCAATCGCGGCCTGTAGCAAATGCAAACGTTGCTTGATGGCACCCAGAGGCTGATTGAGTTCGTGGCTGATCCCAGCCGACAGGTTGCCGAGCTCGGCCATTTTTCCCGCCTGGACAAGCTCGTTCTGTGTCGCCTGAAGCTGCGCAATGGCTTGATCGCGCTCGTGGACTGAGGTTTGAAACGCGTGAACCGCGCGGGTGAGCTGACCAATTTCGTCGTGTCGCTGGTCAAAATCGTCAATCCGGACGGCCTGTCCGCTCGCGATTGCATGCATCGCGCCTGTGAGTTTTTGCATCGGACGGATGATGACCGGGCGCACATAGAGGAACAGGATGCCAACACCACCAGCAAGCGCCAGCACTGTTGCAATCAGCAACACGGACTGGCGGCGATCGGACTGGAGTGAAAACGCCTGAACCGTCGCGGTGAGCGCTTGGCGTTGATCGCGCGCGTTGTTTTGAAGGCTTTTCTGTAGGCGAGACAGCGCGTTAAAGGAATGCTCCAACTGCGCCTGCACCTCATTGCGTTGGCTGAGCCATTCCTGCCGGTGCCGGGCCAATCCCTCTGGCCCGGTGGCGACCGCCTCAAGAGCACTCAGAGATTGCTGGATGGTGAGAAACTCTGTGCGGTCAGAATCCTGGCGCAGCATTGAAAAGACGCGCGACACGGAGTCTGCATAGATGTCTTCCAGTTGTTTCATCTGATCGCGCGAGGTCGCGTCTGCGATCTGGAAAACCACAGAAATCAGGCGGCTAAGCTCCGATGCCAGCGCTGAAAACCGATCGCGGGACTGGATATCTTGCGCGAGAAAGCGGGCCTTTGCTGCGCGTTTTCTTTCGTTGTTCTCGGTCACGATGTTTCGTGTTTGCGCTTGGATATTGAACGAGAAATCCGCGACCAACGCCGAGGTTTCCTCCTCTAGCTCCACTCCGAGCCAACGCAGGCGCGATATATCCTCCCGGATTGCCTGCTCCAATCGCTGCATCCGGTCCAGACGCCGCGCGATCACATCCAACTGCGCAACAATCTCGCGTGTCTCTCCTTCTATCTCAGGTTTTTCCAGGCGCTCGACCAAAAAGCGTGACAGGTCGGTGGTGGCGGTTCTGATCGGGCTGCTCTGGATGCTGGTTGCAAACAGCAGTTCGTTGCTCAAGATCGCCAGATCAGCAATTTGTGCAGAGAGTTGCGAGGTTTGCGTCAGGTCTGGCACATGTGTCGTGTTGATGTCGGAGATCACCGAGCGCGCATCCTGCAAGGCCTGGATTGCAAGGGCGATAACGATCCATGTTAGCAGCACGGCCAACACTGTTAGAATAAACAGTCGCGTCCAGATACGTGGGATCGTTCTTTCCAAGAAGCGTTTCATTCGTCGCGGCTTGTCTCTAATGCTTCCAAATCCGCCGCGGCGAGTGCGAGAAGCGCACGAATTTCTTGGCGCCAGCCGTCAAGGAGTTTGCGTTCGTCAGATCCTGTTGCGGGTTGCACGGAGGGCCGCAATCCAGTCGCGGCGGAATAAGAGACCTCTGTGGCGGCGCGTTCGGAAATGGGCACTTTGGTCAGCAGCTGATGCACCCGATCCAGTTCGGCCCCAAATCCCTGATTTTTGAGCGCGTGATATCTCCGCCAGAGCGCACGCCGTTCGACCAGGACATCTGCAATCATGAGATCAAACAGCGCGTTGACTGCCCAGTAACGGTCTGCCGAACGCTCTGGGTCGTATTCAAGCCAAGGCAGTTTCAAGTCTGCGGTGATTTCCGGCGGGATCGTCGCGCTTATCTCAGCGCGGATCTGTGCGTCAATCGGGATGCGGCTGACGTCGGGGTGACGCAATGCCAGTTGGCCTGAGCGCGACAGCAGCATTTCGACGAAGGCGCAAGCGAGGTCGGGGTTGGTGCCGCCCTTCAGGATGCCGATCTGCGCCGAAAACGTCATCATCGGGCGTCCGTACTTGAACTGCAGCGCTTCACCGCGGGAAGTGGACAAAAAGTCGATCATGAGCCCGATATCGAAGCGGCGGTTGATCAGCCCATCCGGCACCCCGTGGCTGCGGGCGGTCAGAGTGGAGAGATTTCCGGCAAGCTCCAGCAGATAGGCCCAGCCTTCGTCCCATCCGCGCACCTGCAACAGTTGCTCGACCAATAGGTGCATGGTGCCGGATCGCGCGGGGCGCGCCATGGCGATGCGGTCGCGATAAATGGGCAGTAAAAGGTCATTCCAGCTGCCCGGCATAAAAAGGGTACTGTCGCTGCGCCGTGACCAGCCGACCGAGGAGACCGCGAACGCTTCGATTGGGGCGGGACCGTCGGGGCCGCAAACAGCTGCATCTGCAAAGCGATCATCCCGAACCAAGAGAACAAACGCCTCCGGCGAGGACGCCCAGAACAGGTCGAAAGCACGCGCATTTCCCTGCTGGATTTCCTCCACCGCTGAAATCGTATTCTTATTGAGAACCTGGATCCGAGTTCGCGGTTTGGCGTCCTGCCAGAGGCTCTCGAACACATCCGTCATGTCCGACGGAAATGATGTAAGGATCGTGAGGTCCTTGGCTCCTAGCGGTGTGCCAAACAAGACCATCAGTAACAAAATCCAAAGACGTCTCATGCAGTTCAAGTTAGCTGCTCTGAGCTGGTCCGCAAATAAAGGATTGTTGGGGTCGGAGACTGCGTCACTTTTGACCCATTAATTGAGATTAAAGCTCTCGGTATGCGTGCCACCCAAACTCTCACACAGTGATCGCAAGCTTCGAACGCGACGCTGAGCCGGTAGCTCAATATTAAAGTCAAGACCGTGGACAAGCGGCACCAGAGGGAGTGCGTCGAAGGTGCCCGGATCAGTCCGAAATAGGCGCTTTCCACCGTCCTAAGCGTCCGGCGTCTGCCTTTGCTGCGCGCAACAGTCGAGCGGCCCGGCCGATAATGGGCCGGGCTTGCTGGCTTTCGTGATTACCGGGTGTTTCGCTTGTAAACGCAAATGTAGGGGGGGATCTCTTCGCTTCTTGACATAGAGAATTCGACTGAGAGTGGGCTCCACGATGGGACGGGTTGCGCGCGTATTCGTATCCTGCTCAGAAATTACAGGCAGATTAGACCAAAACAGGCTGCCGCAATGCAACTGCCAAGTATTGGAAGGCGCCGCGCATGGGGTCAAAGCGCACCAGCCCTGATTTGTAAAATCCGGTCTTGCTGCGGGGTGCGAGCCGCTTGTGCCCACGGGGCGTTTTCGCGGGCAATCGCGCAAACGGGCAGGAGGGGGCTCCCCATCCTGCCCGTTTCTCGTCTGTGTCCTACCAGTGTTACCTGCGGCCTTTCTTACGTTCGCGCCAGAACGGCGGCACATCGCCGGCCATGATGCAGCCGTAGGGGTCGATGTAGTCTTCGATCTTGGCCAGACCGTAGTCTTTGATCTGCTCGACCACGGAGGCCGCGCTTTTATAGCTCGACGGCAATTCAGAAGCGTCGACACCACCGGCGTGAAAGCGCACATCGAGACCTTTGGTCTCCGCCTTCAGTTGCTCTTGCGGTGTCACCTCTCCCATACGGCGGCGATGTTCGGAGCGCGAGAAGTTGCGTCCTGCACCATGGGGGCTGAAGCCCAGAGCGTGCTTGGCGTCTGCCCCGCGCACCACCAGAACAGGTTCCGACATATTGAGCGGAATGAGCGTCTGGCCCGTTGCGTCCGGTGCGTAGTCATCCCATGCGGGGGTCGCGCCTTTGCCGTGATAGAAAAGACCGTCACGCTTAAAGACAAAATTGTGCTCGTTCCAGATCCGCTCCCCGACATCTCCTATGCGACCGGCCTCGATGGTCACCTGATGGAGCGCGTTGTGGTTTGCCTTAGTCCATTTGCGGATCAGCTGGAGAGCCTCCCAATATGCAATGCCCTCGTCACTGTCAGCCGGGATCCAGGCGTTTTGCTTCAGCGTCTCCGGCGAGAGGCGTTTGCGAAACTTTTGCGCCACTTCCATGCCGAGCTTGTAGAGCACCGCGCCCGGACCACGCGACCCGTGATGGGTCACCATGGCCACGCGCCCGGAGCTGCGCGCACGCCCCACAAAGAGGAAGTGGTTGCCATCCCCTTGTGTCCCCATGTGCTCCTGCGCCATCCGCAAGATTTTGGGATGATTCAGAAACCGGTTTTCGCGAAACGCGTCCAGCAATTTGAGCGAGGTGGTGAAACGTGCGCCATTGCGCCGCCCGCCGGGGCCAAAATGTGTCACGGATTGCGCCGCATCCAAGACGGCCTTTGGATCCACATCGCCTAGATCGCTCATCATCACCGAACAACAAATGTCGGCCGAGTGCATGCCGGGGTGGATTGCGTTCTTTGTCGCCACGATCCCGCCGACCGGGATGGTGCCCAGCGGACCTGCGGGACAGGCGTCAGGCATAACAGCGCCGCTGACCACGGTGGGGGTGCGCATCAAAACCGTCATGGTCTCACGCACCTTAGTGGTGTTGTCTTCTTCGTCCGGTGTTTCGGTGCGAATGTTCTCATAAAACGGCACCGCCCCTGCAGCATGGAGAGGGAGTTTTGGCAGAACCTTTGGCCGCTCCTGATCGAGTGTGGTGCGGATTTTCTCTGCATCTGCGCCGTCGGCCATCATCGCCTCTGCGCGCGCAATAAGGGCTGGGAATTGTGCTCCGGGGATATGCCCCCATGCAACCAGATCTTTGCCAGTAATCGGCGTCATCGTTGTATCTTGTTCCATCTCAACCACTTGGCCCTTGGGCTCAAGCCTTTCGTCTAAAATAGGGTGCGAAGTGCTGGGGGCTTTGGGAATGGGCCCAAGGCCCCCAGCGTTTCAGCGGACACGGATTTGCCCGCTCTTCTCTCTCTTCACTCTTTCGGTGCCCTGTTTGTTGCAGGGTACGGCGCTTCGCCAAAGGTGAAAGTGAAAGTGGCATAAGTGACTGATAAATTTGGAAAATAATCTGAATTGCGTTATGGGTCTGCTTCATGCACTATAAAAATAAATCGTAAGTTATAGAAACTGATACAGTGCAGAACGTCGTAATCGGATTTCTGGGAGTCAAGCTCGACGTCGGTAAGAACCGGCGCTGGAAGCCTACGCTATCACTCGTCGAACATGACGAATTTCATGTGGATCGGCTCGAGCTGCTTTATGATTTTAAGTTCAACCGTCTGGCGCATGCGGTAAAGCGTGAGATCGAAGCGGCTAGCCCGGACACCGAAGTGGTACTCAACCGGCTTGATCTCAGTGATCCTTGGGATTTTGAGGAGGTCTACGCCAAGCTTTTTGACTTTGCCCGTGGCTATGGTTTCGATGAAGATCGTGAGCGGTATCACATCCATCTGACCACTGGGACGCATGTCGCACAGATTTGCTGGTTCCTTCTGGCCGAAAGCCGCCATGTCCCGGCCCTGCTGTTGCAGACCGGGCCGCCGCTTCATGAAGATGAGCCGGCGAAGCTCGATATCATTGATCTGGATCTGCGGCGTTACAATGCGCTGCAGCATCGGTTCGATCTGATCGCGCAGGAATACAGTGACCTGCTGAAAGGTGGGATTGAGACCCGGAACGCGGCGTATAATGGGCTGATTTCCCAGATCGAACACGTCGCAGGCGCGACGCGCGCGCCGATCCTGCTATTGGGCGAGACCGGCACCGGGAAGACCCAACTCGCTGAACGCATTTATACGCTAAAGCTCGACCGGCGAATGATTAAGGGGCGGATGGTGCATGTGAACTGTGCCACGCTCAGTGGGCCCGACGGGATTGCCATGCTTTTTGGCCAGCGTCGCGGGTATACGGGGCAGGCAGGGTCGGAGCGCAACGGCTTGCTGCGCGAGGCGGATGGCGGTGTCCTGTTTCTTGATGAAATTGACGAGTTGGGCTTGCGCGAACAGGCGGTCATCCTGCATGCAATCGAGACGGGGCGCTATTATCCGCTGGGGGCAGATTATGAGGTCACCAGTCAGTTTCAAGTGATTGCGGGGGCGAACCGTGATCTGCGCAAACTGGCGGCGGATGGTCTGTTTCGGCAGGATCTCTTGAGCCGCCTGACAGCATGGACGTTTGAAATCCCGCCGTTGCGGCAGCGTCGCGAAGATATCGAACCCAACCTCATCTTTGAGTTGGCGCGGGCAGAGCGTGAGTTGGGCGTGCAATATGGGTTTAATCTCGATGCGCGGGAACGGTATCTGAAATTCTGTCGTGACCCGGCGACGCTCTGGCCGGGTAATTTCCGTGATTTTGGGGCCTCGGTGCGGCGCATGTGTATTCTTGCGGCGCGTGGGCGGATCACCCGAGCAATGGTCGAAGAGGAAATTCGCCGTCTGCGCGGGTTGTGGTCGGCCGCTCAAAGTGATCCGGATTTGAAACTTCTGGCTGACCTCCTTGGACCGCAAGTCGATGACATCGACCTTTTTGATCGTGCGCAACTGGCCGAAGTGATCCGTACCTGCCGACATAGTGCCAGCTTGAGTGAGGCCGGGCGCAACCTCTTTGCGCAGTCCAGAAACCGCCGCAAATCTACCAATGACGCCGACCGGCTGCGTAAATACCTCGCCAAGTTCGGCATCGACTGGGACCAGGTGAATGGCGCTTGAGCACTGCGCGCCGTGAATGCGTGACGGTAGCGGTGCCTCTATGTGGAGGTAAAAACACTGGGCGATGCTTGGGTGTTTTGGTTACAACAGGCTATGACACCGCCTTTTATCCATACCGAACGATTGCTGTTGCGGGGCTGGACGCCCGATGATCTCGCACCGTTTGCGGCCATGTGCGCCGATCCAGAGGTCATGCGCTACATTAGAGATGGAAAGACCCGCAGTCGGGCTCAGTCCGCGCGTTCTATTGCGTCGTTTCAGCAAGGGTGGCGCGTACGGGGCTATGGCTTATTTGCGGTTGAGGCCAAAGATACAGGGGATCTGATCGGTTTTGCGGGCTTGTCGTCGCCGGACTTTTTGCCAGAAGTGTATCCTTCTGTCGAAATCGGCTGGAGGTTTTCAAAACCAAACTGGGGCAGGGGGTACGCCAGCGAAGCGGCGGCGGCGGCGCTTGCATTTGGTGTGAAAGACCGGGGCATCACCGATATCGTAAGCATATGCCAGATTGAAAACGGTGCGTCGGCGCGCATTATGCAAAAGCTCGGGATGGTCTTTGACCGAAGAACCACCGACCCGAGTTGCGGGCACGCGGTGGATGTTTACCGTCTTCCGCAGGGTTGAGAACTGGCGGCTCCCAGATAGATTGCCGGAATGGCGCGATTTGCGGCGGGCGTGGTCCGCGCAGGCGCTGCACGGACCCTTTGGCCAGTCTGAAGATCAGGCCAATTTATCACTTGGTCAGCCTATTAATCAAAAACCGAGGCGATTTGATCGACAGTGACGCCTTCTTTGATTTCGCGCAGCCGCGCATAGATCAACGCGATTGAAATGCCGCTCAGACCCAAGCCCAGTGCCGAGGTGACGACATGGGCAACCGACGCCAACAAAATCCCTGCGTTGACCATCAGGATGCCTGCGAGGAAGGGGCCAACAAAGTTAATGATACCAACGCAGATCCCGATGAGGATCAGGGCCCCCAGGATGGGCCAGCGGTATTCTTTGGTGAGATCCGCGCTTCTTCCAAGCCCGCCAAAGCCAATGCGCTCGATCACAACCGCTGGGGTGACGACGGAAAATACCGCATAAACCCAAAGGCCCGGAATGATGAGCGCGATGCTCGCAACCCCTGCCATGAGACCCGCGACGATAGAGAGTACGGCAATCGGCACGATTGCTCGGATCGCCGGAGAAATATAGCGGCCAATCTGAATGGGATTTCCAAGTTTTGCATCATAGGCCAGCTGGACCAGCAGGGCAGAAGCCAAGCTGTAAAACGCAATCTGCAGAACCAGAGTGATTGCCCACAATGACACACCCGCCGGAGTGCTCATGTCGGGCAACGCGACACCAATCACCACGTCGACGCCGACAAGCGCGCCAGTCAGGAGCAAGCTCAGGAGGCTTGCAATCAAACCCATAAGCGTGACGGGGATGAGGTTTTTAAAGAAGATCGAAAAGCTCTCGCCAACGATCGCGCCGACACCCAATGCGATCCGGGCGTCTGTATCAGCAGTACTCGACATGATAATCCTTCATCTCTGTATTTTCAGTTGTCTTAATGTCTTTGGGTCCAAGGGTGACCCGGCGAGGGAGTATACGGTATTTTAACGGTGTTATCTTTGGAGCCGGGCCGGGCGTTCCGCAAGCCTGATGGCTCATGACCAAGGCTGATTTGCCGGATTTCTGTCATGAGGGGGCATCTTCTGCCGCGTAATGTTTGTCCTTGCGCCGTTCACCAAAGAGCTGCCGCTGTTCCAAATGTGCCCGTTGTGCGTTGTAAAAGGCGCGAAGGAACTCCAGCCGCCGCGCCTCTGGCACTTTGTTGGCATAGCCAATTTTCTGTCGGATCTTTTCCACCACCGCTTGGATGGTCGCGCCCTGTTTCTGACCCTTTTGTTGCGCGGCGCCGGTCTCTTGAGCGCGCAGCAGCGCTTCGAGGGTTTGCAATTCAAAGGCGCCGTAGTGATCGAGTTGGTGTGCCAGAAAGACAAACCCTTCTTTCTCGGTGATCTGCTTTGCCGGTTTTCCGGCGAGATCTTTGAGCAAGACGGGCACAGGCATGTGAATGACATGGGTGCCGGCCATCAGGTCGCCCAACCTTTGCCGGTAGGGGTTGCACAGCGGTACCATCAATCCTGCGATGATCCATAAAAGAGCGAGACCTGAGACCAGCGGGGTGGCGGCGTTCAGAGACAACAGCAGGGTGGCAGGCAGAAAGATTTCCGCTTCTTTCATCAGGTTGCGCAGAACCAGCGCATGGGTGCTAAGCGACCTTCCGTCGTGTGAGACGACTTTGATTTTCATCAGCCGCTTGCCCAACGTCTGACCGTTCCATGCAAGTTCGGTGAGGACGTAATAGGGCACCCGCGTGACGAAAAACATCAGGCTGCCAATGGCTATCAGCGTGTCGGGCGAGCTGAAGCCCAGCGAGGCCACAAGGATCACCAGACAAATCGAGGCAACGAGTGTGAGGATCACATCTGTGATTTGTGCTGCGAGCCTGACACCCAGTCCGGCCACTTCCAGCTTGAGCGGAACGCCCTCTGGGGGCACCAATTCACCGGTCGATGGTTTGGTTTTGGGGGTCTTGCGCCATCTGAGCTTCATGTGCGCGCCCTGCCTGCGAAGACAAACCATGACAGCCAGCACAGGCCCACGCCCCAGCCGATCACATAGCGTGCGGTCATATCCTGCACCAGCTGCCTGCCGAACCCCTCAAGGAGCGCTGCCGCCACCAGCATAACGGCGGCGACCAGCGCCAGTTTGGCGGCATCTTTGCCCGCGTGCTGCAGGGCGTGTTTGCGTGTGCGGGAACCGGGAAACAACACAGCCGCCCCCAGTTTTACCCCGCCGCCACAGGCAATACAGATCGCTGAAATTTCGGTGACGCCATGAATGGAGAGCCACCCGCCCAGATCGGCACCCAAGCCGCGCTCCACATGCAGAGCGTAAAACGCACCCAAAATCAGACCGTTGTAAAAGGTCAAAACAATCGCTGGAGCACAGAGAAATACCCCCAGTCCAAAGACAAAAATGGCGATGCGGGTGTTGTGTGAAAACAGCGTTGTCGCAAACGCGCCCAGACCGGAGGATGCGGGGTTCTCATCATAGATGACACGGCGCAGCGCTTCGGTGGTGGAAGAGGGGCCGCGCCCGCCCGCGAGTTCTGGCGGCATAAACACATGAAACCACGCCGGGTTCTCCAGATAGAGGAAATACCCGGCCAAAACGCCCAGACCCATGCACAAAAAACCGATGGCGATGAACAGCCACGACCGGCGTATGGCTTGCGGTGCGCTTTGGGTGAAAAACTTGCGAAAGAGCCCGCCCAGACGTTCTTGCGGCGCGTATACAGACAAATAGGCCCGCGCGGTCAGCGCTTCGAGGTAGGTCAGAAGGGCGCGATCCAGAGAGATTTCCCGCGCAATGGCAAGCGAGGTTGTGGCCTGCCGATAGAGCGCGGCCAAATCGCGTGCTTCGGCAAATTCCATCCGTTGCAGGCCGTCGCGCTCGGCACGGGTCACCAGCGCCTCAAGTCGCTGCCAACCTGCCTCGCGTTCCTTGCGGAACCGGGCCGACCGCATAAGATCAGCATCGGACATCAGATCATCTCCCGCGATTTGATTTCAAGATAGGTTGAAATCAACCGGCCTGTGACGGTTTCAGGCGTCGCATCGAGCACCGTGATCCCAAGGCGGGTCAGCCGCTCCAGGACCAACCGACGTTCACTGATCGCTTGGTTTGCAGCCACCAAAAGCGCCACCTCATCAAGATCATCGGGCGCGGTTTCGACCAAAGTTTCGGTGTCTTGATTGCGGATCGCGACAAAGATCAGCAGATGCCGTTTGGACAAAATGCTCAGGTTTTCCACCAACAGCTCGGCCGATGTTGTGTCGATGAAATCGGTGAATACGATGATCAGGCTGCGTTTTGGGGTGCGCGCGTTCAACTCGGTCAGGGCAAGCGTGTGGTTGGTCTCATGCCCGGAATAGGTCAGTTCACTGCTCCAGCTGCGCAGCCGCGCAAAAGCCTGTCGTCCCTCGACTGGGGCCACAAAGGAGCGCGGGCGCACGTCATAGGTGTAATATCCAACCTGATCGCCACCGATCGCCGCAGCCCATGCCACCGCCAGCGCGGAGGTCACGGCGTGGTCGATTTTCGGCAGACCCGCGATGTCCTCACGCATCAGATAGCCATTATCGAGAGCGACGATAACATGGTGATTGCGCTCGGCACGCAGTTCGCGCGCCACCAGTGACCGGCGTCGGGCGGATCGTTTCCAGTCGATGGATTTGACGTCCATGCCCTGAACGAAATCCCGCAGCTGATGGAACTCCGATCCCTCACCGATGGCCCGGTTCTCCTTCACCCCATAGAGTGCCGATTGCACCGTAGTTGCGATCTTGCCCGATTGCACGAGACGGATGTTGGGAACCACCCGGACCTCAAGATCAAATGCCAGCCGGGGGACAAATTCAAACAGCCGTAGCCGCGATGTCCAGCACAGCCAGATGTGCTCAGACGCCCAGACCCCGCGCCGGACCCCGCGGCATTGGATTTCGGCCATACCGCTGCCATCCGGTTGCGGCACAAAGGTGATTTCGCTTTCACCATTCAGCCCTTCGGGCCACGCCAAACGCGCCCGCAGCCCGGCAGGCATCTGTGGGATCTGGAGAGTGAGGGTCTGGCTCTCACCGATGAAAATCTCTTGCGCCATATCATAGTTGAGCTGTTTGCGGCGCGAGAAGGACAGCAGCAGATCCACCACAGCCAGCGCGGCAAGAAGCCCCCAGGGTGCCAGCGCAATGTCACGCAGGCCGTTGGCAAATACCGCACTCAGCATTGACACCAACAGTGCAATGCAAGCGGCAATCAGCAGGCGGGGCGAAGGACGGATCAGCGGGGGGCCTCGATCTGGTTGAGGATGTTTTCAAGCACCATGGCAGCGCTGCGGCCTTCGATCTCGGCGGAGGGGCCGAGCACGACGCGGTGACGCAGGGCGGGGACAAACAGCCGCTTTACGTCGTCGGGAATGGCAAAGTCGCGCCCGCTTAGTCCGGCCAGCGACCGGGTTGCCGCAGCCAAGGCATCGGCGGCGCGCGTCGAGGCACCAAAGGCGATCTCGGAGCTTTCTCGCGTCGCGCGGACCAGCCGCAGGATATAGGCGAGAATGTCATCATCCAGAATGATCCCGTCGATCAATGCCCGGCTGTCGGCAAGGGCCTCGGCATCGAGTGTCTTTTCCAATCCGCTGGTTTCCATACCGGATTCCATCGGCGCACCGGCATGCTGGCGCAGAATGGCCATCTCGATCTCTTCGGGTGGGAAATCAATGACGAGCTTGAACAGAAAGCGGTCCAGTTGCGCTTCGGGCAGGGGGTAGGTGCCTTGTTGCTCAATCGGGTTTTGGGTGGCGACGACGATGAATTCGCGCCCCAATGCGTGGTCGGTGCCGTCGATGCTGACGGTGCGTTCGTTCATCGCCTGCAGCAGCGCCGCCTGAGTTTTGGGCGGGGCGCGGTTGATTTCATCCGCCAACAGCACCTGCGTGAACACCGGCCCCGGTGTCAGTACAAATTCATTGGTCTGAAAGTTGAAGATTGACGTTCCCAGCACATCTCCCGGCATCAGGTCGGGGGTGAACTGAATACGCCCGAACTGCAGATCCATCGCCGCTGCAAAGCTGCGGGCAAGCAGGGTTTTTGCGGTGCCCGGCGGTCCTTCAAGGAGCACGTGCCCGCGCGCGAATAGCGCGATCAAGAGCATGTCCACCGCCTCTTCCTGCCCGAGAACGGTTTTGCCAATCTCGGCTCGCAGAGCATCGGATCGACGTTGCAGTGTTTCAAGTGTCATGGATTACCTGCTCCAATAGCGCTTCTAGTTCATCGACATGGCGGATTGCCTCCGCTGGGGCGGTTCTTGGCTGGAGCCTTCGAATGTCAGTCAGGGTTTTTTCCAGTGCATCCGCGAGGCCGGGATGACGGCGTGCTACATACCCCAAAAAGGCCTTGGGTTCAGCGTAGTGACGGGCATGGGCCGGGCCAAAGAGCGTGGCTGCCGTGGCGGCCAGACGGGCCTGAGCATAGTCGCTGAGCAAGGCCCCATCCTGATTGCACAAGCGCATCAAGCGCCCCCGCGCCAAAAGCGCCTGCGCCTTGCCGCTGGTTGCGGTTGCCGCGTCGCGGCGCACTGGCCCATAGCGCAGCCATGAGCGCCAGATAAACAGCGCCAGCGTCAACAGCCCGCCCAGCCACAGAACCTGAAAGGGTGGCTCAAAAAAGCGTTTGAGGTCAGCCCAGGTGCGTTCACGTTGGCTGTCGCGATCCGGATCGGTCAGCCAGACATCGCGGCTGTAATCTATTACCAGATTGCGCTCGCCCGCGCGGGATCGGAGAAAATCAATAGCAATCAGGGCGTTATCGGCCATGCGCAGCCCGTGATTGTTCAAAAGATCGGGGTCGGACAGCACCAGCATACGCGTGTTGTTGGTGCTGTTGCGCGCTTGGCTCTTGGGGATGGCCCTTTTGGGCAGGGCGCAGTCTGCCAGTATCATCGCAGCCTCAGTGCCGATCAGAGGCGTGCAGCTCTCGCTTTTGAACATCTGCGCGGCATAGATGCGCGCTGACATGTCTTGGCCGTCTTCAGCCGTGTAATCGAAGTCGCTGAAGGGAACGCGCGCATCGACAATTTTTGCGTCCTTCTCTCCAGTCAGGTCTTGCAGCAGCTGTTGGGTCGCGGCGCGCTCGTTCAGCAGCACCGGATGCGCTACGCCAGCCAGCCGCATGCCGCTTCGCCATTTGGGCAGCACTACAAGCGTTTGCACCCGGCGCGCCTTTTCCAGAACCGGGCGCATATCCAGATCATACTCATCCTGCTGAAATAGCAATTCGCGCTTGGTCGAGGGATGGCTGCGGGGGCTATCGGGGGCGGTGTCAAACAGCGGCAGCAACAGCAATCCGACGGAGTTTTGGTCAACCTGCCACCCGCCGAGGAAGCTCTGCGCACTGACGTCCTCGGACGTGAGCCATGTTTGCAGACCATCAAACCCAGAAGGGGAGGTCCTGAGCACCTGCTGACGCTGCGATAGAGCGTAAAACACCACAAAAATGAGCAATACCGCAAAGCCCGCAATGGCCAGCGTTTCCAGCCGGAGCTTGTTGGTCGGCGCGCTTGGGTCAGACAGGCTCATGCGGAGATCCCTGCCTGCAACAGGGGGCGTATCTCATCGACGTGGGACTGAAATTCCTCTTCGCTGACGTCGCGCCCCCCAAAATGCACCCGTTCGCTGGCCAGAACGAGATTGCGCAGCGCGCTGAGGTGGTTTTGATCGGCAGGCAGATGCCGCAGGGCTTCGCGGGCGGTCCAGCTGCGCTGCAACAGCACACCATTTGCGGAAATCGCCGCCGCCAGAGCGGCTTGTGCCAGTTGGACCAAGGCTTCCCGACGATCCTGAAGGCGCAGGATGCTGGCGAGGTTGCCGGGCACGGGGTGGGTGTTGCCTCTGTTGCCCAAGGGTGTTTTGCCACGTTCCCGTTTGGCGTTTTCGGCGTCACGCCCCATTGAAACGGAGATGTTGCCGCCGAAACGGGCAAAGACATAGACAATCAGCAAAAGCACCGCGGCAGAGATTACCAAGCCAGGAAAACTCAGGTCGCCCATTGCCCATTCGCCGCTTACGTCGGTTCGCTCCGCTGGGGCTGTGGGTTCCTGACCGGCCTCCATCGGAGGGGGCGGGCGCGTCGGGTCGAAATACGCCACATCTACGTCGATGCGGCGAAATCGGATCGCTTTTAGATAGGCCGTACCGCTGTCGCCAATCTCGAGCGGGGCTTCAGAAGATTGTTGCGCAACACTCCAATTGGGGAGCGCGAAGAAGCTGGCCAATAAGAACAGGCGAAAAATCAAAAACATGCGAAAGCGATAAGTGAACAAAATTTCAACGCCCAACCGATACCTGCAATTGCGCCGCAATGTACAGCATTTGATCGCAGATGACTGACAATTGGTTGCGTGATCCTTTGGTGGGGCGCTTTTTGAGGCCGGTACCCGGACGTCCCATGGCCGCTAAACTGTCCTGTGAGCGGGGCAAAATCGGCGGACCCTGCCGTTTCTTGCAAGGCAGATATGCAGGGGAATTGGTTGAAGCCCGTTGAAAACTCCGATCTATCCACGCGCACGAAGCGGGCAAGGGTGAGTCGGAGCAGGAATGACAGAACGCAACCGAGATGCGGCATCGATCTCTTTTGAGGCGGTGGGCAAAGCTTTTGCCAAACCGGGGGGCGGTACTGTTCACGCTCTGGAAGACGTCTCATTGCGCGTCGAGCCGGGGTCGATCACAGGTATTATCGGCCGCTCTGGAGCGGGGAAATCCACGCTATTGCGCATGGTGAACGGGCTGGAACGCCCGACATCGGGTCGTGTTCTGTTGGGCGCGCATGATGTCGGCACCGCACGCGGTCGCGCCCTGCGCGACATTCGCCGCGACGTGGGCATGATCTTTCAGCATTTCAATCTGCTGGCCTCGCGCACGGTGGCGGGCAACATCGCCATGCCGCTGGAGATCGCGGGGGTTGCAAAATCCGAGATTACGGCGCGTGTGGCGGAATTGGTGGAACGCGTAGGGCTCTCGCAACAGGCCAACCGCTATCCGGCGGAGCTGTCGGGTGGGCAGAAACAGCGCGTTGGAATTGCCCGCGCATTGGCGACCAAGCCAAAGGTTCTGTTGTCGGATGAGGCCACATCGGCGCTTGATCCGGAGACAACGCAGACGGTGCTGTCGCTGCTGAAAGACATCAACCGCGATCTGGGACTGACGGTTCTGCTGATCACCCATGAAATGGCCGTGGTGCGCGATATCGCGAGCCATGTGGCGGTGATCGACGGCGGGCGCATCGTGGAACATGGGCCGACGCATGATGTCTTTATCGCGCCGAAACATGCCACCACGCGGTCTTTCCTGTCGGGTGTCACCGGGGTGAAACTGCCTGCATTTGTCAAATCCCGCTTGCAGAACACGCCCAGCGAGGGCGGCGAAGAAGTCATTCGGGTTACATTCTTTGGGCAGCACGCCACCGACCCGATGTTGGCCAAGCTGACCGGAGAGTTGGGCATTGAGGTGAATATCCTCGCCGGTGCGGTCGAGGAAATCGGCTCGCATCCCTTTGGCAATCTTCTGGTGTCCCTGCCTGCCGCGCGCGGCGAAGAGGCGCGTCGTTACCTGCAAGATCACAACCTCAATACGGAGGTGCTCGGCTATGTCGGCTAACCTCATCAATCTGCTGATCGAGGCCACGGGTCAGACCCTCTATATGGTGGCGATCTCGACCTTGCTCGGCACGCTCTTTGGCCTGCCGCTCGGCACGTTTCTCGCCACATCGCAACGCGGCGAGCTGCTTTCGGCCCCGTGGATCAACAAGGTGCTGGGGCTGGTGGTCAATGCGACCCGCTCCGTGCCGTTTATCATTCTGGTGGTTGCGATCATTCCCTTCACGCGTTTGGTGGCGGGCACATCAATCGGGACCACGGCGGCGATTGTGCCGTTGACCCTTGCGGCTGTGCCCTTCATCGCGCGGCTGGTGGAAAATGCGATCCGCGAAGTTGACAGCGGCCTGATCGAAGCAGCCCGCGCCATGGGGGCAACGCCCATTCAGATTATCCGCAAGGTGCTGATCCCCGAGGCATTGCCCGGCATTACGCTGGGCCTTACTCTGGCTGTGGTCAGCCTGATTGGCTATTCCGCGATGGTCGGGGCCGTGGGCGGTGAAGGCCTCGGTGATCTTGGTATTCGCTATGGATATCAGCGTTTTATGCCCGAAGTTATGGCCATTGTGGTGGTCATCCTGATCGTCCTCGTACAGCTTGTGCAATCCATCGGAGAGTGGATCGCCGCCAAGGTGGACAAACGCGCGCCCAAGGGGCGTGGCGAATAATCCTTTCCTCAATCACGTACTAGCAAGGACTACACACATGCTGCGTATCGCTACCCTCACCTCCGTTCTGGCGCTCACGGCCTCTGCCGCGCTGGCGGCTGAAATCAAGGTCGGCGTCTCCCCCGGTGAGCACGCTGAAATCATGGAACTGGTTGCTGAGGTCGCCGAGCCGATGGGGCTGGAGATCGACGTTGTGGAATTTTCCGACTACGTGATCCCGAACCAAGCGCTGGCGGATGGTGACATTCAGGCGAACTCGTTCCAGCACGTGCCCTATCTGGACAACCAGATGGCGGATCGGGGCTTTGATCTGACCGTGGTTGCCAACACCATCACCACCCCGATGGGTGTCTATTCTGACAAGGTGACCGAGCTTTCGGCGCTGGCAGAAGGCGCGAGCTTTGGCATCCCGAATGATCCGACCAACGGCGGGCGCGCGCTTTTGGTGCTGCAGGAACTGGGCTTGATCAAACTGGATGAAAGCGCTGGGCTGAAGCCGACGGTTTTGGACATCACCGAGAACCCCAAGGGGCTGAAATTCACCGAGCTGGATGCCGCACAGCTGCCGCGTTCGCTGGCGGATCTGGACGCTGCATTGATCAACACCAACTATGCCATTGCGTCGGGCCTGAACCCAAAGACCGACTCTATCGCGATGGAAAGTGCTGAAAACCCTTATGTGAACGTGATCGTTGTGCGCAGCGGTGACGAGAACGCACCTTGGGTGGAAACGCTGATCAAGGCGTATCACTCTGATGAGGTGAAAACCTTTATTGATGAGAGCTATAACGGCACCGTGCTGACCTCCTGGTAAGGTCGCGCCGTGCACACGTAAAAAGAGGGGGCTTTGGCCTCCTCTTTTTGTTTGGATACCCTGAGGGCGCGGCGGTCAGACCGTCAGAAGTTTTTTATACATTTCAAGCAAGAAGCTCTCGGCCTCGGCGTAGCGATCCTGAAGCTTGGCGGGCGCGATTTCTTCGATCTGAACGTCAAAATCTGCGTAATGCTGGGTGGTCGCCCAGATGGAGAACAGCAGATGATGCGGGTCGACCTTGGCCACGCGCCCGTCTTCGATCCAGTCCTCAAAAACCTGCACCTTGGCGTTGAACAATTCCTTGAGGGGGCCGAAGATTTCGCTGCGAGACTGCGGCAGGCCGCTGAGGATCTCATTGGCGAAAAACTTGCTCTCTCGGGGGAAGTTCTTTGAAATTTCCAGCTTGCGCTTGATGTAGGCGCAGATTTCCTCCACCGGATCACCTTGCGGATTGACCATGCTGAGCGGCGCCATCCACAGTTGCAGCGTGCGCGACAGAAGTTCCTTGCGGATCGCGTCCTTGCTCTCGAAATAATAGAGCAGGTTGGGCGTGGTCAGCCCGGCAGTTTTGGCGATCATATTGATGGATGCGCCCGAAGACCCGTGAAGGGCAAAAACCTCTAGAGCCGCAGTCAGGATTTGCTCGGTTTTCTGACGCTGGATCTTGGTTTTTGGTTTTGCATTTGACATGCGCGCCATCGAACGGGTCCGCCATTTGTAAGCTGAAATAAAGTTGCGCACCTATTGGCACATGTCAAAGGGCGTGGCTAGCGCCTGTGGGCGAGCGGGGTTGGAAAAGGGCGCGAAGGGAAATTCAACGGGGTGACATTTGCGTGATGCTGGAAAAAAACAGGCGGGCAACACGTGCCCGCCTGCTGGCCAGTTTCTCGGGGAGTAGTGAGGTCAGGATGCGGCCAGTGAAGCTTTTTTGGCGGCGGCTTCTTGTTGGAACACCGGGATGATCTTTTCGCCGTAGTCTGCGATGATTTTCTCTTCATCTCCGCTGTCGAGGTAGATGTTGAACTGGGTGGTCCCGGCGGCCTCCAGATCGCGCAGCTTGGCAATATGTTCGTCCGGGGTGCCCAGCACGCAGAAGCTCTTCACGATGTCTTCGGTGATGAAGTCCAGATAGGGGTTATCGCTCTGGCCGTGCTTGGAATAGTCATAGCCTTTGCGGTTCTTGATGTAGTCGGTCAGGCTGGTCGGCACGTGATCGCCGTCGGTGCCGTATTTCTCCACGATGTCAGCGACATGGTTGCCGACCATGGCAGGGAACCACTTGGTCTTCTCGATGCCTTCCTCGATCGGGCCGGTGTGCGCAGGCGCGGCCGCCATGACGCGGTAGTTCGACATATCGCGGCCTTCGGCGTCGCCGCCGGCCTTGGCCTGATCCGCCAGCCATTTGACAATTTTGGGTTCTGCGATCTGCAGCACCACGCCATCGCCCACCTTGCCAGCCGAGGCCAGCGCCTTGGGGCCATAGGCGCCAATCCATACCGGGAGCTCATAACCGTAGGCCCAGGGGAATTTCACAGGCTCGGGGCATTCGCCGTATTGCACTTCTTCGCCGCGGATCAGGGATTTCACCACATGGGTGAACTCCTCCATCCGCTTGATGGTAGAAGGCTTCTTGCCCATCACGCGCACGGCGCTGTCGCCGCGCCCGAGGCCAATGTCGAAGCGGCCGCCGGACTGTTTGGCGAGCGAGCCGAACAGCGAGGCCGCAACCGACCATTCGCGCGAGTTGGGGTTGGTGACCAGCGGGCCAAAACGCATGTTTTCCGTGTGCTCCATGCACATCGCCATCGCCACGAAGCTTTCGCGCCACAGGATGTGGCTGTCGTAGAACCAGCAATAGGTGAAGCCTGCATTCTCGGCCTGGCGCACAAGGGCGCGGGCGCGGTCAGGTTCAACGAAGCCTTTGAAACAAATTCCGAATTCCATGTCTTCCTCCGTGTTGGAATAGGTTTTTATGCTGTGTGGGTTTAGTGATCGGGGGCGCAGATGCGGATGCCCGCATGGGTGAAGGGCACCGCCTTTGAGATGTTCTGACGGATCAGGATCGGGGTGATCGCCTCGATGCAGCGGGCAGATTGTGCATCACCTGCGTTGTAGGTCTGCACATCCAGCGCACCGACCAGCTCCATCACCTGTTTGCGGGCGGGCAGGCTGTTGCCGCAGATCAGGATGTCGCAGTTGATGTCCCAATCGAGGTTGTTGAGCGTGGTGGCGGAGACATTGTGCAACGCGCCCACCACCGGGATCTCATCGCCAAGCAAGGCCTGCGCGGCCTCGGTGGCAGAGCCTTCTGGCGGCATATCGACCTTTTTCGGGTCACCCTCGGCCAATGGCACCACGATATCGACAAGGATCTTGTCCGCGAGGTGCGGTTTGAGCGTCGTGAGCGTTGCGTTATGGGCTGACCAAGGCACGGCGCAGATCACCATCTGATCGGCGGCTTGCGTGGCCTCAATATTGCCAAGGCCAGAGATTTCGGCAGAGCCTTCCGGCAGTTTCTGCATCAGCTCGGCGGCGATCCCGGCACTGCGCTCGGCGTCGCGAGAGCCAAGTGCGACCTCAATCCCAGCGCGGGCAAACCGCAGTGCCAAACCCTGTCCTTGCGGCCCGGTGCCGCCAATGATCGCGATCTTCATCTGAACATATCCTCCTGTTTTTTTCTGAGTATGTCGGCGCCACGGCTGTCGGTGGGCTGCCAGTCGAGCCCGCGCAACAGCACAGCCGGGGTGCGCCCGTTTTTGCGCACCACGAGGCCGGTGGCGGCGGCGATTTCATCGGCAAATGCCGGTTCTGTGACCTCCAGCGGGCGGCCCCATGCGTCCAGATTACCCTGTTCGCGGATGGTGGCGGGCACCTTGGAAAGGCCGATCGCCACATTGACCTGACCCAGCCGCCATGGCCTGCCGAAAGTGTCGGTCATCACCACGCCGATACGGGCATCAAAGCGCTCCGCCAGATCACGTCGCAGCCTCGCGCAGCTTGCGTCCGGGTCTTTGGGCAGCACCATGGCAGCGTCTTCTTCGCCGAAATTGGACTGATCCACCGCCGCATTGGCCGAAATGAACCCAAGCCGGTGTTCGCAGATCATCGTCCCTTCGTTCTGGTCAGGGCGTTTGAACGAACGCACGACGCGGGCGCTTTCGCGCAGGACCACCTCGACCTTACGGGGGTCTTTGTTCAGCTCTTCGCCATACCGAAGGGCCTCGGGCGAGGGCGTCACGCTGGCAAGCGGAATGATGCAGCCCTCGGCCTTGGAAAAGACCTTCTGCGCCACGCAGAGAATGTCGCCATCCCGCAAGGCAAGATCGGCTTTGCTCAGGCAGTCGGCGAATATGGCCGAGAGATTGTCGCCGTCTTGAATGTCGGGCACGCCGGGCAGGGCGGTGAGGGTGACGCTCAGGCTCATAGGGTGGCCTCCTGCGCAAGGAGTTGCGGGTTGCGGGCGAGCAGGTGGCCGAGGTCCTCAACGGTGTCGACATCGATCCGCAGGCTCTCCAGCGGCAGGATGACGGGCCAAAGCCCGGCCCGTTCTGCCGCGCGGCGGTGATGCACCACGGAGTTGGGACCATACTGAAACCGAAACGGGCAGGGCAGCGGGGCTAGTAGCGCGTTGGTGCCCAGATCCGCCGATGGGCAAAACACGGCGCGCCCTTGCGCGAGGTCGTGGCTCAGCAAGCGGGCAAGATCGCAAGCTTTTGGCGCGGCGAGATCGCCGGGCAGGATGCAGATTGCGTCGTAGCCTTGGCGCGCCCCCCATGCGGCGGCCACTTCCAGTGACTGAGACAGGCCGTCGTGACCTTCGTCATCAATCAGGGCGACACCTGCGCGCCTAGCGATGCGAGAAATCTCCGGACTGGAGGTGAGCACCGCGATGTCGGCGCTGCCGTGGGGCAGCAACATAAGCGCCTCCGATAGGTGATTGAGGGTTGCCCGAAACAGCGCCAGAGCGATGCCCGCGCGCCCGTTGGCATCCAGCGCCGCGCCGAGCCGCGTCTTGGCGCGAGAGGGGTCTTTCATCGGAATGACCACCAGCCGCTTTTGCGTGAGGGCCGTCATGCGGCGGCTCCTTTGCGGGCATGGTCATGATGGAAGTCGACGATTTCACGCGCCGTGCGTGTTTTATCTTTGAGATCGCGCATCAGGATCGCAGAGCAGATCGGCGTTGGACCGGTGGTTTGGATCTCTGGTGCAAGGGCGGCATCGACGTGGTCGATGAACAGCGCGTCCACCACATCGCGGTAGCGCTGGGCTACCCCCACTGCGTCTGCCCGTTCGCCAAGGGCCGCCATCATTCTGTCGGCGGGGCCTTTGACGACCTTGCCGGCGATAAAGGGGCTGACCGCCACCTTGGGCGCGCGGGCGGATTGGACCGCTTCGCCAATGCCCGGAATGCTAAGGATCGGTGCGATGCTGACCAGCGGGTTTGACGGCGCAATGACGATCAGATCGGCGGAGGTGATCGCAGCCAGTGCCTCTGGGGTTGGTTTTGCCTGCGTGATGCCGTCAAAGGACAGCTCCCGCACATCGGGCGCGCAGCGTTCGCGGACAAAATACTCCTGAAAGCTGAGCCAGCCTGCGTCGGTCCGCACGCGGGTTTGCACTTGGTCATCCGTGGGCAGCAGTATCTCGGCACTGACGCCAAAGGCGCGGACGACGTCGCGGGTGATGTCGCTGGGGCGGTCCCCCTTCAGGCGGCGCTGTGTGCGATAGATATGCAGGCCAAAGTCCCGATCCCCAAGCGACATCCAGGTGTCTGCCCCGAGGGTTTTCAGGGTCTCTAGCGCCCGATGGCCCTCATCAGCGACACCCCAGCCCTGCTGGCGGTCGATCACATCGGCAAGGCTATAGGTTAGCGTATCGATATCGGGCGAGACCCACAGCCCGTGAAAGCTGTCGTCATCCGCCACATTGCCAATCACGCTGAGCGCCACATCCGGTAGCGCGGCCAACCCTTCGGCCATTTTTGCGCCGCCAACGCCCCCCGCAAGGAGTGTGACCTTTGTCTGGGATGTGTCGCTCATTCCGCTGCCTCCAGCGTGGTGCTGCGTTCTGGGAACATCTGGAGGAAATCCAGCGGATTGCGCCCGCGACGATCCACCAACGGGGCCAGATCTTCGGGGTCGTGATCGTCATAGATGTCGCGCACCTCGTAGATGGTGTTGCGGCGCACCGGCACCCGGCCAGCGGCGCGGATCATCTGGACCAGTTCCTTTGCGGTGATTTCCTGCCCGTGATCGGAGCCTGCCGCGCGCGAGATGCTCTCATTCATCAAGGTGCCGCCAAGGTCGTTGACGCCACGCGCCAGCATCTGCTGGGCGCGGGCCGCGCCGAGTTTGGTCCAGCTGACCTGAATATTGTCGATCCAGCCATGCAACATGATGCGCGAGACCGCGTGCATTAGATCGACCTCCAGCGCGGTGGGGCCGGGGCGGACCTTGTCGGGGTTTTCCGACCACAGAGGCGACTCGGTATGGACAAAGGACAGCGGCACCAGTTCGGTAAAGCCGCCGGTGTCTTTCTGGATGTCGCGCAGCAGGCGGATATGCGCAGCCCAATGTTCGGGCGCGTCAATATGGCCGTACATGATCGTTGCCGTGGTGGGGATGCCGACCTCATGCGCGGCGCGGATGATCTCCACCCATTTCTCGGCGCTGAGCTTGTTCTTGGTCAGTTGCAGGCGCACTTCGGTGTCGAGGATTTCGGCCGCAGTGCCTGGCATAGAGCCAAGGCCCGCGTCCTTCAGGTCCGCGAGGAAGTCGTGATAGGACATCTTGGTCTTGGACGCGCCATACCAGATCTCGAAGGGGGAGAAGGCGTGAATATGCATGTCCGGCAGCGCCGCCTTAATGGCGCGCACGATGTCGCGGTAATAGGTGCCTTCCAATTTGGGGTGCAGACCGCCCTGAATGCAGACCTCGGTGCCGCCACGATCCCAGGCTTCTTGCGCGCGCTCTACCACCTGTTCGGGTGAGAGCCATTCGGCCCCCGCATCCTCGCTGCGCTTGGCAAAGCCGCAGAACCGGCAGCCCATGTAGCAGATATTGGTGAAGTTGATATTGCGATTGACCACAAAGGAAACGTGATCGCCGTTGGTGCGTCGACGCAGCTCATTTGCGGTGCGATACACGGCTTCCGCATCTGCACCGCTGGTTTTAAAGAGGCTCACGCCTTCAGCTTCGCTGACTTCGCCGCCGCTCAGGGCCTTGTCGAGGATCTGCCGGATCGGGGCGGAGGCGCCATCGGTCAGGGCGTGTACTGCTGCTGTCGGGGATTCAATGGTTTGCCGGATGGTCATGCGGTCTCTCCCATATGCCGTTGTTCGCGGGCCAGCCCGTTGGTGCCGGCCATGCCATGGGCGCGGCGCAGAACGGCGGGGTTGATGAAATCGGTCTCTGTGGTCAGGTAGCGGGGATAGACGGTCAGCCGTTCGCGCAGCTCAAACCCGGCCTCCGTGCAGGACCGATCCAGCGACCGGATTTCCGGCCATTCATGTTGTGGATTGATAAAGTCGATGGTGACCGGCGAAATGCCGCCCCAATCGTTGATGCCCGCCTCAAGATAGGCGATGTGACGCGCGCTGAGATTGGGAGGCGCTTGCAGGCTGATGTCCGGTGACAGGATGATCCGCGCCGCTGCAATGGTGCGCAGCATGTCCTCAAGTGTGGGCTCCGGGTGCTGCGCCATCTCGATATCGGGTTTGCGCTGAAAATTCTGGATGATCACTTCTTGGATGTGACCGTGGCGGGCATGGGCCGCGTTGATCGCGTGCAGCGCCTCAATGCGCTCGGCATAGCTTTCGCCAATTCCGATCAACAGACCGGTGGTGAAGGGCACCTGTTTCTCGCCTGCGCGTTCCAGCGTGCGCAGGCGCTGGACCGGCACCTTATCGGGGCAGGCAAAATGCGGATGGCCCCGGCGGGTCAGGCGACGGCTGACGGTTTCCAGCATCATCCCCATGGAGGCCGCGACCGGGCGCAACACGTCGATTTCATCGTCGGTCAGGGTGCCCGCATTCACATGCGGCAGGAGCGTGGTCTCCTCCAGCACCAGCTCGCACATGTCGCGCAGGTAGTCGGTGAGGCGGCTGTAGCCAAGCCGTTCCAGCCCCGCGCGGGCCTTGGCATAGCGCAGTTCCGGCTTTTCCCCGAGGCTGAACAGCAGCTCTTTGCAGCCCTCCTGTTCGCCCTTTTGCGCGGTCGCCAGAACCTCCTCCGGCGTCATGATATTGGCCTCGGGCGAGTCCGGGTGTTTGACGAAGGTGCAATAGCCGCAGGTGTCGCGACACATGTTGGTCAGAGGCACGAATGCCTTGCGCGAATAGGTGATCGTCCGGCCCCATTGGGCATCACGGATTTGGGCCGCGCGGCTCATCAAAGCGCGCAGATCTCCCGCCTCCGCCCAGGCCGTGCCTGTGCTGAGCGATTGGGTATTCATGGTGTCCTCCCTGCCTCAAGGATTGTGGGTCAGGGTGGCAGCTGTCAAATATTTTTTTAGCTGTAGCTCAAAAAATGAAACCTAAATGTGCCAATAATATATATAACCATATGAATAATAACGGTATAAAAATGAACTTATGAAATTTATTGACTACTAAGTAAAACAATCAAATACTCCCTCTTGCTCGTGACGATCCTTTGGGAGGAGGGCTGTCACGCTAAGGGAGGACATCAAAGTGCGAATAGGAACGCCGCGAGAGTTGGCGACGGGCGAGTCGCGAGTAGCGATGACGCCATTGTCGGCGCTTGATCTTCAGAAGCTGGGGTTTGAGTGCTGTATTGAGTCTGGAGCGGGTGAGGCTGCGGGGTTTACCGATGCGGCCTATGCCGAGGCCGGGGTGGAGGTGATCAAGACCGCCGCCGGGCTGTGGAAGGCCGCCGATAT
>NZ_LNWY01000037.1 GCF_001681715.1 Tritonibacter mobilis | reverse complement strand
TTTGTCAACACGTCCTAGGCCTGTAAGTCGGAGGCGTAGGTCTGCTCATGCATCCCAACTACCACGCTGGATTCACGGGATTTACGCAATAGAGCCTCAAAAAGTCACAAAAGTCACAAAATCAAATTTGTTAACTTGTTAGAACGAATATAAGTTCAATCAAATTAAATCGTTTCCGTTTTATTGGTAATTTCAGCGCAGGCTTATCAATGCCCACATCCGGAGAACTGTGATGCCAACTGCGATCAATGCCAACCCAGAGTTTCGATCTCACTTCACTCAAGATCAATTCGGCGGGAATTTCCTTTTCCATAGAGACACCTTGGATGGCGACGGATCATACCAAGATTTGATCCAAGAACTAGGCGTGGAAACAGTACGATTCCCTGGAGGATCGGTTACAGAAGAATTTTTCGATATCTCAAACCCCAACAATTCATCTGGTATAGACCCTAAGACCGGTGACCAAGTGGACTTAGTCCCATTAAACGACTGGCTTACCACTGCTGGAGACCTTGGCATATCAACAACCATAGTCATCCCAACACAGAACTACCTATCTGAAACTACGGACGAAAATGGAGATCGCTATGCTGATCTAGACCGTGATGAACTCTATGATTTTGTGACCGATGTGGTCCGAGGGGTTCATGGAGATGGGGAGATTGCCGCCTTCGAAATTGGCAACGAATACTGGGGCGCGGGTGAAATGTCATCCGTTGAGTATGGACGTCTATCTAGTGAAATTTCATCGATTGTAGACCAAGCACTAGCAGACTCCCAAGCTTTGGACTTCGACACTAAAGACATCGATATCGTCGTGCAAGCTGGCACGAATTTTGATTTCGCCAGATTAGACAGCAGCTACGATGATTTAGACTCACCCGATGCGATCTTGGGTGCGTTATCTGAAGAATATAGCCAAGACTTTAGCGAAGGATTCACTTTTTCTAGTGGCGAAATAAATTGGTCAAAAATTAACAACGCACTCATCATGAATGAGTACGACGACGAAGAAATTGAGAGAATCGATGGGGTTTCCGCTCACGTCTATACACGAGGTGAGCTCAACCCTGGCATGCGCGACTTTTCGACGAAGATGGTCGAAAGTTCCTGGCTCGAAAGGAACGAAGAACTCGAAACCTATGTCACTGAATGGAATTTGAAGTCTACATCATCTCTTGATCCCGATTACGACTACGGTTTGAGGCAAGCTCATGAGATGTTGGAGATTATGGAGCAGTTTCCGGAGCACGGTGTAGATACCGCTCATGCTTGGCCTCTGCTGCAAAACACTCGAAACGCCTTGAGTTCAGGATTCGAGCACGACGAACTCACTGTCGGCGGTGAAATGTTCCGTCTCATGGAGGAGAGCTTACCCGGAAATAGATCAATAGACCTGGTAGGCTCGGAAAGTTCTGAGACAGAGTACGCTAGCCCCACCATCGATGTTCATGCATTCGGCAGCCAAGATGAACTAGTGCTCTTCCTCACCTCCAAATCAGAGGATGTAACATCTAACGACTTTGATCTTTCCGGCATACTCAGCGGTGGCGAGAATATTTCGGTGACATACCTAGGTGTTGAAGAGGGAGATCTACCAGGAAGTAGACATGCCAATGCGATTGTCGAAGAGGCATCCTCTACAGAGATCGAGAACGAAATATTCAGTGATGGTATTTTGCATGCCGACCTCGACAGCCTTGAAGTCATGCGTGTGGTGATCTCCCAACCCACGTGGAGTGAGGAAATGGAGGTGTATTGGGAGGCTGTGGAAATAGTCGAGGATGAAGTCGGTGAGATTGATGGAGTGTATGACGCTGAAGCACTCATAGAATCCTTGATGCTCCCTCCAGGTGACGGACCTCCTGTTGATGATCCGACACCTGAGCCTGATGAAGAGTTCGAAGATGATGATGGAGGAATGGGAATCGCCGCCGTCGCTTTAGGTCTACTACCCTTGTTGGCTTTTGCATTACTGGGATAGACGAAATGACCTATTCAAGGCTGCCCTAGGTCTGTCACACCCATCGTTGCCAAGTGCGACAAGAGTTGTTCAAGATTCAGATTCTCTTCCTCAACAAGTTGGGTGAGCATCTTAGCGAGCCACTCTTCCCCAGACCAACACCCCGAACCATTGAACTCACGACTCTCGTTTCTAAAGCGCTCAGGAAGATCCCGGCCATCTTCAAAGCGAGAGAGGCCGATTACTCCACAACCAGAGTAAAATTTGAACATTTCATTTGGCCTTGGCTGAAATTAGGTTTGGTCCCCTTGCGCATTCCCCAAGTAGAGGGAAACCTCAAGCAGAGCGTGAAGGACTTTCTGCCGTTCCGTTCGGCATGTTTCACCTGAAAACTTACTCTGCGTCTGCAGGTCTGTAAGTTGCTCTGATGCGTACAGGAGAGCGTAAGACAGAACTGCTTCATAATCCAAAATTGCAGACTTATGAGAAACATAGGCGGCTGCAATGGGTCGTGTTGCGCCACGAAGTGCTCGCAGTTTTTGGCGATCACTTAAGCGATAAGTTCGACATCCGCTCTTCACGCATGACGCCGCCTTCGGCCTCCAATCGAACAAGCTCTTGAAGCAGTTCTTTAAGGTTTTAGAAGCTGTTTTTGCACACATATTTCTGTCCCCAAGTGTGTAGTCGCACAGTCTAGGGTTTGAGAAAGTGGTAAACAAAATGATAATTAACTCAGCGCAAAAAACACGCATAACGTGTAGTCAGAATGCAACCTCTTAACTTAATAAATGATTCATCTATATAATCGATATGAGAAATCAACATTAAGGGCCAAGATTAACTTCTGGCACAACATGTGTGCAAATGAGGTTAATAAATCCCAATTTTGAATTATTGTTTTTTTCACGCCCCCGCATATCCATAACCTCAACCAGCCCAAAACCAACATAGATTTCAAAAATTCAAATAAAATGCATTGCATCCATTCTGGAAACTTAATCCCCCAAAAACCCGGAATGTCTACCGATGTAGATATCCAAAGCCTCCAACAAGCTAAAGGCAGATGTTCCATTCCTTCCGGTTAGGGGTATGCAATGAATATATCTCTGAAATTCAAATTTGTGTCGGTCATTAGGACGTGTTGACAAAAG
>NZ_LNWY01000036.1 GCF_001681715.1 Tritonibacter mobilis | reverse complement strand
CATTTGTCAACATGACCTAAGTGGGTCAGTATTGCATGCCGCTTCACAGGCAGGTCAGTAAAGAAGGGGCCGGCGCGGATGAAACAAGTCACTCCGCTGAAAACACTGGGACTTGGGTCTGATTTCAACGATAGACAGCTTTGTCCTGGGGCTCTAATTACAGTGGAAATATCTACCTGAAAGCCCGCCCTCAGTGTCTCACATTGGTCTCCGCAGTTGCTGAAACCGTGCACTGACCACATCGCTCAGCCATCAGGCAGTCCGGACAAAGCATGGAGATGGCTGAATGGGATTGCTGCAGAATTTTGAAGGCAGAACCGAGGGAATAGAAAAAACGGTCCCTCCGCGCTGGCGATGTTGTGCTCGGATGCTTGGAATCCACTGGCGTGCGAAGGGGCAACCCGGTGCGAATGGGTCTTACTGGTCCGATGTTCCTAGGTTGATGGTGTTTCTGGACGATATGTCCTTCGTTCGTATCAGCGAAGGTTATGAGATCTCCGCGCGTCACGGTTTTCCGCTGCCGATGGTACTGTTTGTACCTGCGGGGGTACCCATCAGCAGTTACTTTGATGCGGGCAGTGAGTTTATGCATCTTGATTTGCATTTTGACGCCGCGTGGTTGCGGCAGTTTTTAACGTCCTCACTGGGAGAGCATGCGGTTGACGACATCTTTGGCCGGACCATCGGGACTGAAGGCTCTGCTCAGGTTGAAGCACTGGCGCATCTCCTGATGGAGGAAATCTCCGAACCCGCGCATGATGATTTGTATTTTGAGAGTCTTGCTGGTGCGATGGTGATGGCAGCATTGGCCCCTGCGTTTCCGATGCAAAAGCGCCGAAGCGGACGCCTGACGGGTCATCAAATGCGAAAACTTGAGAGAGGCTTTGACCAACGCGGCGGACAACGCATGTCGATTGCAGAAATGGCGCAGCTTGTTGGACTGTCAGAAAGCTGGTTCTCGCATGTTTTCAAAAGCACCACAGGGATGACACCGGTGCGTTGGCAAAAAGATCGCCGTATCGGCAATGCACAGATGTTGCTTCGAGAGTCCGATCTGAGTGTTGCGGAAGTCGCTGCCCGACTTGGTTTTTCAGATCAGTCCCACTTCACAAAGGTATTTCGCGATGTTGTGGGGCACACCCCGGCGAGTTGGCGACGGTTGGTGCTGTACCGCCTTGAAGAGTGATCCGACCCCACATGCAAGGGGTCGGATCCAAGATCATGACCTTACCAGGTGCGCGTCAGCGTGGCGCTGATTGTGCGGGCAGGGGAATACCAGTTCGCACCGATGCCGCCTGAGATGTGCTTTTCATCAAACAGGTTGGTAACATTGACACGCAGATTGGTGTTCTCGCGAATGTCATAAGAGAATGACGCATCCATCACGGTGAATGACTCACCTTGACGAGTATTGGCATTGTCGAACCACATTGCACCTGTGTAGCGCGCGCCCAGACCAAAGATCATGTCACCGCGGCTGCCCTGTCCCGGGACAGTATAGTTCACCCAGAGGGAGCCAATGCTATCAGGTACAAACTGCAGCGCGTTGCCTTCGTTTCCGCCAGTGCCATTCTCAACAATTTCGGAGTCCATGTGCGAGTAGGCCGCAATGACGGAGAAGTTCCGGTAGAGATCGACCTTTGCTTCGAGATCAATGCCGCGGACATTGGATTCACCAATCGTTTCTTCCAGCATGGTGTTTGGATTGGTGACAGTCATGTTGAACTTGGTCAGGTCATAGATCGACGCGCTTAGCAGCGCTCGCCCACCAGCCGGGCGATATTTGATACCGATCTCGTATTGATCGCCACGCTCTGGCTCCACTGTCAGACTGGCCGGGACAACGGATTCCGAATAGCTGCCGTATACCGAAAGGTCCGGAGTGATTTTATACACCAGCCCCGCGCGCACCGTGGTTTCGCTGTATTCGCCACGGCTCACAGCGCCGGTCTGCATATTGGTTTGGGTGGTCTTGCCCTTGTCATAACGGAGACCAAGATTTGCAATCAACCGATCATCAAAGGTGAGTTCTTCCTGCAAATACAGGCTTCTTGTGCTCTGGTCGGTTCGCTGAGCACGATAGGGTGCCAAGCCATCAAGGCTGTAAGTTCCTGCGCCATAGGTAAAGGTGGCTTCGTTATAGGGATTTACCGGACTCCACCAAGACGTGCTGAAGTCGGTGCTATCTGAATACTCAACTCCGACAAGAGTCCGGCTTTTGACGGTGCCAAAGGTTGCATCATATTGCAGGTTTGCGTTCAGAACGAGATCCTCTCCGGAGGAGTCGTTTGCGAATAGAGCGCGATCAATGTCTGGCCCACCGGGATTCGCACGGTCATCCAGATAAATGTAGCCATAGTCCGAGGCGCTGTCTGTATAACGTGCCGAGACGCCGAGTTGCAGGCCATTGTCGAACTCGTGATCAAACATCAACGATGCGGTGGTGCGATCTACGCCGCGATAGTTGAAGCTGGGCTCGCCAAAATACCTACCGCTGTCATAATCGGTACCTTGAGGGTGTCCGCCGCCACCGGGAACGCCATCACGGTTCAGGTTGTCCAAAGCAAAGACCAAGCTTGTCATTGCGGTCGGACGCCACGCAATGCTCGCAGCGAGGTATGTTTCGTCATCGCGCGAGAAGTCCCACTCTGCATCCGCATCGCGGGCCAGGCCAACCAGACGGTAGGCCAACGTGCCCTCTTCGTTCAGGTCGTCACCAAAATCGAACCCGACCTCTTTTTTGTTGTGGCTACCAACAGAAACATAGGCTTCGCCATGCTGGCCTTGCTTGGGTGTCTTGGTGACAAAATTCACGGATCCACCGGGATCTGAAATGCCGAAGGTGGTCGAGTTTCCACCCTTTACAACTTCGACCCGTTCAAAAGCGTAGGGCTCTTCACGTAGCCCGCCGAAGGGCGCGCCTACCCGTAACCCGTCGCGGTAAGTGTATGAGTCGAAACCACGAATTCGGAAGTAGTCAAATCGGCTGTCCGCACCATAGTAGTCCGTCACCACCGCAGCAGTATAGTTCAGGACTTGCTCAATGTTCTGTGCCCCGCGCTGTTGGATTTCCCGGGACGTGACCACGGATACCGTTGCGGCGGTATCCAGTACGTCTGTGGCTAGACCAGAGCCGGATGTGACTTCATTGGCCACTAAGGTCTGGGCATCATCTTCGGCCTGCACCTTGATTTCGTCCAACACGACTGGAGTTTGCTCTGCCTGAGCAAATGCAAGTGAGGGAACAGCAATCAAAGCGGTGCATCCTGCCATCATGGTCCGCATACGCAGGCGGCTGGTATTGCGCATGTGCTTTGTCATCCTTGGGTACTCATTTGTTGTTGTTCTGTTTGTGGTGCTGCCTGGCCGACATTCGGACATTGACGGCACGAACCAGTGCGCAGGGTTGAAATGGCGGCGTGCACCCAAAGGAAGGCGTTGCGTAGCGTGATCTATGCGCGTGTTCGCGCTGCTCCCTAAACACCGCTGAGGATCGCGTATTGTAGAATTCGACTTTTTTGGTCAGTTTCTCTGGTTAGTTGCGTTGCAACGAAGAAAAAGCACGCCTTTTCTCGTCGGTTTGGTTGACCGGTTTCTGACATCGTGAAAGTCGATGCGACCAACGAGAGTTACCATTTGAGAGGAGAGTGATGATGCCGGCACTGCTGCGCAGTTATAGGGAATATGCCCGTTCTATCTGCTCGCTGGTCTGCTTTGCAGTTGCGGCATTGTGGCTAACAGCTGCGCATGCCAAAGGCGATGAGCAGCCATTTCCTGTTATGATCGAACATGCGTTGGGCACCACGGTGGTTAACCAGAAGCCCACGCGCATCGCAGCAATCGGGTGGAGTAACCACGAAGTTCCGCTGGCGCTTGGTGTCGTTCCTGTCGGCTTTGCAAAGGTAGGTTTTGGCGATGATGACGCCAATGGTGTCTTTCCATGGGTCGAGGCGCGGCTTGCAGAACTGGGGGCAGAAATGCCCGCGCTTTTTGACGAGGGAGATGGGATAGATTTTGAGGCGGTCGCAGCCACAGAACCTGATCTGATCCTTGCCGCGTACTCAGGAATGAGCCAGTCGGATTACGACACCTTGAGTAAGATCGCGCCTGTTGTTGCATATACTGTGGGACCATGGGCGACGAGTTGGCGTGAAGTGATACGGTTGAACTCTACTGCGATGGGACAAGCCCAAGAAGGCGAGGCGCTGATTGCAGAGATCGAACAGAAAATCGCGAGTGTGACAGCCAAACACCCGGAGATTGCTGGCCTGCGAGCGATGTTCATTACCCATCTCAGAGCGCGCGACCTGAGCGTAATTCGATTCTATTCTGCCAATGACCTGCGTGTCCAGTTTTTCGAAGATCTCGGTATGACGTCCCCACAAAGTGTGCGGGATGCGACCGAGGCTGGGCGCTATTCGGGTGAAATCAGTGTGGAGCGCATCGACACCTTTACCGATGTCGACATCGCGGTGACCTATGGCGATCAGGAGCTTTTGGACAGCCTGCGCAGCAACCCTCTAACAGCCCGGATGCCGGTAATCGCAAATGACGCATTGGTGCTGATGGCCAATGACCCGATGGGCACCGGCGCCAACCCGACACCTCTGGCTATTGACTGGGTCCTTGAGACTTATGTCGCGCGTCTTGCGCAGGCGGCCCGGAACGTAAAATGACCTCCGCCCAAGGCGCTCTCAATCAACAGCAGCCATCAGCCAAGCAACGTACGCGACTGAACGGCGGGGTCGCCCTACCTCTCCTGATGGTCCTGCTTGTTCTGGCCGTAATGCTGTCACTTCTGTTTGGTGCGCGAGATGTCAGCTGGGCTGATGTCGTTGGCGGGGTGTCTGGATCAAACGAAACTTTGGGGCAGGCCGTCGTGCAGATGCGCCTGCCACGCACTGTGCTTGCTGCATTGGCGGGCGCAGCGCTTGGATTGTCTGGTGCGGTAATGCAGGGGCTGACGCGCAATCCGCTGGCTGACCCAGGTATCCTTGGAGTGAATGCAGGGGCAGCCATGGCTGTGGTTGTCGCCGTGGCATGGTTCAATCTGCAATCTATGACCGGTTTCCTCTGGGCGGCGAGCGCAGGTGCTGCTCTTGCAGCAACGTTTGTTTATGCGGTTGGCAGTCTTGGGCGAGGGGGTGCCACACCATTGAAACTCGCACTGGCTGGGGCGGCAACCTCCGTCGCGCTGGCTTCGCTGACGTTGGCAATCATTTTGCCACGTGGCGACATCGCGGGTGGTATCCAGCTCTGGCAGATCGGGGGTGTCGGTGGTGCAACATTTGAGGCAATCCGGCCGATGCTGCCATTCCTCTGCGCAGGGCTTTTGCTCGCCCTCGTGAGCGCAAAAGGTCTTAATATGTTGGCGCTTGGGGATGAGGTGGCAACGATGCTTGGGGCCCGAGTGGCGCGCTTGCGCGTTATTGCAGCACTGGGGGCGGTTCTTTTGGCGGCGGCAGCGACCGCGATTTGTGGACCCATTGGATTTGTTGGTCTTGTGGTTCCACATGCGTGCCGCCTCATCGTCGGTGTAGATCATAGGCTGCTTCTCCCGCTCAGCGCCCTAAGTGGGGCGGTGTTATTGTTATGTGCTGATGTGCTGGGACGGCTTCTGGCCCGTCCTGCAGAGTTGGAGGCGGGGGTTGTCACGGCTTTTTTAGGGGCACCGGTATTTATCGCGATTGTTCGGCGAAAAAGGATCCGTGAGTTGTGACTGAAAGCGCATCCCCTCCGGCACTTGTTCAGATCATCCGTGACCAACGCAATCGACAGCGCCGTTCGCTCTACCGGTGTTGCATCGTTTTTATAACGCTCTTGATTGTAGGTGTGATCACTACTCTGCTGGTCGGCCAGTCTATGACTGCGCCAACAGAGGCGTTTCGCGCCATTCTAGGAGAAGAAATCGCAGGCGTGAGCTTTACGGTTCGCGAACTGCGCCTTCCCCGCGCAGTTCTGGCCTGCCTCGCCGGAGCCAGTTTTGGTCTTTCCGGTGCTGCATTTCAGGTTTTGTTACGCAACCCATTGGCCAGCCCGGATATCATCGGCATTTCCGCTGGAGCGGGTGCGGCGGCCGTATTTACAATCGTATTCTGGGGCGCGACTGGCCTATCGGTGTCGATTGCGGCAGTGGTTTCGGCGCTTGTGGTCGCTCTTTTGATCTATCTGCTGGCGTGGCGTGACGGGGTCGCAGGTGGCAGGTTGATACTGATCGGTATTGGTACCGCCGCAATGCTGCAAAGTGTGACCGCCTATTCGCTGTCCAAAGCGCCAGCTTGGCGGTTGGAGGAAGCTTTGCGTTGGCTAACCGGGACGTTGAATGGCGCAACACTTGCACAGGCAGCACCTGTTGCGCTCACGCTGGTGTTTTGTGCCGCCATATTACTCTCTCATAGTCGCGCCCTTAGTGCATTGCAGATGGGCGATGATACCGCGTCCGCGATTGGCGTCCCGGTAGCACGCACGCGTCTTCTGGTGGTGCTATCGGCTGTTGGGGCAATCGCAGTCGCCACTGCTGTGTGTGGGCCTATTGCTTTTGTTGCATTTCTTGCCCGCCCCATCGCGTCGCGTGTCGCAAGAATGGGTGGACCACTACTGCTCATTTCGGCCTTGTCTGGGGCTGTGCTGGTCTTGCTGGCAGATTTTGCTGGTCAGCATTTGCTGCCTGCGCGCTATCCCGTCGGTATTATGACGGGCGTTCTTGGAGCGCCGTATCTGCTTTATCTTCTGGTCCGTATGCATCGCAAAGGGGGCATCGCTTGAACAACAGGTTCTGTCAAAAACCTCTGAAAGCGTCCGGCTTGGACGCTCAGTACGGCGAGCGTTCTGTGTTGCGCGGGGTGGATTTCGATGTGCCGTCGGGCAAGATAACGGCGATCGTCGGTGCCAACGCGTGTGGCAAGTCGACGCTCCTGCGTGCATTGTCTCGCTTGCTGCGCCCCACAACGGGCCAAGTGCTATTGGATGGGGCCTCAATTCATCGCATGCCACCCAAGGAACTGGCCCGCGAGCTCGGACTGCTACC
Source organism: Tritonibacter mobilis (assembly GCF_001681715.1). Classification (GTDB taxonomy): domain Bacteria; phylum Pseudomonadota; class Alphaproteobacteria; order Rhodobacterales; family Rhodobacteraceae; genus Epibacterium; species Epibacterium mobile. The sequence continues at coordinate 41,667 of NZ_LNWY01000036.1, read as the reverse complement.
TCAGGCTCCAATCGCTCCCGATGGTATCTCAGTACTGGACTTGGTTGGGCGTGGGAGACATCCTCATCAGGGTCTTTGGGCGCGGTGGTCAGCCGATGATGACTTGGCGGTCGCACATGCGTTGGAGGCAACTGGTGTCGCGGATCTGGCAGATCGTGATGTTGATGAACTCTCAGGTGGCCAGAGGCAGAAGGTCTGGATCGCCATGGCGCTGGCACAGGAGACCGGCATATTACTGCTGGATGAACCCACCACCTACCTAGATATCAATCATCAGATTGAGGTGCTGGACCTCCTTGTCGATCTGAACCGCAAACGCGGGACCACCATTGTGATGGTGTTGCACGATCTGAACCTTGCGGCACGATACAGTGATCAGTTGGCCGCATTGGTTGCTGGAAAAATCGACGTGATGGGGCCGCCTAAAGAGGTACTGACCTCCACCATGGTCCAACGCGTCTTTGGTCTATCTTGCACTATTGTCGAAGATCCGGTGTCGCAACGGCCGATGATGTTGCCGATTGGACGTCATTTCGCGAACGCAATTATAGACCGTGATGAGGTCTTATAGGGTGGGGCTGCTCGCGCCCCAGCACATCTTGCGTTACGCGAATTTGATCTCGAAACATGCGCCGTTTGAGCTGGCGACAACGGCGAGTTCTCCGCCGATAGCCTCGACAGTGGCTTTTACAATATTGAGACCCATTCCCGTTCCTCCGCTGTCGCGCCGAGTGGTAAAGAAGGGTTGCAGAATTTTATCCACATTCCCCGCACTGATACCGAGGCCGTCGTCCGCGATGCGCAGCGACTTTCCGTCTCCAGAGTGCTGCGCCGTGAGAACGACGTTCTTCGCGTCATGTTGTTGAGTGTTTTCCAAAAGATGAGTGAGGATGATCGTGAGTGTATTCGCTTCCGCTGGCAATTGCAGATCGTCATTTTCAACATGTATGGTCAGACGCGGAAAGTTCTGCGTGATCTGCGTATAAATGCTCTTCAGGCAGCAGGTCCCAGAGTTGGCCTGCTGGTCAGCAAGACTAAACGCACGCATGTTTGCCAGCAGATCTTCCATGCGTTTGCCACCTTTGTCGACGGTATCGAGGAGTCGATGCCTCTGCGGCGGGGTCAGATCGTCATCTCTCAGCAGCTCAGCTGCACCTTTCAGTGCGGTAAGCGGTGATTTCAGCTCATGAGTCACATGTGCTGTGTAGGTCTTCAGCGCGTCTTGTTTACTCTGAAGGCGCTGCGTGAGCGACTTGAAGCTGTGACTCAGATCTTCGATTTCGCGCGTCCCCAGTTGCTCCGGCGGCTCCCAGGCTTTGTCGCCATGACCTGCCATGTGACTGCGTTGGATCAGAAGGCGGATGGGACGGGTGATGAAACGCCAGAACACATACCCGATGAGTACCGCGGACAGAGCCACAAAAGCGGCGGCTTTCATGAGGTTGACGCGTTCACTGTAGAGAAAGCGGAAAATATGGCTTGGAGTGCGGCTCACATAGACCGCTCCGATCAGCGTCTCATCCACCATGACAGGCATTGCCACAAAAACGCGCACTCTGGCACCGCGACTGAGTGTGTAAAGTGCGGGTGGGCTGTCGGCGCGGACGCGGGTTCGCGCGACCGAAACTGTTTTGCCCGCAAGGGCTGCGCTGACTTCATTCACATGCCCCAGTGCTTGTCCAATTTCGGCGGTGCCGGCAATCACATTGCCGTCGGGATCAAGAAACCGGTAGCCTGCCAGTGTCCGAGCCTGTGCCGCATTGGCAATGCGCGTCAGCTGTGTTGCGACGCTCTGGTAGACAGCGTCAGTCGACGATTTCATTTGTGTGGCATCCGGGCGCGGAGGCAAAACCGTAGCGCTGTTGATCGACAACGATGGAAAAACCGCATTGTCCAGCGATACAGCCCCCCAATTCGGCGGCTCTAAGCCTGCAGCATCCGCGTAAAGCTCCGCATAGGTGGCAGACATGACAGCGGCCTGCGTCAGCAGACTCTCTTCGGTTTGTTGAACCAGTTGATTGTCGTAAAACCGAAACAGAATGAGCCCGGCAATGGGCAGGCACAGGACAATGCCCAAGACCAGCAGTACGACCGTCCACAACCGGGGCCGCCATTTCCGGTTTAGCTTGGCTTGCATGAGCCCATCCGAAGTCCGACACCATGAACGGTTACAATCCCTTCGACGCATCCCGCCTGAGACAGCTTGGCACGTATGTTGCGGATATGGCTGTCTATGGTTCGGTCAGAGACGTGAATGTTATAGCCATAAAGTGCGTCCACCAATTGCGCTCTGGTCAAGACATGGTCAGGGCGGATCATCAGCGTCGCCAGCAGCCGAAACTCCGATCCCGTCAAAGATACCGAAGTGTCATTGAAAGTGCATTGGTGCCGCTCCGCATCCAGATGTAATGCGCCGTGGATCACTGCGGCGTCTGATGGCTTTGGGGCGGACACGCTGCGTTTTAAGATAGCCTTTATCCGGGCCACCAACTCACGGGGGGAGAAGGGTTTGGTGAGGTAATCATCGGCCCCGAGTTCCAACCCGAGGATTCTGTCGATCTCTTCGTCCCGCGCGGTGAGAAAGAGGATGGGTACTTCGGAGATTTTGCGGATTTCCCGACACACCTCCAATCCATCCATTTCAGGGAGGCCGATATCCAGCACGATGAGGTCTGGATCTTCCTGTTGCTGAGCGTTGATTGCGGCCAGACCATCACTGGCAAAGAGGGTTTCAAAACCAGCCTTTTCAACCGCGAACCCGGTCACCTCGAGGATATCGGGGTCATCGTCTACAACAAGAATGCGTGCGGGCATCAAAACGGGTCCTTCAATTCTGCTGCCGATAATAGGCTTGGATTTGCCACTTTCGATAGCCCCATTCACGCCAATTGCGGATCTCAGTTCGGGTGAGATCAAGTTCTATCATCCGATTGCACAGATCTTGGCCCGTCCGAGCTTCGAACTCGAGAATGGCGCGATAGGCGCCGGTGCCGAGGCTGCAGATATAGTAGCTATCCGGTTCCGCAAGAGCGCTGCCGTGAGTGAGGTTGTATTTGGCGATGATCTCCGCAAAATTCACCAACCCGCAAACATAGAGGGTGGCAACCAATGCCAAAAAACAGCGGCGTAGCAGCCATGCAGTGCTCAGGCCACGATGCACCTGCCAAACCGTCAGCAACAGCCCGGTAAGAACCAACGCCATCCAGATGAACGCTGCAACCCGTAGATAAGTCAGTGCGTAAGCATCGACATAGTGCTGCAACCGGACGGCAGCTGTTGCCACCAGAAACATGTTTTGGCCAAGCCACAGATAGACCAGAAATCGTAGCGTTTTGTCAGAACCGATCATACTGCGGGTGATCAGTGTAAAAAGACCGGCAAGAAGTGCAGTGGCGACCAGCGGGTATGATCCGCGGTGGGCATAGGATGCATAATTCATCCCCTCAGGCAGGGACACGCCACCTGTCAAAATACTGATATCCAGAAAAGTTTGCATTAAAAAGAGTATGTTAAACAGCCACAGAGAATTACGAACCGACACTGGATTAATGAAAAATGCGATCCGGGTCGGGCCTGCTTTTTGAACAAAGAACTGGCGCGCCCTCGTGCCCATCCACCGCTCACTCAGATTGAGGTAGGGCCACAATAACGAGGCAACCACGCCCCAAAACAGGAAGCGGAACCAGAACTGAGCCTCAAAAAGACGGGCCAGATCAATTTCTGCCAGAAACTCCTCCAGCACGGGATTGGCGCTTGCCAACAGGCTCAGAAACACTGCGCCCATGACCAGTGGTAGCAACAGTGCGGCCGCTTGGTGCCGCACCTTTGTTTTGTAGCCGGTTGCGGGCATGTTGTGTATGGCGTCGCGCATCAATAGCGTCGCCCCCACTGTCGGGAGGCGCAGCATCAGCCGCAGCACGAGCGCTTCGTTCAATGTGTTCGCCGCAAAGGCCCAGGCGGCAACGGCGATCACGCCCACAAGACTAAACACTACTGATAGAAACTGCAGCTCGATCGCGGCTGGCAAATTGCTGAAAACGGCAAAGGCCGTCACGATGGCCCATTCTTTGACAGTTGGCTTTTGGGGTTTTGCGGCCAGTATTGCGACCGAGAGAACCAGTGCAAAGACCGCAAATGAGATCCCCACGGGCTGGTTCCAAAACAACCAATCAGCCAGCACCACCAGCGCCGCAAGAAGCGGTACAGTATGGCGCATTCGCAAGGATGCAATCAGCGAGGTGCGTTTTGCAGGTCGAGGCTGAGCAGGCGATGTCGGCTCGGTCGTCATGTCCAGCCACCACCCATCCAGCCGAATGCGGTCGGGCACCCCGTGAATAATCAAATCCTGCCTCATGTCCTGTCTCCGATATGCAGCGTTGTTTGACAGACAGATGACCGACGCACTTGCAGCTTTGTGGTGCGGGGCTCGCAAGTTTCAGGGGGCTTTCGTGCAGAATTTGTGCACAAACACAGCTCAGTTGCAGGGAGGATGCTCAGACCGTGATGCAAGACCTGCGCCCTCGTATCGATGCGGCGTTTTTGTTCTGCAAGAAATGCAGAACAGCCGTTTCTGTCTTGGAACGAACTTTGGAATGAGAGACTTCTATGCGCGCCAACCCATTGCAGTTAGGAAATAATCTGACAGATATGCTGCAGTAATTCCTCAGCAACGGAGTCTCAAATGTCTTTCACTTCTACAGCGTTTCTCCGTTCTTCCCGCATTCTGTTTCGTAGCTTTGGAGCCGCAGCCATCGCGTTTGCCGGCCTCACCAGCCCCGCCCATGCTGAAGAACAAGAGATCCTCAATGTCTCATACGACATTGCCCGCGAGCTTTATGCCGCGCTTAATCCGGTCTTTGCCGAACATTGGCAGGCAGAGGCAGGTGACACCCTGACAATCAAGCAAAGCCATGCTGGCTCTTCCAAACAGGCACGGGCGATCTTGCAAGGTTTGCAAGCCGATCTGGTGACCTTCAATCAGGTGCTGGATGTGCAGATCCTCGCGGACAAGGGATTTGTCGCTGAGGACTGGCAACAGAAACTGCCCAACAACGCCTCTCCATATTATTCACTGCCTGCGTTTCTTGTGCGGGGTGGCAACCCCAAGGGGATTGACGATTGGGGTGATCTGACCCGTGATGACGTGGAGATCGTGTTCCCGAACCCTAAAACAAGCGGCAATGCGCGTTACACCTACCTAGCGGCCTATGCCTACGCGCTGGAAAAGTTCGGTGGCGATGACGCGGCTGCGCAGGAGTTCGTCGGCAAGATCCTCTCGAATGTGGTGGTCTTTGATACCGGCGGACGTGGCGCGACCACCAGCTTCGTTGAGCGCGAACTGGGAGACGTGTTGATCACTTTCGAGGCCGAGGTCGAGAACATCCGCGCGAGCGAAGACGAAGGCGCCTTTGATCGTGTGGTTCCAGCGATTTCTCTGCTGGCGGAATTCCCGGTGGCACTTGTCGATAAAGTGGCAGACGCACGCGGGAGCCGAGCTGTAGGTGAGGCTTATCTTGACTTCCTCTATTCCAAAGAAGCACAGGAAATCATTGCAGGTTTCAACAACCGTGTGCATCACCCCGAGGTGGTCGCCGCAACGGCTGATAAATTCCCCGAGGTGCGTCTGATCACTGTCGAAGAGGTCTTTGGCAGCTGGGCCGAGGCACAGGAAACCCATTTTGGCGATGGTGGAACCCTCGATCAGGTTTTCAGCAACTAAGCCAGAAATCTGGAATCTGCGTCCGGCCCAGAGGGGCCGGGCGGACCTAACACCGGAGTTGAGCTGTGGTTTCTCTAACCCGAACCGCCCCGCGCGTCCTGCCGGGGTTTTCCCTGTCTCTGGGCGTCACTGTGCTGTTCGTTACGCTGATCATCCTGCTGCCCCTGAGTGGTTTGATGTGGCAGCTCGCGCAGTTGAGCCCCGGTGACTATCTGAAGGTGATGACGTCGCGCCGTGTTCTTGTGGCGCTGAAGGTCACATTGTCTGCCGCAGCACTGGCGACACTGGTAAATGCTGTATTTGGCCTGCTGCTGGCGTGGGCGCTGGTGCGCTATCGCTTTGCGGGGCGGGGCCTGTTGGATGCGCTGGTGGATATCCCCTTTGCGCTCCCGACCGCAGTGGCAGGCATCGCGCTGGTGGCGCTTTATGATAAGTCCGGCTGGATCGGCGGGATGCTGGCCGACCTCGACATCAAGATCGCCTACACATGGTGGGGGATTGTGATTGCGATGGTCTTTACATCGGTGCCCTTCGCCGTGCGCGCAATCCAGCCCGCGATAGAAGAGCTTGACCCCGACGAAGAAGCGGCTGCACTGACGCTAGGAGCCAATGGGGTGCAGCGTTTCACCCGTGTGATCTTGCGTCCGCTTTTGCCTTCGATCCTGACCGGTGTTGTGCTGTCCTTTGTGCGGTCGCTTGGGGAGTTTGGGGCGGTGATCTTTATCGCAGGAAATCTTCCATTCAAGACTGAGATTGCCTCACTCCTGATCCTGATCCGGCTGGATGAATTCGACTATCCCGCGGCGGCGGCGATTGCCGGTACGCTGTTGGGGCTTTCGCTTTTGTTGTTGATTGTGGTCAATCTGGTGCAGGCACGGCTCTACCGCTACCTCAGGACCGAGGGTTAAATCATGGCGCGTATCGTTCTCATTTCACTCTCATTTCTCTTTGTCACGCTGGTCATCGCAGTGCCTGTCGCCGCTGTGTTTCATCGCGCATTCAGCGAGGGTGTGGCGACTTATGTGGCGAATATTCTCGACGAAGAGACACTGCTTGCAATCCGTCTCACGGTTCTGACCGCGCTGATTGTACTGCCGTTGAACGTGATCTTTGGCGTTGCGGCGGCATGGCTGATTGCGCGCTATCGCTTCTTTGGACGCCGAGCGCTGTTAATCATCATCGAGGCACCGTTCGCGATTTCTCCGATCGTGGCGGGTCTGTGTTTCTTGCTGGTTTATGGCGCTTATGGCCCCGTTGGCGGCGCATTGGCGCCGTATGGCATGCAGTTGATGTTTAACCTCACCGGGATTGTGCTGGTGTCGCTCTTTGTGACGTGCCCCTTTGTGGTGCGAGAGCTTCTGCCAGTGCTGATGGTCACGGGCGAGGACGAGGAAAAGGCGGCAATCACTCTGGGGGCCAATGGTTGGCACCTGTTCCGATTTGTGATTTTGCCCAATATCTCGTGGGCGCTTGTCTATGGCGTGGTGCTCACGGCGGCGCGCGCCATGGGTGAGTTCGGCGCAGTGAGTGTCGTCGCCGGATCGATCCGGGGCGAGACGATGACCCTGCCGCTCCAAATCGAGCTTCTGTATAACGACTATAATGCGACCGGCGCTTTTGCCGCTGCAACCGTGCTCACGGCATTGGCACTGCTGACGCTGGTGTTGCGCGGCATCCTGAACCGCTTTGGCCCGAAGAAAGGACATGTGTGATGACGTTTGAGGCACGCAATATTTACAAGAGCTTTAACGGAACAGAGGTTCTGAAAGGTGTGTCTCTGGCGATGGAGGCGGGCGAGTTTGTAGCATTGCTCGGCGCATCTGGGTCGGGCAAGACCACGCTCTTGAACATCATTGCCGGTCTGCAGCACGCGGATCAGGGGCAGCTGACACTGGATGGTCAAGATATCACCCGGCTGCCCGCTGGTAAGCGACGCTTTGGAATGGTGTTTCAGAATTATGCGCTGTTTCGCCATATGAGCGTGGCAGACAACATCGCTTTTGGCCTGCGGGTTTTGCCACGTCGTGAACGCCCTGGACGTGTAGAGCGGCGCGAAAAAGTGTCTGAACTTCTTGACATGATCGGTCTTGCGGATCTCGGTGATCGTTTCCCGCAGCAGCTCTCTGGTGGGCAACGCCAGCGGGTGGCGATGGCGCGGGCTCTGGCGATCAATCCGCAGCTTTTGCTGATGGATGAACCCTTTAGTGCGCTTGATGCCCAGGTACGCAGGTCCCTGCGCAGTTCGGTCCGTGCGTTGCAGCAGAAGGTTGGCGTGGGCGCGATCATGGTGACCCATGATCAGGCCGAAGCCTGGGATCTCGCGGATCGGGTGGCGGTGATGGATCAGGGGCAGATCGTGCAGTTCGACACACCGGATGCATTGCGGAACACCCCAGCGACTGGCGCTGTGCGTGATCTCCTACAAGGTGCGGCCTGATCCCCGCACCTGTTCTCACATAGAAGAAGCCACCTGCCGTGACAGCTCGGCAAGCGCGGCGGAGAGTGCGCGCGCCGAAGCGGCGGGGCCGGGCTCAGCGACCGGGGTTTCAATTTTAAACCGTTTGACGAACTCCCGCACGCGCCCCTCGGGTGAGGACACGGCATATTGCCCGGAAAACTCAAACACGCCATCGGCGCGGGCGTAGCTCTGATCGACCCTCACATCCAACCGTACGTCTGCCGGGGTGTTCAGCGGCCAAGGCTCCACAGCAACTGCGGCCCCGGTGCGATCGCTCAGACCGCGAGCGAGTGCGACCGACATGCCCCTTGCAGGATCATCTGCCCATTGCGCCCGATCCTCGTTAAAGAGCGCTCCACCTTCACCCTCTGAGACAATCTCGGAGGCAGATGCATAAGTGGGAAGTGACACCAGACGAACCTCGATCGAGCGGGAGCTGAGGTTTTTGACAGGTTCACCCGGCGTGGCAGCAATCAGGTAACGCGCATCATTGGACTCGGAACAAGCCGTCAATGCCGTTGCAAGACACAGAAATGCAAAAAGTTTTTTCATATTACCTACCAAACACCAGTGAATTCGGATCGCGCTCGATCTTGCGAGCCAGCTGTGAAACCGCGCGCGCCGCAGATTTGATTTCTCGGAGCACATCCAGCGTCTCCGTATTGAAGTTGGAGCGATCTCCATAAGCCGCCACCAACGCTTCTGACCGTGCGACAAGCCGTTCAAGCCGCGCCGACAGCGCAGGCAGCCCTTCGGCAGCGTCCGCAACCGACTGTGCCGCATCGCGCGCCGAGGCCATGGTCGCATTGGCGTTATCCACCAGCCCACCTTCGCGCAATGTCGTGAGCGTGGCGCGTATCTCATCCAAAGCCGCAGAAAGGGATGCGGGCAGCGCACGCGCCTGCTCGGTGCCGATCACCTCATCAGCGCTGATCATCAATTTATTGACTGAGCGGATCAGTTCTTCGGCTTCAAGCGAATTGGCCTTGGCAGCGAGCGTGCGAAGATCGTCGACAAGGGCTGGCAACTCTTCTGATGCGGATGAGATCTCGCTTGCCGCAGCGGCCCCATCTTTGAGGGCTGCCGTGAGATGTTCGACGGCGCGGCCCTGTTGGAGGTCTTGTAGGATGGCCCGCAGATCGGTGATCGTGGCCTGCAATTCGCGGGGCAGGGCGCGTGTGCTTGGATCTGTGACCAAGGCGCGGGTGTCTTCAAGCAGTGCGACTGCCGCAGCAGGGGCCTGACGCGTGCTTTCAGAGGTTGCGAGTGCCTCGATACTTGCAAGTGTGCTGATCGCCTGCGCCATCAGCTCTTCGACGGGCAGTTCGCTGATCCGCTCCATGGCTCCTTCTGCGGTTGCCGCAAAATCGGGCAAATCCGATGGGGCGCTTGGCAATTCTGGATAAGGCTCGGCTGTGCGGTCAAACTGTGCGGGTGCTGCATCTTCAAGACGCACCAATTCGACCATCAACTCGGAGCTGAGCAACCCGGCAGAGGCCAAGCGCGCGCGCAAACCGCCCTCAACCGCGTTTTGCAAGAAATCCAGCACGTCCTCTTCTCCTGCACCGGGGGGCAGACCCAGCAATGCAGGTTGTAACAGGAGTTTGGCGACCAGCCGCACTTCGGCATTTGCGGATTCGTTCTGGATGGATGCCGTAAGGGTGCCGACCTCGCCGACTTTGATCCCGCCGAGTTTCACGGCGGCACCATCACTAAGACCAGCAACAGACTCATCAAAAGCCACCGAAATCGCAACACCCCCCGCCATAGAGCGGGCAAAGGCGGTGCGTCGGGCCGTGGCTTCGTCCGGGTAGATATCAAAAACGGCACCGGAGCTTGCTGGTCGGCCGCCCTCAAAGACAGCATCAAATTCAATCCCACCCGAGACGAGGGAGGCGAGACTGTCCACATCCAGCGACAAACCGTCGGCACCAAATGAGACAGTAAAACCCGAGGTGTCCCAAAACCGTGTGGCAGAGTTGATGCGCCGGTCATGCGGGGCGTCAATGAAAGCGTCCACCACGATGCTATTTCCGCTGACGGTCAAGCGCGGATGCTCAAGGCGTCCCACTTCTATGCCGCGAAACAGCACCGGAGCGCCTTCGGTGATCATCCGACCGTCTTCTGTGCGCAAGGTGATGCGGCGCCCGGCGCGTCCCGGCTGGACGAGGGGTGGGCGATCACGGCCCGCGAACACGGTTTGTGCCACTCCAGCCTGCTCGTCCCATGCCCCTTCGATGTAGACCCCCGACAAAACGGTGCTGAGCCCGGAAATCCCGCGCGAGCTGACCTCGGGGCGCACGACCCAGAATGTAGCGTCTTCATCCAGAAATGGGGCGATGTCTTTGTCGACACGTACTGCAACGGAGACTTTACTGAGGCCTTCGGCGAAACCGACCTCTTCGACACGGCCAATGACCACATCGCGATATCGGAGGGTTGTCTCATTTGCGACAACGCCGGATGCATTTTCAAATGCGATGTAAATCAGCTCACCGCGGTCCGCGTAATTCTTCCACGCGATGCCGAGGGAGACCAACAAAGCAGCCAGCGGCACCAGCCACACCAACGAAAGATTGCGCCACATTGAGGGGCGCTTGGGTGATATGTTCAATTGGGCGGGTTCTTGGGTGCTCATGACTCAACTCGGTTTTCCGCAAGCCACATCAGGCGCGGATCAAAACTCTGGGCTGCCAGCATGGTGAAGGCAACCGACAATGCAAAACTCACTGCCGCAATACCCGGACTGATCGCGGCGGCAAAGTCCAGTTGCACCAGCGCTGTCAGAATTGCCACGACAAAGACGTCGATCATCGACCATCTGCCAATGAATTCTACAACTTCGTAGAGAACCAACCTTCCGTGATTGCCAAGATTGGCCGGTTTGCGGACAGAGATGGCCAGAAATGCGATTGCGATGAATTTTGCGATCGGAATCAGAATACTGGCAAAAAACACGATGAAGGCGACGCCATATGAGCCGTGATGGACCAACTCGATAATGCCGCCCATCAATGTGTTTTCGGAAGTCTGCCCCAAAGTTGATGTGCGAAGCATCGGATAGATGTTGGCCGGGACATATGCGATCAGTCCCGCGACAAGCCACGCCCAGACTTTTTGCAGGGATGCGGTTTCAGAAAACTCCAATCGGCTCTGACAGCATGGGCAGACATGCGTGCCCTGTGGCGCCACCGTTCCACACGCGCGACACCCGACCAGACCGGCTTCGGTTGCTGTCAAATAGTGCTGCGTGTTCTCAGTGTTTTCCAAACGGTTAACCTGCAAATTGAACTGTCGGTAAGGATTGTCACGATCAAGAGCGCTGCAAAAGCCCAAAATGCAGGCCCCAGCTCCACCCGGGCGAGACCTGAGACTTTGACCAGTGCAACCGCCACCCCGATGATAAAGATCTCGGCCATCGCCCAGGGTTTAAGCCGTTCAGCCCATGTATAGACCATTGCCGCATAGGGCGCTGGCCGGTAGCCGATGGCCATGGGGGCAAGCGTGTAGATCAACGCGCAGTACCGTGCAGCGGGCAACAGGACGATCAACAGACCTGTGGCCAGCGAAAGCGGGAGCATTGGGCCACTGGCAAACGCAAGGATCGTATCCAGCACCGAGGCTTGGTGCGAAAGCCCCTGAACCTCCAGCGCGAGAAAGGGAAAGGACGCCGCCGCGATCAGTAGGATCAGCGCCGTGAGGGACAGCATGGCAATGCGCGTCATGGCACCGGATTTCGGAGCCGCGAGTACGGTTCCACATCGCGCACATTTGGCGATTGAGTGTTTCTGGACGTCCTGATCGTGATGCAGAGCGTCGCAGACAGGGCAGGCGATTACTTGATCGAGGATCATGGCAGTCCACATCGAATGAGCGCCCGAGATGACCAAAGCTGAAGGCCCGCTTCCCCTCAATGAGAGTTACGCCGACCCCGCCGCCCGATCACACTGGCGAAAGGCAGATCGAAAGTAACCATGAAAAACACGGAGATTTCAATCGCTGCGTGGTGTTTGGCCCAAATGTGGTGCTCTGCCGCCGATCAATACGAGAAAGCGCTGTGCGAATTAAGGACATTCTCCGAGGGGGGACGTAGCTCTGCGTCATCTGCGCTTAGCAGGGCTGCGCAATCTGCGCGCTGTACCCGCCCCACACAAAGACCCCCATTGAGATGATCAGAACGAGCGCGGACAATAATGCGCAGAGCCGCGCAACGGGTGTGTGCCATTGCGCCCTACCAAGGAAAATCGCGATCACCGCGCATGTGATCATCAGCGCACGCGCGCTCCACTCCCATGAACTTGCAGGCTCCAGTCTCATGTCCAGCAACAGGATCACACCGATAGTGCCACTTGCAAGAGTGAGTACAATGACTGCCCCGAGAAAGGCAGAAGGTAGAAATCGTTTCATAAAAAGACCTAGGTAAACATAGTAAACGATACGTCTGGCACCGGCCATTCAGCTAAAATACGCGGAGTGGCGAGGTTCCACGGAGGGGCGCATCAAATGACGCGCCCCCGATAGAGCTTGGTTTATTGTGGTGAGCGGGACGTGCGCTCTTCGCTCTGACCTTTTGTGGCAAAGAACTCCTTGGTCACCGCGAAAACCACAGGGCTGAGCAGGATCAGCGCGATCAGGTTTGGAATTGCCATCATCGCGTTGAGCGTATCGGCCAAGAGCCAGATAAAGCCAAGATCCGCCGTCGCCCCAAAATAGATCGCAACGATCCACAGGATACGATAGCCGATCAAAACCTTGGCACCGAGCAGGTAGCCAACGCATTTCTCGCCATAATAGGACCAGCCCAAAATGGTGGTGAAGGCAAAGATCGAAAGCGCAATCGCGATGAGATAGCCACCAAAACCGGGCAGCGAAGTCTCAAACGCCAGCGACGTCAGTGCCGCGCCGCTTTCTCCCGAGGTCCAGACACCGGATGCAATGATCGCAAGGCCGGTGATGCTGCAGACGATAATCGTGTCGATGAACGTACCCAGCATGGCGATCAGGCCCTGATTGACTGGCCCTTTGGTTTCTGCGGCGGCATGTGCGATGGGCGCGGAGCCAAGGCCTGCCTCATTCGAGAACACGCCGCGTGCCACGCCAAAGCGGATTGCGGCCCAGACAGCAGCCCCAGCAAACCCACCTTCGGCGGCAGAGGGCGTGAAGGCATGCGTAAACACCAGCCCCAGTGCCGAACCCAGTTGATCCGCGTTGATCAAAAGGACGATCAGACCCGCGGCAATGTAGCTCACGGCCATGAAGGGAACGAGCGCACCCGCGACAGCACCGATGCGGGTGATCCCACCAAGCACGACTGCCCCTGTAAGAACCATCAGCACAACGCCGGTAATAGACGGGTTGAAGCCAAAGTTGGTTTCCAGCACCTGCGCGACACCATTGGCCTGTACGCCATTGCCGATCCCAAAGGCCGCGATTGAGCCAAACAGAGCAAAGGCCACGCCCAGCCATTTCCAGTTCTCGCCAAGGCCGTTCTTGATGTAATACATCGGGCCACCGACGAAATTCCCCTGAGAGTCCTGCTCGCGAAACTTCACGGCGCAAACCGCTTCGGAATATTTGGTTGCCATGCCGACCAGCGCGGTGATCCACATCCAAAACAACGCGCCGGGGCCGCCAAGGAATACGGCGGTTGCGACACCTGCGATGTTCCCGGTGCCGATCGTGGCCGACAGGGCGGTCATCAATGCGTTAAATGGCGTGATCTGGCCTTCGCCGTCTTCGGGGCTACGTCCCTTGAACAGCAATGAAAAGCCGGTGCCGATCCGCAAAATAGGCATCAGTTTCAGCCCGACCTGCAAAAACAGCCCAACACCGAGAATGAGCACCAGCATCAACGGGCCCCAGACGACCGCGTTGACGGCGCCAACGATAGAATTAAGGGTTTCCATGTCACTCCTCCCACAGAGCTTTAGGTATTTTAGCCTACGCTTGCGCCACTTTGGGCGACGCGCAGACAAGCTGCCTTATTGCGAGCGCCGCAACGGAAAGTGCGGTGCGTACCATCTGCTCGGTCTGGTCGAACTCCGCCGGAGTCACGAGAGGATCAATGGGATGGCGCTCTAAGGTAGGCTGCCAATACGCCTCAAATTCACAGGAGTCGACACCTGCTGTGTCCCGCTAGCGGGGCGCGTTTATAAAAGCACTCGACCCGGCTGGGAGGCACCGGGTCGAGGAGGGGGGCAGGACTGATTTTATGCGTCGTCGCGCAGATCCGCTGGCAGCAGGGCCTCGGGGATATTCTGGTAGCAAACCGGGCGCAGGAAACGGCGAATGGACATGGTTCCCACGGAGGTTGCGCCAAAATTGGTTGATGCAGGGTAGGGGCCGCCATGCACCATCGTGTCTGCAACCTCGACCCCAGTTGGGAAGCCATTTGCAAGAACGCGACCCGCCTTGCGCTCGAGGATTGGCAGGAAGGGGGCGGCCGTTTCGCTGTCGCCATCGTCCAGGTGCATGGTGCAGGTCAGTTGCCCCTCAAGGGAATGAGCAACAGCGCGCATTTCGTCCATGTCTGCAACGGTGACAACGAGCCCGAGCGGACCAAAGACCTCGCCCGACAAAGTCTCGTTGCTCAGCCAGTTTTGCGCGTCCGTTGTATATAGAAACGGCGTTGCTGTGCGGGCTTGGCTGTCGGTCGCCAACACTTCGCGCACGCCTTCCACACCGGCCATGCGACGCTGACCATCGCGATAGGCCTGTGCAATCCCATCCGTCAGCATGGTTTGCGCGGGGCTTTCAGCAAGGGCTGCAGCAGCAGTATCAATAAAACGGTCGGCTTCTGGACCTGCGCGCAGAACTGCAATGCCGGGGTTTGTGCAGAATTGACCTGCCCCCATGGTCAGTGAGCCAGCCCAGCCTTTGGCCAGGTCATCGCCGCGCGCATTCAGCGCTTCATCGAAGATAAACATAGGGTTGACCGACCCCAACTCACCAAAGAAGGGAATAGGTTCCGGGCGTTGCGCACATAGATCAAACAGCGCACGCCCCCCTCCGAGTGATCCGGTGAAGCCGACGGCTTTGATCAGCGGGTGCTGGACCAGTGCAGCACCGACCTGACGGTTTCCACCTTGGATCAGGCTAAAGACACCAGCGGGCATCTTGCAGCGTTCAACGGCGGCAAGGATGGCCTCTGCGATGATTTCGCCTGTGCCGGGGTGCGCACTGTGGCCTTTGACGACAACCGGGCAGCCTGCCGCAAGCGCGGCTGCGGTGTCACCGCCTGCTGTGGAGAATGCGAGAGGGAAGTTGGATGCACCAAACACCGCAACCGGACCGATGGGGCGTTGCACCATGCGCAGATCCGGGCGCGGAAGCGGAACCCTGTCGGGAAGGGCTTTATCATGGCGCCGGTCGAGATAGTCTCCTTGCAGAATGTGTTCGGCAAAGAGCCTCAACTGACCAGTTGTGCGGCCACATTCGCCTTGTAGGCGGGCCTCGGGGAGGCCTGTTTCTTGCGAACCAATCGCGGTGATGCCATCAGCGCGCGCCTCAATCTCATCCGCGATCGCATGCAAAAACGCGGCACGCTCCGCGCGAGAGGTGGAGGAATAGGCCGCAAAGGCGGCTTCGGCAGCTTCTACCGCTGCGTTGACGTCTGCGACCCGACCCACAGAGAAGTCGTAGCTTTCACCGCTTGCGGGGCTGGAGGGGAAGTGGTCGCTACCGGCGACCCATTGACCGGCGATCAGGTGTTTTCCGTGAGGGTGGAACATGGTCTGGCCTTTGTCTAAATGGAGGTGAATTTGTGCGGGATAATGTATACAAAAATTAGGCGATGCAACCAGTTTTCCCGCAAGCGGGTGATTGTAACAGGTGTGTTCTTGCAGCTTAGGCGGCGGGATCACCTGCAGCGGACCGGTTCTCTGCGACCAGCCGAAGCAATTCGTCCTTGGTTCGGGTAATGTGCTCGCGCAGCGTTGTGCAGGCCCCTTCGATATCGCGCGCCTCGGCGAAGCGCAGCAAATCCCGGTGCTCTTTCTTGGCAGGCTCTCGCTGCTCCATCACACTGAGGTGCATCCGGACGAACCGATCCGAATGCAGGCTGATCCCTTGCAGCACGTCATTCGTCAGCCTGCGATCCGCTGCTGCATAGAGCGCGGAATGGTACTGATGGTTCAGTGTGCCCCATTTTCCGACGTCATTGGCATCGTAAGAGGCTTCCATCTCTTCAAGGATCTGATTGCACAGCGAGAAATCAGTCGACGTCATGGCAGGGATCGCACGGCAAAACAAATCGACCTCAATCAAAATCCGCAGGTCAAAAATCTCGGCGATCTCGGGCAGGGAATGTTTCGTAACCGAAGCACCGCGATTGTTCGTGAATTGCACCAGCCCTTCCGCATCGAGACGTTTTAGCGCCTCGCGGATCGGCATGCGCGAGACGTCATATTCGTCCGCGAGTGTCTCTTGGCGAATAACCTCGCCTTCTGCCAATTCGCCGCTGAGGATACGCTCGCGCAAATCGTTCGCAATCACATCCGGGAGGGTATTGCGGGAAACCGCACGTTTACCTGCCATGAGAGTTCAATTCGCCTTATTGTCGGTATTTTGGATACGTTACGTAAATTTCCTATTCTTTCAAGACGAAAACCGTGGCCGTGCTTGGTGAAGGGGCTGGTCGTGACCACTCGCATGTTGTATCCGGTATCCATGAATTCAGGGCGAGGGGCAGAGATGAGCCAGACCGAAGAAGCAAAGACTGTGTTGCCATTGGATGAGGTGCGTGCGCTCGCAGAGCGGGTGTTGGAGCATTGCGGTTACGCATCTGCCCATGCGGATGCGATTTCTGACATGCTCTATCGGTGTCAGCTGGATGATTGTCAGTCCCATGGGTTGTTCCGACTGTTCATGTGCGCAACCACGATGAAGGATGGCAAAATCGATGGCGCTGCCACGCCTGTCATTGACTCTTCCGACACCGCAATCATCCGCGCCGACGCTCGCGATGCGATGTCGTTGCTGGCCGTGCGGGACGCGATGCCTGAACTGATTTCCAAAGCCCGGCGCTTTGGTATGGCCGCACTTGCGGTCAATAACTGCTTTCATTTCTCAGCGCTTTGGCCAGAGGTCGAAGAACTTTCTGCCGCGGGGCTCGCCGGGCTATCAATGGTCCCGAGCCACTCATGGGTTGCGCCCGCAGGGGGAACAAAAGGAACGCTGGGAACCAATCCGATTGCGTTCAGTTGGCCACGTCGCGGCAAAGATCCCTTTACCTTTGATTTTGCCACCAGCGGTTTTGCGCGAGGAGAAATCGAGCTTCATAAACGCGCTGGAAAACCGCTCCCTGAAGGCGTAGCGATTGATCGCAATGGTCAGCCAACTTGCGATCCTGAGGCTGCTTTGGACGGGGCGATGCTCACCTTCGGAGGCCATAAAGGATCGGCGCTGTCAATTATGATTGAGCTGATGGCAGGCCCGCTGATCGATGATCTCATCAGTTTGGAAAGTGAAGCCGCCGCAGGGCGTCCGGGCTGCGCGCCCTACCATGGACAAATCATCCTTGCCTTTGACCCTGAAAAATTCTCTGGCGGACGTGTGGCGGTCAATGACGAAAGGGCGGAGCGCCTGTTTGCCGATATTATCGGTCAGGGGGCACGCTTGCCCTCGCAACGTCGCTTTGCAGCGCGCGCCCGCAATCTTGCGCGCGGCTACGTCGAGATTCCGACTGCGTTGCACAGAGATCTATTGGCGCTCATGGATTGAGTGAGAGTATCGCGGTTTGGTCGTGTACTACGACGCGCGCGTCAACAAGCTGTCTGCAAGGGAGGCCACCAGCTCTGCCGCGCAGGCCTCTGCTTCGGGGCGGGATTTTTTGGCGCGCAACAGTTTGGCAAACCGCGATCCTTTCTCCATCGCGCGATCATTCAGTATCAAGAGCGCCATTTCATGCAGACGGTGCAACACGGCAGCTGTTTCATCCGCAGTGAATTGTGCGGCATACGCTGCGGGCAGATCAGCGTGCTTCAGCAAGGTCTTGAGCGTGATCCCGTGTTTGGAGGTTTCGGCCTGATCAAGCACCGCCTCCACAACGCCAGCCATTTCCGTCAGGAAGGTCTTACATGCGATACGCGCAGCTTTTTCACTATAGCCGATCTGGCGCAGTAGATGGATTTCATCGCCTGATGGGGCATAGGTCACTGTCAGGCCATCCAACTCCACCTCAGCCATCTGCGGCTCACCATATATACGCCGCAGGTCGCAGCCTTCGCAAAAGAGCACAAGCTGCAGCAAGTCGGCCGGTGACACGTCACAGGAAATGCGGCTGATACCGCTTGCGCCTTCGGCTTTGTGGGTCAGGGAAATCCGACCGCTGCCATCTTCGCGGGGGCTGATAATGAGGATCTTTGAAGCCATGCCGGGGAGTTACGTCTTAGCAGAGTGTGACGCAAGCGTCGCGCGAATACAGGATCGTTACACTTCGGCACAGTTTTGCTTGTGGCGATTTAATGGCGCCTTTTGCGTTCTGATTTTCAGATGGGTGTTCACAAATTGGCAACGCGGGCGACTGGCTTTCTCGACAAGGCTGGGTGTAGATGAAGCAATGAATTTTATGCGCACTCACCGGGTTATGGGCAGGTTCCGACCGTTCGGCTGAGGCCTGATAAAATGAAGGAAAGAACATGAAAGATTGGCAAGCGGCGGCCTCTGCGCTTTATGATGGCGGATTTCGCCCAATGTTTATCAATGGGCAATGGTGCGAGTCGCAATCTGGCGAGGTGATGGACGCACGTAACCCCGCCACTGGCGCACTGCTTGCCACCGTGCCCAAAGGTGGTGCGGGTGATGTCGATGCGGCTGTTGCAGCTGCCCGTAAGGCCTTTGACGGGCCGTGGTCGAAATGGACCCCTTTTGAGCGTCAGGCGCTGCTCCTTCGGATTGCAGAACGCTTTGAGGCCGAGTGGGAAAACCTCTGCCTCTCCGATACACTCGATATGGGCATGCCGATCCAGCGCACGTTGGCCAATAGCCGCCGGGTTCTGGGTATGCTGCGTTTTTATGCGGGGCAGGCTGTCACCATTCATGGGCACACCATCCCCAATTCGTTCCCGGGTGAAATCCACTCCTCGACCGTGCGTGAGCCGGTCGGTGTCGTTGGGGCCATTATCCCCTGGAACGCACCGATCGCGGGATCTGTGTGGAAAATCGCACCTGCTATCGCCACCGGTTGTACCGTTGTTCTGAAACCCTCCGAGGAAGCGTCTTTGACGGTTCTGATGATCGCGCGGATCATGCAAGAAGCGGGCCTGCCCGATGGGGTTTTGAATATTGTGACAGGTCTCGGTTCCGAGGCCGGCGCTGCCTTGGCGGAGCATCCCGGTGTCGACAAGATCGTCTTTACAGGCTCAACCGCGACGGGCCAGTCCATTGCGCGTGCCGCGACCGGCAACCTCAAGCGCGTCTCGCTCGAACTGGGCGGCAAATCTCCGGTGATTGTGTGCCGTGACGCCGATATCGAGAAGGCCGTGCCGGTGGCAGCCATGGCGGTTTTTGCAAACTCCGGTCAGATCTGCATCGCGGGGTCGCGCCTGTTTGTTGCGCGTGAAATTCATGATGAGTTTGTGCGCCGGGTTGCCGAATTTGCCGCCAATCTGCGCATTGGTCACGGTATTGATGAGAGCACGGATATCGGTCCGATCATCTCCGCGCGTCAGGCCGAGCGCATTGCAGGGTATCTCGCCATCGGCCCAAATGAAGGCGCCGAGGTTATGACAGGCGGCACACGTGTTGAGGGCGCGGATTTTGAAGGAGGACACTTCTTCCATCCGACGGTCTTCGGCGGTGTCACCGACGAGATGACAGTCGCACGCGAAGAGATCTTTGGTCCGGTGATTTCCGCATTGCCCTTCGACAGCCTTGATGAAGTGGTCGAACGGGCCAACGCCACCCCCTATGGTTTGGCTGCGGGCGTCTTCTCCACGCATCTAGGAACCGCGCACAAGCTGGCGCACCGCCTCAAAGCAGGCTCTGTCTGGGTGAATATGTACCATGCGATTGACCCGGCTGTGCCCTTTGGGGGCGTCAAAATGTCAGGCTATGGGCGTGAGGGCGGCACGGAACACATGGAAGAATATCTCGATACCAAGGCGATCTGGATCAACACAGACTAATCGCCAAAGGCATCTGGGAGGATCGCTCCGGGCCGCTGGTCCGGAGCTGGGCCGTGCCTGTGCGGTCATGAGAATGAGGAGAGACAACATGCATGTTGGTATCATTGGCGTCGGGCTCATGGGCCACGGCATCGCCCGTAATGTTCTGTCGCGCGGTGGTTTTGCGCTGAGTTTTCTGGATCATCCCGGCAACCAGCCAGTGGATGAGATCACCGGCATGGGGGCGACGGCCTGCGCCACGCCAGCAGAAATTGCCGCTGTCTCTGATGTGGTGATCCTCTGCGTGACGGGATCGCCTCAGGTGGAGGCAATCGTTGCGGGGGATCAGGGGCTGGCGGCAGCATTGCGGCCCGGCACGGTGATCGTCGACTGTTCAACCGCATTGCCCGAGTCGACCCTGCGTATGGGCGAGGTCGTGCGTGCTGCAGGCGGTGATTATATCGACGCACCCATGACGCGGACCGCAAAACACGCGCATGAGGGCAAGCTGAACCTGCTCGTAGGTGGCACGGTGGAAACGCTGGAACGCGTGCGCCCGGTGCTGGCATCCTTTACCGAAGAAGTGGCGCATGTCGGCCCGCTTAGCCATGGCCACCGTCTGAAACTGCTCCATAACTATGTGTCGGTTGGCTTTATGACGCTCTTGGCCGAAGCCGCCGCGCAGTCCGCAGATGCGGGTGTCGATCCGGCTGTTTTTGTGGACGTTCTGGCCTCCGGCGGTGGAGCAAGTGTCGCCTTGGACCGACTGGCCCCCTTTATCACCGATGGCAACCGCGAAGGGCTGCCGTTCTTCGTATCCAACGCCCAAAAGGACATCGATTACTATCGCGCAATGTCCGAACAAGCAGGCGCGCAACAAACCGTGGCCGACGGGGTCTCCGCTGCATTGGCCGATGCAGTGGCAGATGGTCATGGTCAGGCCTATGTGCCGGAACTCGTTCGCCTGTTTGGACGGGCAAAGACGTAATGCTGCTGAGGAACCCGTCTCAGGGGCATAATCTGTGCTTTCTGGTCGGGTTGCTTCTCGAAAGTTGCATGTATAACAAGACCATGGTTCTAAGGGAGGGATTTTCCATGACCATTTTCACTCGCGGCCTGATGGCTGCAGGCGCTGCCGTTGCCTTTACATTCCCCGCCACAGCGCAAACCGATATCAAAATCGGCTACGCTTTGGCAGAGGACAGCCACTATGGCGTCGCAGCAAAGAAATTCGAAGAAGCCGTCAAAGCCGAAACCGGTGACGACTTCAGCTTCACCCATTTCCCGTCGTCGGGTCTGGGTGGTGAACGCGAGGTGATCGAAGGCCTGCAGCTAGGCACGGTTGAGGTCACGATAGTGTCTTCGGGAACGCTGGCGAACTTTGTGCCTGAGACTGGCGTTTTCGATATCCCGTTCCTGTTTCGCGACCTGAGCCATGCGCGTTCGGTGCTGGATGGCCCCATCGGTGAGGACATCCTCGCGAAGTTTGACAATGTTGGCCTGCATGCGCTGGCATGGGGCGAGCAGGGCTTTCGCCACATCACCAATAACCGCAATGCCATCAACACGCCTGCGGATGTGCAAGGGCTGAAGCTGCGCACCATGGAAAACCCGGTGCATCTGGCAGCGTTTAACGCGATGGGTGCTGCGCCGACTCCGATGGCGTGGCCCGAGGTAATCTCTTCCATGCAGCAGGGTGTGATCGACGGGCAGGAAAACCCGCTCTCGGTGATCGTCTCTGTGAAACTGGATGAAGTGCAGAAATACCTGACCCTTTCGGGCCACGTCTATTCGCCTGCCATGCTGCTGGTCTCCAAACCTTTCTGGGAAGGTTTGAACGATGAGCAGAAAGCGGCCTTTGAAAAAGCGGCCACCGAGGCTGTCGTTGCAATGCGCGGCTATGTGGATAATGTCGAGACCAGCGGTGTCGAGATCCTCAAAGAGCGCGGCATGCAGGTGAACGCATTGACCGCAGAGGAGAAGGCCGAATTTCAGGCTTCGATCCAGTCCGCTTACGAAGGTTACTACAAGACCTACGGCGAAGAGCTGGTCAAATCCATCGTCGCTTCTGAGTGATGATCAAACGTCCGGCGGCGCCCCTAAGCCGCCGGACACCTTGCGGGGGCGCGTTTCTTGAAAAAGCTGGAACACTATTTCGTCACGCTGAATGGCTGGCTTCTGATCGCCATGATGGCGGGCATGACACTGGTGGTCGGGGCCAATATCGCCCTGCGCTATAGCACCGGGCATTCTCTGCCATGGGCGGATGAGACCGCGCGCTACCTGATGATTTGGATGGCTTTTTCCGGCGCGGGCTTGATCCTTCGTTCGGGCGGGCATGTGGCGATCACCAATCTACAAGACGCCTTGCCCTCGGCTGGGCAAAAGCTCTTGCGTGGCGCGATAGTGCTCGGGCTGCTGATGTTCTTTGGCTTTATGGTCTATGTCGGCCTGCAATATGCCCAACGGATGCAATATCAGGTGACACCGGCCCTGCGCCTCCCGTTCCTTTATGTCTATGCTGCGATGCCTATCGGTTTTTTGCTGTTGATGATTCATCTCCTGTTGATTGCACATCCTTTCATTACCGCAGGCCGCTACAAACGCGCCGATGATCCCGATGATGCGGCCGCCACATTGCCCGGAGGCGCAAATGGCTGAGATCCTTTTTCCGGCGCTTTTTATCTTGCTGGCGCTTGGCCTGCCTGTGGCCTTTGCAATGATGATCGCGGTGTTTGTGGCGCTGACGTTCGGCTCTTCCTATCCACATCTGGTGGTGGTCAAGGAGATGTTCTCCGGCCTCGACAGCTTCCCGCTGCTGGCAGTTCCGTTCTTCATCCTTGCTGCAGAGATCATGACCGGAGGGGCTGTTACCATGGCGCTCTTGCGGCTTGCGCAGTCTCTGGTTGGTCACCTTCGCGGCGGTCTGGGCCATGCAAATGTGGTCAGCTCGGCGATGTTTGCAGGTATTTCCGGTAGCGCCCTTGCCGATGCAGCCGGGCCCGGATCAATGATGATCCGGATGATGGAAAAAGGCGGCTATGATCGCCCTTATGCCGGGGCGCTTACCATCGCGAGCGCTGTGGTTGGGCCGATTATTCCGCCCTCAATCACCATGATCATCTACGCCATGCAGGATCAGCAGGTCTCAGTTGGCTCTTTGTTTATGGCCGGTGTTCTACCGGGCGTTTTGATCACCTTTATGGTGCTCTTAGCCAACGCCTATGTCAGCCGCAAGCGTGGCTATGTCAGTGGCGATTCCATGCCGACCCTGCTTGAGATCGGGCGGATCTTTGTGTTTGCACTCCCGGCATTGTCCTTGATCCTGCTGATCGTGGGCGGCATTCGGTTTGGTGTTTTTACCCCCACCGAAGCCTCCGTCATCGCGGTGTTTTACGCCCTGATCGTGGGCATGTTCGTCTACCGCTCGCTCAAACTTCGCGATTTGCCGGGCATTTTGCTGAAGGCAGCGATGACCTCTGGTGCAGTTCTGCTGATCCTTGGTGCCGCGCGGGCCTTTGCTTGGGTGCTGATCATCGAGGGCATTCCGCAGCAACTGGCCGGAACCATCATCAGCTGGGAGTTGTCGCCGATTGTCTTCCTGCTGGCGGTGAACCTGTTGCTATTGGCCTTTGGGTTGTTCATGGACCCACTTCCCGGCGTCATGATCCTCGTGCCGATCCTTGCGCCCATCAGCTTTGCGCTGGGGATCGATCCGAACCACTTTGCCATTATCGTGATCGTGAACCTGACGCTGGGTCTGACCACGCCACCGGTCGGGAGCCTGATCTTTGTGGTCTCTTCGACGGTCCATCTGAAGCCATCAACATTGATCCGCGAATTGCCGCCCTTCTTTTTGGCTCTGGCGGCTGCGCTCTTGCTGATCACCTTTGTGCCGAGCCTGTCGACATGGCTCCCTGCGGTGAGCGGTTTCTAAGAGGCTTCTTTGAAAAGCGCGCCCCGAGAGGCGCGCTTTTTGTTTTAGATAAAGACCAGCCCGGCCGCGATAATGAGGCCGGACAGGAGCAGATGCACCACGCAGAACCCCATGATGTCCTTGGCACGCAGGCCTGCGATCCCAAGGATCGGCAGCGCCCAGAAAGGCTGCACCATATTGGTCCACGCATCACCCCATGCAACCGCCATGGCCGTGCGCGCGATATCCGCACCCAACGCTTCGGCTGCGGGTAGGATCACCGGGGCCTGCACAGCCCATTGTCCGCCGCCTGAAGGGACGAAGAAATTGACGATCCCGGCGGAAATGAACGACCAGAACGGCAGCGATGTTGCGCTTGCAAGACCGACGAGAGCTTCAGAAATGCTTGCCGCCAGTCCCGATTGCACCATGATTGCCATGATCCCGGCATAGAATGGGAACTGGATCACAATGCCCGCTCCGCCTTTTACCGCGTCAGTCAGGGCGTTCAGAAGGTTCCGGGGGCTACCGTGCAGGATGGTGGCCACCGTCAGGAACAAGAAGTTGATTACATTGAGTGACAGGCCATTGCCTGCTGCAAAATACTGGATCAGCCACGCTGCACCCGCCGCACCGATCAACAAAGACAGAACAAAGCTGTTTTCAATGCGGTCTGCCGGTGTCGAGACGCCGCTTTTTTCCGGAGTGCTGTCTTCTAGGAGCGCAGGGTCAATATAGACCGCTTCATCCTCGCGCGGCAGCATGGCCCGGTTGACCAGCGGGATTGCGATAAACAATGCCGCTACGATCACGAGGTTATAGACGGAAAAGATCGTCTGAGAAGTCGGGATGACCCCAGTGATATCGGCAAACGGGTGGCCGTCGGTTGCGATGGACAATGGGATCGAGCCCGCAAGCCCGCCGTGCCATACGATAAACCCGGAATAGGCCGAGGCGACCAGTAGGCGATAATCCACGCGGATCGTACGGGCCAACTCGCGTGCAAACAACGCACCCACAACAAGCCCAAAGCCCCAGTTGATCCATGATGCGGCAAGCGACACAAAGCTCACCAACAGAATGGCACCCCCGGCACTATTGGCAAGGCTCGCGAGTGCGGTCAGGCCACGTCGTACCAGCGGGGTGGAGGCCATCATGTAGCCCGTGACCAGCACCAGCAACATTTGCATGGAAAAGGTCAGCAATGACCAAAACCCATCGCCCCATATCGTCACAACTTCGAGCGGGCCAGTGCCTTGCGTCAAGACGGCGGCAAGGCCCGCGATCAGGGTAAGCACCAGAACAAAAACAAACGGATCAGGCAGATACCGGTCAATGAGACGCACCATTGGCCGGGATAGGAAGTTCAACATGGAGTTCTCCTCTCCCCAGTTTCAATTGGCCGCTTTGTAGCGGTTCCAACTGGAGGGAAAAGAGGAAAGCTACACTATTGTTGTAAAAGAAATATTCCTGCGCCTGCGGGTGGTTGAGTGTGTGTTTTTATCTGGCCCATGGGCGGGTTACCTAACCATAAAACGGCCATGGTCCGGGGTGGCTTCCGATGGGGAGTGTGTCGCTCACAAGTCCGCCATCCGCGCCGCGCCAATTGTATATCGTGACGTTGCCCGGCTCTAATACGAGGCTGTTGGTGGTGTCTTCACGCTGGTCCAGATGCACCGCATGGCAAGGCGCAGGCGCAACCTGATGCAGGATGCCGCCGACCAGTGCCGACATGGCACGATGTAGGTGGCCCGATATTATTTGCGCAGGACCAGAGTGGTTTTGCAGCAGTTCCAGCACCGCCTGCCCATTGCGTAGATTATTGCGATCCATCTCAACCATGCCTGAGCGTATCCATGGGTGATGGGTGGCGACGACAATCGGTTTATCCTCGAGCTCAGACAGGGTGCGCTCTAGAAACAAAAGCCCGTCTTCGCAAACCAGACCGTAGGGCGCGCCTTCGACCAGCGTATCAAGCCCGATCATCGAGAAGGGGCCAAAGTCGTGGTGCCATTGGATCGGACCAGAGCCGGGCATCCAGTCTTCATCGGCAAAGGCTGCACGCATCGCCTCGCGCAGGTCGTGATTGCCGGGGATCGCCCGCAACGGCACCTTAAGCGGCGAGAGCAACTGGCGCAGACGGGTGTATTCATCGGCGCTGCCGTGATCCGTCAGATCTCCGGTCAGAACCACACAGTCAACCGGATCCAGCAGTGGCAGCCGTGCATTTATGGTCTCGACCGCACTGACAAGCGCGGCGGCGGTATTCGAACGGCCATATGCGAGGCTGCCCTCAGAGACGATATGCGTGTCGGTGAGTTGAATGAATGAAGTCATGTTTAAGCTTTACGAATGAGGAAGGCAGATCAGCGCATCGGGCGCGATGGACAGGCGTAAATTATCGCCAATAGCAGGCGAAGAGGCGCCATGATGCAGTGCAAACATGCGCTGCCCCGTGAGGCCGGTGAGGCCCAGTCGGTAGTGTGTGCCAAGGAAGGTGACGGTCTCTACCTTCGCTTGTAACGGTCCTGTCGGGTCGGCACGCAAGTCTTCTGCGCGCACATAAACCGAGCCACCGCCTGCATGATCCGGGAGCGGCAGCTCACCACCTTCCAGACACAGGGTTTGCTGTCTGATTTCACCAGAAAGTGGCATCGCGTGCCCTACGAATTCCGCGACAAAGGCGGATTGAGGGTTGCGATAAAGCTCCTCTGGTGTGCCGATCTGGCGGATTTTTCCGCCTTCCATCACTGCGACGCGATCAGCGATAGCGAGGGCCTCGTCCTGATCGTGCGTGACAAAAATCACCGTGGTGCCAAACTGGCGCAGCAAGGCCGCCAACTCGTCGCGCAACTCCAGCCGCAAGGCCGCATCAAGCGCGGACAGGGGTTCGTCCAGCAGCATCAGACGTGGGCGCGGTGCAAAGGCGCGGGCGAGGGCGACGCGCTGTCGCTGCCCGCCGGACAGGGCGGTGATCGCGCGGTTTGCGTAGGGCTCCAGACGACACAGGGCGATCACCTCGTCCACACGGCTCTGGATCTCGGCGCGCGGCAGACGCTGCATCTTTAGCCCGTAGCCAATATTGTCGCGCACGGACATATTGGGAAACAGCGCATAGGATTGGAACACCATGCCGACGTTGCGCTTTTCCACGGGGAGGCGGGTGACATCCTCGTCGCCAAACCGGATGTTCGCGCCATTATCCGGCACTTCAAGTCCGGCAATCAGCCGCAACAGGGTGGTCTTGCCGCAGCCTGAGGGGCCAAGGAGCGAAATGATCTCGCCGGGATTGATCTCCAGATCGGTTGGGTTCAGGGCGCGGGTGCCATCACCATAGGTTTTGGCAACAGACGAAAGAGACAGGGTCATGACAGTATCCTTTGGGCACGGGCGGAGGCCCATTGCATGGCCATTAGAAGCGGGACGATCATCACAAAGAAAACCAGCGTATAGGCAGAAGCGATCTCCAGCCGCATGGAGGCGTAAGAATCCGCTAGCCCGACCGGCAGGGTTTTCAGCAGTGGCGTGTGCAGCATCCATGTAAGATTGAATTCACCAATGGAGAGCGTCACCACCGTAAGGCTCCCGGCGAGGATGCCGGGCAAGGCATTGGGGACGACGATATCGACAAACCGACGCGCAGGCCCTGCACCAAGTGAGGCTGCACCTTCTTCGAGCGTTTTCAGGTCGATGGCCGCAAGCACCGCCTGCACCGCCCGCACCATGAAGGGTAGGGTGTAGAGCACATGCCCCACGAGGATGAAACTCCAGTGAGCGCGAAACCCCTGCTGGGAGCCATAAAGCTGCAACAACGCCAGCGCCAGCGCGAGGCCCGGAATTGCCAGCGGCAGGGAGATGAATTCCTCAAGAACCCGCGACAGACGGCCGGGGTTGCGGGCCAGCGCATAGGCTGCAGGCACGCCCAGAATGAGCGTCACCGCAAGACAGGTAATCGCCAGCCAGATGGAGAGGAAAATACTATCTGCATAAAGCGTCCAGACCTCAATCACCCATTTGAGGGTCAGCCCGGAGGAGATGCCGCGGAAATAGTTGGCGGTGATACCTGCCAACACGGATTGCAAGGTTGGCACCAGCAAAAAGGCGCAGGCCAGCAATGTGACCAGCATTGATAACAGTTTTGGAAGTCTCATCATCTTTTATCCTCCCGCCGCGACTGTGCCGCCAGAGAGGCTGCGTGCGATCAGCAGGACGCCCCAGGTGACGACGCCCAATGCGATAGAGAGCGCCGAGGCCATGGCGAAATTGGCCGAGAGCGTGAACTCCGTGTAGATCACCATCGGTAGCACATCGATGTCGGTGGCCAAGGTGAATGCCGTGCCAAACGCGCCCATGGCGGTGGCAAATGCGATTGCCCCTGCCGCAACCATTGCCGGACGCAGGGCCGGGAGCAGCACGTCCCACAGCACCCTATATGCAGGTGCGCCAAGACTGCGCGCCGCTTCTTCCAGCGCCGGGTCGATCTTTTCCGCTGCGGCCATCACCGTAAGCAGCACTCGTGGGATGGAGAAATAGAGATAGCCCAGAAACAACCCAAAGGTGGAATAGGCAATAACAACATGGCCGGGGGTGATCTGGTTCACCAACCCCTGACGCCCGCCCAGGAGAATGATCATAAAACCAACCACCACACCGGGAAACGCGAGGGGCAGTGTCAGGATCGACAACAGGGCACTGCGTCCCCAGAACCGATTGCGGGTCAGAAAAAGCCCCGCAGTGGTGGAGACTGCCAAGGCGGCGACAGTCACAGCGCCCGAGACCAGAAGGGTCTGCAGAAGGGCAGCCAGATAACGCGGGGTTTGCAACATACGGATATAGACGCTCCAGCCGTCCGCGCCCTCAGAGGACGACAGCACGAGGCGCACCAAAGGCAACGCCAGAAACGCGAGCGAGAATATCAGCAGTGGGAGAAGGCATAAGACGCCAAAGGAACGGGCCGTCACGGGGGTCTCTTTCATTAGATCCGAGAGCGCGCAAGGTCGCGCGCTCCCGGAAATGGAGTTATTTCACTTCGTTCAGGTAGCGTTCGCCAAAACCGGCCTGCGCTTTTTCCATTTCGGCATAGTCCACAGCCTGCGCGCGCTCATAGTCGCTTGCGGGCAAGAACTTCTCGGCCACCTCGGCAGGCAGTTCCACCGGACGGGAGGGCTGCAGATAGGCATTGGTCCAGATCGCCTGACCCTTGTCGGACAGGATGAAGTCCAGAACTTTCTTGCCGGTTTCGCTGTGCGGAGCATTCCCTACAAGGCTCATGACGTAAGGGACGCGCACGGACCCTTCGCAGGGCAGGACGAATTCAAAATTGCCGTCCTCTTCATATTTTGCGCGATACGCGTTGAAGTCATAGTCAAAGAGGATCGGGATTTCGCCCGAAACCACGCGCGCAAAGGAGGTCTGCTTCGGCACAATCGGTGAGTTCTCCGCCAATTCAGAGAAGAATTGGATCGCCGGGTCAAAGTTCTGAAGATCGCCGCCAAAGGCAAGGTTGGCAGCCACCGCACCCGCATAGCCGACAAACGCCGAGGACGGATCGAGATAGCCCACCATACCCTGATATTCGGGCTTTTTCAGGTCGGCAAAACACTGCGGCACTGGCGCTCCGCCAAGGGCATCGACATTCACAAAGAACCCGATGGTGCCGTAATGAACCGCAAACCACTTGCCCTCTGGATCTTTCAGCCCTTCGGGGATGTCGTCAAAACCCGCAGGCTTATAGGCCTCGACCAGCCCTTCTTTGCCCGCCTTGATGCCGGTGGTGACGCCATAATAGGCAACATCCGCGACCGGGTTTTCCTTTTCAGCCACCAGTTGCGCAAAGGTCTGACCGGAGTTTTTATTGTCATGCGGGAGGCTGACGCCGATTTCAGTCTCGATGGCTTCCAGCATAGAGGCCCAGTCCGCCCACTGCGGCGGGCAGTTGTAGCAGATGGCATCTTCGGCCTGCGCAGAAGTTGCAAATGTGGTTGTAAGCGGCGCTGCAAGAGCGGTTGCAGCCAGACCCGCAAGAGCGATATGTTTCATGGGTTCATCCTTGTTTGACGTTGGACGTGAGCGGGGGAACAGACGGCGACTGGGCAGCACCCCGGTCGTCGTCAGGGCTTTTCGTGCGGGGCGTGGACAAGGTTGCCCCAACACGGAAAGTAAAGGGCAGGGGCGTGAGCTCAGCCATTTCGCCTCCCTGCAATCCAACCAAAAGCGTTTGCGCAGCCTGACGGCCCATCGCCTCTGGTGTGGTTTCAATGGTCGCAAGCGGGCGATCTAAAAGCCGCCCCACCTCAATACCGTCAAACCCCACCACCGACAGATCCTGCGGCACGTGCCAGCCCATGAGGTTCGCGGCCTTTTGCACCGCGATTGCGAGAAAATCATTCGACGCAAAGATCGCGGTCAGTTCGGGGTGCTCGCACAGACGTTGCGCAAGGATGCTTGGGGTATTGGCCTCGGTTTCAGTAATTTCAATGAGTTCTGGTGCAGGCAGGTTCTGCGCCGCGCATTCTGCGCGAAACCCGTCAAAACGATTGCGCGAGCGATCTGATGTTGCAAAGCGAAGCGCCAAAAACCCCGTGCGCCGGTGGCCATACCGTGCAAATCGGCGTGCAACCTCCGCGGCGGCCTCGGCGTTGGACACATGCGCGCTTGGCCAGCCGGGCAGGGGGTCGTGAAACATCAGACATGTGGGGACATTTCGGCCCTGCGCCATGTTCAGCGCTGAGCTGTCCTGCGGGTCCACCATGGTCACCAGCAACCCGTCGACATCTTTGGCCAATAGCGTTGTGAGGATTTCGTTGTCGGTTTCACCGTCATAGTTGGAGCTGGCCACCAGCAGCTGATAGCCCTCTTTGCGTAGTTCTTCCTGTGCGCCTTGTACCGCTTCGGCAAAAACCGGATTGGCAAGCGACGGGATCAGGCACCCCACCGTCATACTCTTACGGCTTTGCAAAGCGCGACCGGTAGCTGAAAACGCAAATCCAAGATCGCGCGCGGCTTGCTCAACCCGTTCGCGAGTCTCTGAGCTGGCCGAGCCAGATTTATTCAGAACACGGCTTGCTGTAGCGACACCGCACCCTGCCGCACGGGCGACATCCTTGATGGTGATGCGGGTTTTGTTAGCCATGCAAAAAGTCTCGATTCGTGGTTTGGAAACGTTTCCATTTGCTGTTTAGGGTGTTTTTAGCACAGTTTTGTGACGTTCTGCGCAAAAAAGTGACAAAGCAAAGCGGCGCTTCGTACAAGTCGCCGCTTAAGCATGGCTCCATTGACAAATGCACGACCAGCCCCTAGCTCAATTTCATTCTCAGGGCGGGGTGAAATTCCCCACCGGCGGTTACAGCCCGCGAGCGCCATCCCGTTGGGATGGGTCAGCAGATCCGGTGGAATTCCGGGGCCGACGGTCATAGTCCGGATGGGAGAGAATGTACTGCGCGTACCGATGGGTGCGGGTGGTCTTTTGCGCTCTGGGATTCTGTCATGTTGAAAGGATCAAGAGCTATGACAAAATCCCCAAAATTCGCCTTCATCAAGGCTCAATGGCATGCCGACATCGTGGATCAGGCGCTGATTGGTTTTCAGCAACGGCTGGACGAACTTGGTCTTGACGCGAGTGTGGATGTCTTCGACGTCCCCGGTGCGTTTGAGATGCCATTGCTGGCTCAAAATCTCGCGGCCACCGGCGATTACGACGCTGTTGCAGCGGCAGCTTTGGTGGTCGACGGCGGTCTTTACCGTCATGATTTTGTGGCCCAGGCCGTTGTTTCCGGTTTGATGGATGCAGGGCTCAAAACGGGTGTTCCGGTCCTATCCGTATCGCTCACGCCACATCACTTCCAACCCAGCGAAGAGCATCACGCCTTCTTCGTCGATCACTTCGTGAAAAAAGGGCGCGAGGCAGCAGACGCTGCTGCGCGTGTCACCGAGCTGTATCGCGAGCTCGTTCCTGCGGCGACCGCTGCGGCGTAATTTGGCAGCGCCGCGCGTTCTGCGCGGCGCGCACATTTGATGAAACTGTCAGTTGGCCAGTGCGCGCATGAGCGCCTCATACGAGGACTTTGGTGTGCGCGTCAGCGTGTCGAAATCCACATGCACCAAGCCAAAGCGTTTCTCATACCCCAACGCCCATTCGTAGTTGTCGAGGAGTGACCACAGGAAATACCCCTCAACCGGTACGCCCTCTGAAATGGCCCGGCGGACACGTGCCAAATGCGCCTCCACATAGGCAATACGCGCTTCGTCATGGACGGCACCATCCTGTAATACATCCGGGTTCGCCATGCCATTTTCGGTCACAATCAGGGGAAGGTCGCCGGTGTACTCCTGCGCGGTGCGCGTCAAAAAGTGATAGAGCCCGTCCGGGTAAATTTCCCAACCCATCTGGGTTTTCGGGAACGGCCCATCCAATTCGGCGTAATGCGGCCACGGGCCTGCATCCGGTCCGATCACCTTGCGTGTGTAGTAATTCAGCCCGCACCAATCGACCGGTTGGGTAATGGTTTCAAAGTCATCCTGCCAGCCTGTGGGGAGGTGGGGTTCCAGCCCTTTCAGCGCGGCCTGTGGATATGCGCCCTTGAACGCACCGCCGAGGAAAAAACGATTGTAGATCGCATCATAGGTCTCAGCTGCCGCGAGGGCTTCTGGGTTCTGATCCACAGGTTCTGCCCATTCAAAATTGAACACCGCGCCAAGATTGGACATACCGAGACCGCGCATCACCTCGATGGCGCGGCCGTGGGCAAGCAGCACATGATGCATGGCACGCGCAGTTGCGCGAATGTCGCGAAGACCGGGCGCATGGTGGCCGAGGAAATGCGACAACCACCCCACACACCACGGTTCATTGATCGGCGCGACAGAATACATCCGGTCGCCGATCCGTGACATGATCACATCTGTGAACTCGGCGAACCAATTGCCAATTTCCCGATTGCGCCAGCCCCCAAGATCGGCGAGCGGCTGGGGGAGCTCCCAGTGGTAAAGAGTTGCGCAGGGTTTAAGGCCCCGCTCCAGCATCGCGTCCGTCAACCGGTCATAAAAATCGAGCCCTTCGGCGTTGGGGCTGCCGATACCGTCGGGCAGAACGCGTGCCCAACTGGTCGAGAACCGATAGCAGTCAAACCCGGCGGCTGCCGCGAGGTCCAGGTCCTCCTCAAAACGGTGGTAGTGATCGCAGGCCAGCGCGCCGTTTTCGGCCCGCACCACATTGCCGGGCGTCGCTGCGAAACTGTCCCAATGGGTAAGCCCGGCACCGCCAAATTGATGTCCTTCGATCTGATAGGACGACGTCGCACAGCCAAACAAAAAGCCGTCGGGGAAATCACTGCGGGTGAAGTTAAAGTCGTACATGTCTTTATGTCCTGTGGGGGGCAGGCCCGGTGGAGCGGCCAACGGTCAGTTCGGCCTCTAGGAGTTCGGTCAAAGGGGAAGCGCAGGGCTCTTCGATCTGAGAAATCAGCAGCTTGGCCAGTCTGCGCCCGGCAACCCGTACAGAAGATCGCGTGGAGGTGAAAACTGGCACCTCAGCCCCGTTTCGCAGATAGGACAGATCGTCGTCATGGGTGATCACAGAGACATCACGTCCCATTACCAACCCTAGTTCTTCGATTGCGCGGCGCACACCAAAGGCTGCGATGATTGACGACACAAGATATGCCGTCGGCGGTGTTTCCAGGCTTTGCGTGCGTCGAACCGTGTCGTAGCCGTAAACTTCTGTCATCTCGCCCGCAAACATCAGGGCCGGGTCCGGGGCAATGTCGCGCGCTTGCAGTGCGGCGGCGTATCCCTCGCGACGGCGGAAGGCAAAATCCATGCTCTCCTGACCGTTGACAAGACAGATGTGGCGGTGGCCAAGATCTAACAGAAAATCCGTTGCGCGCCGAAAGGCGCTGGTGTTGTTGACATCCAACCAGCTGTAAGGCGTCGTGATATCGGTCGCGCGCCCATGCACCGCGAAAGGCAGGCCGATCTCCTGCAGCATGGTGATCCGGCTGTCTTGCATTTTGGGGGCGTGCAAGACGATGCCGTCGACGTTTCGTTTGGCGAACATCTCGTGATAGGCGCGCGACTGGTCCTCATCCGCGACCAGTGACAGCACCATGTCGTAACCTGCCTGGCTGTAGCTCTCGCCCGCGCCGGCAATAAAATCCCCGAAAATCGGGTTCATCATCTCGTGCTGGGTCGAAAGGGGAATCACATGCCCGATGGCCATAGCGCGCCCCGTCGCCAGTGCTTTGGCGCGCGTATTGGGGCGATAATTGTGTTCATCGGCGACCTGCATCACCCGTCTGCGGGTGGCCTCACTTACCTCCGGATAGCCGTTTAAGGCTCGGCTTACCGTGGTCTGCGACAAGCCAAGAAGAGCTGAAAGTTCTTTGAGGTTCATGAGGTTTTGCCTCCAAAGCGCTTTAAATGTGTTGCCAAATGCAGAGTTTGTAGCCTGAGACCTGTCCTACTTTATGACTATGAGTATGGCGCTAGTTCAAGTGTTAATGTTGTTCTTTTCTGAGAGAAATGTTGACAGGAGGGTTCGAATCCGAAAGTTTGAAATCAATCAAAGCGCTTTGAGTCACTTGGATTGAGCACAGCTAGAGCTGGAATGGTCAGCGAGCAATCAACCCAGGCGGTCGCGCGGTGAGGATAGGGAGGAGAACCAATGAAACGAGTATTGATGTCGGCTGCAGCCGTCACGGCGCTGGTGGCGGGAGCGGCCACTGCCCAGGATCTGATTTTTCCGGTCGGCGAGGGCGCCTTTAACTGGGACAGCTATGCTGAGTTGGAAAAGATCGACCTCAACGGAGAGCAGGTCACGGTCTTTGGCCCATGGCTCGGGCCGGATCAGGAATTGGTCGAGAACGTACTGGCTTACTTCGCCGCTGCGACCGGCGCGGATGTGCGCTATGCAGGTTCTGACAGCTTCGAGCAGCAAATCGTGGTGGACGCCGAGGCCGGATCTGCCCCCAATGTTGCCGTCTTCCCGCAGCCGGGCCTTGTGTCGGATATGGCCAAACGTGGCTTTGTCACGCCGCTCGGGGATGAGACCGCAAATTGGGTGCGCGACAATTACGCCGCTGGGCAGTCGTGGGTTGATCTGGGGACCTTCTCCGGCCCGGACGGCAATGACGGTCTCTTTGGTCTGTTCTACAAGGTCGATGTAAAATCAC
Organism: Tritonibacter mobilis; assembly: GCF_001681715.1. Classification (GTDB taxonomy): domain Bacteria; phylum Pseudomonadota; class Alphaproteobacteria; order Rhodobacterales; family Rhodobacteraceae; genus Epibacterium; species Epibacterium mobile. The sequence continues at coordinate 6,302 of NZ_LNWY01000036.1, read as the reverse complement.
TAGTCTGGTACAACCCAGAAAATTTTGAAGATTTCGGCTATGATGTGCCCCAATCCATGGAGGATTTGAAGGCCCTGACCGAGCAAATGGTTGCCGATGGCAATACCCCATGGTGCATCGGCTTGGGGTCCGGTGGGGCGACGGGATGGCCGGCGACCGACTGGGTCGAGGACATGATGCTGCGCACGCAGGAACCCGCTGTCTACGACAAATGGGTATCCAACGAGATCAAGTTCGACGACCCGGCAGTGGTTGGTGCGATTGAGGAATTTGGCTGGTTTGCCCGCAACGACGATTTCGTCTCTGGCGGGGCAGGGGCCGTGGCCTCGACCGATTTTCGTGACAGCCCCAAAGGCCTGTTTTCAAGCCCGCCGCAATGCATGATGCACCGTCAGGCCTCCTTCATTCCCGCCTTCTTCCCGGAAGGCACCGAAATGGGGTTGGACGCGGATTTCTTCTACTTCCCCGCCTATGAGGGCAAGGAACTTGGCAACCCGGTTCTGGGCGCTGGCACCATCTGGTCGATTACGAATGACAGCACCGGTGCTCAGGCGCTGATGGAGTTCTTGAAATCCCCGATCGCGCATGAGGTCTGGATGGCACAGCAGGGTTTCTTGACCCCGCTCAAGAGCGTCAACACGGACCTCTATGCCACCGACACGCTCAAGAAAATGGGCGACATCCTTCTTTCTGCTGACACCTTCCGTTTTGATGCATCCGACCTGATGCCGGGGGGTGTGGGTGCAGGCTCCTTCTGGACCGGTATGGTCGATTATGCAGGTGGCAAACCCGCAGCAGAAGTCGCGGCTGAGATCCAGTCTTCCTGGGACGCGCTCAAGTAAATTCGCGCCTCTCCCGCAGGGCCGCCCGGATCGGTGGCCCTGCCCCTTGCCGGTGGTGTGCCTTGCCTAAATCAAGCGTCCTCGGCATCCATGCTTTCTTCAGGAGCCAGTCATGCATCCAGCCATTCAGGGGCTGCTGACCATCGCTTTCGGCGTCGGGGGCTGTGTCGGCTATTTCTACCTCTCGAATATCATCCTCGACACGTTCATTTTTCCAGCTCGTGGCAAGGACATCGCCAAGAATATTCGCCGGGCCAACATGGTGCGCCCGTGGCTCTTCCTGTTGCCCGCTCTGCTCGCGCTCGGGCTCTATCTTGCCTATCCGGTGGTCGAGACCATGCGTCTGTCGCTGACAGAGCGCGTGCCGGGTGGTGGCTCAGAATTTGTGGGGCTTGAGAACTATAAGCAGATGCTGGCAGAGGCGAAATTCTGGGAAGCACTGCAAAACAACTTCCTCTGGCTATTGGTGGTGCCTGCGGCCTCTACCGCCTTTGGTTTGTTGGCGGCGCAGCTCACGGACCGCCTCGCGTGGGGCAATATCGCCAAATCTTTGATCTTCATGCCGATGGCAATTTCCTTTGTCGGAGCGGCGGTGATCTGGAAGCTGGTTTATGATGCTCGTCCCCCGGGCACGGAACAGATTGGTATTCTGAACGCGGTCTATATCTGGCTGGGCGGGGTGGAGCCGCAGCAATGGCTGACCATTCCCTTCTGGAACAACTTTTTTTTGATGATGGTTCTGGTGTGGATTCAGACCGGCTTTGCCATGGTGATCCTATCGGCGGCCCTGCGTGGCATTCCCGAAGAAACCGTTGAGGCTGCAATTGTCGATGGGGCCGGGCCGTTTCAGATCTTTTTCAAGATCAAGGTACCGCAAATCATGGGCACCATCGTGGTGGTCTGGACGACGATCACCATCGTGGTGCTGAAGGTCTTTGACATCGTGTTCGCGCTGACCAACGGCCAGTGGGAAACGCAGGTTCTGGCCAATTACATGTATGACAAGTTGTTTCGCGCCAATGACTGGGGCGTGGGCTCGGCCTCGGCGATGGTGATTATGCTCTTGGTGATGCCGATCCTTGTCTGGAACGTCTACAACGCGCGCCGCGAAATGCGCTGAGGAGAATGGGGTCATGAGTGCAATTGCTGGACAAAAACCGGGCCTGATCTGGGCGCTGCGTCTCTCTGTTGTCGTTCTGGTGGGGCTATGGCTGTTCCCGACGCTTGGCCTCTTGGTGTCGTCTTTCCGGACAGGCGATCAGATCGCCACATCCGGCTGGTGGAAAGCGCTGTTTCCGACGGAGCAGAACCAGACTTTACGCACGGCGGCACCGGACACGCAGGCTCAGGTGGGCGACCTTTGGGTGATCGAGGGCAACCTATTTGAGGAAGCCACCTCTGCCGAGATTTCAGTCTGGGGCACCAACGCCCGCGAGATCGATGCCTATGTCGCGGGCGACACTGCGACCTTGCGCGGCGGCGAGGAGCTGACGGTTGCGGCGGATGGCAGCTACCGGTTGACCTCAGCGAGCCAAATGGAGGGGCGTCGGGGCGCACGCGTGTTCGTGACCGCTGTTGTTCCACCAGAGTTCACAGTTGAGAACTATGAGACGATCCTCATCTCCGGCGGCTCGACTGACAATATGGCGCGGGCCTTCTTCAATACGCTCACCGTGACGATCCCGGCGACGATCATTCCGATCCTGGTGGCGGCTTTTGCGGCCTATGCACTTGCGTGGATGGAGTTTCCGGGTCGCGCGCTACTGATCGCAGCCATCGTGGGTCTTCTGGTGGTGCCGCTGCAACTGGCGCTGATCCCGCTCTTGAAGTTTCACAACGAGATCGGCATTGGCAAAGGCTATGTTGGCGTCTGGATGGCACACACCGGGTTTGGCTTACCGCTCGCGATCTACTTGTTGCGTAACTACATGGTTGGCATTCCGCGTGACATTATTGAGAACGCGCGGGTGGACGGGGCGACGGATTTCCAGATTTTCACCCGGATTATTCTGCCACTCTCCTTTCCTGCGCTGGCCTCCTTCGCCATCTTTCAGTTCCTCTGGACATGGAATGACCTGTTGGTTGCCATGGTGTTCCTGATCGACGCCACCGGGGAAACCACAGTGATGACGAAACAAATCGTGGAGCTTCTGGGCACCCGCGGCGGCAATTGGGAGATCCTCGCGACCTCCGCTTTTGTCTCGATCGCGGTGCCGCTTGGCGTGTTCTTTGCCATGCAAAAGTACCTCGTGCGGGGGCTTCTGGCCGGGTCGGTCAAATGATCGCCTGCACTCTTACTCTTACCCTCTGATGACGGATCTCAAGACATGAACGCTCAGACCTCTATCAATCCAGCTTCTGTGCTGGCCCATGACCCTGACTGGTGGCGTGGGGCGGTGATCTATCAGATCTATCCACGCAGCTATCAAGACAGCAATGGCGATGGCATCGGCGATCTGCCGGGTATCACCTCGCGGCTCGAGCATATTGCCTCGCTTGGGGTGGACGCGATCTGGATTTCGCCTTTCTTCACCTCGCCAATGAAGGATTACGGTTATGACGTGAGCGACTATTGCGACGTCGATCCGATGTTCGGCAATCTCGCGGACTTTGATGCATTGGTGGCCAAGGCGCATGATCTGGGTCTGCGGGTGATGATCGATTTGGTGCTCTCGCATAGCTCTGACCAGCACCCGTGGTTTGCAGAAAGCCGCCAGAGCCGTGACAATCCCAAGGCGGATTGGTACGTCTGGGCCGATCCACAGCCTGATGGCACGCCCCCCAATAACTGGTTGTCGATCTTTGGCGGTCCCGCATGGCACTGGGACGCACGGCGTGAACAGTATTACCTACATAATTTCCTCGTTTCGCAGCCGGATTTGAACTTCCACTGCGCTGCGGTACAGGACGCGTTGCTGGACGCCACCCGCTTTTGGTTGGAGCGCGGAGTGGATGGATTCCGACTGGATACGATTAATTTCTATATGCATGACAAAGAGTTACGATCCAATCCAGCTCTACCTAAGGATCAGCGCAATTCCAATATCGCTCCCTCGGTGAACCCCTATAACCACCAAGAGCACCTCTATTCCAAGAACCAGCCAGAGAACCTCGAATTTCTGGCCCGGTTCCGGGCACTGCTGGATGAATACCCGGCGAAAACCGCCGTGGGCGAGGTGGGAGACGCGCAGCGCGGTCTGGAGATCCTTGGTCAGTACACCGCTGGAAACACGGGCGTTCACATGTGCTATGCCTTTGAATTTCTGGCCAAAGACCCGCTCATTGCTGCGCGCGTGGCCGAGGTTTTTGCAAAAGTTGATGACGTTGCTGCAGACGGTTGGGCCTGTTGGGCGTTCTCAAATCATGATGTTCAACGTCATGTCAGCCGTTGGAACCTCTCTGATGCCGCCTTGCGCCTGCACGCGACGCTGATCATGTGCCTGCGTGGTTCGGTCTGTATTTATCAGGGTGAGGAGTTGGGGCTGCCGGAGGCCGAGGTTGCTTTCGAAGATCTGCAAGACCCCTATGGCATTGAGTTCTGGCCGGAATTCAAAGGTCGAGATGGCTGCCGGACGCCAATGGTCTGGACCAATGACAATACCTATGGCGGCTTTTCCGAGACGCGCCCGTGGCTGCCTGTCAGCCTCGAGCATGGTGTATTGGCTGTGGCGGAGCAGGAAGCAAACCCGGATGCCTTGCTGCATCACTATCGCCGGGTGATCGCCCTACGCCGGGCGCATGCTGCGCTCTCACGAGGATCTCACGACGCGGTTACCGCATCGGGAACGGTGGTGAGTTTTACGCGCAGCGCGGAAGGTGAGGACATATTCTGTGCCTTTAATCTCAGCGACCAAGACGCAGAGGTCACGCTTCCCGCAGGTGCGTGGGACCAGCTTGGCGCAGAAATCGGCACGGCAACCATAAGTGGGGCGCGGGTTAAACTGGCCCCTTGGCAAGCCTGCCTCGCGCGGCGCGCATAATTGTCTCTGGGAGGAAACCATGGCGAATTTGAAACTGACCGGAGTAGAGAAAACCTACGCCGGCGCGGTGAATGTCCTGAAGGATATCAACCTCGATATCAAACAGGGCGAGCTGATCGTGTTTGTGGGGCCATCTGGCTGTGGCAAGTCCACACTGCTGCGCATGATCGCGGGGCTTGAGCGGATCACCGGTGGCACCCTTGAGATTGACGGGGGCGTGATGAATGATATCCCGCCCGCGCAGCGTGGCATCGCCATGGTGTTCCAGAGTTACGCGCTTTATCCGCATATGACAGTGCGCGACAATATGGGCTTTGCCCTTAAAATTGCGGGACAATCTGCGGCGGAGATCGATGCGGCGATTACGCGTGCGGCAAAAATCCTGCAACTCGAAGACTATCTCGACCGCTTGCCCAAGGCGCTCTCGGGTGGCCAGCGTCAGCGCGTCGCGATTGGCCGCGCCATTGTGCGCGATCCCAAAGTTTATTTGTTTGACGAACCTCTCTCAAACCTCGACGCAGCCCTGAGGGTCGCCACACGGATCGAAATCGCGCAGTTGAAAGAGGCAATGCCAGACAGCACGATGATCTATGTGACCCACGATCAGGTGGAAGCAATGACCCTTGCGTCCCGTATCGTGGTGCTGGCCAACAAAGGCATCGCCCAAGTGGGTACGCCGCTTGAACTCTATGAACGGCCGGAGAATGAATTTGTGGCGCAATTCATTGGGTCGCCTGCAATGAACCTGATCCCGGGCGAAGTGATTGGCACAGGTGAGTTGACCCGCATCCGATTGGAAAACGGTGAAGTGATCTCCTCTGCAATTGCGACCCGAGACAGCGACATGGGCCTAAAAGTGAATGTCGGCGTGCGACCCGAGGATTTGTTCGAAGGTGGAGAGGGGGGCGCCATGATTGACGCCAAGGTCAACATTGTGGAGGCGCTAGGTGAAGTGACTGTGCTCTACTTTGAAGCTGCACCGGGCCGTGATCCATCCGTGGCCAAACTGCCCGGCATTCATAATGGCCTACGCGGAACCCATGTGCGCCTCTACGCTACCCCTGACAAAGTGCATTTGTTCAGCAATGGGCAGTCCTTGCTTTATCGAGAAGGCTAAGCGCGCTCCGGGGTGAGGGGTTTCTTTGCGGTGTGATCCGGTGTTTCTTCTGCGATCACTGGCCATCTCAGGCGTGGCGGATCAGTTGCAATTAATGCAGGCGGTCGCATCATTTTTGGGGTTGCGCCCGTCGAGGGCCAGCTATAAACCCCGCCCTCAGTGGACCGATAGCTCAGCTGGATAGAGTACTTGACTACGAATCAAGGGGTCGGGGGTTCGAATCCTCCTCGGTCCGCCACTTCCCATTTGTTGAACGTCAGACGAAATTGACCTAGGCGTCATAAACTGACCCAATCCGCTGTTTTTGCCGTGTGGCTTGTTGCGTTGATCTGACCTTCCTTTTGGAAAATCAGGGCTGATTTG
>NZ_LNWY01000035.1 GCF_001681715.1 Tritonibacter mobilis | reverse complement strand
AAATCCTACTCCCGCAACCATCGTTTCCGACACAGCCCTCGCAAAACGCGGAGGCTTTGTTGCATCCAGTCCTCCCAAACGCAAAATACCTGCAAGTTCCCCAATAAGTTCAATGGCATGGCCATTGCGCGCTGCCGTGTGCGGCACCATACGAACCTCTGAAATCAGCCCCCGCAGCGCTTCTGCCGCTTCTCGTTTGACGTCGGGCGCGTTCAGAGAGCGAGCGAGATCTTCAATCAGCTCGCGGTACCGGGTCGACAGGCTGGGATGCAGCCGCAGGGCAGGGGGCTCTGCCACTGGCGGCGACAGCGTCTTACCTTTCGTCCCCGAACTAGAAGCAATGGGATTTCCGGTGATGGTGCTGAACTATGGCTCCAACTCTTGGGAGGCGCTGGCCGAACAATTGGGGCGGGCCACCGGACGCGAGTCCGAGGCGGCAGAGGTCGCGGCGCAGTTCAATGATCGCGCTTCCAAAGCTGGGGCGGAAGTCATACATCCGGAAGGTGCGGTCAGTATCGTATCCTACAATTTTTTCGGCACCTACGGCGTCAGCAAACCCTATGCCGCGCAGGCTAGGGTACTGCGCGGCACATCTGTATGTGGGAGCGATTTGCATTAAGTTTCCATTGCACGTTGCTGAGCCTGATCTGCTCAAACTGATCCGAGTCGTGAGGCATGCCGGCCTCTTCACCGGTGATTTCCGGGGCGACGCGTTTGTAGGAAGTTACGATCGCGCACTTGTCGGCCAGAATTGACCCGGACTTGCGGAAGATCTCAAAGAGATCGCATGCCTCGGGAATCGAGCCTGCGACTAGCATGGTGTTCCCTCTGCCCGCGTTCAGGCGCGGCTTCATCTTCATATCTAGAATGATGTCGTTGGCAATCTGCTCCAGACGATCACGGCTCGAAAGCACACGTTGAAGCGTGCCCCATCGTTGTTTGAGCGCCGCAGCCGTTTTGAGGACTTTGAACGGGAAACGAGGGAGCACCTTGAGGCACAATCCCATGAAATGCTGGGGCAGGCTTACTTCAGCCAATTACAGGCCCTGCAGGAAAGTATATCGGATCGCAGGTACATGGACGCGGCAACCGCGGCGCGCAAGAGCCTGCCGCTCTTTCGCAAGTGGCTCGAGGATCCCAGAGGCAACGGCAAGAGGCTCAGCCTGAGCATGCCCGCGCTCACTCAAGGCGGCACCATGCTGGCCATTACCGGTGACCGGAAGGGACTGGCGATGCTGCATGATCTGGTATCGGAATTCGATCATCTCGAGGAATACCGCGCCGATGCCGAAAAGCATCTTGCCGCCATTCGCAAGGCCATCGCAGCGAAGCCTGGCATCTTGCAGAACAAGATGAAGCCGGAGGTGGTCGCCGAGGATGGGCAACGTCTTGCGACCGCTTTGCGCAGATAGCGCCCTTTGCAAAGTCTAGGGCATGAGGCCGCGTCGTGAAGCGCGACCGGCCCTCTACCGCCTATTCGAAATGCTGCACTGCTGTCCGTTGAAGGAGGAGTTCGCTGCACCTGCGCAAACAAAAGTTTCGGCGCAGTCGGCACAGCAGGGCTTCACAATACCTCCCTAATTTTACTGTGCCGAAACAATTTTCAAAAGAGGTACACACAGACATGAGATTCACCTAAAAGCTAGCTCAGCATTTCCCGGGCGATGATGGTTCGCTGGATTTCCGAGGATCCTTCGTAAATCCGGAAGATCCGCAAGTCGCGCAGGTAGCGTTCCAGCGGGAAGTCTCGGGTGTAGCCGTATCCTCCGTGGATCTGCAGCGCCCGGTCTGCGATGCGCCAGGCCGCCTCGCTGGCATACAGCTTGGCAAAGGCCGAGTCCGTGGAATACCGTTCTCCGGTTCCCCGCTTGCGGGCGGCTTGAAGCCCCAATGCCCGCGCCGCGGCCAGTTCGGTGGCACTGTCGGCCAGCATCCACTGCAGCCCCTGGAAGCTGCCGATCGGCCGTCCACCAACCTCGCGCTCCTTGGCATAGGACACAGCCGCACCCAGCGCTGCGCGCGCAATGCCGGTGGCCTGCGCGGCCACTTCGATGCGGCCGTTGTCCAGCACCTTCATCGCGGTGCGGAACCCGGTGCCCTCGTCGCCCAGCCGGTTTTCCGCGGGTACGCGGCAGTCAAACGAGATCGGGAACACATGGCCGCCGCGCAGGCCCATGGTTTCCTCGCGCTTGCCGATTTCCATACCATCAGTCTTGCCCGGTTCCACCACAAAGGCGCTGACTCCACGAGCACCGACTGCGCTGTCGGTCTTGGCATAGACCACGATGAAATCAGCCTCTCCCGCATTGGAGATGAAACATTTGGAGCCCTTCAGCCAGTAGCCGTCGCCGTCGCGGGTGGCGGTGCTGCGCATGTCCGCAGGATTGGAGCCAGCCATCGGTTCCGTGAGGGCGAAGGCCCCCAGCGCCTGGCCCGCTGCCGCTGCGGGCAGAATGCGCTGCTGCAGCGCCTCATCCGCACCCAGAAGCAGCGAATCCGTGGCTAGGAAATGCGCCGTCAGCATCGAGGCGGTAGAGCCGCAGGCCGCCGCGACAGCCTCCACCGCGCAATAGAGCGCAGGCCCGGATAGACCGATGCCGCCATGGGCTTCGGGCAGGTTCATCCCCATGATGCCCATCTCAGCCAGTGCCGGAAGATGCAAGGTTGTAAATTGGGACTTTGCATCGATCGCGGCAGCGGCAGGCGCCAGCACCTCGTTCGAAAACCGCTCGATCTGGCCGATGACGGCCTGTTCTTCGCTGTTCAGATCAATGCTCATCGGGGCTCTCCCTGTTTTGCCGCAGTTGTTGCAGAATGTCTTGAGTGTGGGCGCCCAGGGCGGGCGCTGACTGGCGTCCGCCCCGCGGCGCGCCGCTGAAATGCACGGGCTGCTCCGGCACCGTTACCGTTCCAAGAATGGGGTGCTCTACCACCGAGGCCAGCCCGCGCGCCTGCGCCTGCGTCGAGCCCCAGGCCTCGGACACCGAACAGAGGGTCGCGGTCGGAATGCGTGCCTCGGACAGAACCGCTACTGCGTTCTGCGCGCTGCGCGCTGCGGCCCAGCGTTCGATATGCTGCGCCAGCGCGGGTTCGTTCTGCCGCCGCAAGGCATCGCTAAGAAAACGCGGATCCTCCGCCAGCTCCGGCGTGCCGATGGCTTCTGCAAAGCGCGCAAACATCCGGTCATTCAGCACTGCGACGGTGAAACTGCCATCCGCAGCCGAATAGGTGCCGAAGGGTGCCGACAGCGCGTGTTTGCTGCCCGTCCGCTTTGGCGTTTCACCCGCCATCAGTGCCCGGCAGGCCGCCACCGGCATCATCGACACCAGCGAGTCATAAAGTGCCAAATCAACATGCTGCCCTCTGCCGCTGCGTTCCCGGTCAAACAGCGCCACCATCGCTCCGAAAGCCGCGAACATGCCGCCTGCAACGTCGGCAAAAGCATCTCCGGCCATCATCGGCGGGCCGTCCTCGGCGCCAGTCATATCCATAAGCCCGCTCATCGCCTGGATGATGACGTCATAGGCCGGCAGCATCCGGTTCGGGCCTGTCTGGCCGAACCCGGACACGGACACATAGACAAGCTGGGGACAGGCCACACACAGTGTGTCCGCACCCAGCCCGAACCGGTCCATCACGCCGGGGCGGAAGTTTTCGACCAGCACGTCGCACTCTTCTGCCAGCGCCCGTGCCGCCGCAGTCCCGTCCTCGGATTTCAAATCCAGAACGATGGATTTCTTGCCGCGGTTCACCGATTGGAACAGAAGGCTTTCGCCGTCCTTGAACGGGCCGATGTGGCGGTAATCATCGCCCGCGGGCGGCTCCACCTTGATCACCTCTGCGCCCAGATCGGCCATCAGCGCCGTGCAGTAGGGCCCGGCTAGAACCCGGGAAAAGTCCAGAACCCGGATTCCCTCCAGCGGCCTGCGGCCTGCCGTTTTGCCATCTTCGAACATGCGCCCCCCATCAATTGCTTGCTGAAGGATAGCGTCCGGTTTGCTATATTCGGAAATACTGGGTGTGTATGAAGGCTATACCAATATGAATATACCATTGAACTTTCGCCAGGTTGAAATCCTGCTGGCGGTCGCGGACACTGGCAGCACTGCCGCGGCGAGCCGCGCGCTGAACACGTCCCAGCCCTCGGTTTCGCTGGCTATCGCCCGCTGCGAGGAAGTGTTCGGACAGAAGCTCTTTATCCGCATCCCCGGGCGCGGGATGGAGATGACCCCGTACGGGCAGCACAAGCTTGCACAGCTGCGCGAACTGGAGAAACAGGCCCGCTGGGTGCTGAGCGGCGGCGAGGGCACGCCGGAGTTCCTGACTCTGGGGGTGTTTTCAACGCTCGGCCCGCGCTATGCGCCGCAGCTGGTGCACCGCTTTCTGGACGCCCGGCCCGACGCCGAAGTTCGCATCCTTGAAGGCGACCTGCAAACGCTATTCGACTGGCTCAGCGAAGGCCGGATCGACTTGGCGCTGCTGTACGATTTCGGAATTCCGTCCGATTTTGTCATCACACCTCTGATGGCCGCCGAGCCCTACGCCCTTCTGCCGAGGGGGCACAAGTTGGCACAGCAGCCCAGCGTTCGCGCCGAAGACCTTGCGCAGGAGCCGGTCATCCTGATGAACCTGCCCCACAGCCGCGGCTATTTCCTGTCTCTGTTGCAGAATGCAAGTGTTCCGGTGCGGGTGGCCCACGAAACCGGCTCGATCGAAATGTTGCGGTCAATGGTGGCCAACGGATTTGGCGTTGGCCTGCTGGCAACCGACCTGCCAGACGGCCCGTGCTATGATGGCAGTCCGGTGATCCGGGTGCCGCTCAACGGTCGCCCGCCGCAGCATCAGATCGCCCTTGCCCATCGCAGCGCGGCGCTCAAGCGACCAATCACCCAGGCTTTTACCGCCTTTGCCGAAGCCTGTTTCAGCCTGCCGCCCTGAGCGCCAGGTGGTGCCCGGCGCTAATCCGCGGCATCCTGAATTGCGTCTATTGTTCTGGCTCCAGCATGTCACGACAAGCCCAAACACAATATTGGTTCTGTAGATGTATGGCTGAGCATGAACCGAAAGTGGGACGGACAGTGTAAGTATTTTGCAGGCGCGAACGCATCCCATTGCCTATGCGGAGCCAAGCACCAAGCAAGCCCTACCAGGACGAGATGAGGACGATCGTCGCGAACAGCGGACTACACAGATAAGAACTTCTCTTTCCATGCTTAGGCGAAAGCGGCATGTTCGGCGACGTGCCCTCCCAAGTGTCCGGCATTCACTCTGCGCCTTCATCAGAATGCAAAAGAATAGCTCGCCTCGACACCGTAGCTTGAGTAATCGTTCGCCCCGAACCCGTCGCCGTATGCGCTGAATTGAAACCGGCCACCGTTTGTCAATACCCCACCGTAGCCTAGCTCCAGCCGCATTCGGCCACCTTCATAGGTGGGTTCGCGCAGGGCGGCAGCACCGGAGCCTGAGGTTTCTGACCAGATGCCCGAAACCCCTCCCGTCAGAACTCGCCCACCGGCCTGATGAGTCAGTTGCAGTTCGAAATCTGCGCCTAACTCCACGTTGGTCAACCGAATTCCTTGAACCGGGATCATGTTGCCAAGGTGGTCAATATAAGCGCGCTGATCATCGCGAGTATGAGTGGCCGTCAGGAAGGGAAATACGGTCCAGTCGCCACTGATGACCTCTCCGGTGACACCGATTTGCGCCAGCCAGCGTTCGGTTTTGAACTGATCGCGATAGGTTCCCAATGGTGCGATTTCGTTTTGCGATTGCCCATAGAGAATTTGCGCGCTGAATATCACCGGCTGATCGGGCAGGCGATAAACCGCATAAGGACCGACCAGCCAGCCATAGCCCTCTACCTCGGCAGGCCCTTCGGTGGATTTCGCATAGTCCATTTGCAGCATTGCGCCCAACAGCAAATTTGGCTGCACTTCAATGTGTCGACCAACCGCTGCCAGCGCATAGCCGCTGTCTTGGCCGGCGCTCTCACTAAAGGCAGCGCGCAAACTGGCCCATGCTCCGCCTCGTGGAGAGACCGCCATATCCATATTGAACTGCCCCCGGGTGACAGAAGCGTTCAATTGGTTGTCGGAGCTGCGCCCCAGCAGAAAATCTGCGACGCGCGGCTGGTTGCTGATCAGATTGTTGGCACGGGCCTGCATGAAGCCGGCAATCAACTGACTGGTCTGTTCGATAATCCGGTTCACTGCAGTCATCTGGTTCGACGCTGCATTTGGAATACCATTGTTGTCATGGGTTACGCCCGCAGGAAGAGAAACCGAGAGATCACCCCGACCGCTGGCCAGCAATAGTGCCTGATAACGAGCACCACTTCCGCTGAGCGACTGAACTTCGCCGCCGGAGATCACCAGATCGCTCGCGGTCAAACCGCTCACCGCCCGCGAAAACTGAATGTCGATCTGGTGCTGACCGGGACCACTATAGCTATCGGTCAGCCCGGTAAGTGTCACGCTTACATCAGTGCGAAGGGTGATCCTGATCTGATCGCTGTGGGTTTCGGTGCCGTCATTCACGGTGAGAGTAAAATCCAGCACCAGATCCGGGTCACCAAGAGAAAGAGTGGGTGTCGTAAAACTTGGCTGTTCCGACGTCGCATCACTCAGGGTGATGCCTGCAGGCGCTGTCCAAAGATAGGTTAGGCCGTCGCCATCTGGGTCCGATGAGCCAGATCCATTCAGAGTGATGAGCACACCGCCACCAGCCACCTGATCCGCTCCGGCATCCGCCAAGGGCGCGGTATTGATAAAGCCGGTCGCGGTGAGGGAGACCGCCACATTGGTGTTGCCTCTGCTGTCCTGTGCGACCCCGGCTGGGAGAGTAATCGAGACCGAGCCGCGTGCCAGCGGGGCAACATCAAACTGGTAGGAACTGGGTGAGTGTTTCACAAAAGCGCTGAGTGCAAGGTTCTGCAGCTGCAAATCGGTCTCATCAAAGCCCGTGACATCACCGCTGAAGTCGACAGTAATCGTCTCGGAGCCGGTGATATTGGACGGCAACCCCGCGAGCGTGGCGGCAACCTGAGCCATCACCGTGACGTCGACGATGTCTTGGTGTGTCTCGGTGCCATCATCGACCGTCAACGTAAACGACAGCACCTGATCAGGGTCACCCGGCGCTGGGGTGGGTGTCGTAAAACTTGGCTGTTCCGCCGTCACATCACTAAGGACTATGCCTGCAGGGGGTGTCCAGAGATAGGTCAGGCTGTCGCCATCTGCATCGGATGAACCAGACCCATCCAGAGTGATGAGCACACCGCCACCAACCGCTTGATCCGCTCCGGCATCTGCCAAGGGCGCGGTATTGGTAAAGCCGGTCGCGGTGAGGGAGGCCGCCACATTGGCGTTGCCTCTGCTATCCTGTGCGACCCCGGCAGGGAGAGTGATCGAGACCGAACCACGCGCAATCGGAGCAACATCAAATTGATATGAGCTTGGCGAAGTTGATGCAAAGTTACTGATAGAAAGGTTCTGCAGCTGCAGATCGGTCTCATCAAAGCCGGTGACATCACTGCTGAAGTCGACAGTAATCGTCTCGGGGCCGGTGATATCGGACGGCAACCCCGCGAGTGTCGCGGCGACCTGAGCCATCACCGTGACGTCGACGGTGTCCTGGTGCGTGTCAGTGCCATCATCAACCGTCAACGTAAACGACAGCAGCTGATCGGAACCACCTGGCGCGGGAGAAGGCGCGGTAAAATTGGGCTGTACTGCCGTCGCATCACTCAGAGTGATGCCTGTGGGGGCGCTCCACAGATAGGCGAGCGCATCTCCATTCGGGTCGGAACTGGCGCTGCCATCCAGCGTGATTTGCGCACCACTTTGTACCACTTGATCCGGCCCCGCATTGGCCACCGGGGTAGTGTTATAGACCGTGCTCACCGGGGCCGCAGCGACAGAGAAAACACCGGGCACCCCTGCGGCCGCCACATGTTGTGCCGCATCTGCCGGGACGGAAACCGTGATTGAAGCGCTGCCGTCCGGTGTGATCCGGGCGGTATAATTCGCACCGCTCCCCGAGAGGGACGAGAGCGTACCGCCACTGATCTGAATGTCCGATCCGGTGAAGCCTTCGACGGTTTTGGAAAACGTAATGGTTGCCTCAAACTCACCACCCACCGATGCGGGCACACCGGTGATCTCCGGTCGCGGCTCATCCACATCCGCATACCCCAAATCGAGCCGAGTCTCGGCGCTGAAGTTACCGGCAACGTCCCGGAACATCCCTGCGGGGAAGGTCACATAAACCGGTCCATCACGTTGCGGGACAATCGTATATCGCATCTGGTTGCCGGGAAGGATACTCGTACCCGTAAGGGTGACCGTCCCCGGAAGTGTGGCCGAGTATCCGAGCACAAATATCGTCCCGGGTGAGTATTCGAGGACTGCACTATAGCCGACATAGGGGGCGGTGCTGGCGCCCGCGTCCACCAGCGTGATGGTGGGCGCAGTGGTGTCCACAAAACCAGAGAGCGTGTTGGAGGCCGTGTTTGCTACGCTGCGGTAATTGGACACCGCACCTGCTGGCAGAGTCAGCGATATGGCCCCGTCCCCATCCGGCGTCGCGGTCAAAGTGTAGGTCTGCGTCTGGCCATATGCGGGCGTCGGCGACCCTGCAGACAGGTTTGAGAGCGTCAGGTTGGTTGCGTCAAAATCCGACAATTGCAACGCATCTGATGTATCCACGCCCGCATTGAATTCCACTGTCACGGTCTGCGTGCCTACCACGTTGCCGCCAAATCCGGACAGAGACGGGGTCATGGTGGCAGGAACATCCACCACTTCGATGGTCATGCTCTGGGTGTCGCAGGTCGTGTAGACGCAGGTTTCCAGCGTTGCGGTATAGGTGCCATAGCTCGTGTATGTGTGTATAGGGTTCTGTGCCGTGCTGGTACCTCCGTCGCCAAAGTCCCAGTTCCAAGTCTTCAACGCCGGTGGAGTAGATGAGGATTGGTCTGTGAAGAAGACTGTATGCGGCACCGAAATTCCGAATCCAGGGTTAGCAGTGAAATCCGCTGTAATGCTGCTGATCCCTTCAGCCGTGCCGGACAGTGTATTTGAGGCAAGGTTTGGGAACGGTACACTGTCGGTCGCCACGCCTGCAGGTACAAGGACCGTTACTGCGCCCGGCGTATCGGGTGAGACTGTGAACGTATAGGTGGCACCCGACCCGGCGAAGCTGGAAATGGTGGCGTTTGTCACCTGGATGTCCGATGCATCAAAACCGCTGACCGTCTCGCTAAAGGTTGCGGTGACGGTTTGAGGATTAATAAAGGTGCTGCTCAGACCCGAAAGGGTAACGGTCGGAACAGGATCAGTGAGCACGACATCTCGCTTCACCACAGTATCGGTCACCCCGTACAGCCCGTGGTCAAAATCATACCGACCTATGCCAGGTACATCTGCTGTGAACCGGACGAACATTTGATCATCAGACGCGACAGTGCCATCCGCGCCGTCTTGGACAAGCCCCGTCACATTCGTGAAACCGCAGTTCGCCTCCAACCACGCGACCGTGATCGGCGGACGGAGCACAATAGCGCCGTCGTTGTGGGAAAAAAAACTTCCTCCAGCGGCCAAAGTGTTGAAGCCTTCATAGAAGAGAATGCTGGCACCTCGGGGATCTTGTTGCACCCTAGCAAAGCACTGTCCGCCCGGCATGGTCGGATAAGCCTTTACTCGTGCGTCCAGTGCGAGCGCTGACTGAGTGAACCCGTGCAGTGAAATCACGGCCAGCGCGCTGCAAACGGCAACTTTGGTCACAGATCTGCGGGTGAGACTCTCAAGCCTGCCCCACACCGCCGCTGCAATTTTCATCAGTGTCACCATTCCCAACCTCCCGCCCGGCCACTTTGCCCTGCGCTGCCGCTGCGCAAGCATGCCAAAACATGCCGCTGCCGGTGAGAGCGCCATCAGGAGGGAACCGGTTATTATCTGTCTTTTGGGCCGCCCGTGTTAGACATGCGCGGCTTTAGGCAAATCATATCCAGTTTTGGTGGGTCGCGTAGGGAGCGTGTTTGTCGAGATAGCGGCTTTTTTTGTCGAATTTCAGCCTGTACTCATGAAAGGTGTCCCGGCTCTTGCACGAGGTGCGTGGTTCGCTTAGCCTATTCTTATCCTTTGTTTCTATTACCCTTTATCGCCAAATGTCTCTTGATTCATCTTCTTCTGACGCTTCTCAACCGGTTAAAATCTGTTTATCGGGCGTAGAGACAGTGACGGTAAAAACCGACGCGGTGGACATTGAGTTTCAGCGAGCAAAAGCGGCTCCGGATACCGGCATTGGCTGGACTAAGACGCGGTTTCGCTCCAACGGCCCGGATACGGTCGAAGTCACAAACAAACGGCCTACAGATTTTGTATTTACCCAAGTCCCTTTGGGCGGCAGCTTCGCCGCTGAGTTGACCTGCGGAGCGCTCTACGAAAGTGACACGGTGGGGCTGATCCGCCCGCGTGATACGGGAGCTCTTTTTCGGTTGCATCGGCGTGAGGTCGACATCTTTGGTGTAAATGCACCATTGAAAATGGTTGAGAACTGGTTTGCGGGCAAAGTCCCCAAGGCAGTTCAGAGGATTTTGGACGGGATGGGGGGACCGTCCCTTGTCACACAGGCCCCACTCCCCAGCCACCTCAGAATTTCGCTCGAGCAGGCATTGCACAGCCGTCTGCCACTTCGCACTCAGTTGATCGAAGCCGCCGCCCTGCAAATCCTCTGTTATCAACTGGAGACTCTATCCACCGACACCCCTCCCGCAATTGCGCCGCATGAGGTTCAGGCTGCACGAGAAGCCCATGCAATGCTGGAACTCGAGGCAATGACACCGCCCGGATTGGGAGAGCTGGCATCTCGGCTGGGTCTAACAGCCAACCGTTTGGCGTTGTCCTACCGTGAAGTGTTCGGCTGTACCTTGGCGCAGAGCGCCGAACAGATCCGACTGCACGCCGCATGCGACGCGATACTTGGCGGTGCCCCAATAAAACGAGTAGCGAGCCAACTTGGCTATGCAAGTGTCAGCAGTTTCACCTACGCATTCCGCAGGAAGATGGGCATGCCGCCTCGCAAATGGCTCGACACGCAAGCGCGTAGGGTTAACCGGCTAAGGTCCGATTTTTAACATCTGATGGTATCCACCAGTGACCAGAGAGACACAACTCAGGCTTCAGAAAGGTTAACGTGCCGCTTCCCTAGCTCTGGTGATGGGATCAGTCGCGATGCATGCGCGCCTACCCACCATGTCCACATTCTCGAGACGAACGGCGAAAGCTCCCGTCTGCGCGAAAGCCGCAAATCCAAAACAAAAAACTGATCAGAACTGGCCTGCGGCCAGTGCGCCTTGGCACGCGTTAGCTATTTGGAGAGCACACACACCAAGGCGCAGCATCATTCAACCCCGGTGGCCCCATTTTACTCCGGTAAATGGCCCTTTTTTGATCCGAGATTGACAGACGAAACGGGCCAAAACGCGATAATCTTCTTGAGAGCGGATGCATGAGCTCCAGCACTGCCGCGCCAGAAACACCGCAATTGAAAACAATCATAAAATCCGTCAATGTCACCTCAACATTAAGCCATTTGGAAAATACCTATTGAGTAAACATATATCAGAAGATGCAGATGATTTTTGGCTCGGGATAGCCAGACCTTCTTCTCAGGCACAAGACGTTCCGAACGCTGATTCTGTATATCATGCGCTCATAACGGTAGAGCCGCTGCTTGACGTCGTGCCGCTTGACGAACAATTCGGAATATGGCCGAGAAAAACAGTCCCTGACGGTCTTCGCGAGGCACTGTTTGGACAGCAAGACAGGACTAAGCCTGAGGGAAGTTTCGCCGTTCTTGATGCGGCAAAGGTGTTTGGACTTGCCGATTTTCTTGACTCCGAAGATCTGACGTATCGATGTCTATTCAAAGGGGCAGCCGAAACCGACCTGCGCGACGTCGCCCCATATTTAGTTCAGTTGGATGAGGCGAGCGACTTAACTCGAAGACTGTTCACTCGATCTCAGCGCGCTGGTGGCCTGTGGGACAATGTACCGGGCATCTACCTGCGTACGACAGCCAGTTTTGACTCCCTTTGGCGACATTTGCGCAGGTATATTCGAGTTCAAGACGAGAACGGTACATGGATGTATTTTCGTTTTTGGGAAATGCGCTGCCTCCACCATTATCTGACTACGATAGCAGATAGTCCCACGCTTGCTCCGTACTGGTCAGCTACGCGAGACGGACACCCGCTGTGTTATGTGATGTCAGACGGAAGCCACTGGAATCTAGTTCGTGGTAGCGCTACAGTTGCGGCTAAGCCGCCTTTTCAGATGACCCGTGAAAGTCGAGATATTCTGGCACAGTATCAGCATCGCCGGTTTCACATACGACTTGCCGATTATCTTCAGCGAGAAACTGGTGACCTAGAAATCTGTACAGCTTCAAAAGCGGCAGACTTGACTGAGAGGGCTATACGACACGGTTTCACTATTGAGAAGGCGATTGGAGATTTTGCATTAGCTGCGCTGTTGGCCGGTTCGGATTTTCTAACCACCTCCGAAGTGAAACAGTTGCTTGCCACCCAACAGCACCAACTCGATAAGGCGTGCAAGATATTATCCTTGGCGCGCGCGAACTCATCTTTCAGGAGACCTTTATGAGCGAACTGTCGAGTTCCTCCGAAGCTGGAGCTATCTGCGTGCCATGCCAAGAGGGCAATTTGTTTCGCCTTTCTGTCGCACCTGGCGCTAGCTGTCCGATCCCAATCATTGGCCAAGTGAATGGTGTATGCACGCCAGCACTGCCTGAGAACAACGGTTTCACACTGCAGAATACACGTGAAAATACACGTAATGATCTCAGCTTGCAGATTAACGGTCGAACATATCCTCTGGTGCCTGATATCCGTGCGCTCGGGACACCCGCTAGGGCGCAAAGCGTTGGTGCGCATATTATCATCAAGAGGGAACCGGAACCCGCGATACGCCCTATGGTACCCATCGGACAAGTATCCTCTGCACGCATGCAGGGGCAATATGGCTCGATCCGTGCCGGCGACGAGATGAACGCACTTGATGTGATGTCAGAAACGGCCTGGCGAAATGCCGGTAGTCCCATGTCGTCGGACGGCGAAGTTCTGCCGCTGCCACCTTCTGACCCGATCGTGCTTGTTCATGAAATTGATGAACGTATGGGGCCACCGCCGCCGCCGGGTGCCTACGATATCGACACAATGAGCGATGCCGAAGCGGAGTGGTTTGTATCAGCCATCCATTACATGACAAGCGATCTCGCGGGGGACTTGACGCGCTCAGCAGGCGATGCAGCGTTTCAGACCGGCGATATGTTGAGCGCAGGAAATAACCGGCGTTTTTTACGTGAGATGATCGGTCGTACCGTGCGCGTGGAAACGCTCTATAATGGTGCGAAAGTACTGATATTTGAGAGCGGTCAGTGGGATAATGGAATGCTCTGGTATCGCCGTCATTTGCAATACGGATCAAAAGGTCTTGGCCGTATGCAGGTTTCGTCGATGAACATCGCAGTACGCTCCGTGAGCGAAAGCATCGGTTCAAACCTCAGAGGCATGGCCACCAAAACTGGTGTTGTTGGTCTGGTCTTCGCTGTTAGTTTTGACATTGCTGAATATCTGAGCTCCGACGGAGAGCGGTTCTTGTCGGATTTGTTCGTCTCGATCGGGTTCACAGTAGCAAATGCAGTCCTATCTACAATCATAGGTACGGCTTTGGCCGCAGCCGGTATAGCGACAGTTGCTATTTTCGGCGTAGCTGCGTCCCCGATCATTGTGGCTGGAATTGCTATTGGCGCTATTGTCGCGGTGGGCTTCAGCCTTAACCGTCTCGTGGCAACTACTGGCGTCAAGACGGCGGCGCAAAATTTCTTTAGGAATACGGATTGGTACAAGTCCGGATTGACGGATGCGGAGATTTACGAAGGAGCAATGATTGCGCCATGAATGACCACGCTGTTCTCTTTTGGACGCCATTCGAAACACACCCTTATAGAGACGAAACGCTCCGAGGCTTCGTTCTTGCCATCATCGTTGTACTTTGCGGGCCTGCATTGTGGTCATTTATTATCCTAGCTGTTAGCTTTGGACCGAGAGACATTTCTGCCCTGATCTCTGTCGCCTTCATTTTGGTTCAAGTTATCTTTATTCTGCGCGCCAGATGGCAGCTTACTGCGGGCCGCGTCTCTCCAGATGTATTGAGAAACAGGTTTGGTCTTAATGGTTTGCGAACGATGTATCTCAGCTTCACATTTCTTGGCTGGGCGCTCGCCTATGGTAGTGACGGTTTCTATTGGTGCGTCGGTGCAACCGTGCTTGTGGTCATTGCAGTGGAGCTTCGAGCAATGTTCCTTGCCCGACGCATATCGAGCGTACGTGCCCAAGAGCTTGTCGGTTCCTGTATCGAGAGGACAACAGGAGGCACCCTCTACCTGAAGACAGCAGGGCCATCGCTCGCGGGAACGGACTTGGGTGCAGAAAGCCTGTGGATAGAGAAGTTTGGTCTGTGGATACTAGGCGGAGCACCACTGCTCGGCGGTTTGGCTTTTAGTGGTGCTGGCGACAGTGTCGCGGGCTTGATTGTGACTGCATTCGGGCTCTTCTTTTATTCGGCAAGCATGGGCAATTGGGTCGCAAGTCGTCTTCTGCGCCGAGTCATATCGAATATTGGCTTCAAAGGTGGCGAACGCCTGACGATGTAATCGCGTTCCTTAAAGGATTGTTGCTATCCCGCCTTGGCATAGCGATCCCGTTGGGGGGTAACAACAAAACCGCACGAAGCTATTGTTCAGGCTGAGAGTTATCTCTAGCAGCAACTGACCAAGCAGATGGGCCTCCCATGTGGAAAGAGCGTTATTGAACCAGAGCCAACGGAAAGGACCATGTTGCACGAAAGCATAGGACTTCGTAGTCGGAGTGTAGATGTAGCGGCAGGAATTCTGGATGCCGTTTAAGCACAACGCCTCACGGCGAGAGAAGTTTGAGAAGGCAAAGTATCGGGTCACGAACTGGTCGGAATACAATGAAGCTTTGCGAGAGCGCGGTGATGTGACGATTTGGACACCTCCGATAACCCGCCGTTCAGCCTGCGGTTGTCCGGTTGAAGGCTTTGATGCACCGCTTGCGCGGCACTTTGAGTTCGTTCGGTGGGTCTTCAGCCCGGGTTTGGCGTCAAGCGGGCGCACTTTGACTGGGAAGCCAGCGCAATCGGTCCATGTTGTAGACTATGTTTGCCATCGTGATCTCGGCCGAGCGAAAGGCGGTGTCTGTCCAGACCCGACGCCCGGTAGGGTTGCGGCTCATTTCGTGCTTGCACCCAAGTTAAACCGCAGCCGAAAGGGTCGGTAGGTTGCGGCGGTTGTGTGCTCCCACAACCAAATATATCATTCCAAAACAACAAATTATACCTCGCCTCGGCGGGGCCGCTTGCGTTGCCCCCGACGCGCTGGAAGCACTACGGAAGCAAGCGAGGCGGATTGAGGGTGTCGCCAAAAGACAACGGACCACTAATCGGTTAAACGAAGGCTGTTCCAGTTAGATCTTGAAAGCAGGTCGGTGGTTTCTGGCTCAACGGAATATTGCGTGTGGTTCGCTGCAAATTTATTTGCCATACACAGTTGCGCTCCGTATTCATCCTCAGATGTTTAGATTTATTTTAAGAGCGCTATTTAGGCCAAACTATCGCCCTCAATCCAATCGGCTCCCGGAGCCGGTTGAAAATACCTCAGCCTATGCAATGTCCTTTACACAAGCGCATCATACCCGTCACTGTGGCCGTAGGATAGGTCCGTCCGGGGAAAGGGGAACCGCGCTCAGACCCCAATTTGTGCAACAGCGCCCAGCGATCATTTCCAGAGCTTCTTCGGTCTCGACAAGTCGCTTGATTGCGTGATCGAAATAGATAATGCCTCCGGCTTCGACAGAGCGCAACGGTCGCACCCCGAGACGATCCGGTCGTGCGCCAATGATAGTGCCATTGCCCCGCGTCTGTGGATGACCTCAGCATTGAAGAGGCTATAGATCGTTTCTGCTAGGGCATTGTCATAGGAATCCCCGACGCTTCCGACAGATAGGGGATCTTCGCCTCGGTCAGCCAGAAGAGATCAGATATGTTATCACTCCGGTTTCGAAGCCGTGAATCACGCGCTGTGGCGGAACTCAATGCGTCCTGACCCTATAGACAGTTCTCTGACTTTCTGTTCAGTGCAGAAAGAAAACCGCCGCCATGGCCAGTCCAATGACCGTCACAAAGTGGCGCAAAAGATCGGTTCTGACGATGCGACGGCTCAGATTTGCACCGAGATAGCCCCCGACAGTTATGCTGCAGGCCATCACGATCGCAGGTTGCCATGCGATCAGATCCGCAGTGATAAATGTGATCGAAGAGACCAATGAAACGACAGCTGAGACCAAGCTCTTGAGACCGTTCATGCCATGCAGGTTGGCGTAGCCAATCAATCCGAATGTGGCCAGCAGCATGATCCCGAGTCCACCGTTGAAATAGCCACCATATGTCGACACCGCAAGCATCGCGGCGACCGAAACAGCGGCACCGGCGCTATTGACCCCACGATCTCGCACTGCGCGCAAAAGATGTGGACCACAGGCAAACATGAACGTCGCAAACAACAACAACCACGGGACAACCCACAAAAACGTTTCTCCCGGCGTGATGATGAGCAGGATCGCCCCCACGGCAGAGCCCACCACGCTGACTCCGGCAATGGCCCAGGTCGACAGCGCGCCCTCCCGTTTTATGTCATGGCGAAATCCCCATGCGCTGCTGGCATAGCCCGGCAGTGCCGCCAGCGTTGCGGTGGCATTCGCGCTGACCGGTGGTACGCCCACATATATCAGTGCAGGCAGACTCAAAAAGGTTCCGCCCCCGGCCACTGCATTGAGCAGACCAGCGCCAAAACCTGCGACGGTGAGCAGAAGAATGTCAAAGTATGTCATGATGGGAGGATTGAACTTTCGATGCTAGAAATGCACGTCCGCCGCGGGCGGTGATCTGGGGTGTCTAGACTGCTTGTCGGTCGACGAATCTCTTGTGACAACGCTGGTTCTGCCAATCAATAGATTGGTCTGTAAATTGGTCTGAATGGAGCATACATTGGGCAGAAGCATCAAGGATGTTCTGCCTGCCTGAATTGCGAGAGGCTGTCACCTGTGAGCGGAGCCCTTCTGCTGGCTGAACTACATCGCCCTGTTGCTGTCCTCGAGAAGGTTGAGCGGGTCATCTGCGCGGCGATAGGGAACCTGCACGGCCAGGGTCTTTTGCCTGCGGCACAGCGTCGAGAAGTCCGGCACGGGCCAGTCCCACCCCGCTAACTTCAGCAGGCTCGCCACCGTCCGGGCCGCCCGGCACGCGGCGCGAGCCAGGTAATCTCCTTGTCGACCCGGACTAGGAGCGCCCCCGCTTTCGAGGTGCTTCGTTATAGCTGGACTAGTTCGTCGTGCGATAGCGGGTAGGAGGTGGTTTGATCATGCAGCCCGTCTAACCGCATGGATTCCCAAGTGAATCCCTCAAGGTGATAGTTCCGCAACAACGCCTGTGTTCTGCGCGGTTGGTTTCAATCACATCGCTTGGCAGTGTTGGCGATGAAACCTGACTCCTGCTGTCAGGTGTCAACTTGAGGCGCGGGTCGATCGAAGTTTGGAAAATTATTGCGGTTAGATTCTAAAGTATGTATTTAATATCGAAAGAATATAGAATCAACGCGAGCTTTGCCCTTTTAGGCGGGCGGGAGAAGACTTTGGT
Source organism: Tritonibacter mobilis (assembly GCF_001681715.1). Classification (GTDB taxonomy): domain Bacteria; phylum Pseudomonadota; class Alphaproteobacteria; order Rhodobacterales; family Rhodobacteraceae; genus Epibacterium; species Epibacterium mobile. The sequence continues at coordinate 15,673 of NZ_LNWY01000035.1, read as the reverse complement.
GGACAAGGTAATTTCAGCAGGGAACGATATTGGTGTGCGTGTCGACACGATGCGTACTGATGTCCTGCGCTATGTGCGCAGCGGCGACGATCTGGTTATTAAGTTGAAAACTGGTGATCAGATCACTGTCAGTGAATTTTACACACCAGCAGAGAATGGCTCGCTCCATAGTTTGATATTTGCAGATGGCACAGAAGCGGAATTCGAGCAGGGTGCCGAGGGTAGTGCAGGAATGGCGGGAGCTCTCGGAGGCGCAGGCATTGCTGCGCTAGCTGGCCTTGGGGTTTTGGGGGCAGCGGCCTTGGCTAACGATGATGGCGACAATGATGTCGACCCTACTGACGGCACCGACCCCACCGACCCCACCGACGGAACCGATCCTAGTGATGGCACCGACGGTGTCGACGATCAAGCGGGTGTTCTTGATCCAATCCTCTCTGATGATGGGCTGCTTGGTGAGCTAACAGGCAACGATGGACTGCTGGGTGATCTGACCGGATCCGAAGGGCTTCTGGGGGATTTGATCGGTGCGGATAGTCCGTTGGGTGGTCTGCTTGGGCCGCTATTGGGGCGGCCAGTGTTGGGCGATGGCGGAGCCGCTGACGATGAAGGGCTCGTTGATGCTGTGATTGCAGATGGCGGTCTTCTTGGCGGTTTGACCGGTAACAGCGGTCTGCTCGGAGATGTGACTGGGAGCGGTGGCTTGCTTGGCGATCTCATAGGCAATGATGGCTTATTGCCGTCGGTGACCGGAGTAGGTGGGCTCTTGGGTGATGTGTTGGGCGCCGGTTTGATCGGTGCGGATGAGAGTGGCGACATCGGCACCGATGGTTTGTTTGATGACGATGAAAACCTGTTGGGAGGAGATGGTGGACTGCTTGGCGGTGTTCTTGGTGAGGAGGGCCTCGTTGGCGGCTTGCTTGATGGCGTCCTAGGTGAAAGTGGGCTTGTTGGTGGCCTGACGGACAGCAGTAATGAGAGCGCCCTGCTGTAAGCGGGTTGCTGTCATGACGGGCGTTGACCAAGCCCCCTTTGTCGGTCTGCGCCTGAGCAAAGAGCTGTCAGAGCCTTCCCCCCGAGGGTGTGGCAGTTCTTTACCGGCGAGCGGGTCTTGCACCCCACCAAGGCAATTGTGCCCGCTCGCCTATTTAAGAAATTATTCGAGTATGGAGGCAGAACAGTGACGTATCGTGTATCTTATGCGGGGCAGGCCGTAGTGACGGGTGACGGGGATTTGCGAATCGACGCTTTGGTTGCGGCCTCAAAAGCAGCTGCCAGTGGCTTTGACGGTTTGGCATCCGCGTTGGCGTCTGTGGCTGAGGGTCGCGACGTGAGTCCGGGTTCATGCTTTATTGGGCGAAAAATCTACGCCAATTCTGATCATGCGCCCGCCATGAATGGGCACACCACTCCGGCATCCTGAATGAGGATGTTCACACTCCCATCGGATACGCTCTTTTAGGTGTCGTCCTTACTGGGTGCTAGTACCATCATAGAGGAAGTATATACTAAAGGGGTGCTGGTGTATAATTACATCCTTTAGTTTTGACCTGCGATTTGTGGTGTGGTACTTAAGCTGAGAGTGCTGGGTTCAATCCATCTCATGGCGGTGTTCTATGTCATGGAGCGAGATCCTGTGGTGCTAGATTTGGAGAGCGGTATTGGTCGCCAAGAAAAACAGTCGTGTTGGGCATGAACGCCAAGAGGCGGTAGAGGTTGCGGCCAATATCGGCGCTGCGCTTCGCCCAGAAAAGTTCGTTTCTGGAGGTTCTGGGGGCGGTACTGCCGGCGTGTCGTCAACCGCAACGGCAATTGGTATTTCTCTCGCTCTACAAAGCGCTGCCGCCGATGGTGCGTTGGCTGCGCAAGATCCGCTCGCTGAACATGATGTGCAGAGAGCGGGTGCGGGGCAGGGAGGTGAGCGAACGCTCACGTCGCCCCAGAACGCGGATTCTGTTGCTGTCGATGCCTCCGTCGGTCAAGATCTCGATATATCGGCTGACATTGATATTACGGTGCCAGTCGCTGAGGGCGCAGAGGCTATAGCCTTAAACCCGAGTGTTGCGGCTGCTGCTTTCGATACACAACATTCTGCACTTGGTTCGGTGAAGGTTTCCACAGAAATCAATACAGCGGGCGATCCGACAAATGTTGCAACCAGCGCTACTGCCGCCGAGGGTCACGCTGCCGTCGGTGGAGTAGGCGGCGGCGCGCTAAGTGGCGAAGTCGATTCGCCTAAAGCTAGCGACGGTCTTCTTGGGGAAGATGGTCTTGTTGACGATGTACTCGATGCTGTCGTCGGAGAAGATGGGCTGATTGATGACCTCCTCGGGGAGGATGGTCTCGTTAGTGATGTCATAGACGTGATTATCGGCGAGGATGGGCTGCTGGGTAATGTGCTTGGCGGTGGTGGTCTTGTCGACGGCCTTCTAGGGGAGGATGGTCTTGTTGATGGCGTTCTTGGAGAGGATGGCCTCGTTGACGGAGTTCTTGACGCTGTTGTGGGTGACGATGGCCTGCTTGGCAGTGTGCTGGGCGACGGTGGGCTGGTTGATGGTGTCCTAGGCGAGGAGGGTGTCGTTGACGGAGTTCTTGACGCGGTTGTAGGTGACGATGGTTTGCTGGGCAGTGTGCTTGGCGATGAGGGTCTAGTCGGCGATGTTCTGGGTGAAGATGGTCTGGTTGACGACCTCCTCAGTGAAGATGGCGTCGTTGGAAGCGTGCTTGGTGCGGACGGCATTGTCGCTGGCGTTGTTAATGCGGTTGCTGGCGGCGAAGGTCTGCAGAGTGATGGTGGATTGATAGATGGAATCCTCGGCGATGATGGGGTTGTAGGCGGAGTTCTTGACGCGGTTGTGGGCGACGATGGCATTCTTGATAGTGTGCTCGGTGGCGATGGCGTAGCAGGCGGGTTACTTGGTGACGACGGCTTGGTGGATGGTGTCTTCGGCGAGGATGGCATCGTTGGTAGTGTGCTGGATGACGTTGTCGGCGATGACGGCTTGTTGGGGGGGCTGCTGGGTGGCGGTGGTTTGCTTGGCGGGGTTTTGGGTGGCTCCTCAAATGAGTCCTCTGATGAGGAGAGTCTCGTCGCACTGGATAGCGAATCCGGAAGCGACGGCGGCTTTCTGGACACTTTGCTCGGTGTGGCCACTGTCGGTGAAAACGAACTCGTCTCCCCAACGTTGGAGATAGGCGGCGCAGTGAGTGCAGATGTATTTGAAGCCTTACTTGGTGACGAAGATCTGCTTGGTCTGGACGTTGCGCCACAAGATGATCTTGCTGATGGAGACCTACTGTCCGAGCTTACCGGGGTGGATGCGCTGAGTGGTACTCTTGTTGACGAGGGCGTGCTGGAAGGTGGTGGGGCGGTTCTGTCTGAGGCCGTCGATGATGTTGATCAGCTGCTCAACACGATCTTGGGCAGTGGCTCCGGCAGTATCGTAACCGGCGATGTCGCACTTACCTCGTTCCTCCAGGAAGGTGACGAGCCCGGGGATGCGACCGGCGCTGAAGGAGGCGGATTTATTTCCGATGTCGATTTCAGTGTCGAAAACGCACTGGGTACCTTGCTCGGTGGGTCTGAATTGCTTGATGGGTTTGACGATGCCGGAGATGCAGACATCTGACGTTAGATTAACTGCATGAATAATTGCGAAAATTGAAAGTCGGTGACGTTTTCTTGCTTTCAAGCGGCGGGCAATCGCCATTAGGCAGCGTCGCTGCGATTCGCATCGCTATTTATGGGGAGGTCAATAAACTTTAAGACACTTTAATCACTTGCATTTTTTCTTACTGACTTGCATTCTGGGAGGAGCCGAGGGGTAATTAATCACCTCAATATTTGAATTCTTTTTACAGGCCTGAGGTGTGTCAATGGCGACGGAATTGGTATCCGGGTTGGGGGGCGTTGAAGATAATTCGCCTATGAGTATCGCCCGCGTGCTGAAGCTGAGTGCGCCAGAACGCGTAAGCTTAGACTCCACTCACTCTGAAATCTCTGATCTCGTCAAAAGCGGTCGCGATCTATCCGTGGTGTTCGCGGACGGGCAGCGGGTTTTTATCGAAGATTTTTTTGTTGTGGGGCCGGAAGGGGGATTTAGCACGCTCGTGGATTCCACCGGAGAGATCGTCGTATCCGGGCTGCAAGTTCCAGAACCGGCTGACTTTGATGACACACAAGACAACGAAGTTTTCCCAAACTTTAAAGATTCCGCTTCCGCCGATGCAGGCGCGATCGAAGGCGAGGCTGGAGGTGCCGCGCTGGTTTCTGAGGGTGGTGGAGACTTCATCACGCTGTTGACCGGGACGGGGCTTGCCTCAGGTGCGGGAATGGTCGCAGGGGGTGGTGGCTCCGCCCCAAGCGATGACGTTTTCGACCAAAGCGCGCATGTGCTCGACGTGACGGAACAGGTTACGACCTTCGGGCAGGTGGTCACCGAAGAAGATTTGGGGCTGGTGTCTGTTGGTGGAAGCGAGGACATCGCTGCCTTCATGCCAGCGTCTGAGCCTGAGGCGGTTGGAGGTGATAATCACCACGCACCAGAAACTGGCGGCGAAGACTCCCCTCTCGCTGAGGCTGGTGCCGATATGGCGGTGATGCTTCCTGTCGAAATAGACCTGTTGACAGGGCTTACCCCCGAATTTGAAAGCGAAGTGGGGCTATGATGCGTCTTTGGAATAGTTGGCTGAGACAAGTTGCGCCTCAAAAGTTGACTCTTAAATGTGCAATATTTGCATTTTGTGCGAGCGTATCAGCCACGGTCGCCACTGCGGATTTGTCTTTACAGCGCGCGGTGGTCATCGCAGCTGAGCGCGATGCCAATGTCACCGCTATGCGACAGCGGGTTGCCAGTCGTAACGTTGACGTCGAGTCTGCGCGTGATGCCTATTACCCCAGCTTCAGCTTGTCTGGACAAAGCAGCACAACAGACAGTGATGGACCGGCAATTACGTTGACGGTTTCGCAAATTCTGTTTGACTGGGGGTTGATCCGTAACCAGATCGCCGCCGCCACGCAGGTCCGAACACAGGCTGTAGCGGATCTAAAAATGGCGGTAGAGGATTTGACGCTTCAGGTCGCATTCTACTTTCTTGATGTTGAAACGCTCCATCTGAAAATTTCAAAGACTCGCGAATATCTGAGCTTTGCAGAACGAATTGCAGAGCATGCAAAAAACCGTGCAGAGGGCGGTTTAGGGGATCGGGCTGAGGTGGCGCGTGCCAATCTGGAAATCGCACGTGCTCGAGATGAAATGTCGCAACTCACGTCTAGCCGTGATCGGGCAGTTGAGCAGATTGCGTTTCTGATTGGGCAAGGCCCGGGGAGAACGATATCTCCACCAGAAATTGGGTTCGATCGTATCTATGGAAATTCTTCACGTCTCAAAACGGCGGTAAGAATTGCGCCAGATTATATTTCAGCACGTGCGTTTGTGGATGAGACTGCAGCAGATATTGGCGTCGCTAAAGCTAAACGGTTGCCTACAATTAACCTAGAGGCACAAGCGCGCGGAAGTTTGGATGGCGGGCGCTCACGGACTGCGGTTGGTATTTCTGCGGGCGTCGATTTGAGTTCTCGTGGGTTTGGTAAACGCCAGATGCAGGCTGCAGTGTTAGACAATCAGGCGGCACAGTCTTCGCTCCTGGCGGTTGAGCGGGACTTAACCAACGCAGCACGAAATGCGCTTGCCGAGTTGGGAACCCTGAGACGAACGGAAGCCGCTCGCAAGCGTCAACTCGTTGAAGCCGAGAAGGTTCTGGACACCTATGAAGAGCAATTCATTGCCGGGCAGCGTGAACTGGTGGATCTGTTGTCAACGGGGCGAGACCTCTATGACGCGCAGATTGATGTCATTGAGACCTACGATGACAGGAAGAGAACTGAATATCAGAACGCCAGAGATCTGGGGGTCTTGGGCACTCTAATCCTGTCTGCAGGCGGCTAGAGGCGAGGGCTTTTACTATGAGCACTGTTATAAATTCGCTGAATTGCCAATGGGGAATGCGATGAGAGATCTGGAGTACATAGATCCGGTCGTTCGGGGGCTATTGGAACTGTGCCGAATTCATGGGATTTCCACATCTGCGGCCCAGTTGACGGATGGCTTGGCGCTTGAGGTTGATGAGCCGCTGAGTGAAGGGCAGATCGGTCTTGCCTTGCGGCGCGCAAATATGAGCTGTCGGATCAGCCGTGAGCCTTTGGAGAAGTTCCCTGCAAGTAGTTTGCCCGTCCTCGTGTTCCTCAAAGACGGGCGTACACTGGTTCTGGAGGCATTCGGGGCAACTGAAGCACGCGTGATTGACCCGGAAGCGGCTGGCGGTCGTGCAATATGGAAGCGGGGTGATCTGCTTGAGGCTTATGACGGGCGCTTGCTGGTCTCTAAGCCTATTGATCTTGTATCCAGTCGACTGGATGGCAAAGAACCGCAGAAGGGCCATTGGTTGCTGCGTCCGGTTCTCGGAAATGTGCGGATCTATCGGGATGTAATGACAGCCTCGTTCGCGGCTAATTTACTCGCAGTGGCAACGGCGTTGTTTTCAATGCAGGTTTATGATCGGGTCGTCCCCAATCAGGCTTTCGATACGCTTTGGATTCTAGCCAGCGGTGTTGGCATTGCGATTGTGCTAGAGTTCGTACTACGGCTCATGCGGGCCTCATTGGTCGATGTGTCTGGCCGAGACCTCGATTTGACACTCTCTGCGCGTCTATTTGAAAAAGTAGCCAACATGCGGCTGGCGCAGCAACCATCGTCAACAGGTGCCTTTGCTAGTCAGGTCAGAGACTTTGCTACAGTGCGAGAGTTTTTTACCTCAGGAACCGTGACGGCTTTATGCGATCTTCCATTTGTTTTGGTTTTTGTGGCGGTGATTTGGTTCATCGGCGGTGAGGTTGCTCTGGTTGTTCTGGCTGGCGTGGTTTTTAGTGTATTGCCCGGGCTTCTTATGCAAGGGCGACTGGCTGCGGCATCAAAGGAAAACACGCGTGAAGGAGCCGCGTTGAATGGCCTCCTGCTTGAGACCATTTCGAGCCTCGAGACCGTCAAGGCGTCTCGCGCCGAAGGGCGCCTACAGCGGGCCTACGCACAGCTTACCGCCACGATGGCGAACACTGCTGTACGGACTCGGCATCTCACCACGATCACAACACAGCTTGTCTCGACAGTACAAAAGTTGGCTTATGCAGGCGTGGTGATTGCCGGTGTCTATCTGATCAATAACGGATCCCTTACGGTGGGCAGCCTCATCGCCTGTACGTTGCTTTCAAGTCGTGCCATGTCCCCAATGGGGCAAGTGGCAGGGCTTTTAGCACGCTGGCAGCATGTCCGGGCGGCAATGGAAGGGCTGGACGGGATTATGAACCTGAAGGTGGAGCGCCCGGATGATCGTCATTTTGTGCGAGCCTCAAATATAAATGGGGCGTATCGTTTGGATGATGCCGTTTACCGCCATGATCCCGAAGGGCCGCCAGTCGTATCGATCCATAATTTCGAAATTCCCGCCGGTGAACATTTAGCCCTCTTGGGTGGGAATGGCGCAGGAAAGTCAACGTTGTTACGCATGTTGGCTGGGCTGACTGATCCAGAGTCTGGTACTGTATTGCTGGATGATCTTGCGCTCAGTCAGATCGATCCAATCGACCGGCGTCGGCAGATTGGATATTTGCCGCAGAGCGTGGCGCTTTTCCAAGGTACTTTGCGGGACAATTTGCTGCTCGATCATGGGTTGCATTCTGATGAGGAACTATTGGAAGCGCTGGACGCGGTAGGACTGGGTAGCTTTGTACGGCGCCATGTGCGCGGATTAGATCTGCGTATTCATAGCAACGCCAATGTGTCTGGTGGACAGCGGCAAGCGATTGGTCTGGCGCGGGTGTTGTTGCAAGATCCAAAGATAGTCTTGCTGGACGAGCCGACGGCTGCGTTCGATCATTTAACCGAAATGCATGTGATCAATCACTTGAGCAAATGGCTGGAGGGGCGGACCACCGTGATCTCTACTCACAAACGAGAACTGTTGAGTCTGACCAAGCGGGCCGTGGTGTTAAAGGATGGTCGGGTCGTACGGGATGGTGACCTGTTGCAAATCCTCAATTCTGCGCGGTCAAACACGACACAAGTCAAACCGGTTCAGGCTGTTAAGTGATTGGATATGGACACGTCACCCAGCCAAATGGACGGGAGCTATCGCCGTCAAGTTTTGCGAAAGTCACGATTGATGATCAATTTGATCGTCTTGTCGTTGCTACTTGCAATTGGATGGGCGTCGGTTGCGCAGATCAATGAGATTACGCGTGGTGACGGCCGGGTCGTGCCCCTGCGCCGCATGCAGATGATTCAGAGCCTTGAGGGTGGTATCCTTGCAGAACTGCTCGTCAGTGAAGGCGATATTGTGGAAGAGGGGCAAGTGCTTGTCCGCCTCGATCCAACCCGCTCCGAGTCTGCTTTCCTCGCTGCCAATGCTGAGATTACTGCTCTGGCGGCAGAGGTGGCGCGGCTGGAAGCAGAGGTGCTGGAGCAGCCGAAGCTCGATTTTGGACAGAACCCTGACGAGGCAGAGCGCACAGAATTGCGCTTGTTTGAAGCGAGGCGAACCAAATTGGAGGCCTCTCTCGAGGCGCTCGAGGCTGAGCGCCTCTCAATACAGGAGCAGATCGATATTACCAGTCCGCTCGTGGCGAAAGGATCTGTCAGCCGCATTGATGTACTGCGTCTCGAGCAACAACGTGCAGAATTGGAAGGCAAAATCAGCGACACTCGCAATGCGTATGTTCAAGACGCCTACAAGGATTTGGCACAGCGACGAGCTAAGCTGACCGCATTGCAGCAAGATGTGGTGCGAAAGCAAGACGAGTTTCTGCGAACGGAAATCCGATCTCCGGTCTCTGGTCGGGTTAATAATATCGACATTACGACCTTGGGCGGTGTCATTCAGCCGGGAGAGCCGATCATGGAGGTGACCCCGACCGATGACCAACTTTTGATCGAAACCAAGGTATTGCCGCGCGATGTGGCCTTTATCGCGCCGGGAATGGAAGCCAGCGTGAAAATTACAGCCTATGACTTCTCCACCTATGGGGATCTGCGGGGCGTTGTGACGCAGATCTCAGAGGATACTGTCGAAGAAGATACGCCGCAGGGGCCACAGGATTTTTATCGCGTCATGGTTCGGACCGGGAACAATTTTCTGGAGCGCCATGGTGAGACATTTGCGATCCGTCCGGGGATGCTTGCTCAGGTCGATATCGAGAGCGGAGAGCGTTCAGTTCTGAGCTATCTGACACGCCCGCTTTTGAGGGCGCGGCTGCGTTGAAACTATGCTCCCGCAGCGATGCGGCGGAAGACAATGAAAGATGCACTCCAATATGATAATGAACACTATTCGTTTCGCCACCCTGTCACGATGTGCGCGGGTAATTGCGGGACTGACAGGTTTTGCTTTAGTGGCAGCGGCCGGTCCCCTTTGGGGAGCTGTCAGCTCCAGAGTGGAAGTTCGCGGTGCGCAGTTTATTCCTGAGGCGGACATTCAGCGTACATGTGGCGTGGAGGCAGGCGTACCTTATAGCGACGCTGAGTTGCGCGATATCGAGGCATGTCTGATGTCCACGGCCGTATTCGAGCGCGTTTCTCTGTATCGAGAGAGTGATGCGCTCATTATTGACGTGGTTGAGCTTGATACGCGTCCGGGCCGTTTGTCTGGCGCGCTGTTTTATGATTCTCAGGATGATGCCACCGCGCGTTTGTCATATGAGCGTGAAAACCTGTTTCCCGGCGTCTACGGCGCGCTCGAAGTTAGTTTCAACCCTGAAATCAAGCGACTAGATGGGCGGTTGATCTGGGACGACGCCTTTGGCGAAGGGCTTGATTTCGGCTTGAGCGTTTATGGCGAGCACCTTGAATACGACGATCGCAGCTATGCGCAAAAGAGCATTCAAATCGAGCCGCAGTTGGCATGGCGACCGGACGATGGAATTCGGATTGAGGTCGGTATGGGGGTGCGCCAGTACCGCATGGAAGGCGTCGAACCGGGTGCAAGTCCATTGCTGATAGATGAGGCGATATCGCTGGGCGAGGTAACGGCTCCTTATTTGCGATTTGGATTACAGCTGAACAATCTGGATGGCGATGAGGCTGTGAGGATGGGGTATGAGGCGAGCCTACAGCAATTCTTTTGGAACCTAGGTACAGATGATATTTTATCTGAAACACGCGTCAGTGGGAGAATATACGTGCCACTGCAGCCCCGAACGCGCTTGGTGTTAGGGCTAAGAGGTGGCGCTGTACTTGGAATGGATGGAAATTCGCCCCGTGCCGTGGATCGTTTTTTCCCCGGGGGAGAGGCTTTTCGCGGTTTTGCTCCCCGCGGTCTTGGGCCGCAAGACGGTGATGATGTCTTGGGTGGGGATTACTATCTTGTCGGATCAGTTGAGCTACAACGTCAATTTGAGTTGGAGCACGGCCCCAATTTTCTAGCGGGGATCTTTGCCGATGTCGGTACCAGCTGGGGATTGGATGACGATCGCGATGGCCTGATCGATGATGGCTGGCACCGGCGTAGTAGCCTTGGGGTGTCTTTGACCTTTGATGTGGCCGATATACCGGTCTCGCTCTATGTGGCACATCCTATAGAGCGAGAAGCTGGGGATGAGAGCCAGACTTTCGGCTTAAGTGTTTCAGCGCGATTTTAAGCTTTCAACGATGTGATGTCATGAGGGGCTCCGCATCTTCCTGTTTTGCATCGCTTTTCGGAAAAGCTGCATATAGCGCGGTGTAACTGCTGCATAGCTATGGTGTTGGATCGACATGATCCGCGCCGCTGCACCATAACGCTTGCGCCGATCTGGATCTTCCATCAATGCCTTGATCGCAGAAATCCATGCCGCGTCCTCATTTGGTAGCAAGCAACCGTTTACATCGTCGATGATCAATTCTGTGGGATACCCGCTATCTGGAGCAATAACGCATGCGCCTCTTCCGAGTATCTCGACGAGGCCCCAGTTCGCTACGCCGTATTTCAACGGATAAAGGAACAGGTCGATGTCGGCGATCCGCTGTGTGTACTCTTCGTAAGGAAGCGTTCCAGCGAATTCGACAGCTTCGCCCGCCTGAGGGTAAACTGATTTCAAGTGCTCGCAGAAATTGGCTATTGCCCCATTGTGCTCTCGCTTTACCCACTGCTCCTCGTAGCCGTAGGTGGTAACACCGGCCCCGCCAAGCGCAATGAAGCGGGCTTCGACTTTTTGATCGATCAGCTGGCTGACCAGACCCATGTAGGTATCAAATCCTTTGGCGCTGGATAGATCCCTGGCGGCAAAACCGATGGTGAAAGGCGCATCCGATGCCTTCGCTCTTGCTGCATGGGAGTTGGTTTCGAAATCAAAGCCTTCCAGTTGGACTTCAATATTGCCTTGCAGCGCGCGGGGGAACATCTGCTTGGCATGGTGGCTTGGGCAGATTACCAGATCGCTTCGAACCGCTTGATGGAAGTTGAGCATCTCGGTATTTTTGTCGGCCATGCGTTGCGCCAAATCGGGTGGATAGGCCGGATCCCAGCCGTGCGCTTGGTAGCTAGGGAATTCAATATAGCTGATGATTGCGGCATCTATTTCATCATAGAGAAAATGTGGCGCACCAAAGAGCGAATGCGAGACAACTACATCAATCTTCTTCTTGCTTTGGAATTCTCTTAATGCGTTCAGAACACCGCGACCAATCCGTGCTGAACGCTCGACTTTAGCTGAATAGTAGTAACTTTGCTCGCCAACGATCTTTCCGTCGGGCTGGAAGGCAAGGATATGCGCGCCGCGGTCCACGTTCCGAGCTCGGTGCCCTGGCGTTGTTAAGAAATATGTTTCGGCGACACCTGATTTTCGCAGGTAATCACAGAGGCCGCCAAATTGGCCCGGATAGACGGATCCCACAAATACAATGACTGGCTTTGTCACGGTTACCTCCGAGAGTATGTACTCATCACCATACAGACTAATGCATGTGGTGTGGAGGCCTGTGTGAACCCGTTGGACAATAAAACCACCGGACCCCGGCTAGTTCCGAACGGGGTAAAAGGACCGTCAGATGAGGTTCAAATCTCGCGCCACGATCACCGCCTGCGTGCGGTTGCTCGCACCGAGTTTGGTGCAGATAGACTTTACGTGCATCTTTACAGTGGGTTCTGCAAGGTTGAGGTCGCTGCCGATCTCCTTGTTCGGTTTTCCCTCGGCCAGTAAATTTAGAACGGTGGTTTCACGATCCGATAGCGGTGTACTGGTTGTATCCTGTGTCTTCACACGCTGCGTTTCGATGAGGTCGACAGGTATATAGCGCCCCCCCGCCGCGATGAAGTTCACTTCATTGCCAAGATCCTTTAGGGATGTGGTCTTGAGGATCAATCCCGCTCCGCCGAGTGACAAAATGTCTGAAACGACTTTCTGTGACGGGTTGCTGGTCAGAATTGCAACAGGTTTACCCTCGTTGAGGGCAATGGCTTTGCTGAGGCCGCTTGTGCCGTTCATGCCGGGCATGTTGAGATCAAGAAGTACGAGATCAAACGCTCCGCCTTGTTCGATCTTCGCCAACGCCTCATCCAGATCAGCAGCAGTCTCTGCCGTCACATTGGGGAGGTTAGAAAGGAAATGCTCAAACATTTCCAGTACCATGGCGTGATCGTCTGCAACGAGTATTCGAACTGGTTTGGGCGCGCTAGCGGTCATCTCTAATCTTTCTGCGGAGCAAAGCTCCTATTGCGTCAACACGGCGCATTTTAGTGGCTGCTAAAGCGGGATGTCCACAAGTGTATTTATAGCACCTGTTTGAGTGCGCATTACGCAAGCGCCAGTTCCTCGATGGCGTGGCGAGTGGCTTCAAGTAGTGATCGGGCGTCTTCTAGATGATCCCGGTTGAGTTCACGGTCTTCTTCGAGACGTAGCTCAAGGGCGCGTAGCGCCTTTTCTGCTCTGGAAAGCCCCGTCAATCCGCATGCTCCAGTTGCTGCATGTAGCTGACGGCGGCTGTCGGGGGTGGCCCCATTCTCCAATAAATCACCCACAATTACCTCCGCTTCTGTCAATGCTCGCTTCATGAAGCGTTGCGTCGAAGCGCTGCCCATCTGTTCCAGTAAATCTGCAACTACCTGCTGCGCGAGCAAATCGCCCGTTTGCAAGAAGTGTGGTTGCGTGTTCGCGGTTGAGAGTGCGGTTTGCGCCACGCGACCGGCCTCTTTTATAGTTTGAATCAGCGCTGAGGCGCGGATCGGTTTGTCTAGCACACGGTAGAAGCCGGACTCGTGGCAGGCTTTACGTAACTGATCATCCACATGTGCGGTTAGGCCAACGATTTGGCCGGTCCACTTACACTCTGCAGCGTCCTGAGCCGCGCGGAGGCGTTGAACGAGGTCCAATCCGCTCATGTAGGGCAGGGTCATATCAGTTAGGAGGATTGAGCGACATTGATCGAGGCCATCGTCCAAGGTTTCCGGTGCGCTCAACAGCTCCAGCGCCTCCATTCCGTTTCCAGCCGCGAAGACAGTTGCCCCGGCACGCTTTAGCACCTGCACCAACCAGTCGCGACTTGCGGGACTATCTTCAACAACGATAATTTTGTGATTTTCGAGAGACATGTCTGCCGCGGTGTAGGCCGGAGCATGTGGCCGCGTGGCTCTAGAGGCCGGTGGGGTGGCTGACAGTAGGCTAAATTCAGCGCGCAAGATTGTACCGGCAACGGGTGTATCGTCAGCCATTTGCGCTGGTGTTCCATTCGCATGTCGGTCCAAGACCTCCATCGTGCCACCCAGTTGGCGCAAGGCGTGTAACATAATGGTCAGACCAGAGGAGCGATGTGGCGACGTGTCTGACCTAGCCGATTTGTACGGATGACCGAGCGCGGACAATAGACGCGCTTTTTGTTCAACAGGCAGCCCGCCTCCCCAATCGCCAACCTCGAAACGGATCCGGAGTTGCTGGGCATCGCTCGCGTGCTCTGCGTCGAGGGGTTCTTCTATGCAGCGAAGCCCGATTTCGACTTTCGGGCCGCCGTATTTCACAGAATTGTCCACCATATTCTGAAAGAGTGCGCGGACAAATCGAACTGGGCCACTTACCCAGACATCTGCAGATGGTGTTTGGCTATATTCGAGCAGTGTTTCCTTAGAGCGCGCAATCGGCCTAATCATCGAGATGAGCCCCTTCAGTTCATCCGTAAGGCTGAAGGCTTCATCAGGGTTGATCTGTCCTGGCGTTTGTTCGCTGCGAATGATGCTCAGGACATGATCGATTTGATCCAATGCCCGTTGGGCAGTTTGATCGAGGTCCGAGCGCGTATCTTCGTGCAAAGTTCTGGGGGCGGCGCTCGTGGCATTGGACCACTCTTCAAATGCGGACAATAGGGATTGGATTGGGGTTTTGAGATCGTGGGCGACACGCAGAAGGGTTGCTGCGCGGGCCCGATTTCTCAGTGATGCTGCTTCCTGCTCTGTTTCCGACAGGCGAATCAAATAAGCCTCAGTTGATCCCAAGGGTAGGTGAACCAGCAGCCCTTCTACCGACCTATCGTCCAGCTCCGGTTGTATGGTCTGAGTTCCTGCGCGTCTGGCGTTGAGACAATGTGTCGACCACGCAGTCAACTTGTCTGTGAGGTGTTCGTGGATTCCGACACGCTGCGCTGCGGCATTGGCCAGAAGTACATCACCATTTTCACTTGCTAGGATCGTCGCGCGACGGTCTGTCGAAATAATGCGCGCGATCGTTTGCAAAGTGGACCGCAATGAAGTGACCTCGACCGCCGAGTGTGACTGTAGAGGGGGTGATGTCGAAGTGTTTTCCTCTGTGGGCAATGTCCCCTCCGCCATTTGTGGTGAGCACGCATGTTAAGCGCTCAGGTGAAGTATGCATCCTTCGGAGGCAAGTCGATACTGACTTATAGCCATGCTCCTGTAGGATGCAAAGAACTCATGCGATGCACTCTGCACCCATTCTTTAGTTTGTGATGCGCGTAGCCGTCTCATAGTGAAGGCAACGCCTGCAAGGTTACAGTCGATTCGATTTGCGTAATTCTCTCGCTGGTTGTGCGAAGTTTATCGGGGCAAAAACGACTGAATCCTGAATATGTAAGCAAGGATAGGTGTAAATTAGGTGTCTGACTTCCTTACGAGAGAAAAAGATACAATTTTAAAGGATAATTGCTACTCCAAGGTTGACTGAACATGCAAAGGTATGGGTAATACATACTAAAGAGTGATTATCGTTCAGTTTTTGAAGAGCACCACGCCTGGGCGGGTGGGAAATTAAGGAGACAGAGCTGTGGTAGACAGAACAATTCAGGCAGGAAGTGAGATCGGCGTCCAAGTTGATGCGGTACGCGATCAGGTCCTGCGCTATCTGCGCACCGGAGATGACCTTGTTGTCGAGTTGAAAGCGGGTGACCGTATTCTGGTAGAGGATTTCTATGTCCCAGCTGAAAACGGGTCACTGCACAGTCTGATCTTTGCAGACGGGACGGAAGCCCAACTTGAAGAAGGGGCTGAAGGGGGGGCAGGCCTCGCAGGTGCGATGGGAGGTGGCGAGATCGCCGCGCTCGCTGGCCTAGGCGCTGTTGGCATTGCGGCCTTGGCGTCAAACGATGACAATACCGACCCAACGGATCCCACCGACGGTACGGACCCTACCGACGGCACGGACCCC
>NZ_LNWY01000034.1 GCF_001681715.1 Tritonibacter mobilis | reverse complement strand
GTCTCGGTGATCCTTGGCGGTTTTGGCGGCAGCACCGGCCCCGCGATGGAGGTCGAGGGCGAGCAGGTGGCGATTGACGCCGATGGCGTGGCCGCGGCGCTGGAAGAAGCCGACAGCGTGGTGATCATCCCCGGCTACGGCATGGCGGTGGCGCAGGCGCAGTCCAATGTGGCCGAGCTCACGCGCCGTCTGCGCGCCAAGGGCAAGAACGTACGCTTTGCGATCCACCCGGTGGCGGGGCGTCTGCCCGGGCATATGAACGTGCTCCTGGCCGAAGCCAAGGTACCCTATGACATCGTGCTGGAGATGGATGAGATCAACGACGACTTCCCTCAGACGGATGTGGCCATCGTGATCGGCTCCAACGACATCGTGAACCCGGCCGCGCAGGAAGACCCCAACTCGCCCATCGCCGGCATGCCGGTTCTGGAGTGCTGGAAGGCGAAACAGGTGTTTGTCTCCAAACGCGGTCAGGGCACCGGCTATTCCGGCATCGAGAACCCGCTGTTCTTCAAGGACAACACCCGCATGTTCTACGGCGACGCAAAACAATCCCTCAGCACGCTCCTCAATATCATCGAGTGAGCGGCGGGTGTGCGGGGAATACGATTGAAAGATGAGGGAGCGGGTCGAGGAGGCCTGCGGACCTCAAACGAAGGGAGAAGACTATGAAGGATCTTCAGAGCAATACGAGAGTCGACGGCAGTCGGCTCTGGGACAGCCTGATGGAAATGGCGCAAGTTGGCCCCGGTCTGCGCGGCGGCAACAATCGCCAGACGCTGACGGATGCCGACAAGGACGGGCGCGATCTGTTCAAACGCTGGTGCGAAGAGGCTGGCATGACGGTTGGCGTTGACAGCATGGGCAATATGTTTGCCCGCCTTGAAGGGGCGGAGCCGGATCTCGACCCGGTGATGATGGGCAGCCATCTGGATACGCAGCCCACCGGCGGCAAATATGACGGTGTGCTGGGCGTTCTCGCGGGGCTGGAGGTGGTTCGGTCGATCCGCGATCAGGGCATCACGCCGCGTCGCCCCATTGTGGTGGTGAACTGGACCAATGAGGAAGGCACGCGGTTTGCACCAGCGATGCTGTCCTCGGGGGTGTTCGCCGGGGTGCATTCGCAGGACTGGGCCTATGGGCGCGAGGATGCAGAGGGCAAGACATTCGGCGAGGAACTGGCGCGGATTGGCTATGTCGGGGATGAGCCGGTCGGCACCCGCAAAATGCACGCGATGTTTGAGCTGCATATCGAACAGGGACCGATCCTTGAGGCAGAAGGCAAAGACATCGGCGTTGTGACCCATGGGCAAGGGTTGAACTGGTTGCAGGTGACGCTGACCGGGCAGGAGGCGCATACCGGCTCCACCCCGATGCCGATGCGACGCAATGCTGGGCTTGGCGCGGCGAAAATCACCGATCTGGTGCATGAAATTGCCATGAGCCATCAGCCCGACGCCGTGGGGGCCGTGGGGCAGTGCGACTACTATCCCAACAGCCGTAACATCGTGCCGGGCAAAGTTGTCTTCACCATCGATTTCCGGTCGCCCAGTTTCGAGACACAAGCCGATATGGAAGCGCGCCTGCGCGCAGGGGCCGCAAAGATCGCCGAAGATCTGGACCTGCAACTGGAGATCGAACAGGTCGGCCATTTTGATCCGGTCACCTTTGACGAGGGCTGCGTAAGCGCGGTGCGCAAGGCGGCAGAGAAGCTCGGCTATTCCCATCGCAACATCATCTCTGGTGCGGGGCATGACGCCTGCTGGATCAACAAGGTCGCGCCCACTGCGATGGTGATGTGCCCCTGTGTTGATGGTCTCAGCCATAACGAGGACGAAGACATCAGCCGCGAATGGGCCACCGCTGGCACCGATGTGCTGCTGCATGCCGTCCTCGAGACCGCAGAAATCGTGGAGTAAAACAATGAGCGCGAGAACCGTAATCAAGGGCGGCACCATTGTGACCGCCGACCGTAGCTATGACGCGGATGTGGCCATTGAAGGCGGCAAAATCGTCGAGATTGGCCAGAACCTGAGCGGCGGCAAAGTGCTGGATGCTGAGGGGTGTTATGTGATGCCGGGCGGGATTGATCCGCATGTGCATCTGGAGATGCCCTTTATGGGCACCCATTCGGCGGATGATTTTGAATCCGGCACCCGCGCGGGACTTGCAGGTGGCACCACCATGGTGGTCGATTTCTGCCTGCCCAGCCCCGGCCAGTCGATGCTCGAGGCGTTGGAGGCTTGGCACGCGAAATCCAAACGCGCCTGTGCGGATTATTCCTTCCACATGGCGGTGACATGGTGGAGCGAGCAGATCTTTGACGAGATGCAGATGGTGGTCGACCATGGCATCAACTCCTTCAAACACTTCATGGCCTACAAGGGCGCGTTGATGGTGGAGGATGACGAGTTGTTCGACAGCTTCCGCCGCTGCGCGGCCATTGGGGCCTTGCCCATGGTGCACGCCGAAAACGGTGATGTCGTCGCGACCATGCAGCAGAAACTGCTGGCAGATGGCATTACCGGCCCCGAAGGCCACGGTATGTCGCGCCCGCCCGAGGTGGAGGGCGAGGCCACCAACCGCGCCATCATGATCGCCGATATGGCGGGGGTGCCGCTCTATGTGGTGCATACCTCTTGTGAGCAGGCCCATGAGGCGATCCGTCGGGCGCGTCAAAAGGGTATGCGGGTTTATGGCGAGCCGCTCATTCAGCATCTGGTGCTGGACGAAAGCGAGTACCGCAACCCAAGCTGGGACCACGCCGCACAGCGCGTGATGTCGCCGCCGTTCCGCGACGAGGCCAATCAGCAAAGCCTCTGGGCGGGATTGCAGGCCGGGTCCTTGCAGGTGGTGGCCACAGATCACTGCGCCTTCAGTATTGAACAGAAACGCTACGGCATCGAGGATTTCACCAAGATCCCCAATGGCACCGGAGGACTGGAGGACCGGATGCCGGTGCTGTGGACGGAAGGTGTGAACACAGGCCGTCTGACCCCGAATGAGTTTGTGGCGGCGACATCGACCAATATTGCCAAGATCCTCAACATCTACCCGCAGAAAGGCGCGGTGCTGGAAGGCGCGGATGCGGATTTGGTGGTCTGGGACCCTGAAAAGACCAAGGTGATCTCGGCTGAAACGCAGCAATCTGTGGTGGAATACAACGTCTTTGAGGGGCGCGAGGTCAAAGGCCTGCCGCGCTACACCCTCAGCCGGGGCGAGATCGCGGTGGACAACGGCACCGTCTGCGCCACGGCAGGGCATGGCAAATTCGTCACGCGCGCGCCCTATCCAGAGGTCAATAAAGCGCTGTCGAAATGGAAAGAAGTGACCGCGCCCCGCAAGGTGGTGCGTGATCCGGAAAACATGCCGGCCTGCGTCTAAGATTTTCCCCGGTCACTGGCCGGGGAATTTTCGTTTGCGCCCTTTGGAGGAAAGGGCCACAAATCCGAATAAAAGGGAGGAAATAAAGAAATGACCGATATAACAAGTGGGTATACCACGTCTCGGGACAGCGAACCGGGTCAACAGGATCTCGCGGGGCTGGATCCGGAACTCTATAATGAGGACCAGCTGCCGACCACCGCAGCAGAGCGCACATGGAACTGGTTGTCCATTTCAGCACTTTGGGTGGGGATGGTGGTCTGTATCCCGACCTATTTGCTCGCATCCTATCTGATCGGCGCAGGCATGAGCTGGGATCAGGCGGTGATGACCATTCTCGCCGCCAATGCGATTGTCCTGATCCCGATGGTTCTGGTGGGTCACGCAGGCACCAAATACGGCATCCCGTTTCCGGTGCTCTTGCGTTCGTCCTTCGGCCCGGCCGGGGCCAAGATCCCGGCGGTCGCACGGGGCATCGTGGCCTGTGGCTGGTTTGGTATCCAGACATGGGTTGGCGGATCTGCGATCTTTGTGATCGTCAACAAGCTCACCGGCGGGGCGCTTGCGGGGGAGGCGCTGCCGCTGTTAGGGATCAGCCTTGGTGAGTTTGTCTGCTTCCTCGCCTTCTGGGGCCTGCATCTCTACTTTATCAAGAACGGCACGGAGTCGATCCGCTGGCTGGAGACCTATGCGGCCCCGTTCCTGCTGGCGATGGGCCTTGCATTGCTGGCATGGGCCTATTCTGCGGCGGGCGGTTTTGGCGAGATGCTTTCCACCCCCAGCGCCTTTGATCCGGGTCAGCCCAAAGAGGGGCAGTTCTGGGCCGTGTTCTGGCCGAGCCTGACGGGCATGATCGGCTATTGGGCGACGCTTGCGCTCAATATTCCGGATTTCACCCGTCACGCGCGCAGCCAAAAGGACCAGTTGGTGGGTCAGATGGTGGGTCTGCCGATCCCGATGGCGCTGTTTGCCTTTATCGCGTCGGCTGTGACCTCGGCCACCGTGGTGATCTTTGGCGAGGCGATCTGGGATCCGGTGCAGCTGTCGGAGCGCATGGGAGGCTCTGCGGTGATCATCGCACTGTTTGCGCTGATCGTGGCGACGCTGACGACAAATCTTGCGGCCAATGTGGTGGCCCCTGCGCATGGGTTTGCCAATCTCGCGCCGAGCAAGATCAACCTCAAGCGCGGCGGCTATATCACCGCAGCCATCGGGATCGCCATGTTCCCATGGATTCTGGTGAACCATATCGTCGGTTGGCTGATTGCGTATTCGGCGCTCCTGGGGCCGATCGCGGGTGTGATGCTGGCGGATTACTACCTGTTGCGCAAAACCCGGCTTGAGGTGGCTGACCTATTCAAGTCGAACGGCATCTATTCGGGCCAGAACGGCACCAACTGGGCCGGTATTCTGGCGCTGGTCATCGGTATTCTGCCGAACCTGCCGGGCTTTTTGGCGGGCGTTGGCCTGACCGATGGGACCTCTGCGTTCTTTGCGACCATCTACACCTACGCGTGGTTTGTGGGGCTCTTTGTGGCGGGCGCGGCCTATCTGCTGCTGTCCAAAGTGATGAACAAGTAAACCCTGTCGCTCCGGGGGTGTCCCCGGAGCGCATCCCGTCTGAGGACACAAAGAAGGAGAGTTCTATGCCCAAAGCCTATTGGATCGCCCATGTTACCGTGACCAATCCCGACCCTTATGCGCTTTATGCCAAGGGGGCGACGGAGGCCTTTGCGAAACACGGTGCCCGCGTTTTGGCACGTGGCGGTGCGGTCGAGCATCTGGAGGGCGAAGGCCATCCGCGCAACGTGGTGATCGAGTTTGACTCCATGGAAGCAGCATTGGCCTGCTATCATTCGCCCGAATATCAAGAAGCCAAAGCCCACAGAGAAGGTGCGGGGATCGCCAATATTATGATCCTTGCAGGAGCGCCGGACTAAGACCCTTATCGGGCGCGACGGAGTAGAGAGAAGTCCGCCAAGCGTCATGCGCAATTGCAGTAACTGTGAGGAGGGGGCAGACGGCACCCCGCCCAAGGTCGACCCGCTGCGCTAGGTACAGTCCGGGTCCGTTGGGTCGCCCTGAATAGCCATTAAAACCGAAGTCTGAACATTTGCAGGTGGCATATTTTGCCGCCCGCAATCCGTTGGCCTCAGACGGAGACTGCCGGATAAAGCGAATGTTATGCCGTAATTCGCGACAATACTTGTGCTACCCGCAAAATGTTGACATGATTCGGGCAAATAGTTAACAAATGGTAAACGTCAAGCGGCGAGTTTTTTATCGGTGGCATTTTGCGTATCGGTGACGGGGTGGGGTACAATGCAGCAGTTAAAGCAGAGGCAGTTTCAAACTGCCCAGACGGCAAGTCCCAATGGGACACAGGCAAGAAAATTTCCGACAAAGATTGAAACGATTTCCAGTTCAGGAAGCGTAAAGCTCGCTCTGAAGAGCAAGATTGCAGGCCATGACCCGCAACGGGCGGCCAATGTTGTGCCATCAACGCAACCCGCGGCGACGCCCCAGCCGGTGCCTGAGCAGAGTGCTCCGACCTCCACCGGTGGAGATTTTGGCGGCCACGCGCGCGGTGACTTTGGCGGCCGATTTGCATGGGCTGATCTGTTGTCGGATGATCGTTTTGCCAAACCTTTGCTGGCGGCTGCAGCGGTGGCCGGGATTTTGATCCTTGGGGCCACCACACTGGCGCTGCTCCCGGATACGCAGGAACCGGTGGCGGCGGCCGTGATCCCAGAAGCGGCGACTCCGGTTGCGCCTTCGGATAATCTTGCCCGCCTCATGCAGGTTGCAGCGATCGAGACGCCAGAACCCAACACCGTTGCGGCACCTGTGACTGCCGCGCCGGTCGCGGCAACGCCTGCGTTTGAGGCCAGCGGTGATCTGATGTCCAAGATGACAGCAGAGACATTGGCGGCGTTGCGCACGCCCGCACCGGTCGCGCCGCCCGCAGTTGCAAGCGGCCAGAGCAATGTGTCAGGACGCCCAATCGTGGGAGGGTCTGATCTCTATCAGCTGGTGATGACCGCCCATGCACAAGGCCAGTCGGCGACCTATATTGATCGGCTTTTGAATGATGCGTATCTGCGGGGGCAAATTTCTGTACCGCGAGGGCTGGTGCGCGCCGATGGTCGCGTCGACACGGACACAATCCTAAGCCTTTTTATTCAGTAGAAACAAAATGATAACAGTGCGCTGCCACGCCTGTTGTCCAACAATAGAAACAAGACTGCCATCAGCATGAAACCTGTTCGGCAGATATAATACTAAAAGTATTTTCGGGGGGACTAATGAAGAAATTGATCGCGGCAGCGGTGCTTGGGGTGTCTGTGCTCTGGGCGCATATGGGGGCTGCTCAGACGTGCGGGGGCATCTATCGGGTGCAACCCGGCGACAGTCTGTCCGTGATTGCCGACCGGCTCTATAAGAACGCTGGCATGTGGACCGCGATCCACAACCGCAACATTGCCGCCATTGGCCCAAAGCCCAGTGCAATCCGTGTGGGAATGCCGCTGGAGATCACCTGTCTGAATGGTCTGCCTGTCGGGCTGGAAGGGGGACGTGCGCTGAAAGAAGCAGCGCCAGCCGCAGCAACGCCAGTTCGAATTGAGGCGGGAAATGCAGCGGTGCGTCAGAAGATCAACCTTTTGACGGGGGATGATTTTGAACCGTTTACCGGCAAAAATCTCCATAATGGTGGGCTGCTGACTGATCTTGTGAACACCGCGATGATCAAGGCAAACCCCGAGCGCGGTTTTGCGATCCATTGGGTGGATGATTGGTCTTCTCACTTTGATCCACTGCTGTCGAATGCGCTGCTGGACATTGGTTTTCCATGGTACAAACCCAACTGCACTGAGTTGCCGGACAACTACCGGTGCAAGAACCTGCTGTTTTCTGATCCGCTGTTTGAGACGCTGACGCTAATGTTTGCCGATGCCGCGCGCCCGGTGTCCTTTGCCAAGGAAGAGGATCTTTTTGGCAAATCGATCTGTCGCCCCAAAGGCTATGACACCTCGATTTTCAACGAAAACGGTCGCAACTGGCTGCGTGAGGAGAAGATCACCTTGGTTGTTGCGGCGACGCCGGGTGATTGCTTTGACTTGGTGCTTGAAGGCAAGGCGGATGGGGTGGTTCTGAATGAATTCACCGGTCGCAATAAGATGAAAGAGATGGGGATCGTGGAGCGCATTCAAGTGGTGCCAGAGCCGATCTCAATCCAGTCGCATCATGTGGTGGTGCATAAGTCGCACCCTCAGGCGCAGGAACTTCTCGATATTGTGAATCGCGGCCTGCGCGGCATTCGTGAAGATGGGTCGTATCAAGCCATTGTCGAAGATCACCTTGCCCGCGTCTGGGCTGGGTTCTGACGGAGAAACAGATGCGACGCGTTCTGATGCCGCTGATCTGGCGGGTGGTGCTGCTGTTTGGGCTTATACCCTCAGCCGCATGGGCGATTTGTGATGTGGATTATGTGGTGCAACCCGGAGACAATCTGTTTTCGATTGCAGAGGCGCATTATGGTGACCGCGAACGCTGGACGGTGATCTACTATAGCAATCAAGGGAATTTGGATGGCCCCTCGGTCATTCCGGGGCGCACGCTCTTTATTCCCTGCCCTCCAGATGCCGAGCCCGAGGAAGCAGTGGTGGAGCCTGCACCGCCTCGCCAGCCGTCAGCAGAGCTCAATCTGCTGACAGGCGGCAATTACGCGCCTTTCACCGATCCGAACCTGCCCGGACAGGGGCTGGTGACAGAACTGGTCAATGCCGCGTTGGAACTTGCTCCGTCGCCCGTGCCTTATGCAATCACATGGGAAGATGACTGGAGCCAGCATCTGTCGCCCATGCTCGACAGCAAGCGGTTCGATATGGGGTTTCCATGGGCCAAGCCAGATTGCACTGCGGATGCGAGCAATCCGCGATGTGTGAAGTATCATTATTCAGATCCGCTGATCGAAGTGCCGGTGATGCTGTTTGTGCGCAGCCGTGGTGGGATGGCCTATGCCAGCGATGCGGATGTGGTGGGTAAAACCCTGTGCCGCCCACTGCGTGAGGATGTGTTTGACCTAGACAGCGCCGGGCGACGCTGGCTGAGCGAGGATAAAATCACCCTTCTGCAACCACAAAGCGCCGGTGATTGCCTGCGCATGGTGGCCGAGGGGCGCGTTGATGCTGCGGCACTCAATCTCTTTGTTGGAGCAAGCGCATTGGTGGCAGAAGGCTTGCGCGGTCAGGTCGAGCCACTTGAGCAACCGCTCTCTCAGGTGAGCCTTCATGTCATAATATCAAAAACACACTGGCGCGGAACATCATATCTTTACCGGGTGAACGCCGGGCTGCGAAAGCTGCGTGAAAGCGGAAAGTACGATGAAATTATGAGCCGCCAGATGGAGTTGTTCTGGGCGGGCCTGCAGTAATAGAACGCTGCATGCGTTCACAAAACGGTGCTTCTCTGCAACTGCACTGTGATCCTTTAATTTTGAAATATAAAATATCGCCTTGTCCTTCGGTTCAATGATGAAATTATGGTTGCTTAACGGCCCGGGAAGGATTCTCGGCGATACTGGCAACGCAAGTTATGGGGTTCCAAAGTTGAGACGGAGACAGGAACAGTGCGCGACAGGGTGCGGTCTATTATTCTAGCGTTGGGAAATCGGACGTATCTGCCCACCTGGATTGCGCTGTTCGTCGTTGGCGTATCTCTCATCTTTGCCGAGAATCAGAACCGGATCATCAACAAACAAGAACTGCGGGCAGAGGTGCTGGCCGAGGCTGGATTGATCCGCTCCCATCTTGAGGGTCAGCTGACTGCGGACGTGCAGCTGATCAAAGGGCTTGTGGGACTTTTGGTGTCTGAGCAGTCGATGACACAGGATAGGTTCAATGAGATTGCCGCTTATGTAGCTGGCGATTTGCCTGAGATTTTGAATATTGCCGTTGCGCCGGATCTGGTTGTCTCCATGGTTTACCCCTACGAGCGCAACAAGGCGGTGCTTGGTCTCGATTACAATAAGAATGACGCCCAGCGAGAAGCCGTCATGCGGATGCGCGACAGCGGCGAGATCGTCCTCGCGGGGCCCGTAAATCTGGTTCAGGGCGGAACCGGGTTTATCATCCGTTTTCCGGTGTTTACTGGCGAAGGAGAGGATCGTGCCTTTTGGGGAATGGTCGCTGCGGTCATTGATGCGGATGCGCTCTATCGGGGGGCTGGGCTACATCAGGCCGATCTTCCGGTTGAGATTGCGCTGAGCGGTCGCGATGGTACCGGCCATCAGGGGGGCGTGTTCTACGGGGATCCCGCGATCCACGACTACGGCCCGATGGTGATGGATGTGATCTTGCCCACCGGCACATGGGAACTGGCCGCGATCCCGCGCGGTGGCTGGCCCAAAGAACCGGGCAACCTGTGGAAGCTGCGGCTTGTGTTGATCGTGGCAGGTATCCTGATCATCGTACCCACATTCATGGCGTGCAGGCTCTCGGCTGTTCGCCGCTCTACGATCAAGACGCTGCGCAAGCGCGAACAGGAGTTGGAACGACACCAGGTCGAATTGGAACAATTATCGACGGTTGCGCAAAATGCCTCTGACAGCATCATTCTGAGCGGCCCGGATCTGCGCGTGTTCTGGGTCAACGATGCGTTCACCCGTATGACAGGCTACACGATTGACGATGCGATTGGGAAGCGACCGGGAGACTTGCTGAACGGCCCTGAAACCGACCCAGAGACAATTCGCGATATTGCGGAACATATCGCGCGGGGCGAGCGGCTGCACCGCGAGATTTTGAATTACACCAAGGATGGTGACACCATTTGGGTGGATACGAACCTTGTGCCCGTCCTCAATGAGAATGGTGACATGCGCATGGTTATCGGCATCGAACGTGATGTGACCTTGCAAAAACGAAATGCGGTTGAATTGGCCGAAGCCAAGCGTGCGGCTGAGGAAGCAGATCGCACCAAGACGGAATTCCTCGCCAATATGAGCCATGAAATCCGCACGCCGATGAATGGGATCATCGGGATGGCAGATTTGCTGTCGGAAACCGCCTTGCCGGAAGAGCAGGAGCAATATGTCCAGATTATCCGCACGTCGTCCAAGGCGCTTTTGAAGATCATCAATGACATCCTGGATCTCACACGGATGGAATCCGGCAAACTGTCCTTGGAACCTGTGGATTTTGACCTTGAACGCTGCATCGAAAGCGCTGTCGATATTTTGCGCCCTGTTGCGCGCGAAAAAGGTCTGACGCTCAATGTGAACTATGCCACCGACCTGCCCAAGTCCGTACGGGCGGACGATGGCCGCGTGCGCCAGATCCTTGTGAACCTTGTGGGGAATGCGGTGAAATTCACCGCATCCGGTCGTGTGGACGTGCGTGTTTTGCGTGCACAGTCAGATCCTTACAGGCTGACCATCGACGTACAGGACTCTGGCATCGGGATGTCGCAGGCTCAACTCAACAATATTTTTGACCGATTTTCGCAGGCAGATGCGGCGACCACCCGGTCCTTTGGCGGCACGGGGTTGGGGCTTACCATCTCTCGCCTTTTGGCGCAGCAGATGCAGGGCGATATCACCGTTCATTCAGAGCCGGGGCAGGGCAGCTGTTTTTCGCTTTATATCCAGTGTGATGCGCCGCTGGGCCAGCCGGAGCAGACCGACACTGCCCAAGAACCGGATCTGGATCGCATTCGTGGATGCAAGGTTCTGTTGGCCGAGGACAATCGCACCAACCGGCTCTTGATCCGAAAGTATCTGTCAGATCTGACGGTAGAGTTGATCGAAGCCGAGAACGGCTATGAGGCAGTGGAGCTGTGCGCTCGACACCGTCCCGACTTGATCCTGATGGATATGTCGATGCCGGAAATGGACGGCCTGACTGCGACCAGACTGATCCGTATGCAAAACCACCCGCAGCCCCCGATTGTGGCGCTGACGGCGAATGCGTTTGCCAGCGATCGTGAGGCCTGTCTGGCTGCGGGTATGAACGGTTTTTTGTCAAAGCCGATCAACAAGAAAGAGCTGCTGAATGGCATGGCAGGGGTCATGGAAGACCCGGATGGGCTACGTCATGCGGCATCGGCCTAATCCGGCACACCAATCGGTTCGGGCAGACCTGCACAAGAAACGTGCAGGTCGCTTTTGTCTTAAGGCTCAGGCGCGCGCGGTTTGCGGCAATACAAACACGCCGACGTCTGCCGGAACCACTCCGGTGCGCAGAGGGCAGCCATAGACCTGAGACAGGCGTGCATCGGTCAGCACCGTTGCTACGGACCCTGCGCCAGCGGTTTGCCCTTCTGCCATGACATGCACATGATCGGCATACATCGCCGTCAGGTTCAGGTCATGCATCACCGCGATCACCCCACCGCCATCGCTTGCAAACTGGCGCGCGATCTCCATCACGGTTAGCTGATGGGCGATGTCGAGGCTCGATACGGGTTCATCCAGAAACAGCCAGCAGGGGTGACCGTCACGCATCGGACGCCCCACCTGCGCCAAGACACGGGCAAGCTGGACACGCTGCTGCTCACCTCCCGAAAGCTCCTGATAGTAGCGCCCGGCATATCCGTCGAGATCCACGCGCGACAGCATTTCAAAAGGAAGTTCGGGATTGCTGGCGTCGGGTCCGGCAGCCAGCCCAAGCCGCACCACCTCCAGCACGGTGAAGGGAAAGGCAAGAACGGTGGCTTGTGGCAGGACGGCACGCAGGCTTGCAAGTTCCCACGGCTTATAATCCTGCAAGGCGCGCCCATTCAGGGTAATGTCGCCAGTGCTTGGTAACTCTGCGACCAGCGCCTTGAGCAATGTGGATTTGCCAGAGCCATTGGGCCCCACGATGGCGGACACCTCGCCCGCGCGAGCGGTAAAACTCACATCGCGAAGAATTTGCTTTTTGCCGATGGTGAGTGAGAGATGATCTGCATGCAGTGTCATTGATCCACCATCCCGCGCCGTTTCAGCAAAATCCACAAAAACACCGGAGCCCCAAGAACCGCTGTAACGATACCGATGGGCAGTTCCGCCGGGGCAATGATTGTACGGCTGATGAGATCCGCACCAAGCAGGAGTGTTGCGCCCAGAAGGGCCGCATTGGGCAGCAGGGTGCCATGATCCGGCCCCGTAGCAAGGCGCAGCACATGCGGCACGACAATGCCGACAAAGCCGATGCCCCCGGTGGCTGCAACCGCAACACCTGTGGCGGCTGCGACCGAGAAGATCGCAGCATTTTTCATGCGTTGAACCGGAATACCCATATGCGCCGCCGCAGCCTCACCCAAGGCCAGACAATTGAGCCCATGCGCAAACCAAGTGGAGCCTGCAATGGCGAGCAAGATCACCGGACCGGCAATCATTGATTTCTCCCATGTGGCTCCGGCAAGCGACCCCATCTGCCAGAAGGTCAGATCACGCAGTTGATTGTCATCCGCCATGTAGACCAGAATGCCCGAAACCGCGCCCGCAAGCGATCCAAGCGCGATCCCTGCAAGCAGCATCGTGGCGACAGAGGTGCGCCCACCGCGGGTCGAGATCCGATACAGGATCAACGTGCTGCCCCAACCGCCGACGAAGGCCGCCGCAGGGGTCACATAATGGCCAAAGAGGCTCTGAAACCCGACCGGTAGCAGGCTCCCCAACACGATAGATGTGATTGCACCAAGACCGGCCCCCGCGCCAACCCCAACAAGACCGGGATCGGCAAGAGGGTTGCGAAAGAGGCCCTGCATGACCGCGCCTGATACCGCAAGTGCTGCCCCCACCAAGATACAGAGGATGATACGAGGCAGGCGTATGTCCCACAAAACGACCCGTTCCATCGTGGTTAGTTCTGCGCCGGAAATCAGTTTGCCAAGTGCTCCCCAAAGCGAGGTGCCCGACGCACCCAATGCAAGGTTCACCACGACCGCAAGTGCCAGCAAGGCCATCAAAATGACGCTCAGTCGGCGGGCGATGATCCGGCGATCTAGCTGCTTGATGTCCTGCGTGGGCGAGGGCAGTTCGGTTTCACTTAACGCGACCATGGATCAGAACGTGCCATAGATTTTTTGCGCCAGTGCGAGCGCGGCATCTGCGGTGCGCGGACCAAAGCCCAGCAGATAGAGCCCATCCATCCGGATGACGGATCTGGTCTCTGCTGCGGGAGTTGTGACGATTGCAGGAAGGGCCAACAACTCATCATTGGGTGCACCATGATCACCGCCCCGGTCCATCATCAGGATGACATCCGGCGCAGCCTGAGAAACCGCTTCATCGGTCATCAGCTTGTAGCCTTCGAAATCCGTCAGCGCGTTGACACCCCCCGCGAGTGAAATGATGCCATCCGCCGCCGTATTGGTGCCCGATGCCATGATGCGGCCCCCGCGCGTAGAGAGGATGAACAACACACGTTTGCGCTCAGTTTCGGGGATGGTGGCGGTTTTTTCAGCCACTGAGGTCAGATCGTTTTCCACCTCGGCGGAAAGTTTGACGGCCTCAGCCGGTTTGCCAATGGCCTCCCCCACGGCGGCGATCTTCTCCAGGATGCCGTCAGCGGTAAAGGAATCCGGCACTTCGATAAAAGTGATCCCGGCCTTTTTCAGGACCTCGAGCGTCTCAGCCGGGCCTGCGCCGGCTTCGGAGACGATCAGATCCGGGTTCACGGAGAGCACACCTTCGGGCGACAGCGCGCGCATATAACCAACATCGGGCAACTCTTCGGCGGCAACCGGATAGCTGGAGGTGGTGTCGCGGGCGATGACCTTGTCCTCTCCTCCAAGCGCATAGATGATCTCAGTGACAGAGCCGCCGATGGAGAGAATACGTTCGGCGGCAAGCATGGGGGTGGCTGTGGCCATCAGGCTCAGGGCTGCGGCAAAAGCGATATGGCGCATCAGACGGCGTCCTCTGTTTGAAGGCGGGGTAGGGCGGACAGGAGCGTTTCCCATTCGGGGCGGCTGTCGCGTTCTGTGGTGGCGCGGCCAAAGATCTGTAGAATGATGTTTCCCTCAGCGTCGAAGGCCTCCAGTGAGACAGCCGGGCCGCGCTGTGTTGGTTTGTTGACCACATAGACCTCATGGATGTGGTCAAGGCGCAGGTGCAGATTGAACCGCGCATCCATCACGTTCTGCCAAGGCCCCATTGCGCGCAGGGTCTCAATCGGGCCGCCATGGATCTGGATGCAGCCACGATTGCCAACAAAAAGCATGATTTCAGTGCCGCTTCCGGCCAGTGATTGCAGCGCAGCGTCGACGGCTTCTGGTGGCATGCGCTCTACAAAAGGCGTGCCCACAATGCGATAGGCCCCCAAGCGGTTCATCTTGAGTTTGGACGTAAGACGCAGGAACTGATGCGTGTCTGTCATCTTGCGCCATTCGCTGCGCAAAAGCTCGCGTTTGTCGGGGTTGCTTTTGGCAGCTTCTGCGGGCTTGCGCGGGGCGACCTCCAGCGTGTCGGAGGTGTCTTCAGTGGCAAGTTCCGCTATCACATCCGCCCAGGCGTCATGGTTTGAGGTCTCTCGCAGGTGGATCTTGTGCACAGCGTCCCCCGCCGCGTCAAAGATCTGGATCGAGCGTTTCATGCCTTTATCGGTCTGCTCGTCCAGGGCAAAGGCGCTGACCCAATGCGAGGGAAAGAGACGCAGGTCGATTTCCGGCTGCAGAATCATCGCCGCATGTGGCCCGCTTTTATAGTTGCCGTAGGTACCGACGCGTTCATGCACGCAGGACGCATTCCGCGTTAGCGCCATGACCTCTCCCAGACGCTCAATGCGGGGCATGATATCATCAGGATGCGCTTTGATCCGAGTGACGCCTTGGCCGGTGTACGCGGCGACCAGCTGGGCTTCAGAGATTTGAAAACGATCACAGAAATCGCGCGCGCGCAGAGCGTGATGTTCGTCGCGCAGACGGCGAATTCCCTCGGGAGAAGTAGAAATGGCCTGATCCATCAGGGTCCTCGATCTTTGGGATGGGGTACTGCTGGCTTGCGTCCGCTGGCAGGCGGGACGATCAGGCTGACGGCCGGCGCGTGGGCCGTGGCCTGCGTCGGGATAATTCTTGACAGATTTAATAAATCATCTTAATGGCCGCAAGAGTGAACGCCAGAAGATCGCAACTATTCGATAAAATCAGGCGCGAGATACCAAGCCAGCCCCAGGCGAGCATGCGGAATCCAACTGCACGAAAAACATGGGGACGACATGAAAATCAAACATATGCGCCGAGCACTTTTGTGCTCTGCCTCCGCGATGACATTAGCGATGACGAGCACGGTTGCCGTCGCTCAGGATGCAAGCGATGAGGATGGCTTCCTCGGTCTGCTGGTTCTGGGCAACAACAAGCGTGACGTCCAGACCGATACTGCAACGCCAGAGACCGTCATCAACGCCGAAGAAATTCAGGACCGTCAGGCCAGCAGCATCGCTGAACTGATCGACTCTGTGCCTGGTGTGGCATTGGTAAACTCCGGCACGCCCACGGGGTCTGGCATTTCCATTCGGGGTCTGGGCGCGGACGGCACCTATGGCTCGAACCAAAAAGTCCAGATCCTGCTGGATGGCGCGTCGATGGGGTCCGAGGAGATCTACCGCATCGGGACGCAGCTTTATACGGACCCGTCCTTGTATCGTGAGGTTTCGGTAATCCGCGGCACGGTTGGCTCCTTTGAATACGGGTCCGGCATTATCGGTGGTGTGGTGAAGCTCGACACGATTGATGCCTCCGACCTCACAGAAGGTGAAGTCGGCCTCGCGGGTCGCCAAACGCTGGAATATTACAGCAATGGCGATACGCAGGTCTCGTCAACCATTCTTGGTTGGCAGCCGACCGAGAACCTTGAGTTCTTGTTCAACTACACACTTCGCAAGCAGGACAACTACAAGAATGGTGATGGTGAAGAGATTGATCACACCGATCATGAACTGCCGTCCTACCTGATCAAAGGCAAATACAGCTTTGGTGACAATGCGGATCAATCGCTGACCTTCTCATATGCCGACACAAGTTCGGAAGCCAAAGATGTCCCCTACGATGCAATGGCCGCGATCCCGTTTGGCAATGTTGACCGGTATGTGGAAACCAAGACCGCTGTATTGCAATACGATTACAATCCGTTCGGAAATGATCTGATCGATTTGACCGTCAACCTGTCCTACGCGGACCAGTGGATTGAGAATACCGAGGTTGGAAATACTGGCAGCGCCTTGCTGAATGCCGATCACCAGTACAAAACCACCAAGCTGACGGTTGCCAATACGGCCCGGTTTGCTGCGTTAGGTGCCAGCCATAACTTGCGCCTTGGCGGTGAACTGATCAAGAAAGACCGCCTTGACGCCTCTTCTGCGCATGGCGGTACGGACAAACGTTTCGCCCTGTTTGCCATTGACGAGATGGACTTTGGCAACGGCTGGACAGTCACCCCTGCGATGCGGTTTGAAACGCAGGATATCGAATCAGGCGCTGACGGGACTTATGTCACCGCAGGTGAAAGCTTTGACAACAGCGCGTTCATGGGCGGTATTTCCGGACGGTACGAATTCCAAAACGGCTTCGCGCTCTTTGGCTCGGTTGCATACACCGAAGGTCTGCCGATCCTCGATGACTTCGATTATGCGACATACAAGACCTACATGACGCAAAGCGAAAAAGCCGTCACATATGAGCTTGGCGCGTCATACGACACCGCTGGCCTGTTCTCGGCGGATGATCAGCTTCGGGCTAAAGTGAACTTCTGGCACACCCGTCTGTGGGACTACACCTCCTCGACAGACTATCAAAACATTGATCGTCTAACCCGTGAGGGTGTCGAAGTGGAGGCCTCCTACAGCCACGCGTCTGGTGCCTATGTAGATATGAACGCAAACATCTCTAGCGGTGAGTGGCTTGAGGTAAGTGGCGCGACGCGCGATTACAGTCGCATGCCAGCCAACAGCCTTGGCCTGACGGTGGGTAAGAAATTCAACGACACGTTGGATCTCTCTTGGGAAGCTGTTGTGAACAAAGGTGTCAATGATGCCGTTGGCGGCGCACCCGGCTTTTCCGTTCACAACCTGCGTGCGACCTACAACATTGATACCGGTTTCCTGAAAGAAGCGAAGCTACGTGTCGGTGTGGAAAACGTCTTTGATAAGCAATACAGACCACATCTGTTCTTGCGTGACGCTCCCGGTCGCAACATCAAGGTTTCGCTCTCAGCGGCCTTCTGATCAGGGAGCATACATCATGAACCACCAGAGCCAGGCTTATAAAGCTGTCCTTGCCATCGCGGCCCTTTCTTCCCTCGGGGGGGCAGCCTTGGCGCAGGACACGGATACCCCGCCAAAATCAGGCGTTCAGATTGAACTCAATGCGTTGCAGGATCAGGCGGGCGCGTGCCGGCTGTCGTTTGTGGCGCAGAACGCCGGTACCACCGATATCGAGGAGGCGGTCTACGAGACCGTCCTCTTTGATCGGGAGGGTCAGGTGATGATGCTTACGCTGTTTGATTTTCGTGACTTGCCGTCAGAGCGCCCTCGGGTGCGGCAGTTTGATCTCTCAGACGTGGCTTGCGAAGATCTGGGGCGGGTGCTGATCAACGGTGCCAGCCAATGTCAAAGCGGTGACGGCAGCACGCTTTGCACAGAAGGGCTTTTGCTCTCCAGCCGCACGGATGTGGAATTGCTGGGATGAATGATATCGCGCAAATCTGGGGCTCGATGCGGGCATCCCTCCTTGAGGTGATCGAGATCGGTGGCCCTGTTGTTGTGTTGTTGATTGCCCTGTCGATCATCAGCGCGGCGACGGTTCTCTATAAGATATGGCAGTTTCGCCGCTCCGGTGTCGGACGCCATCGGCGGGTTTCCATGGCACTAGAGGCTTATGAGCGGGGCGATGCCAAAACCGCCACGGCACTTTTGGCGCAATCCAATAGCTATCTTGTGGCCCCGGTCCAGCGGGCGATGTCCTGCGCAGAGGTCAAAGATCGTGCGGCGGCATCGGATCGCTGTGATGCAGAAGCAGAGGCGCTGTTTTTGCGCCTTGAGACCGGGCTTGGATTTCTGGATCTGGTTGCGCAACTTGCGCCGCTCATCGGCTTGTTCGGAACCGTTCTTGGCATGATCGAGGCGTTTCAGGGATTGCA
This sequence comes from Tritonibacter mobilis, assembly GCF_001681715.1. GTDB lineage: Bacteria > Pseudomonadota > Alphaproteobacteria > Rhodobacterales > Rhodobacteraceae > Epibacterium > Epibacterium mobile. The sequence goes on along the minus strand of NZ_LNWY01000034.1, from coordinate 10,636 downwards.
GGCAGCGGGCACTTCGGTTGACCCGACCGTGCTGGCAGGCGGGATCTGGGTGGCGCTTTTGACCACTGCGGCGGGGTTGGCGGTGGCGATGCCTGTGGCTGCCATTCATGGCTGGCTGAGTGGTGCCGTGGAGCGCGACCGGGTCTTTGCCAATCGCGCATTGCGTCAGGCTTTTGCCCCTGATCAGCAGTCTGCACCTCGCGCGGCGCGGCCGGAGGCCGCCTGATGGCACTAAGCCTCAGCAAGAAACACAAGCGCAGACTGTCGATGACCTCGCTCATTGATGTGATTTTTCTGCTGCTGCTGTTTTTCATGCTGTCGTCCACATTTTCCCGGTTTGGCACTGTCGATTTGATGGCGGCCGAGGCCGGGCAGGGCGTGTCTGGCGAGACGCGCCCACTATTTCTGAAGCTGTCGCCGGGGCAGATTTCGCTGAACGGAGAGGTGGTTACGCTGGATCGGCTGGCACAGAGCCTCGGCCAGTTGCGCGCGCAACAAGAAAACTCTCCGCAACAGGTGCTGTTGAGCCTGTCAGGTGAGGTGACATCGCAGCGATTGGTCGATGTCTTGGCGGTGCTACGCGGCCAGCCTGACTTGGCAGTGACGGTCCTAGGGTAGCGCTATGCCGATGCGACGTCGCAAATCCAAGAGCCACCGGGAGCCCACCATTGCGCTGATCAACGTGGTCTTTTTGATGTTGGTGTTCTTTATGGTCGCAGGATCATTGGCCCCCTCAATGGACCCATCCGTGCGGCTGGTGGAGGCGTCCGACCTTGAAGCCAGCCCGCCGCCTGACGCCTTGGTGATCCGCACCGACGGCAGCCTCAGTTTTCGCGGGGCGGAGCTGACCTCGCCCGAGGCCTATGTGCGCATCATCTGGGAGGAAGAGGAAGAGTTCACCGCGCGGCTGGTGCCTGACCGTGCGCTGCCGGCGGCCTCTCTGTTGGCGGTGGCAAAGGAATTGCGGCGCCTTGGGGCGGTGAGAATTACACTTTTGTCAGAGCGAAACCTGTCATGATCGCGCGCTCGCCTTTTATTGCTGGTCTGTCACTGTGCTTTGCGCTTGCGGCGCATGCGGCGTTTTTGGTGGATGTTGAGGACAACACCGTCGAACTCGAGGGCGGCGGCAATGTGGCCCCGGCGGCGCTGGGCAATAGTTTTGCCGATTTGGCGCAAGGAACGGCCACCTCCGTGGAGGCTGAAACTGTCAGTGAAACCGCGCAGGTCGAGCCTATGGTGCCGACAGAGCCAGATCGCCCGACATCCCCTCAGGTGCAACCTGTCACACCAGAGGTGACAGTCCCAAAATCCGCACAAAGCGCATCCGCCGTAGTACCGGTGACAAGTTTGGCAGCTGCCGTTCCGGTGGAACAGCAAGTGACTGAGGTGCAGCCCGATCAGATGGAGCCGGTGGAAGAGCCATCGGACCTCGCCCCCGCGCAAAGCCCGCGTCCTGAAACGCGGCCAGATCCCAAACCTGACCAACCTGACAAGGCAAAGCCACGCCAAGCTGCTCCGCGCGGCAACAGCACCGTGAATGCACGGGCTGGGACCGAAAGTGGCGCAGAAAACCAGCGCGCGGCGCAAGCCGCCAGCACCCGCCCCGCGCAGGGCAGTGGTGCGGGGAATGCGGCAGCCTCCAATTATCAGGGGCTGGTAATGCGCAAGATCTCTCGAGTCCGAAAACCGCGAACCTCCGTCAATGGGGTGGCGCATGTGTCGTTTGTCATCGGCGGTGGCGGTCAGCTGGCATCGGTGCGTATCCGCAAAAGCTCCGGCTCCTCAGAGCTGGACCAACTGGCGTTGCAGCAAATTCGCAAGGCGGCCCCGTTCCCGCCGCCCCCGGCAGGGGCGCGGACGCAGTTCTCCATTGCCATCAAGGGGCGCTAGCGCCAGCGCGGATCAGCAAGTTCCATTGAGAAACGACGCGGCATGAGGCCAGCCTGAAACCATGTCAGAAAACTCTCGATCGAGTAGACGGGCAGACCTGTGTCACGCCGGATGTCATGCGCGAATGGCACCATATTGGTGCATTCCAACACAATCGCCCCGACCTCCGGGTGGTCACGGCACAACCTGTTGGCCGCATCCAAAAGATCAGCGCGGCAGGCCGTAATGTCGATCTCAGCCCGGTTGTTGAGGAAGCCATCATAAAAGGCGCGTCCGCCTTCGGTGCCTACAACGGGTGTGTCAAGCGGCACGCCTGCGGCTGCCAGATGCGCATCCGTCAGCGCCGCCTGAGAGACGGTCAGGATGCCGACCTTCTGGCCCATAGGCAGCAATGTCTGAACCATCGGCACCTGCATCAGGGATGAGGCCGCCACCGGCACACCAAGCGCATCCTTGATTTGATCCTGAATGAGCGACAGATACCCGCAGGTGGTGGTGATCCCGTCACAGCCCATATCGACCAGATCGCGGCCTGCTTTGATGAAATCATCCACCAAGGCGCGCGGATCTTGCCGGACGGCACGGTCTGGTGTGGCCCCGCGCACCACGCGATACTGCAGCGGAAAGGGAAAGCTCTCGGCATGCCCGATATCGCCCGGAATGCGGGGAAAGCGTGTCTCCAGCATCAAGACACCGATGCCTGCGCCATAAACCGTTTTGCCGCCTCTTTGCATGGCTATCTCCGTGTTCGGTCCGCTTGTCGCAAGGGACGCGCGTCTACTGTGTAGTGCTGCAGCTCGTGCAACAGGAGGTCAAGGAACTCCTTGCCAAGCTGCGACATGGGGCGCGATTTTGAGGTGATCACGCACATATCCATCATGATCGTGGGACGAAACGGGCGGGTGATCACGTCGCCCTGCATGTCGTAATCCAGCATGAACCGGTCCAAAAGCGCGACGCCCATGCCTTCTTGGACAAAGCTCAGGAGGTTCTTGAACAGATGCGAATGCACCCTTGTGCGCAGGGGCACGCCCGCATTTTGAAACGCCTCGCGCAGGCGGCGATGGGTCATGTGGTCTTGTCCCATCACGATAAACGGCTCGCCTGCCAGCAATTCCGGCGTCAGCACCTCGTGGCGGACCAGCGGGTTGTCCTTATGAAGGGCCAGCATCGTTTCCACATAAAGCGGGTAGACCGTGAGCGTGTCGTAAAGCAGCGGCATCTCGCAGACGCCGATTTCAAACAACCCGTTCCACACCCATTCCTGCACTTTGCTGGAATATTGCGACTGAAAAGAAATGTTAAGCTCCGGTCGGTCGGCCGCAAACCGCGCGATCAGCCGGGGCATGAACCCAAAGGACATGGCGTGCTGTGATGCGATCTGCAGCTGGCCAAGCTTGCGCGTCTTTAGATCAACCATGGTCTGGGTGACTTTGCTCATGCCGCGCATCACCGTGTCGACCTCAGCAAATAGCAGTTCCGCCTCCGGGGTGGGCAGCAGGCGACCATGAAGCCGTTCAAACAGGGGCAGCCCTGCCTGATCTTCAAGCTGGGACAAAAGGTTAGAGACACCGGGCTGAGAAATTCCCAACAGCCCCGCCGCACCGGTTACGGTGCCGGTTTCCACAATGGCGTGAAAGGCCTGAAGCTGACGAAAGCGAATTTTCACGGGAAAGGTATCACTTAAACTGATGCATGCATGATCAATTAGTATTTGAAATGATGCCATCTTGTCGACAGTCTCGCTCTTAACAAGGTACAGGGAAGTGACATGGCAACGCAGCATATTGTGGTCGTCGGAGCAGGTATCGTCGGCGCGGCCAGTGCCATCTGGCTGCGTCGGGCAGGGCTGGAGGTGACACTTGTCGACAAGGGCAGGCCGGGTATGGGGACCTCTTATGGCAACGCCTGCATTCTGGCTCGAAGCGCGATTGTGCCGGTCACCACGCCGGGGCTGATTGCAAAGGGGCCGAAATATCTGCTCGACCCGAATTTTCCGCTCTATATGCGCTGGTCTTATCTGCCGCGGCTTTTGCCATGGCTCGCGCGCTATCTGAAACATGCCAATGACGCAGATACCCGGCGGATTTCCAAGGGGCTCTTGACCATTGTTGGCGATAGCGTCGAACAGCACAAGGCACTCACCGATGGGATGTCCGCTGCAAAATGGATCAAGGACAGCGAATATAACTTTGTCTACCGCGATCGCGCGGGTTTTGAGGCGGATGCCTATACGTGGAACCTCAGACGTGAGGCCGGGTTTGCGCCTGAGATCGTCGAAGGCGCAGCGGTCCGGGAACGCGAGCCGATCCTGTCGCCGGACATGGGCCTTCTGGCGATCAACAAGGATCATGGGTTTATCCTCAATCCAAGCAGTTATGTGCAGGATTTGGTCAAGCAACTGGAAGCGATGGGCGGCCGCTTTGTGCAAGCAGAAGTGCGCGATTTTGACCTGATGGGTGGTCAGATCACAGCGGTTGATACCGATCAGGGGCGGATTGCCTGTGATCGCGCAGTGCTGTCTGCTGGCGTCTGGTCTGCGGCCCTGATGAAACGTCTGGGGCTTGAGGTGCCACTTGAGGCCGAACGCGGCTATCACATCATCTTCAAAGATCCGAGCCAATTGCCCAACGCCCCAATGATGCTGACGGATGGGAAATTTGTCGCAACCCCGATGGATCAGGGGCTGCGCTGTGCTGGGATCGTGGAATTTGGTGGCCTGACGGAAGAAAAATCCAAAAAACCGCTCGATATGCTGCGCCGCACCGTTGCGCGGACCTTCCCTGATCTGAGCTATTCGTCAGAAGAGGAGTGGCTGGGCTTTCGACCCGCGCCCACAGACAGCCTGCCACTGATTGGTGAAGTCCGTGGCAGCGGTGTCTTCACCGCCTTTGGTCATCACCACATCGGGTTGACAGGTGGGCCAAAGACGGGCCGACTGGTTGCCGACATGATTACGGGAAACTGGCCCAACGCGGATACAAGCGCCTTTGATCCGATGCGCTTTGCGACACATTAAATAGAAAAAAACTGACCAACACGGGAGACTGAACAAATGAATAAAATGACCCTGAAGGCCACCGTCGCCAGCGCCGCGCTCGCTGTCGTTGCTGCTGGTGCGCAAGCTGAAAAATGGGACATGCCGATGGCCTATGCGGCGTCCAACTATCATTCCGAGATGGGCGTGGTTTTTGCCGATAAGGTGCGCGATTACACGGGCGGCGATGTCGACATCACTGTGCATGCCGGTGGGTCGCTTTTTAAGGGCGGCGAAATCAAACGCGCGGTGCAAACCGGGCAGGCCCCAATTGGAGAGCGGCTGATGTCCGCGCATACCAATGAAGAGCCTCTGCTTGGCTGGGACAACCTTCCCTTCCTTGCAACGTCCTATGCCGACAACGATAAACTATGGGCGGTTGCCAAGGATAAGGTGAACGCCAAGCTTGCAGAGCAGAACTTGGTGACGCTCTATTCCTGCCCGTGGCCGGGGCAGGGCTTCTATTTCAAAAAGGAAGTCAATTCGTCCGAAGATACACAGGGCGTGAAATTCCGCTCGTATAATACCGCGACCGCCACCTTTGCCGAGGAGTTGGGCATGATCCCGGTTCAGGTCGAAGCGGCGGAGCTAAGTCAGGCGCTGGCGACCGGCGTCGTCGATGCGTTTATCTCCTCGGGGTCGACAGGTTATGACCGCAAGGTGTGGGAACAACTGGGTTATTATTACAAGGTCAATGCCTGGCTGCCGCGCAACTATGTGATGGTCAACAAGCAGGTTTGGGATGGTCTGAGCGCCGATACGCAGGCCGCGATCCAGAAGGCTGCCGATGAAACCGGTGCCGCCTGTACCGCCAGATCCGAAGAGCTTGCCAACTGGTATTTCGAACAACTCGAAGCCAATGGCATGAAAGTGGTGGATGCAGGGCCTGAGTTCCGCACGGAACTGGAAGCCATCGGTGCCAAGATGACGGATGAGTGGCTGGCAACCGTGGGTGAGGACGGTCAGGAAATCGTCGACGCGTTCAAGGCGAATTGATCTGCATCGCAGTCTTTGCCGCTTTGAATAAAGACTGCATCGTTTCAGATCCGTATCACGGGCGCGAGGGCTTGGCACCTCGCGCCCGACCCATAATTCAAAGGACATGATATGCGTGACTGGCAACCTGTTCTGGGCCTGCCCCTGTGGGTATGGCTCTTTGTTGTGCCAAGCGGCTTGATGCTTCTGTGTATTCTGAAACCGGACCGGATGCGGCGGCTCTTGCAGCCGCTTTGGGGGGTGCTGGACCGCTTTTATAATGGCGCGGGCGTCGTGGCGGCTGTGTTCATGGTGACTATTCTGTTGCTGATCGTGGGGCAGATGATCGCGCGCTGGGCGTCGGTCACATTTCCCGGCTCTACCGAATATGCAGGCTACGCGATGGCGGCGACGTCTTTCTTTGCGCTGGCCTATACGCTCACGCATGGTGGCCATATCCGGGTATCAATCTTTCTGAACCTCGGGGGGCGGCATCACTATTGGCTTGATGCAGGCGCGATGCTGATTTCAGCGCTGACGGCGACCTATTTTGCCCGCTACGCGATCAAGACAAACCTTCTGTCGCATATGCTGAATGACCGCACCCAAGGTCAGGATTTTGCACCAGAGTGGCTGCTGACACTGGTAGCGATGTTTGGCACATGGCCCTGGAACTGGGGCAGCCTCTGGGCTGAGAGCGGGTCTGGCTGGGTCTATACCCCCGTCTGGTTGCCGCAACTGCCGATGTCGATTGGCACTGTGCTTTTGGCCATCGCGCTTTGGGATTACCTGTCGCGGATGCTGGTGACGGGCGCGCCCCAAATCAAAGGGGAGGCTCTGGAATGAGTGAGGTCTATACCACTATTATTTTCCTCTTTGTCCTGTTTGGGCTCTTGGGCGGTTCCGTCTGGATAGGCCTTGCGCTGATGGGCGTTGCTTGGGTGGGGATGGAGCTGTTCACCTCGCGCCCCGCAGGGGATGCGATGATCACTACGATCTGGAGTGGCTCGTCCAGTTGGACGCTCACCGCCCTGCCGCTCTTTATCTGGATGGGCGAGATCCTCTATCGCACCCGATTATCGGAGGACATGTTTCGCGGTCTCGCGCCGTGGATGCGGTTTCTGCCGGGCGGGCTTTTGCACACCAACATCGCGGGCTGCACCATCTTTGCGGCGGTGTCGGGTTCCTCTGCCGCGACGCTCAATATGGTGGGTAAAATGTCGATCCCGGAACTGCGCGCGCGCGGCTATCCGGAGTATATGATTATCGGCACACTGGCCGGTGCGGCCACACTGGGCCTGATGATCCCGCCATCGCTGACGTTGATCGTCTACGGCGTCACCATCAATGAGAGCATCACCAAGCTGTTCATGGCCGGGGTCTTTCCGGGCCTCGTTTTGGCCGGGCTGTTCATGCTCTATATTGTGGGCTGGCATTTCTTTGGCTCCGGTCAGCGCCCAAAGGAGGAGCCGCACCTGTCGCTGGGCGAAATGATCGCCGAGAGCCGCTTTCTGCTGCCGCTCTTTGGTCTGGTCATTGTGGTCATCGGGTCGATGTATATGGGGTTTGCCACCGCGACCGAGGCGGCGGCCGTCGGTGTGTTGGGGGCATTGGGCCTGTCCTTGATGCAGGGCAGCCTCAGTTGGGCAACCTTTGTCGAGAGCCTGATGGGGGCGACGCGCACCTCCGCGATGATTGCTTTCATCCTGATGGGGGCTGCGTTTTTGTCGCTCTCCATGGGATTTACGGGGCTGCCGCGTGCCCTTGCGGGATTGATCGAGAGCTACAACCTGTCGCCCATTGCGCTGATTGCGGTGCTGACAGTGTTCTACCTGATCCTTGGTATGTTCATGGATGGCTTGTCCTCGGTCGTGCTGACCATGGCCATCGTGGAACCCATGATCCGTCAGGCCGGGATCGATGTGATCTGGTTTGGCATCTTCCTCGTTGTGGTGATCGAAACCGCGCAGGTGACGCCTCCTATCGGGTTCAACCTCTTCGTGCTGCAGGGAATGACCCGGCACGAAATTTCCTACATCGCCAAGACGGCCGTGCCGATGGTGGCGTTAATGCTGTTGATGGTGGGTATATTGGTGGTTTGGCCAGAATTGGCCACGTGGCTGCCGGAGAATATTCGGCAACAATAGGGACGCAAATCCAAAGGGCCGCCTTGCAGGGCGGCCCTTCTTCTTGGAATGCGCGTTTTCACGCAGGGCGCTGATTCTGACGAAATTTAACCAAATCCGCCGTATATATTGGCTTTGAAGACGCATTTTGTCCGTGAAACCGCAGCAAAGGCCGCGTGACAGCATGGTGATTTCACCGAAAATTAAAGGCTCTATTCGCAAACTTCGACTGGAATGAAGCCGGAGAAGTCGAGTGGTTTGCGTGCTGAAACTGCCCCGCCGAAAGCGACTTTGCGACCTGAACAAGCAGGCAGGTGAAGGCGCGTTGCGAACCGCGTCTCTATACCACTGTTTTGTGAGGCCGCTTGGCCCTCTGCGATCTTCACCGACCTGAGCCTCACTGCGCCAATCCACGCAGATCCCAACCCACTATCACGCAGAGTGACGTTATGCCCCAGCCCAAAGCCCTCCCATCCATGACGCGTAAAGGTTTCGGCCTGTTGCGCAGCATCCGCGCCAAGATGGGTATGATCCTATTCGTTATAGGGGCTTCATTTGGCGTCTTTGCTTATATGATCCACTCCGTTCTGTCCGAGATCGACCGGGATATGAGCGAGTTGAACGTGGACAACCTGCCTGATCTGGAACTGGCGTCAGAGATTTCACTGGCGGCGGCGCAAGCCAAAGACAGCATGCTGGCCCTGATGTCGGCAGAGGATATGGGCGCGGTTGATGCAGCGGTGTCCAGCGCCGATGCGGTCTCGCAGCAATTGGCGCAGCTGATTGATAATCTCGACCCGGATATGCAGCCAGCCTTTGAAACGCAGGCCGCCGAGGTGGCAGATGCACTGACGGATCTGGCCGCAGCCCGTCGCGTGACCTTGCAAAGCGACGCTCAGATCGAAACAGAAGTTGCGAATTTCCACAGCATCAATAACGAATTGCGCGATGTGATGACAGAATTGGCGCAGGCTGCATCGGTCGAGCTCAACAAAGGCGCGGTCAATACCTACAACGCCATCGACAATTCCCTGAAGGTTCTGGTTGAGCGAGATTTCCACAACCTCGAACTGCTGCTAGAGGCGCGTGCGGAGTTGAATTTGTTGGCGGGGACTGCGGTTGCGTTCGGCGGGACCAAGGACCCGGAAACCCTCGCAAGCCTTCAGGAACTCGCCGACAGCTCAGACGCCCGGTTGCTGGAGATCGCCGATGAAATTGAGCTGAACGCCCCGGAAATGATGGACGTGACCCTCATTCATGGTGCGATTTTCACGTTGCAGTCCGTGATCGCCCAGAGCCTGTTTCCCTCGGAATCGCTCCGTCGCGCCGCCATGAAAGCTCGCGCAGATACAGATCGATTTATCGTGATGGCAATCGATGCGCAGCTTCACAAGCTGTCTGTCTCGGCAGCACGGGCGAGCAAGGAGAATGGTCAGGCGCTGCGTGAGTTGATGAAAAATGAAGTTGGCTTCCTCAACACGCTGATGGAGATCAGCCAGAATGTGAACAGTTTTCAGGTCGCCGCCCTTGATGCGCTGACCGCGCCGGATGCCCAGCATGTGAAAGATGCGGCGTTTGATATGTCCAGTGCCACTCTGAACCTGTCCTTTTATGAGGAATTTCAGGATGCGCGGGTGGTGGATCTTCTGGAGCGGATCTCTGCCTTTGCTGCGGAAGATACGGGTTTAGCTGCGTTGCGTTTGAATGCACTCAATGCAAGGGCTGCAGCGGATGAGGCCACCCACACCACCGAAACCATGGTGTTGGGGATCGCTGATCGTGCCTCGGCGTTTGCAACGCAGACCCTTGGATCGATCAGAGGGATGGCGAATGAAATCTCGGCAGAGGTCGATCTCGCCGACCGTAATATGATGGTGTTGCTGGCGGTGGCTGGCGGCGTTTTCCTTGCCGCTTTGCTGCTGATCCAGTTGCTTATTTTGCGCCCTCTGAACCGTATCAGCGCCAGCACGGAGGCGTTGGCAGAAGGGGATCGCAGCCCGATCACTGGCTTTGAGCGCACCAGCACGGAGATTTACCGCATAGCGCGTTCGCTTTCAGTGTTCCGGGACGGGATCGTAGAAAAAGAGAAGATGGAAGAGGCGGCCTCCGAAGAACGCGCACAGCGGCGCGCGGTGCAGGACAAGGCGGTGGATGCGCTTGGAACGGGTCTGGCCCGCCTGTCAGAGGGCGATCTCACCGCCCATATTTCCGATGAACTGGGCGAGGGATATGACCGGTTGCGTATTGATTTCAACCGCACGCTGGATACGCTCAATGATACCGTTGGACAGGTGATCAACACCTCGTCTTCGATCCGTAATGGAGCCTCAGAGATCAGCCAGGCCTCGCAGGATCTGTCGCATCGCACCGAGAGCCAGGCGGCAACACTGGAGGAGACGGCAGCGGCGTTGGATGAGATGACCGCCAGCGTGACCTCGGCGGCGACGGGGGCCAGGGATGTGGAACGCACCACAAACGAAGCGCGCGCCGAAGCCGAAGCCAGCGGGGAAATCGTGCGCAATGCGGTTTCGGCGATGACGGAGATTGAACAAAGCTCCGGCAAAATCGCGCAGATCATTTCCGTGATTGATGACATCGCCTTTCAGAC
>NZ_LNWY01000033.1 GCF_001681715.1 Tritonibacter mobilis | reverse complement strand
TCATGTTGACAAATGACGCAGCCAAAGGCGTATCGACGTTATGTCGATGAAGCCTAGGAAGCTTTCCGCGGTCTTGTCGTAGCGGGTGGCGACGCGGCGGGCGTTCTTCAGCTTGTTGAAGCACCGTTCGACCAGGTTACGCAGCCGGTAGAGTGATCGGTCCACGCCAACGCGCTTTTTGCGGGACTTGCGCATCGGAATGACCGGCAGGACATTCCGTTTGTCCATGGTTTCCCGAATGCTGTCAGCGTCATAACCTCTGTCGGCGAGCAGGACGCTCGGTGTCGGCAGATTGTCGGCCATGACCAGATCGAAGCCGAGATAGTCGGAGGTTTGCCCCGCGGTGATCTCTGTCCTCATAGGCAGCCCTGCTGCATTGACGAGGAGGTGGATCTTGGTCGTGAAGCCGCCACGCGAACGGCCAAAACCCTGTCGCGGAGTCCCCCTTTAGCGCCCGCTGCCTGATGATGGGCACGAACCACGGTGCTGTCGATCATTTGCAGTGCGTGCGGGACTGCTCCGCTTTCGTTCAGGGCGTCCATAATCTGCTCCCAGAGCCCCGCCAGCGTCCAACGCCGAAACTGGCGGTAGACGCTTGACCACTTGCCGAACTCTTCCGGCAGATCGCGCCAGGGCGAGCCTGTGCGAGCGATCCAAAAAATCCCGTCAAGAACTAGGCGGTGGTTGGTAGGTTTGCGCCCGTTCGGGGCGCGGACCGTTAGGATGAAACGCTCAAAGAACGCCCATTCCTCGTCCGACATCAGGTCTCGTGCCAAGCTGGTCTCCATTGCAGATACCAGCTTGAAGCACGCTTGCCGGGCAATGTGAATCCCTTTTGTCAACACGTCCTA
>NZ_LNWY01000032.1 GCF_001681715.1 Tritonibacter mobilis | reverse complement strand
TTTTTTGGGGGGGCGCGGGACGGAATTTGGGGGGTTTTTCGCAAACGGCTGGGGTTGGCCCCCTTGAATTTTTGGCGCTGCGTTTGGCGCAGGGGGGGGGGGGGGGGCCGCCCCTCGGGCGCGGCCCCGCCCGGCCCAACGCTTCTTGTGATGCAGCCACAGGCTGCGTTGCAAAGGGGCGGGAGGACCCCGCTGTTTGTCGACCGGATCAAGGCGGCAGGGTGTTCAGGGCGCTGAAGCTGTGAAAATCACCCGTACAGTCCTCGCGTGTTTTGGTCGCGCCAAGTCGCCTGGGCATATTATTTACTGGCGTGTGCGGCAAAGATAGGCTATGCGCGCGGTTCACCAATCACGGAAAGTCCGGATCCATGTCCTTTACGCTCGCCATCGTGGGGCGCCCAAATGTGGGCAAGTCCACTTTGTTCAACCGTCTCGTCGGCAAGAAACTGGCGCTGGTCGATGACCAGCCCGGTGTCACGCGCGACCTGCGCGAGGGTGAGGCGCGGCTGGGTGATCTGCGCTTTACTGTCATCGACAGCGCCGGTCTGGAAGACGCCACCGACAACAGCCTGGAGGGACGCATGCGTCGCCTAACGGAGCGGGCGGTGGAAATGGCGGATGTCTGCCTGTTCATCATCGATGCGCGCGCTGGTGTGACCCCCACGGATGAGATGTTTGCCGAGATCCTGCGCAAGAAATCTGCGCATGTCATTCTCGCAGCCAATAAATCCGAAGGCTCCGCCGCCGATGCGGGTGTGATTGAGGCCTATGGTCTGGGGCTTGGTGAGCCGATCCGCATGTCGGGCGAACACGGCGAAGGCCTGAACGATCTTTATTCCGAACTTCTGCCCGTGTCGGAGAAATTCGAAAAACTCGCTGAAGAGACCGCGCCTGCCACCGACGTGGTGCTGGATGAGGACGAGAATGAGGCGTTCAACGAAGGCGAAGAGATCGCCGCAACACCCGTTCCGACCATGGAAAAACCGCTTCAGGTGGCCGTGGTGGGCCGTCCCAACGCCGGTAAGTCCACGCTGATCAATAAGATCCTTGGCGAAGACCGTCTGCTGACAGGTCCAGAGGCCGGGATCACCCGCGACGCCATCAGTCTTAAGATCGACTGGTCCGGAACACCGATGCGGATCTTTGATACCGCTGGTATGCGCAAAAAAGCCAAGGTGCAGGAAAAGCTGGAAAAACTCTCGGTCTCTGACGGTCTGCGCGCGGTAAAATTTGCCGAGGTCGTGGTGGTGCTGCTGGACGCAGCCATTCCGTTCGAGCAGCAAGATTTGCGTATCGCAGATCTGGCTGAACGCGAAGGCCGGGCGGTGGTTGTCGCCGTCAACAAATGGGATATTGAGGACGAAAAGCAGGAAAAGCTCAAGGCGCTCAAAGAAGCCTTTGAGCGGCTGCTGCCACAGTTGCGTGGCGCACCTCTGGTCACAGTTTCAGCAAAAACCGGCCGTGGTCTGGATCGATTGCATGCGGCGATTATGAAAGCCCATGATGTCTGGAACCGCCGTGTGCCGACCGCCGCACTCAACCGCTGGCTTGCGGGTATGCTTGAACAGCACCCGCCGCCGGCACCGCAAGGCAAACGCATCAAACTGCGCTACATGACCCAAGCCAAGACCCGTCCACCGGGCTTTGTGGTGATGTGCTCGCATCCTGATAAGATGCCTGCGAGCTACAATCGCTACCTCGTGAATGGCTTGCGCGAAGATTTTGATATGCCGGGCACCCCCATTCGCTTGACGCTGCGCGGGCAGGGCGACAAGAACCCCTACAAGGGGAAAAAGAAATCGACCCCATCGCGCCTGCGTAAACACATTGAGGGCCGTAAAAGCTGATCCCAGCTAGCGCGGCCCCACAGACAGGAGACCGCGCCACATGACATGGCCCTTTGTCTTTCAAGACCTCGTGCGGGAGTTCATCACGCTTTTTGTGGTGATCGACCCGGTTGGGACCATTCCTGTATTCTTGTTTGCCACGGCTGCAGTCCCCCAGCGGCTGCATCGCTCATTTGCACTGCGGGCGGTTTTGGTGTCGGCGCTGGTCTTGGGGCTGTTTCTGGTCTTGGGGCAGATCATTCTCGAAGGCATTGGGCTGCGCCTTGGTGCGTTTCAGATCGCGGGCGGGATCATCTTGTTCCTCTTTGCGCTCAGCATGATTTTTGGTGAAACCAAAGCCGCAAGCGAGATAAAAGAAGCCGAAAACGAGGATCTCTCTGGCGCTGTGTTTCCACTGGCGATCCCTTCGATTGCCTCACCCGGTGCAATTCTCGCCGTGGTGATCCTGACCGACAATCACTCCACCGGCGTGGTGGAGCAGGCGATGACGGCGGTTGTATTGCTCTTTGTACTGGCGATTACCTTTGTTTTGCTGTTGCTCGCCAGTAAGATACAAAAGCTGATCGGCCAGACCGGTGTCAGCGTGATCAGCCGGGTTATGGGGTTGATCCTTGCGACTGTGGCGGTGGATGCGGTACTGCAAGGGCTGGAGCAAATGGGCGTTCTTGCGCTGTCCACCCCTCCGGTCTGAGGAAACGACCCTACCGCACATACGGAGGGTGAGGCGCAGGCGGGCTTTTGCACAGCTGGTATTTATAGCTGTTCAAATACTTGTCATAGGGCGTATGCATATTAACTGATTGAAAGAGAATTTAATCCGATCCCGCCGTCACGCGGGCGTCACAGAGCGTATTTATGGGGTCAGGCATGGATCTGAGAGCCTACACACGCCAGTACACCGAGAAGGACAACCGGCTTGCCGCGTTGAGCTATTTCGGAACGTTCGCCGTTTATTTTGCGGCCCTTTATCTGGCGATTTCCTATTCACATCTTTGGTATGTGATGTGGCCTGCGGGCATTGTTTTTGCGTTCAGCGCAGTGCGTCTTTATGTGTTGCAGCATGACACTGGGCACCACTCGCTGTTTGAGACCCGTCGGCAGAATGAATGGGCGGGACATGGGCTTTCGCCTTTTACATTCGCCCCGTTTGAGGTGATGAAGCAGAACCACAACCTGCATCACGCCAATGTTGGCAACCTCGAACACCGCGAGACGGGTGAAATTCACACGATGACGGTTGGAGAATGGCAGCACGCCAATGTCTGGCAGCGGCTGCAATATCGTCTTTATCGCAACCCGTTTGTGCTGGTGCCGCTTGGGGCTGCCTTCACCTATTTTATCCGCTATCGCTGGCCGAAGAACACGCTTGAATTCGGTGTGATGCAGGTGGTTTTGCATAACCTCGCCATCATCGCGTGGCTCTACGCGCTCTATGCGATTGCGGGGGGCGAAGGGTTGTTGATCTGGCTCGGGTTTTCCTTCCTTGGCGGGATGATCGGGGTGTTTCTGGTATACCTGCAGCATAATTTCGAGGACACCTACTGGGACCGCCGCCCGGACCTCAACCCGCGTGTTGCGGCGCTTCAGGGCTCATCGTGTCTGGATTTCGGCTGGTTCTTTGATTTTGCCGTCGCCAATATCACGCTGCATGACATCCACCACTTTAACGCGCGTATCCCCAGCTATCGGCTACGCCAGTGCCATTACAACATGCCCGAGGAGATAGCTCCGCGTCGGATCAAATTCGGTGAAGCGATACGCGCGCTTGGGCTGAAACTCTGGGACGAGGATCAAAAGCGGCTGGTTCCTTTCCCGAGTTGAAGGGCGCGCGCCGCCTCGCAAGAGATGTTGGACATATCTCAAAAGCGAGTGCTAACCTCTGAAATTGATATTACTCAGGATGTTGCGAGGAATTACGAACGTATGACCCCAATTGTAAAACTCCCAGGCGTAGGACCTGCACTGGCAAAGGCGATGCAGGATCACGGTATTCGCTCTGTCGAGGATGTGGCCGCGCGATCCGAAGCAGAGTTGACGCAAGTGCCACGGTTGGGCGCTGCCCGCGCGGCGAGCCTCAAGGCAGCAGCGCAGAAGATGGCAACAGAGGGCGCGGCACCTGTGTCTGCGGCATCCAAACCGGCAGCCTCTCCAAGGCGCCAAACCACAGCCGCGAGAAAGCCACGCACAGCGCGTGCAAAACCCGCACCGGCCAAAGCCGTTGCTGCCGCCAAAGAGGCTGCGCAATCCGCCGTCAAAGCAGGTGCAAGTGCTGCCGCAGAGGATACGCGTGAAAGCGTGCACAGCGCTGTTGCCGCTGCCGAGGCTGCGCGCCTAGCGGCAGAAGAAAAAGCCGCCAAAGCTGAGGCCAAGGCCGCCAAAGCTGCCAAAAAGGCCAAAGCCTTGATGGCTGAATTTGCAGCCGCCAAAGAGAAAGCCTCCTCTAAAGCCGTAAAAGAGAAGAGCAAGGCGAAAAAGGAAATCGCCAAAGAAAAGGCGAAAGAGAAAAAGATCCTTTCTGAGAAGTCTGACGGTAAAAAGAAAAAGAGCAAAAACAAAAAGAACAAAAAGAAGAAAGACAAGTGATCGCGTGTTTGTCTCAAGCTCGGGCCTGATCCACTTGTTTTAAAAAGAAAAACCGGCGCTGTATGAGCGCCGGTTTTCTTGTTTGATGTATGCTTTGCCGCGCGAAGGTCAGGCCAGCGTGCCCTCAGCGGTGAGTGTCGATTTGCCGCCAAGGTAGGGCGCAAGTGCTGCGGGCAGTTTGACCGAGCCATCCGCTTGCTGGCCGTTTTCCAGTACCGCAATAAGACAACGCCCCACCGCAAGGCCAGAGCCATTGAGCGTGTGCAGAAACTCAGGTTTGCCGCCATCGGCGGGCTTGAAGCGCGCGTTCATGCGGCGGGCCTGGAAATCACCGGTGGTGGAGACCGACGAAATCTCACGGTAAGTGTTCTGACCGGGCACCCAGGCTTCGATGTCGAAAGTGCGGCGTGCGCCAAAGCCCATATCGCCAGTGCAGAGCACAACGGTGCGATAGGGAATGCCGAGTTTCTCAAGGATGCCTTCGGCACAGCCCAGCATGCGCTTTTGCTCGTCATCCGACGTCTCGGGATGCACGATCGACACCATCTCGACCTTCTCGAACTGGTGCTGGCGCAGCATGCCGGAGGTGTCTTTGCCAGCGGACCCGGCTTCCGACCGGAAGCACAGCGTATGTGCCGTGTAGCGGATCGGCAGCGTGCTTTCGTCGATGACGTCACCGGCGACCGAATAGGTCAACGGCACCTCAGAGGTCGGCACCAGCCACCAGCCGTTGGTGGTCTGATAGCTGTCGTCACCGAATTTCGGCAGTTTATCTGTGCCGTACATCGCCTCGTCACGCACCAATACGGGCGAGTTCACCTCGGTGAGGCCGTTTTCGTCCACATGGGTGTCGACCATGAACTGTGCCAATGCGCGGTGAATGCGGGCGACAGCGCCTTTCAGCACCACGAAGCGCGCGCCGGAGATCTTGGCGGCTGTCTCGAAATCCATCGCCTTGGCGACGCCTGCGATCTCGAAATGCTCCTTGGGTTCAAAATCGAACGCAGGCACATCGCCCCAGCGCTTCACCTCGACATTGTCGTCCTCGTCTGCGCCCTCGGGCACGTCCTCGGCCGGGCTGTTGGGGATGCGCGCCAGCATATCGGTGAGCTTTGCGTCCAGCTCCTTGGCCTCTGCCTGCATGGTGGCAACTTCGGCCTTTTTGTCGGCGACCTCGGCGCGCAGGCGTTCAAATTCCGCTTCATCGCCTTTGGCCTTTGCGGCGCCGATGGCTTTGGCGGCTTTGTTCTGATCGGCCTGCGCGGTTTCTGCCGCGAGGATCTTGGCGCGACGGGCTTCGTCCAGCTCCAGCACCTGAGAGGACAGGGCAGACTCTCCACGGCGGGCCAGGGCGGCGTCAAATGCGGCCGGGTTCTCGCGGATTGCACGGATGTCATGCATGGGTCTGCTCCTATGATGCAGTTTGAATCAGTGCCGTTAGCTATGCCCGAGCGGGGGGCGAAGGGGAAGGGGGCAGCGCCGACCCACGGTGATCTTGTGGCGGTTGCTGTGGCATAGGAGAGCGAAAAGCGCCCTGTGAGCAGTGAAAGCCTACCTGATCACGTCCGCCCCGCCTTGCAAAGCCCTGTGGCTGCGCATAGGTTCCACGCAAAATCCGGGGCCAAGATGGCCCCCAAAGACAGAAGGAAATACCCTATGGATGGTGGCGCAATCGCCCAGTTTCTCCCGCTGATCCTAATCTTTGCGATCATGTACTTCCTGCTCATTCGTCCGCAGCAGAAAAAGATGAAGCAGCATCAAAACATGGTTGAGGCCCTGCGTCGTGGCGATCAGGTGATCACCCAAGGCGGTGTGATCGGTAAGGTCTCCAAGGTCAAAGAAGACGGCGAGCTTGAAGTAGAGATCGCTGAGGGTGTGAAAGTTCGTGTGGTTAAATCCACCATTGCTCAGGTGCTGAACAAGACCGAGCCCGCATCCTGAGCCTCGCCTCGCACGCTACTGAAAAGGCAGGGTAATGCTGCAAATTGATACCTGGAAGAGGGTGCTCATCTGGCTGGTCTGCGTGGCCGGCCTTTTGGCTGCCCTGCCCAATGCGTTCTACACCCGTGTGGAACAATCCAATGACGCCTGGGCCCAAATTGAGGTTGAGGGCGAAACCCCTGAGCGTCTGACCGTGGCCGAGCAATGGCCCGAGTGGATGCCCTCGGGGCTTGTGAACCTCGGTCTTGACCTGCGCGGTGGCGCGCATCTTCTGGCCGAAGTTCAGGTCAGCGATGTCTACACCGCTCGGATGGATGCGCTCTGGCCCGAGGTGCGCAATGTCTTGCGTGATGAGCGCGGCACCATCGGCACGTTTCGCCGCATCCCCGAGGCACCCGCGGATCAGATTCGTCTGCGCCTGTCGGATGCTGCGGGCATGAGCCGCGCCCTTGAACTGGTGCGCGGTCTGGCCAATCCGGTGACCTCGCTCACCGGGGCGGGCGCTACCGACATTACCGTCAGCGGGCAGGGGGATGTGATCACCATTGCGCTTTCGGATGAGGAAAAACTCGCCTCTGACGATCGCACCGTGCGCCAGTCGCTTGAAATCATCCGCCGCCGGATCGACGAGGTTGGCACCCGTGAGCCCACCATCCAGCGCCAGGGCAGCGACCGGATCCTCATTCAGGTGCCGGGGATTGGGTCCGCCGCCGAGCTGAAAGAGATCATCGGCACCACCGCGCAACTGACGTTTAATCCGGTGGTGAGCCGTGGCTCTGACGCTGATGCCAGCGCGGGGATCGGCAATAAGTTGATCCCGTCGATTGATGAGCCGGGCACCTACTACACGGTAGAATCCGCGCCTGTGGTCACCGGCGAGGAATTGGTCGACGCGCAGCCTGCCTTTGATCAGAATGGCCAGCCTGCAGTGAATTTCCGCTTTAATACGGCGGGGGCCCGTAAATTTGGCGACTACACGGCGCAAAACATCGGCGCACCCTTTGCCATTGTGCTCGACGACGAGGTGATCTCCGCTCCGGTGATCCGCTCGCATATCCCCGGTGGCTCCGGCATTATCACCGGGAACTTCAGCGTTGAGGACAGCACCCAGCTTGCGGTGCTGCTGCGCGCGGGCGCGCTGCCTGCGGAGTTGCAATTCCTCGAAGAGCGCACCATCGGCCCGGAGCTTGGTCAGGACAGTATTGATGCGGGTAAGGTGGCGACTGTTGTCGCCTTTGCCGCCGTGCTGGTCTTTATGGTGCTGAGTTACGGTCTGTTTGGCTTCTTTGCCAATATCGCGCTGATTTTGAACATCGCGCTGATTTTCGGCGCGCTAAGCCTGATTGGCGGCACGCTGACCCTTCCGGGCATCGCCGGTATCGTTCTGACAGTGGGTATGGCGGTGGACGCCAATGTGCTGATCTTTGAACGCATCCGCGAAGAACTAAAGGCAGGGCGGGGTCCGGCGCGCGCGATTGACGAGGGCTACGCCAAGGCGCTCTCGGCGATCGTGGATGCCAATATCACCACCTTCATCACCGCCGTGATCCTCTTCGCAATCGGCTCCGGCCCGGTGCGTGGCTTTGCCATTACCCTTGGCCTCGGCATTCTGACCTCGGTCTTCACCGCGATTTTCGTCACCCGACTGATCATCGTGATGTGGTTCGAACGTCGCCGTCCCAAAACCATCGAGGTGTAACTGATGCGCTTGAAACTGGTACCCGAAGGAACCTCCTTCGATTTCTTCAGGCTGTGGAAGCTCTGGCTCGGCATCTCTGCCATGATGGTCGTGATCGGCTTTGCCTCCTTTGCGCTGCAGGGGCTGAACTTTGGCATCGACTTCCGGGGCGGCACCACCATCCGCACCGAGGCGACGCAGGATCTTGATATCGGGGTTTACCGCGATGCCATCGCGCCGCTGGAACTGGGCGACATCACTATCACTGAGGTGTTTGATCCGACGTTTGACGAAGATCAGCATGTCGCCATGATCCGCATTGAGGCGCAGGAAGACGGTGAGGCATTGTCCAGTACCGTTATCGCCGATGTGCAAGGCGCGCTGGATGCGGTTGCGCCGGGGATCAAGTTCATCTCGGTCGAAAGCGTCGGCCCGAAGGTTTCGGGCGAATTGGTACAGACGGCGATCATGGCGGTGGCTTTGGCCATCGGCGCGGTGCTTGTCTATATCTGGTTGCGGTTTGAGTGGCAGTTTGCCCTTGGTGCAGTGGCGGCGCTTGTGCACGATGTGATCCTGACCATCGGCGTGTTCTCCGAACTGCAGATCAAGTTCGACCTTGCGATCATCGCGGCCCTTCTGACCATTGTGGGCTATTCGTTGAACGATACTGTGGTGGTGTTTGACCGGGTACGAGAGAACCTGCGCCGCTACAAACAAAAGCCGCTGGCCGAGGTCCTGAACATCTCGATCAACGAGACACTGAGCCGGACAATGATGACCTCTGTGACAACATTGCTGGCGCTGATCTCGCTCTATGTTCTGGGCGGCGACGTGATCCGCGGGTTTGTCTTTGCGATGATCTGGGGCGTTGTGGTCGGGACCTATTCGTCGATCTTCGTGGCCTCCACCATCCTGCTGTGGCTGGGCGTAAAGCGCGACTGGACCAAGAACAACGACACCACAGGCAATCAGTTCGCCAATATCGACGCCTGATTGGCGCACTATGACCCTGAGACAGCCGCAGCGTGATGCTGCGGCTGTTTGCATTTCAGCAAGGTTCTATGTGCGGCGATGCGTGCTGGGGGCGCTGCCCCCAGACCCCCGGGATATTTGGGGTTAGAAGAAGCAGGGCTTCATCTTTTTCTAAATACCTCGGAGCGCGAGGCAGAGCCGCGCTTTCTCACTTGTTGGTTTCGAAGGTGGTATTGGCGTGATATTCAGAGGGGCGAACATGCTGACAGGAGATCCGCTATGCGCCTCAATGAAGTGGTCTATTCCGATGCCGTACCAATTGATGGATATGGTGCGGGATTCTTTCGCGTCGGTGGTGAGGTCAAGGACGGCGCTATCCTGACCGGGGCGAAGGGGACATCCACTTGGGGTGGGTATACCGATCAGGCGTCTTTGTTGGCGCTGGCGGGAGACGTGGATGTTCTGTTCATCGGCACCGGGGCTGAGATTGCGCATATCCCAAGTGAGCTGCGTCAGGTGCTGGAAGAGGCGGGATTGGGGGTTGAGGTGATGAACTCTCCCGCTGCCTGCCGTACCTATAATGTGCTTTTGTCCGAAGGCCGGCGTATTGCACTGGCAGCACTGCCGGTTTGATCTGGCGCAAGGCGGTGCGGGGCTATCGCTGCTTTTGCTGAGCCGTGATAAGGCGTTGGGCCAGAAGAGCAACAAATCGGAACAAACATGATTGCGGTCAGGGATCTTGGGGTAAGCCGGGGCGGGATGCCGGTGCTGGCAGGGGTGCAATTTGCGCTCTCGTCGGGCGAGGCGCTGGTGTTGCGCGGCCCTAACGGGATTGGCAAGACCACGCTGTTGCGCACGCTTGCGCGCCTGCAACCGCCGCTCTGTGGTGAAATCCTCGGGGACGTAGATGATATCGCTTATGCGGCCCATGCGGATGGGTTGAAGTTGACGCTGACGGTGGACGAAAACCTCGCCTTCTGGGCGCGGGTGTTTGGGGGCGGCGACCCTGAAGCTGCGATTAGGGCGTTTGATCTGGCTTCGCTGCGGGACCGTCCGGCTGGGGGGCTGTCTGCGGGGCAAAAGCGCCGCCTGTCCTTGGCGCGGCTGATGGTCACGGGGCGGCGGCTCTGGATTTTGGATGAACCCACCGTCAGTTTGGATGCAGCCTCCGTTCAATTATTTGCCTCGACCATTCGCAGCCATCTGGCGGCGGGCGGAGCGGCGATCATGGCGACCCATATTGATCTCGGGATCGAGGGGCGTGTTCTGGACCTTGCCCCGTTCAAGGCAAAGCTTCCGGCCTTTGATGCGGATGACGCGGGGGGCTTCTTGTGATCGCGCTGCTGGTTCGGGATTTGCGGCTGGCCTTTCGCGCCGGGGGCGGCTTTGGCTTAGGCCTTGCGTTCTTTTTGATCGTGACGGTGATGGTGCCGTTCTCAGTCGGGCCGAACTCCGACACGCTGTCGTTGATTGCGCCGGGGATCCTGTGGCTCGGAGCCTTGTTGGCGTGCCTGTTGTCGCTGGATCGCCTCTTGGCACTGGATTGGGAGGATGGCTCGCTCGATTTGCTGGCCACGGCCCCCTTGCCGCTCGAAGGTGTGTTGAGCATCAAGGCGTTGGCGCATTGGCTGACCACCGGGCTGCCGCTGGTTCTGGCTGCGCCTGTGCTGGGGGTGCTGCTGAACTTGCCTGCTGGCGGATATCTCTGGATCACGCTGTCGCTGTTGATTGGCACCCCGGCGCTGTCGGTGGTTGGCACCTTTGGCGCGGCGCTGACTGTGGGGCTGAAACGTGGCGGTTTGCTGTTGTCGCTTCTGGTGATGCCGCTTTATGTGCCGACCTTGATTTTTGGCGCCGAAGTCGCCCGCCGGGGAGCCTCAGGTATGAGCGTGGAAACTCCCCTGTTGATGTTGGCTGGGATTACTCTTGGCACCATCGCCCTTTTGCCCTTTGCCTCCGCTGCCGTGCTGCGCGTCAATTTGCGCTGATGGCGGTGATTGTGATGACCGGAAACAAGAGCTAGATAGCCACCATGTCGATCTGGGAATATGCCAATCCGAAGAAGTTCCTGCGCACCAGCGAGCGCGTGTTGCCAGCCCTCTGGGTGGCAGCAGGCGCATGTATTGTGGGCGGGTTGATCTGGGGATTCTTCTTCACGCCGGATGATTACCGGCAGGGCTCTACCGTCAAGATCATCTACCTGCATGTGCCCGCCGCACTGATGGCGATCAATGCATGGTTCATGATGCTGGTGGCCTCGCTGATCTGGGTGATCCGCCGCCATCACGTGAGCGCACTGGCCGCCAAGGCCGCCGCGCCCGTGGGCGTGGTGATGACGCTGATTGCTCTGATTACCGGCGCGATCTGGGGCCAACCGATGTGGGGCACGTGGTGGGCGTGGGATCCGCGACTTACCTCGTTCCTCGTGCTGTTCCTGTTCTACCTTGGCTATATCGCGCTGTGGGAGGCGATTGATAATCCCGACACTGCCGCAGATCTGACCTCGATTCTCTGCTTGGTGGGGTCGGTTTTTGCTGTCCTGTCGCGTTATGCGGTCAATTTCTGGAACCAGGGCCTGCATCAGGGGGCATCGCTGTCGCTTGATAAGGAAGAGAATGTCGCGGATGTTTTTGCCTTTCCGCTTTATGCCTGCATGGCCGGGTTCGGCTTGTTGTTTGTTGCGCTGGTGCTCTATCGCACTGGCACCGAAATTCGTGCGCGCCGGATGTCTGCACTGATCGCGCGGGAAAGGATGATGGATGCCTGATCTGGGGAAATATGCCGACACCGTGCTGTCCGCTTATGGGGTGTCGCTGCTGCTGTTGCTGGCGCTCTTGGTGATGACCTTGATGCGCGGCGCAAAAGTACGGGCAGACTTGAAACAGGTTGAGGAAAGGATGCGCCGCAATGGCTAAAATCTCGCCGATGATGGCTATTCCTGTCGTGGTGTTTGCAGCGTTTGTGGGCCTCGCCCTCGTGGGCATGGGACGTGAAGACCCCGAAAGCCTGCCCTCGGCGCGCGAAGGCAAAACCGCCCCGCCAGTGGCGCTGAATGAGTTCCCCGGCAAAGAGAATTTTGACGACGCCACACTGCGCGATGGTGAGGTCAAGCTGGTGAACTATTGGGCCAGCTGGTGTGGTCCTTGCCGCGCCGAACACCCCAGCCTGACGGCGCTCTCGGAAGAGGGCGTGCCGATTTACGGGGTGAACTACAAGGATCAGCTGGGCAACGCGCAGAGCTTCCTTGAGGAACTGGGCGATCCTTACGCTGCAGTCGGCCGGGACGAGCAGGGCCGGATGGCACTGGACTGGGGGCTGTACGGCGTGCCGGAAACCTATGTGATTGACGGCGAGGGCACCATCGTGCTGCGCTTTGCCGGGCCGATCACCAGCCGTGTGCTGGAAGAGACCATTCGCCCGGCGATGGAAAAGGCGGCGCAATAGGCGCGGTTACAACCTGTAACCGCCCGCGACAGTTAGGATCTCACCGGTGATGAAGCTGGCCTCGTCTGAGGCCAGAAAACGCACCGCCTTTGCGATGTCCTCCGGCGTGCCGGGGCGTCCAAGGGCGGTGTCCTTGACAAACAGTTGCGTTAAATCGTCGGAACGGGGCGCTTCGGGGACGTTGATCGCCCCCGGTGCCACCGCATTGACACGGATGCCCTGCGGGCCGAGCTCTTTTGCCATCGCCTTGGTCCAGAGATTGAGCGCAGCCTTGCTGGCCCCGTAGGTCGCCGCCCCGCGCGGTGGCAGATCCGCGTTCATCGAGGAGATATTGACGATCGCAGCCCCCGCACTCAGATGCGGCAATGCTGCCGTCAACAGCGCTTGGGGGGCGATGGCGTTTAACTCAAACACCTGCCGGTGTGCCTCGGCGTTAAAGCTCTCTATTGGGGTGCTACGAACAAGCCCGGCATTGTTAACGATGACATCAATGCGCCCAAAATGATCCATCGCTCGGGCCACCAGATTTTCGGCACTGCCATCCTGCAACAAATCACAAGAATAAGAGAGCACATTGCTCTGGGCCTCAAGATCGTCAGAGGGCTTTGTCTTTTGATAGGAACGCAGGACATTGTGGTCAGCGGCAAATTTTGCGGCAATTGCGCGTCCAATGCCATAGGTGCCACCCGTAATAAGGACCGTGCGTGTCATGAGGTACTCCTGCGTTGGGATAGACGCAGTGAACCCTCTACCGCTCAGTGATGCAAGCGGCCAACCGTGTTGATGCGTCAGGTGCCGAAGCGGCGCTGAAGTTCGGTGTCATGGGGCAACTGCCCGATGACCCCCATATCGACCGTATCATAGGACTGGGTGTCGATTTCACGACGCAGATAGCGGGACTGGAACTCCATCAAGGAGCCATCCGCGATAATCACATCCACATAGGCGTCAAAGATCTCTTTGTTTTCCCAGAGGCTTACGGATTTTATTTCACCGCCTTCCCGGTCGCAAAACAGCCGGGTTTCAAAGCAGCCCACGCGCTGGCGCTTCTCATCGCGCGCCAGAGCGGCTGCAAGTTCGAGAACTTCGTCGAAATTTTCCCGGTGCGGGTAATATCTGGTGAAGACAGCGATCATTTTGCGCCTCGCGTTTTGTCGCCTTAACTGACGGCATCCTAATACAATTTTCGTTATTCTTACATTACCAACGTAAACATAACGGAAAAGGGCGGCATCCTGTGCCGCCCTTTCAACATATCGCAAAGTCTGGATGCGTAGATCAGCTTTTTGCAAGCTTACGCAGCACGTAATGCAGCACGCCACCGTTCTCGATGTACTCGATTTCAGGCGCGGTATCGATGCGGCACTTAAGAGTGATGGTGGTCTTGGTGCCATCGCCATAGGTGATATCGCAGTCGACCTCTTGCAATGGTTTGACCGTTTCCAGACCGCGAATATCGACCGTTTCATCGCCCGTGAGTTTGAGCGATTTGCGTGTGTCACCACCTGTGAACTCGAACGGAATAACGCCCATACCCACGAGGTTGGAACGGTGAATACGCTCAAAGCTCTCTGCGATCACAGCCTTAACCCCCAAGAGCGCGGTGCCCTTGGCCGCCCAATCGCGTGAGGAGCCCGCGCCATATTGCTCGCCACCAAAGACCACCAGCGGGGTGCCCGCGTCCTGATGCGCCATCGATGCCTCATAGACCGAGGTCTGCGCACCATCGGGACCTTTGGTATAGCCGCCCTCAACACCGTCGAGCATCTCGTTCTTGATGCGGATATTGGCAAAAGTGCCGCGCATCATGATTTCGTGGTTGCCGCGACGCGAGCCATAGGAGTTGAACTCGCGCGGCTGCACCTGACGGTCCAGCAGGTATTTGCCCGCCGGTGTGGTGGTCGCAAACGAGCCCGCCGGAGAGATGTGGTCGGTGGTGACCATATCGCCAAGGATCAACAGGGGCTTGGCACCGACGACGTCCTGAATGGTGCCCGGCTCCGTGCCCATGCCCTGAAAATAGGGTGGGTTTTGGATATAGGTCGAGGCGGCGGGCCAGTCGTAGGTTTCGGCCTCGGTGGTCTCCACGCTCTGCCATTTCTCGTCGCCCTTGAAGACATCGGCGTATTTGGATTGGAACGCCTCGCGGGTTACGGTGGCTTCGACCAGATCGGCGATCTCCTTCTGGGTGGGCCAGATGTCCTTCAGGTAGACGTCATTGCCGTCCTTGTCCTGTCCCAGCGGATCACGCGCAAGATCGACATTCATGTCGCCCGCCAGCGCATAGGCGACCACCAGCGGCGGCGAGGCGAGGTAGTTGGCGCGCACATCCGGGCTGATGCGACCCTCAAAGTTGCGGTTGCCGGACAATACCGAGGTTGCGACCAGATCGCCCTCGGCAATTGCCTCGGAGAACTCTTTCTGGATCGGGCCGGAGTTGCCGATACAGGTGGTGCAGCCATAGCCCACCAGGTTGAACCCGATCGCATCCAGATGCTTTTGCAGCCCTGCGGCCTCCAGATAGTGAGAGACCACCTGCGAGCCCGGTGCCAGCGATGTTTTGACCCAAGGTTTGCGGTTGAGGCCCAGCTCATGCGCTTTTTTCGCCACCAGACCGGCACCGATCATCACATAGGGGTTCGAGGTGTTGGTGCAGGAGGTGATCGAGGCGATCACAACCGAGCCGTCACGCAGCGCGAATTCTTCGCCCTTAACGGGGTGGGACTTGCAGGGATCAATCGGCGCGGTCGGGGCAGGGCCCTCAGATGCCATGTCAACGGCATCCGCCGAGGCATCAACGCCGCGATAATCCGAAACCACTTTTTTGAAGGCCCCCGCTGCCGCATCAAGTGCGACATAATCCTGCGGACGTTTCGGGCCAGAGATCGCAGGCACGATGGTGCCCATGTCGAGGCTCAGCGTGTCGGTATAAATCGGCTCATAGTTTTCATCGCGCCAGAAACCGTTTTCCTTGGCATAGGCCTCGACCAGCGCGATGCGGTCCTCGTCGCGGCCGGTGTTGCGCAGGTAGCGAATGGTCTCATTGTCGATCGGGAAGAAGCCGCAAGTTGCACCATACTCGGGAGCCATATTGGCAATGGTCGCGCGATCCGCCAGCGGCAGATTGTCGAGACCCGAGCCGTAGAATTCGACGAATTTACCCACCACGCCCAGCTCGCGCAGCATCTCAACCACTTTCAGCACAAGGTCTGTGCCGGTGGTGCCTTCGACCATCTCGCCGGTCAGCTCAAAACCAACAACCTCGGGAATCAGCATGGAAATCGGCTGGCCAAGCATGGCGGCCTCGGCCTCGATACCGCCCACGCCCCAGCCAAGCACAGCAGCACCATTGACCATGGTGGTGTGGCTGTCTGTGCCCACCAAAGTATCCGGATACGCCACTTCCTCGCCGTTTTGATCCACATCGGACCACACGGTCTGGGCCAGGTATTCAAGGTTCACCTGATGGCAGATGCCGGTGCCGGGTGGCACCACGCGGAAGTTGTTGAATGCACCTTGGCCCCATTTCAGGAACTGGTAGCGCTCCATATTGCGCTCATATTCGCGGTCCACGTTCATCTGGAAGGCGCGCGGATTGCCGAATTCGTCGATCATCACCGAGTGGTCGATCACCAGATCAACGGGCACCAAGGGGTTGATTTTATTGGCATCACCGCCGAGGTTTTTGATCCCGTCGCGCATCGCGGCCAGGTCGACCACCGCAGGGACGCCGGTGAAATCCTGCATCAACACACGGGCCGGGCGATAAGCGATCTCGCGCGGGTTCTTACCGCCGTTTTTCGCCCACTCACCAAAGGCCTTGATGTCATCGGTGGAGACGGAAAAACCGCCGTCTTCAAATCGAAGCAGGTTTTCCAGCACCACCTTCAGTGCTGCGGGCAGTTTGGTAAAATCACCATATCCCGCATCTGTTGCTGCCGGGATGGAGTAGTATGAAATGGATTTTCCTTTCACGCTCAGCGTTTTGCGTGTCTTGGCTGTGTCCTGTCCGACGGTGATGGGCATGTTGGCCTCCCTCGTGAGTGCAATTAGGGACTTCGCTGCTGCTTGTCTGCATCATGCAGACATGTCGTTCAATAGTGATGACATAAGTGGATATAGTGTTGCATACCTCGGTATACAATAGGGTATTGGATTTGGTGACACCTCTTTCAAGAATGATTGATTGGCCATTGAGGCGGTCCGGGCGTACACCCGTAACCCTAACAATCTGATGGGCGACTCATGCGGCTTATTTCGCTTTCCTCTCTGATTTTCTCTGCAATTTGCGCAGTTTCCAGTCCCGTGGCTGCAGAACCGACGCCTGTGGTGGTAGAACTCTTTACCTCGCAGGGTTGTTCCTCCTGTCCGCCTGCGGATGAATTGGTCAAACGCCTGTCTGAACGTGAGGACATTCTGCCCTTGGCGTTTCATGTGGACTACTGGGACTATATCGGCTGGGCCGATGTTTTTGCAGACCCGGCCCACACCGACCGTCAGCGTGGCTATGCGCAGGTGGGGGGGCGCAACATGATCTACACGCCACAAATGATTGTTATGGGGCGCGAAGATGTTGTTGGGGCCGACGTGATGGAGGTCTCCGAGGTGCTGGGCAGTTATGTGGGTCAGAAACCCAAGATGCACCTGACGGTCGCACGCGACTCCGAAACACTGGCTGTGCGCGCGCCAGAACTTCCTGATGGGATGAGCGGGCAGTTTCGGGTGCAGTTGGTGCGCTACATGCCGCTCAAGCGGGTTGAGATCAAACGGGGGGAATTGGCAGGTAACACGGTTGATTATGCCAATATCGTAGAGAGCGTGCAGGTCCTTACGGATTGGACCGGAGCCGAGCCACTGGAGTTGTCCGTCGCATTGCCCGGAGATCTGCCAGCAGCGGTCTTGGTTCAGGAATGGCCCTTTGGCCCGATCCTTGCCGCAGCGCGGGCCGATTAACGCCTGTCGCGTTCACGCGATCGGCGCTGCCCGGTTGTTTCCTGAAAACCCGAGCCGCGCGAAACTGGCTTACTCTGTCGCGGAATGCTTTTGGCTGGTTTAGTCCTGATAGTCAGGGTGGGGCGTATCATGCATGGGTTTCCAGCGCCGATGTAGCCAGAACCACTGCCCCATATGATCGCGAATGCGCCGTTCCAGATCGTCGCAGACGGCTTGCGTCATTGTGATGGGGTCGGAATGTGCGATTTCTTCGGCCACAACCACATCGAAATCCATCCCGTTCTCGCGGCGGATGCCATAGATCGGGATAAAGGCAGCCTTGTATTTCAGCGCCAACTCCGCAGGAACTGTGGAGGTCAGCGCGGGGCGGCCGAAAAATGGCAGATATTGTCCGCCCATCGCGTGCATATCGGCGACAATGGCAATGTTTCCGCCCGCTTTCAGGTGCCGCACCATCTCGACCATGCCGCGTTTTCCCTGCTCAAACATCGGCTTACCGGTGGCGGAAATCGCTTTGACGTAATGGTCATTGAAATAGGGGTTGGCCATGCGGCGATAGAGCGACCCCATGTTGAATCCCATCTGCACCAGCTTTGAACGCGCGGCGTCATAATTGCCAAAATGACCGGTGACCAGAACCACCGGACGCCCCTCAGCACGGGCAGTTTCGAGCGCAGCAAGGCCGGGTCCGCTGATGTCAGCGGCCTTTGCCCGCTCCCAAAATGGGACCCCTGCATATAGCTCGGCCAATGTGCGCCCGACATTGTCCGCGACCTCATGGCAGAGACGGTCAACCTCCTGGCTGCTCAGATCGGGGCGGGTGTATTGCAGATTGCGGCGCACCCGTTTGTGAAACCCCACCAATGGTGCAAGTTTGCGCAGGGTCCAGCCCATGGCGGGCACCCGCCAGCGATAGGGGATGAGCTTGAGCGTGCCGATCAGCCCGCGCAACACCACATTACTGGCAAAGTACTTTGCACGCTGGGAAAAAGTCAGCTCTGACTGAGCTACAGGCATGGGGATTGGTGCTCCTGCTGGCGATATCGCAACGCCGGATCATAGTGGCCTCAGACTGGATGCACAAGAAACCGCAAATGAGAAACCCGCACCAAGGGGGCGCGGGTTTCAGGTAATCCGACCGAGGGAACAGACAGATTACTCTTCTTCTTCGTCCGACTTCAGTTCGATATCGCCGTTGACGACCATCTCGCGCAGCAGGTTGACGATGAGGCCAAAGGCAGCCTCGCCATCGGCGCGTTTCACGCGGCCCAGCTGATTTGCTTCTTCGCGCAGGTTGTTGGCCATGCGGGTCGACATGTTTTCCAACAGGAAGGTGACGGAGGCCACATCGTCTTCTTCGGTGGCAAAGGCGATGGCGGTGGTCAATTCCTGCGGTCCCAGCGCGCGCACCAGTTTCGGCACATCCATGGCCTCGACCTTTTGGGCGATGAGCGCGAAGGTGAAGATCGATTTGCGCACGTCGGTTGCAAATTCTTCATCCTCCTCATCAAGGGCGGTCAGCACCTCCTCGCGTTTGGCGGCGGCGGATTGTGTCAGGATCGCACCAACACGTTGGCCGGGCGTTTGCTCAAACGCCACCTGCGGCCGGGCCTCGATTTGAGACGCCAGCGACAGACCGATGCGATCCACCGTGTCGGGGGTGACATTGCTGGTCTGGCTCACCGCATAGGTAATGCGGCGCGCGAGGGGGCCAGGCAGGTGCTGCAGCATCTGAGCGGCCTTGGCGGTGTCGATCTTCGACAGCAGCACGGCCGCGACCTCGGTGCTTTCGGCCTTGGCCAGATCGGCGAGTTCCTCCGGAGGCAGCTTGCGCAGCCGCTCCCAAGGATCGCCAAACTGACGCACGCCGGCTTCTTTGCGCAGGCGGCTGTGGGTATGGCGGCTGATCTTACCTTCCATCGCGGTCAGCGCACCGGCGAGACCGTTAGGGAAGGAAAGCCCAATGTTTTCCAACTGTTCTGCAAATTCTGCGGCCACCGCATGCAACGTCTGGCGATCCACCAGACGCATTTTGCCCATCTGCTGCGTCAGTTCGAGCTGCAGATCGTCTGGCAATTCTTCAAGCGGTACGTCTGCGCCTTCGTTGAGAAGAAGGCGCACGACGATTGCGGCTTTGGCTTTGCCGCTCAAACCAGGGAGACCCCCGGAAAGAGCAGGTGCCGGTGCGGCTGGCGCGAAATCGCCAAGCCCCATATCCGGAGATGCCATGGGGAGCGCTAAGGCTGATGATTGTTCCATTCTTGAACCTTGACCCGAAAAGATTCTCTTTCTGTCAGATCACAAGATAGACCGTTAGCCGTAAAGAAAGCCTGAAGCTTAGTAGTTAACGGTGACTCCTGTTTGAATTGCTTGTCTCAGCGAGGTCTCAGCCCATGTTCCCTCGCCCCCGCGGGCCTTGATTTCTTTCCACTGAGCCAGCGCTTGCGCATATTGTCCTGTCTCAACAAAGCCTTGCGCCATATAGCTGCGGGCCAGGATATTGTCGGGGTCCTGCGCAATCGCGCGGGTGTAATACTCCGAAGCAAGGTCACTGCGACCCAATTTGCGATTTGTGAACCCCCAATAGGTCAGGACGCGGCTATCCGTCTGCTCTGGGTGGGCGGCCAGTACCGCCTGTGCGTCCTCAAAGCGGTCGAGATAGGCCAGCTCGCGCGCGGTCTCCAGAAGTTGCTGACCGTTCAGGGATGATTCTTCGGGTTTCACGCATTTCTTGGCCTCATCGTCCCAAACCCGCTTGCCCCAGCATTTCTTTGTGGTTTCTGAGGGTGTCGGCGGGGTGGTCGTGTCCCCGCCAGCCGCGAACCCAGCGATCGGCATGGAAAAGGGCAGGGCGAGAGCAAGGGCAATAGCAGTAAAGCGCATGAGGACCTCCTGTGGTTTCTATCAATGACTACGTCGAAAACCCGGGTGCTGCGCAAAATAAGTGATCACGATGGCGTGAAAACTCAGCGACGATTGTCACGGTGGCATCATGCGCAGTCTGAAAGATCGACAGAAGGAAATTTTTGATCAAATTATAGTGCCGGGAGGAGTGCTGAATGGATTTATCAATAGTGCGGGCGTCACCGCAGGATTTCAAAACCGTTGCGTGCCTTGTTCATGCGTTGCTGCAAGAACTCTCTGGAGGCAAGGCAACACCTATCGGTGAGCTTGAAGAGACCGCACAGGTCGTCCTGAGCAAACACGGGGTTTTCGCGCTTCTGGCAGTGTCCGAGGGGCAGCCGCTTGGGGTTGTGGTGCTAAATGAATGCGCGGCGATCTACGCGGGTGGAGAATTTGGCGAGATCACGGAGCTTTATGTACGCCCCGAGGCGCGCTCGCTTGGGGTGGCTGCGCGATTGGTAGAGGCGGCAATCGTGGAGGCAACGCGCCATGGTTGGCACCGGATTGAGGTCGGCGCGCCGCCGCAGCCTGAGTGGGCGCGCACGATGCAGTTCTATTTGCGCAACGGATTTGAAGAGGTCGGCCCGCGCCTGCGCCGCCGTCTGTAAGCCAATGAAAAACCCCGCCGGTAAGGGCGGGGGTTCAGATGCGCACGGGAGGACGGGGTTATTCGCCAAACACCCGCTTGAAGATCGTGTCGACATGTTTGGTGTGATAGCCCATGTCGAATTTCTCGTTGATGCCGTCCTCGCCCAAGGCGGCAACAACCTCAGTGTCGGCCAGCAGAAGCTCACGGAAATCGACGCGATCTTCCCAGACCTTGAGCGCGTTGCGCTGCACCATGGAATAGGCATCCTCGCGGCTGACACCGGCCTGTGTCAGGGCCAGCAGCACGCGCTGGGACATCACCAGACCCGGGAATTTGTTCATATTGTCGAGCATGTTTTCCGGGAATACCAGCATCTTGTCGATGACGCCCGCCAAACGGTGCAGCGCGAAATCGAGCGTCACGGTGGCGTCAGGGCCGATGCCGCGCTCCACCGAGGAATGCGAGATGTCACGCTCGTGCCAGAGCGCCACGTTTTCCATCGCCGGGATCACCGACATGCGCACCAGACGGGCGAGACCGGTGAGGTTTTCGGTAAGAACCGGGTTCTTCTTGTGCGGCATCGCCGAGGAGCCCTTTTGGCCCATGGAGAAGAACTCGGCCCCTTCGAGCACCTCAGTCCGCTGCATGTGGCGGATCTCGATCGCGATGTTTTCAATCGAGGAGGCAATCACGCCGAGAGTGGCAAAGAACATGGCGTGGCGGTCGCGCGGGATCACCTGCGTAGAAATCGGCTCCGGGTTCAGGCCCAGTTGTTCGCAGACGTGTTCTTCGACGCGCGGATCGATATTGGCAAAGGTGCCCACAGCGCCGGAGATCGCACCGGTGGCAATTTCCTCGCGTGCGGCGATCAGGCGTTTCTTGTTGCGGTCCATTTCCGCATAGAAACGCGCAAAGGTCAGACCCATGGTGGTGGGTTCGGCGTGGATGCCGTGGCTGCGGCCAACGCGCACGGTGTCCTTGTGTTCCAGCGCGCGTTTCTTCAGCGCCTCCAAGAGCTTGTCCATGCCGACCATCAACAGGTCCGCAGCGCGCGTCAGCTGCACATTGAAGCAGGTATCAAGCACATCCGAGGAGGTCATGCCCTGATGCACAAAACGCGCTTCTTCCGATCCGACATGCTCTGCCAGATGGGTCAGAAAGGCGATGACGTCATGTTTGGTAACGGCTTCGATCTCGTCGATGCGGGCGACGTCAAACTCGACGTCCTTGGCTTTCCAGACCGCCTCCGCGTTTTCGCGCGGGATCACGCCGAGGTTCGCCATGGCGTCGCAGGCGTGCGCCTCAATCTCGTACCAGATGCGGAACTTGGTCTCGGGAGACCAGACGGCAACCATATCGGGGCGGGCGTAGCGGGGGATCATAGGCAGCAGCACCTTTCAAAGACGGTGGAAGAGATGGCGCTCTCATAGACGAGCGATGCCCCGGCGGCAAGCGCCGCGCCGCCGCAGCGCGGCACCGCTGTCCAAAATCCCCGTCAGAGGCGTGGTGTGAGTCCGTCAAAGCAGGCTTTGTTCTCGCAATAGACCGGACAGGTCGCCAGTTGGTCATGGCGGGCCTGAAGATCACCGCAAGCCCCCTGCGCGAGGCAGCTTGCGCAGCGCGACACCATCTGCATCAGGCGGCGCGCCTCGCCTTCGGGGTCACGCGCCAGACGCGCGGCCTGATCTATGCCGAGCCGCTGGCTCATTCCATTGACGAGATCGGCGCTGTCACTCAGCTTGCGCATCAGTCCCATGGTGGGCATCCTCCTGTTGCTGGCTGTGGCAACCCTAATGAGGAACGCGCGCCGCGCCTTGATGTCGATCAAATGGCTGCGGCGTCGATGTCCTGACCTTCCTGAGACATATCGGGGAGCTTTGGCGCATCTTCCAGCCGTGTCTCGACCCGAGAGCTTTGTTCAAGGGTGCGATGCACCGGGCATTTGTCGGCAATCTCCAACAGTTTGGCGCGTTGCTCCTGATCCAGATCGCCCTGCAAATGGATCACCCGCATAAACCGGTCGATCTTGGCAGGACCAGAAGGGATCGCGTCCTGCGCGTGGACCTTGTCGTGACAGACCTCAACGCTGATCCCTTCCAGCAGCCAGCCCTTGCGCCGTGCATACATCCTCAGCGTCATCGACGTACAGGCCCCAAGCCCCGCCGCCACAAACCCATAAGGCGACAGTCCGCGATTGGTGCCGCCATAGGCTTCGGGCTCATCTGCCAACACATGATGGTAGGGGCCGTTTTGCACATCCTGCAAGAACCCCTCCGGGTCGGCCTCGGTGACGCGGATGACGCCTTCGGGTGCGCCGGGCGGGGGTGCTGGGGGCTTCATATCCACATAGCGCGTGGCCCATGTGGCGATCATGTCTGCGGCATATTCCGCATCGCAAGGATCGGTGATCAGATGGTCGGCGTCATCCAAGGTGACAAAGCTCTTGGGGTGGCGCGCGGCCTGAAAGATCTCGGCGGCATTGTCGATGCCAACGGTGGCATCGCGTGGCGCATGCATCACCAGCAGTGCGGCCCCAAGGTCTGCCACCGCTTCGCCAAGCTCTGTCTGGCGGATGTCATCGACAAACTCCTTACCGATCACAAAAGGACGCCCGCCGAGGTTCACCTCTGCCTGCCCGTCGCGATTGATCGCCTCAAGCGCGTCTTCGAAGTGATGCGCCACATGACCCGGATCAAAGGGGGCGCCCAGCGTCACCACGCTCTTGACCGATGGGATGCCTGCGCGTGCCCGCAAGACTGCGGCTCCCCCCAGCGAGTGACCGATCAGCATGTCGGGCGCCATGTTGCGGCTGGCCAGATAGCGCGCCGCCGCGATCAGATCCGCAACATTGGAGGTAAAGCTGGTATTGGCAAACTCTCCCCCGGAATGACCAAGGCCCGTGAAATCGAACCGCAACACTGCGATCCCCATGGCCGACAGTCGCGCGGCAATCCGCCGGGCGGCGGGGATGTCCTTGGAACAGGTGAAGCAATGGGCAAAAAGGGCGGTGGCCAGCACCGGCCCCTCGGGCAGGTCGAGGCGCGCGGCAAGGTCATGTCCGGCGTGGCCGGTGAAACTGATGCGTTCGGTGGGCATGGGCGTGGCTTTCGGGGCTTGGCTTTTATGGGTCGGCTTTCCTAAGGTGCGCCGACGTCAGGGTTACGGCAAGGCGGCTGTCACAACCGTCACGGGAAGGTGAAGGAGCGTCAAATGAATGTGCATGATGTGTCAGGCCAAGCGATTGCCGGCATTGGACGGTTTACGCCCTTGGATGCGCGCGACCGGGACATGTGGGCGCGCCTCGTGAGGTTCTGCGCAAATGAACCCCGCGCGTTTGAGCGCGACCCGCAGGTTGGCCATGTCACCGCATCTGCCTTCGTGCTGTCGCCGGACCTTACGTCGGTGTTGTTGACCCATCACGCGAAACTTGACCGCTGGCTGCAATTGGGTGGGCACTGCGATGGTATTCAGGATGCCTGTTTCAACGCCACCAAAGAGGCCTATGAAGAAAGCGGACTGTCCCACATTCGGCTGCTGACGCCCGAGGTCTTTGACGTCGATGTGCATGAGATCCCGGCCTCGGCCAAAGAACCGGCACATCTGCATTACGATGTGCGCTATCTTTTTGTGGCGGAGGCGGGGGAGCCTTTGGTGAGCGAGGAATCTCATGCGCTGGCTTGGGTGCCACTGGACCAGCTGGGCGAGGAGGCCGAAAGCGTTGCGGTTTTGGCGCGCAAATGGCCGCTCTGGCGGGAGCGGCTGGACCTGTGAAAGCCGTATTGAAACTGTGCCGCGTCGGGACTTGGGCGCTGTTGATCCTCAGCAGCCTCTCTCTGGCGGGCGGATTTCTGGGCGAGTTGCATCCGCTTGGCGATAGCCTTGCGGTCTTTCGCGTACCCTTTGCCGGGCTTGCGATGATCTGTGCCTTTATCCTGCGCCGCGATGCGCGCGCGGCCTTGCTGGGGGCGGTGGCGACAGGGGTGATGCTGGTCAATTGGCTGAACCATTCTCCCACAGCAGAGAACCCGACCGCGCAACAATTGACCCTCTATCAGAAAAACATGCTGTGGCGGAATGACGGCAACGAGAGCCTGATGGAGGCCATTCGCACCTCGGGCGCGGATATCGTCACGCTGGAGGAAATCTCTCGCGAAAATATGCCGATCCTTGGTGATTTGCGAACCGACTATCCGGTACAGCAGTTCTGCCCGTTTCGCCGGGTCGGAGGTGTCGCGGTGCTGGCGCGCGGCGTCACGGCGACCAACAGGCTCGCCTGTGCAGAGGACCTCGGGCTGGCCGCGATGGAGGTCGAGGGGCCAACAGGGCGGTTCTGGGTGGCGGCGCTGCATCTGCCGTGGCCATGGCCGCATGAGCAGGCCGAGCATGTGGACAGGGTGGTAAAGCGGCTGGAGACCCTAGACGGGCCGGTGATCCTCGCCGGGGATTTCAACGCCGTGGGCTGGTCCACTGCGGTGGCGCAGATCGGCGCGGCAGGCGGCATGGCGCGGGTCGGCCCCTTTGCGGCGACGTTTGATCTGCCGCCGCTGGGTTACCCCATCGGCATTGACCATGTACTGGCCCCGGGAGGCAAAGGCGAGATCGAGATACAGCCGAAACTCGCCTCTGACCATCACGGGGTTCTGGCCCATCTGCCATGGCCAGACGCGCCGCAGTGAGGCGCAGACATTATATCTGCCCCATGAGCGCGGGATCAAAGGGGTAGGTGGTCAGGTTCTCATATCCATCCTCGGTGATCAGAACCTGATCTTCGAGCTTGATAGAGAAATCGCCGCCGACCTCGCCCACCAATGCCTCCACGCAGAGCACCATCCCCGGCTCTAGCGGATAGTCAAACGCACCTACCACCGCTTGATCCGGGTAAGCCACCAAGGGCCATTCGTCACACAGCCCCACACCATGCATCAGGCAGCCGTATTTCTGCGCCTGATATTTCGCATCCAACACATGGGTGCCTGCCGTGAGCTCCGGGATCATTACGCCTGGTTTCAGCATTTCCATATTGGTCATGATGTGTTCATGCGCGTGCTGCATCGCATAGATCATGTCCGGGCGCGGCTTTTGATCACCGATCCACCAACTGCGCGAAATATCGACACAAATCCCGTAGCTGCCGACCAGATCGGTATCAAAGGAAATGATCTCGTTGCGCTGGGTGATGCGCGGGCCGCATTCCTGAAACCACGGGTTCGTGCGTGGCCCTGAAGCCAGCAGCCGCGTCTCGATCCATTCGCCCCCCCGGCGGATGTTTTCCGCATGCAAAACCGCCCAGATGTCATCCTCCGAGGTCTTGCCATCGCCCACATTGGCGCGGGCAAAATCCTCCATCGCCTTCACGGCGGTCTCGCAGGCATGGGACGCACAGCGCATGGCAAGGATCTCGTCTTTGCCCTTGATTGCGCGGGCCTTTTCGGTGACTTCCTCACCTTCCATGACCTCGAACCCCTGCGCCTCAAGTGCGCGCAGCCCGTGCAGCATGACCTTGTCCACCGCCAGACGCATATTGCCGCCGCCGTGTTCGCCAATCAGCACGCGGATCTCATTCGAGAGCGCATCGGCGGCCACATCAACCTTGTCGCCGCGGTCAAAGTAGAACAGATCCGCGCCGGAACGCTGTTCGCGCACCAAGGGGTTGAACGTCGACAGGAACGGCGAGTTCTTATAGTCCCAGATCGCCATGTAGCCATCCGCGCACAGTAGCAGCGCACGAAATGGGTTATGGGTGTTCCACAGCTGCATATTGGTGCTGTCGGTGGCGTAGCGGATGTTGAGCGGGTCAAACATCAGCAGACCGCCGTAGCCGCGCTCCACAATCGCCTGTGTCAGCCGCTGCCAGCGGTAGTGGCGCATGGCTTCCAGATTGGGCAGCTCCAGCCCCGCAGCGGCCCATTCCGAAAACGCCAACTGTGTGGGGCCAATTTCGATCCGGTCATTGTCATTGGCGCTGCCATCGCCCAACACGGACCCACGGCTGGGGTCGATCTTTCGACGATCACGGAAGTGTTCGTTCATCTTCGCCTCCCTGGCTCTTTGACCTCAGCCTGCCGGGGCTTGCGCGGCGTGGCGTTTCCAAATGCGACCCGGAGCATGTCCGTTTTGGCCGAATTCGCGGGACTGGCGTGTTTGATACAGCGGATGCGCTCGGAAACTGTACAGTCGTGCACAGTTTTGACAGCGGTGCTATGGCTAGCGCATGACAGAGATTCTCCAGACCTCCATTCCCTATAATCCGCTTGCCCCGCGCCCATTGCCCGGCATTCAGCCACTCAAGCCGGAGGATTGGCTTCGCTTTGACGCCGGGTTTGCCGCGCAGTTGGCGGAGCGGGAGCGGCTGTTGTGCGATCACCCCGATGCGGTATTGGCGATGGATGCAGGCGCCGCGCCCGCCGCGCAAGAGTTGCTCGATCATGTGCTGGCGGTGCGCTATGGCGCAGGCTCTGATGCGGACCATGTCATCCGGCCAGATGGTGTGAAGGTTGCGATCAATCGCGCCCAGCCGATGGAGACTTTGGGCCGGATTGCGCAGCAGGATTTCTGTATCTTGGAGAGGCCCGAAGACGGCGCAGAACATTTGCTGACGGCGGCCGTATTGTGTTTTCCCGCCAGTTGGACGCTGGCGGAGAAATTCATGAAACCGCTGCTGGCGATCCATGAGCCAGTCAAAGACTATGACGCGGGGATCGCACGCCGCGTGCAGCGGTTGTTTGACGGGGTGCAGGTGGGGCGGCCACTCTGGCGTTTCAACGCGCTGTGGTATGCGGACCCAAGCCTGCATCAACCAAGGTTGGAGCGTGATCCGCGCCCAACTTCCACGCCTGAAACCCAAAATTACATGCGCAGCGAATTGCAGGCGATTTACCGTCTACCAGAGACGCGCGCCGTGGTTTTTTCCATCCATACAACTGTGATGTCGCGTGCAGAGGTCCTGGCACAATGGGGCGCACGCTCTGAGGTGGAATCAAAACACCCGTAACCTGAGGGTGTTACGGGTGTTTTGCATGTTGTAATGGGTGTTTAGTTCACCGCAGCATTGAGCAGAACAGAAGATTCCAGAAACATCAGCGCTGCAAGCACAGCCATCATCTGCACGCTAAAGCGCATATCGCCGCCCCGGATCAAATTCACCGCAGCCGCAGTGATCCCGATCGGCAGGGAAAAGATCGCCATGATCGCGGTCAGCACCCATGCGCTTGCTGTGTTGGGATTGCAATTCTTGAAAGACAGGACGCCGGACACTTTGCGGCAAGCGGCAGAGAGATCGCTTTGCTTTGCCGGGGCACGTCGCTCGATCACGCGGTCACAGGCTACGGTCAGGCTGCCAAAGGTCTCATCAACCGGTGCAAAACGAGCGGCCCCGCGTGGGCAAGTCTCTGGCGTTTGCACAACATCCTCGCAAGCATCGCGTGCGGCATAACTGTCAAAGGCGGCAATCGGCTGCGCAATATACTGCACCGCACCAACCGGCGTTGCGCTCTGATCATCAACGGGCAGTTGAATATCACAGGCGATATCCATTTCAGCCACAGGTTCCGGGGCAAAGGCGGACAAGAAGGCCTCGCGCTCCAGCATGATGCCGGTATCGAGCCATTCGACCGTGGTGGCCTCCAGATCCGCAAGCAACGCCTGCATGGCGCGTGCGAGGATCATCTCGGTCAGTTCCGCGTCCACATGTTCGGGAAAGCGCGGGGTAAAGATCAGATCCAGATGACTGCGGCAGGGGGCACCATCGCTTTGACGCATGGGGTGCGGGCTGCGGCGGTGGCGAATGTCGACGATATAGTGGTCACATTCCAGACGGACGCGATGCGCGCGTTTGGTGTGAAACTGTTCCACCTCGTGACCAAATTCTTCGAGTGTTTGAACCACAAGTACCGAAGCCTTGGACAGTGCCGTCTCGTCACGCTCGCCAAAGCCGAGTTTGCCGCGATAGGCCGAAGCCGACACATTCTGTGTAGTCTGATCGAGCACCGTGAAATCCTCCATCGGTTGTGTTCACCAACAAAGGTAGACTCCGAAAACGTAGAAAATTGGGCGCGTTCGACAGTTAATTTGGCGTAAAATCAGAATCCCATATCGGAGGAGGCGGACGGTGTAAGTTGTTTCAAAACAATGGTTTATTTTGTGGTGTTTTCATGAGGTACGGGAAATGCGGCAGGAAATTGACGGCTCCCAGCCACATTGATGCCCAAGCCCTTACAATCTGACGACCTTGCTGTTGATTGTTCTTAACGCCCAGCGGTGAACAATCTCAGCCGTCGATCTGGCGTCCCATGATGGCGAGAGACTGTTGGTAAACGGTAGCGGCGTTCCATTGTTTCAGAACTTTGTAGTTGGGTTCGCCTTGTTGGTAGCCTTTGCCGGGTCTCCAGCCCTTTTGACGCAGGAAGTTTGCGGTTGAGGCAAGCGCATCGCCCATATTGTAGAAATCAACCCGCCCGTCACCGTTCCAGTCCTGACCATATTCTAGCGCATTGCCGGGCAGGAACTGCGTATGCCCCAGCTCGCCGTGCTTGGCGCCTTTGGTTGCCATGCTGATCGCGCCCTGATCCACCAGTTTCAGCGCGCCAATCGCGTGAGGTTCAAAG
Source organism: Tritonibacter mobilis (assembly GCF_001681715.1). Classification (GTDB taxonomy): domain Bacteria; phylum Pseudomonadota; class Alphaproteobacteria; order Rhodobacterales; family Rhodobacteraceae; genus Epibacterium; species Epibacterium mobile. Next base: position 22,995 of record NZ_LNWY01000032.1, on the reverse strand, counting down.
AACTTTGAGCGGCGGCAATCATAAGTCAGGGTCACGATGGACGAGACCACCTGACTGTCGCCCATATAGTTGCCAAAGGCGGTTTCCATGCCGTGAATGGCAATGAGCAACCCGGCAGGCACGCCATATTTGCGTTCCAGGGCTGCAAAAAACTCGGCATTGCGGGCCTTATGCTTGCGCCCTTGTGCGACGATGGTCGTGGCCCCGCGCACCTGCATGAATTTTTCCAGACTATAGCGAAAGCTCTTTTGGTTGCGGTCGGCGGCGATGGTGCCGGTGGCATAGTGCGTCTGCGCCAGCGCATTGAGCCCCGCCTGACGAACGCCCGCGCGTTTGGCGGTGCGGGCAAAATCCGCTTTCCACGCTTCAAACCCCGCTGACGTATTGCCGCAGCTGGCCGCAAGACCGGCGATGGGTGTTGCGATGGCGAGGCTGGCGGCAAGGCCAAAGGCCGCGAGACGGGAAGACAGCATAAAAGAACCCTCTGAAAATGACGGATGTCTAAAGCGAACTTACGTGGCAAAGGCGGGGCTTTCACCCTTTATTTGCGGGGAGCTTTGTTTAGAAGGCAGCATCTTGCGCAGCCAGCGCCAGCCCGTCGGCCACAGCCGTCATTGCGCGCTCTGTCTCGATCAATGCGGTGGGGCAGAGATCCTGAAGTGCTGCGCGGACCGCCATCAGCAACGCAGACCCGCCCACCATGACGCAGCGGTTGACGTTGCTAGGGGACACGCCGGCCAGACGCAGGGTCTCGGCGGCCTCATCCTGAATGTCCTGCACCATCTGCGCCAGCGACTGTTCGAGTGCGGCGCGGGGCAGGGCGGCGGAAAGCCCTGGCTCGACAATGCGCAAATCGATCTGCGCGGTCTCCTCGGTGGCGCCATTGGCGCGGATCTTCCCGGCCTCAGTCGCAAAGGCCAGATCATGGCCCAGCTCATCCTCCAGCACTTGCAGCAGACGGTTCAGGCCGCTGGGATCTTCGGCGTTCTGCGCCAGATCGCGCGCCGCGCGGCGGGTGTCGGGCCCATAGAGGAAGGGGATCATCTGCCATGTGGCAAGATCATTGAAGATCCGGTTGGGCGCTGGCAGGCTGCCCCCGCCAAAGCTGTTACGGATCATCGCACCACGCCCCAGATGCGGCATCACGTGGTCAATGCTAATCTGGCGGTCAAAATCGGTGCCGCCCAGACGCAGGCCATGGCTCGCTAGGATACGGGTGCCGCCGCTGTCGTCCTGCTCAAAGCAGGTGAAATCCGATGTACCACCGCCGATATCCACCACAAGACCGATGCCCGGATGCGGACGCGCGGCGCGCAGGGCGGCTTCGGGTTCATACATGAATTCCACATCCTGAAACCCGGCCTTTTGATAACAATGGCGCAGGTCTTCTTCGGCGCGGGCATTGCGGGCCTCGTCCTTGGAGTGAAATTTTACCGGCCGCCCCGAAAGCGCATGGGTGAACTCCAGTCGTGTTGCCGTCTCGGCGCGGGTTTTCACCTCGCGCAGGAAATGCGCGATGACATCGGAGAAATCCATCATCTCACCGCCCAAGCGGCGCTTTTCATAAAGGAGCGAGGTGCCCAGCAGGCTCTTCAGCGCACGCATGAACCGGCCCTCGTCGCCCTCAATCAGGGCGCGGGTGGCGCTGCGTCCGATCCGGCGTGTCTTGGTGTCGCTGTCAAAGAATACGGCGGTGGGCAGAGTGGTTTCTCCCGGCTCCAGTTCCACCAGCCACGGACGCCCTGCAACGGCCAGTCCTGCGGCGGAGTTGGAGGTGCCAAAGTCGATCCCCAACGTATGGGGGCGCGTTGTGCTGTTTGGATTTGTCTCAGTCATCTGCCGGGCCTCGCGATGGTCAAGGCGCGCAGACCTACAGCAAGGGTCGAGGCGTCTCAACCGTCAATTGATGATTTGACGAAGCACATAGCCCGGCGTGCGATCCGTGGGTGCAGCCCGTCCCTCAAAATGAAAAGAGCGCCCCGGTTTGGGGCGCTCTCTCGATCACTATGTCAGCCGGATCAGCAGCTGTAGTACATCTGATATTCAACCGGATGCGGGGTGTGTTCGTAGGTTTCCACTTCGTCCATCTTGAGGGCGATATAGCCTTCGATCTGGTCTTTGGTGAACACATCGCCTTGCAACAGGAAGTCGTGATCCGCCGCGAGGCATTCCAGCGCTTCGCGCAGGGAGCCACAGACGGTCGGGATGCCAGCCAGTTCCTCTGCGGGCAGATCGTAGAGGTTCTTGTCCATGGCTTCGCCGGGATCGATCTTGTTCTTGATGCCGTCCAGACCGGCCATCAGCAGGGCTGCAAACGCCAGATAGGGGTTTGCCGCCGGATCGGGAAAGCGGGCTTCGACGCGCTTTGCCTTCGGGGATTCGGTCCACGGAATACGCACGCAGCCAGAGCGGTTACGGGCGGAGTACGCGCGCAGAACGGGGGCTTCAAAGCCCGGGATCAGACGCTTGTAGGAGTTGGTGGACGGGTTGGTGAAGGCATTGAGCGTTTTGGCGTGCTTCAGGATACCGCCGATGAACCACAGGGCCTCGTCGGAGAGATCCGCGTATTTGTCACCTGCAAAGAGCGGCTTGCCGTCTTTCCAGATCGACATGTTGACGTGCATGCCGGTGCCGTTGTCGCCTGCGATGGGCTTGGGCATGAAGGTTGCGGATTTGCCGTAGGCGTGGGCCACATTGTGGATCACGTATTTGTATTTCTGCAGCTCGTCGGCCTGTTTGGTCAGGCTGTCAAAGATCAGACCCAGCTCGTGCTGGCAGGACGCAACCTCGTGGTGGTGCTTGTCCACTTTCATGCCCAGACGCTTCATGGTGGAGAGCATCTCGGAGCGCAGGTCTTGTGCTTCGTCAATCGGGTTTACCGGGAAGTAGCCACCTTTGACGCCCGGACGGTGACCCATGTTGCCGGTTTCATATTCGGCATCAGAGTTCCAGGAGGCGTCGGTTGCATCGACCTCGTAGGAGACTTTGTTGATGGTGTTGGAGAACCGCACATCGTCAAAGAGGAAGAATTCCGCCTCAGGACCCATATAGGCCACATCACCGATGCCGGAAGACTTGAGGTAAGCTTCGGCTTTTTCGGCAGTGCCACGCGGGTCGCGCTCATAGGCTTCGCCGGTGTCGGGCTCAACCACGGAGCAGTGAATGCAGATGGTTTTTTCCGCGTAGAAGGGATCCACATAGGCGGACTCGGTGTCCGGGATCAGCTTCATGTCGGAGGCTTCAATGGATTTCCAGCCTGCGATGGAAGAGCCGTCGAACATGAAGCCTTCCTCAAGGAAGTCCTCATCAATCTGATCTGAGATCAGAGTGACGTGCTGCAGTTTGCCACGCGGGTCGGTGAAACGGATGTCGACATATTCTGCCTCTTCATCCTTGATCAGCTTGAGAACTGCGTCTTTGCTCATTTGAAGTTATTCCTCCGTGAGAAACTTGGGTATTTCGGGATGTTCGTATGTGCCTTTCGCCGCAGATCCGGGCGAAAGGCAGATGATCAGAGCGCGTCGGAACCGGATTCGCCGGTCCGGATGCGGATCGCCTGTTCAATCGGGCTGACAAAGATCTTGCCGTCGCCGATCTTGTCGGTCTTGGCTGCGGCAACGATGGCCTCAATGGCGGCGTCGACTTGATCGTCGTCCAGAACCACCTCGATCTTTACCTTGGGCAGAAAGTCTACGACATATTCCGCACCACGATAGAGTTCCGTGTGGCCTTTTTGGCGACCAAAGCCCTTTACTTCGATGACAGAGAGACCTTGAACGCCGACGTCCTGCAGCGCTTCTTTCACCTCGTCGAGCTTGAACGGCTTGATGATGGCTTCGATCTTTTTCATGTCCGGGCTCCTCGCAACCTTGTCGAATGTGGTCAGATCATCTTCAAGTGATGGCCACAATGCGTAAGCCGAAGCAGATGCCACCGGAACCAGCAGATTTCGGCGGGTGCGCTTAAAATTTAAGCGGTGCGCTTAAAATATGTGCATATGTGAAACGGAGGGGTGAGATGACCGAAGTACTGACCGCAGAACAGATGCGCGCGATTGAACAGGCTGCGATTAAGAGCGGTGCAGTGAGCGGTCTGGAATTGATGGAGCGCGCCGGGCGCGGGGTGGTTGAGGCCATATGTGATAAATGGCCTGAGTTTTCCGTAGGATCTGTCGCAGGGGGCGCTGCCCCCCGGCCTGCGGCCGTCCCCCGGGATATTTCTGAAAAGCTGAAGCGGGCGGCCGTTCTCTGCGGGCCGGGCAACAATGGCGGCGACGGGTTCGTGGTGGCGCGGCTGCTGAAAGAGCGCGGCTGGGCGGTGAAGGTGTTCCTCTATGGTGACGCGGCGAAACTGCCAGCAGATGCCAAGGTGAATTACCAGCGCTGGTGTGAGTTGGGGGCGGTTCAGGCTTTATCCACGGTGACATTTGAGGGGGATCAGATCTGGCTGTTGACGGATCTGGTGGTGGATGCGCTCTTTGGCACAGGGTTGACGCGTGCGGTGGATCTGCCGCTCGTCGCGTTGGATGCGGAGCCTGCGGTGGGGCATACGCATCAGGTGGTGGCGATTGATCTGCCCTCGGGACTTTGTAGTGATAGCGGGCGGGTGATTGGAGAAGGTGCCGTTCAGGCGGATCTGACGGTCACCTTTCACAGAAGGAAATGCGGGCATGTCTTGGCAGATGGGCCAGAGTATTGCGGTTCGGTTGTGATCAAGGACATCGGGTTGGCGCCCACTGCGGAGGTGGGAGGCCAATCGCGCCCGGTCTGGAGGGATGCGCCCGATGCGGGTGTGCTGGCGAAGGGACAGGGGGCGCATAAATTCACCCACGGTCATGCGCTGATCTTATCGGGTGGGGCAGGGCGCACTGGGGCGGCGCGGTTGGCGGCGCGGGGCGCGCTGCGGATTGGCGCGGGGCTGGTCACGCTGGGGGTTCCGCCTTCGGTACAGATGGAGGTTGCGTGCCAGATCACCGCCTTGATGCTGCAACGCGTCGGGGAGGCTGGGGCACTGAGGGAGATCCTTTCGGACGATCGTATCAATGCGGTGTGTCTTGGTCCGGGCCTTGGGCAGGAGCGCGCGCGTGAGTTGGTTCCAATCGCGCTGCAAAATCATGAACGCGCGGTGGTTCTGGATGCGGACGCGCTCTCGGCGTTTGGAGACGACCCTCAGGCGCTGTTTGATATGCTGCACAACAAGTGCGTGCTGACCCCGCATGGCGGAGAGTTCGCGCGTTTGTTTCCTGATATTGCCCAGCGATTGGCGGAACCTGCCCTCTGCGGTCCGGCCTATTCCAAGCTCGACGCGACCCGTGAGGCGGCGCGCCGGGCGGGAGCAACGGTTTTGTTCAAAGGTGCGGATACGGTTATCGCGGAGCCTGACGGAGCCTGTTCGGTCTCGGCGGCAATCTACGACCGATCAGCTCCGTGGCTTGCAACGGCTGGGGCGGGGGATGTTCTGGCGGGGTTTATCACCGGACTGTTGGCGCGTGGGGTTGCCCCTCATGAGGCCGCCGCGACGGCTGCGTGGTTGCATGTGGGATGTGCGCGCAGCTTTGGCGCGGGACTGATTGCGGAGGATTTGCCAGAGCAACTGCCGAAGGTGTTCAGCGATCTGGGGATCTAAGCCTGCGGCTGCAGGGCCGCGTCGAACCCATGCGCTGAGAGCACCTCCATACCGCGTACATAGAGGACAGAAGGTGCCTCCAGCCAGATCTGCACGCAGTTGATCTGATGCATGCCATCATCAGTGATGTATTGATCGTCGATCAAGGCTGCGGCCTGCACATATGCCTCGTGGCGGCCAAAGAGCGCCTCTGCACGCCAGTCCCGCACAAGCACCAACTGGCGAGCGGGCAGCACCAGATCCTGTTCCGGGCGATCCGTTCCCAGGGCTTCGGCGGCAAAGCGTACCATGCGGCTACGCTCCGTGCGGCGTGTGATGTCGCGGATCGACAGGATACCCTTGTCGCGGGTTATGACATCGTCGCAGCTGCTCAATTGGGCTGCGGCCTTATAACCCTTGCGCGTCAACACCTCTGCCGTCGCCTCAACGCCGCTGAGTGGGCGCAGACCAGAAGGCATGCCCAGATCAGACCCTCCGAGAGGAGACTGCAATTTGGCATATGACATGGGTGGACCTCCGGTCGCGATGCATCTTTCATCACCTGAGCCATAAATATGGCGAAAGAACGTCGCAGATGAGGTGCATCTTGGCGCGGGTATGGTAAACTCTGCGCGAGTAAACCATGCATGTCGGAACGTCTTGCAAGTCATTCTGCATTGGTATACTGCCGCATACAGCAAGCTTGACGCGGCTCGCCAAGAGTGTTTGCGAACCCGTTTCAGGCTTTTTCTTACACAGAATCGTCGGGACCGTCATGAGCTTGTACACAGACTACCTAAAAGAGATCGAAACGCGTAAGGGCGAAGGGTTGCACCCCAAACCCATTGACGATGGCGCGCTGGTTGCGGAGCTGATTTCGCAGATCAGGGACTCTGGCAGCGAGCATCGTGAAGACTCTCTGAAGTTCTTTATCTACAACACCTTGCCCGGCACAACGAGTGCAGCAGGGGTGAAGGCTGCCTTCCTTAAGGAGATCATTCTCGGCGAGGTCGAGGTGGCGGAGATCACGCCCGAGTTTGCGTTTGAGCTGCTGTCGCACATGAAAGGAGGCCCCTCGGTTGAGGTGCTGCTGGATCTGGCGCTTGGTGATGATGCAGCCATCGCGGCGCAGGCGGCGGATGTGCTGAAGACACAAGTCTTCCTTTATGAGGCGGACACCGACCGGCTTGAGGCGGCGTTCAAGGCCGGCAACGCGATCGCGCGTGAGATCCTTGAAAGCTACGCAAAGGCTGAGTTCTTTACCAAGCTTCCCGACGTCGATGAAGAAATCAAGGTCGTGACCTATATCGCGGCCGAAGGCGATATCTCTACCGACCTTCTGTCCCCCGGCAATCAGGCGCACTCGCGCTCGGACCGTGAATTGCACGGCAAATGCATGATTTCTGAGGCGGCGCAAAAGGAAATCGAGGCGCTGAAACTGCAGCACCCCGACAAGCGTGTGATGCTGATCGCGGAAAAAGGCACCATGGGCGTGGGCTCGTCCCGTATGTCCGGCGTGAACAACGTGGCACTCTGGACCGGCAAACAAGCCAGCCCCTATGTGCCGTTTGTGAACTTTGCGCCCGTGGTTGCGGGCACCAATGGCATTTCGCCAATCTTCCTCACCACCGTGGGCGTGACCGGCGGCATTGGTCTCGACCTCAAGAACTGGGTCAAGAAGGTCGACAGCGACGGCAAGGCGATCCTCAACAATGACGGCAACCCGGTGCTGGAGCAGAAGTATTCGGTTGAAACCGGCACCGTTTTGAAAATCGACACCAAGAACAAGATGCTCTTGGACGAAGACGGCAAAGAACTGGTGGATGTCTCCTCTGCGTTTACTCCGCAGAAGGTCGAATTCATGAAGGCGGGTAGCTCTTATGCCATCGTCTTTGGCAAGAAGTTGCAGACATTTGCGGCTGAAACCCTCGGCATCGAGGCACCGCTGGTCTTTGCACCGGCCAAAGAAGTCAGCCATGAGGGCCAAGGCCTGACTGCGGTTGAGAAAATCTTTAACCGTAATGCGGTGGGCAGCACGCCCGGCAAGACCCTGCATGCGGGCTCTGACGTGCGCGTGAAGGTCAACATCGTCGGCTCTCAGGACACCACTGGCCTGATGACGTCGCAAGAGCTGGAGGCCATGGCGGCCACCGTGATCTCGCCAACCGTGGATGGGGCCTATCAGTCCGGCTGTCACACCGCGTCGGTCTGGGACAAGAAGGCACAGGCCAATATTCCGCGCCTGATGCAGTTCATGAACAACTTTGGCCTGATTACAGCGCGTGACCCCAAGGGCGAATATCACGCGATGACCGACGTGATCCACAAGGTGCTCAACGACATCACCGTGGATGACTGGGACATCATCATTGGCGGCGACAGCCACACCCGTATGTCCAAAGGCGTGGCCTTTGGGGCGGACTCCGGCACCGTGGCGCTGGCGCTGGCAACCGGTGAGGCGACCATGCCGATCCCCGAGTCGGTCAAGGTGACCTTCAAGGGTAAAATGGCCGATCACATGGACTTCCGCGATGTGGTGCACGCCACGCAGGCGCAGATGCTGAAACAGCACGGCGACAACGTGTTCCAAGGCCGCATCATAGAGGTCCACATCGGCACGCTGCTGGCGGATCAGGCGTTCACCTTCACCGACTGGACCGCAGAGATGAAGGCCAAGGCGTCGATCTGTATCTCCAATGACGACACCCTGATCGGTTCGCTGGAACTCGCCAAGAGCCGTATCCAGATTATGATCGACAAGGGCATGGAGAATGAGGCCGGCACCTTGCAGGGTCTGATCGACAAGGCCGACAAGCGCATTGCCGAAATCCGCTCTGGCGAGAAACCGGCCCTGTCGCCGGACGATAGCGCCAAGTATTTTGCAGAAGTGGTGGTTGACCTTGATCTGATCGACGAGCCGATGATCGCGGACCCGGACGTCAACAACGAGGACGTCTCCAAGCGCTACACCCATGACACCATCCGTCCGATCTCTTTCTATAAGGCGGAGAAAAAGGTGGATCTGGGCTTTGTGGGCTCCTGCATGGTGCATAAGGGCGACATGAAGATCGTGGCTCAGATGCTCAAGAACCTTGAGAAAGCCAACGGCAAGGTGGAGTTCAAAGCCCCGCTGGTGGTGGCAGCGCCGACCTACAACATCATCGACGAGATGAAAGCCGAGGGCGATTGGGAAATCCTGCAGAAGTATTCGGGCTTTGAGTTCGACGATTTGTTCCCCAAAGCGCAGGCGCGGACCGAGTATGAAAACATCCTCTATCTGGAGCGTCCGGGCTGTAACCTCTGCATGGGCAACCAGGAAAAGGCTGCCAAGGGCGACACCGTTCTGGCCACCTCAACCCGCCTGTTCCAGGGCCGGGTCGTAGAAGACGCCGCGGAAAAGAAAGGCGAGAGCCTTCTGGCCTCGACCCCGGTTGTGGTGCTCTCGGCCATCCTGGGCCGCACACCCACCATCGAGGAATATAAAACCGCTGTGGAGGGCATCGACCTGACCAAATTTGCGCCTCCCGTAGAGAAACCGGCAGGCACGCGCTCAGCGCATTTCTAAGACGCATCCCGCAGCGGTACAGATCTATGCCCCGCTGCACCCCTGTTGGTGCAAAATAAAATAAGAGATGGGCGGCTTCCTCAGTAAGCCGCCCGTTTTGCATTTTGCCACCACCCGAAACCGATCTGCGGTTCAAGAACGAAATCGAGCGAAAATTGTTCGATATGTGAAAGTCTCTGCTGTAATCGTAAATATACCGATATGCTGCCGTTAAATGGCGGGATATCGATGGATTCATGAAGTCTAAAGGCATTTCCGCTTAGTTTTTGAGCGAAAGTTAGGTGTGCCGCTCTGTTTTGCTGTCTTGGGCGGGTTGATAACGAGGGACCAAGAATGTTGCGTTTGAGTAATCTCAAGCTTGGCTTGAAGCTGCCAATTTTGATCGCTTTGCCAGTGGTGGTAATTGTTCTGGCTTCTGGGGCGATGCAGCTATCGCAGATGAGTACCACGGTTGATAAGCAGCTTAAGACTGCATACTCCGGTTTTGTGTCGGGCCGCAAAAATGCGTTGGAATGGTGGCTTGAGGAGATCAAGGCCGAGGTGACTGCGCTCTCCAGCAGCTATGCCATTCAGGCCGCCACAGCGGATTTTTCACGCGCCTGGCAAGAGTTCGAGGGCGACCCGGCCGAGGCACTGCGCAATCTCTATATTTCTGATAACCCCAACCCGTTGGGCAAGAAGGATGAGTTGGTCTCTGCAAAAGATGGCTCCACTTGGACCCAATCGCATCAGCGCCATCACGTGGGGCTGCGGTCTCATCTGCGCGCGCACGGCTATTACGATTTGTTCCTCTTCGATCTTGAGGGCAACCTGATCTACTCGGTCTTCAAAGAAGATGATTTTGGCCTGAATTTTGAGACTGGAAAATACAAGGACAGCGGGCTGGGTGAGGTTTTTCGCAAAGGGCGCAGCTTGGAAGCTGGTGAGTTCTACATGACCTCGCTTGCGCCATATGCTCCCAGCGCGGGCGCTCAGGCGATGTTCATGTCGACCCCGGTTTTTGAAAATGGCGAGATGCTGGGCGTGTTGGCGGTGCAATTCCCACTGGATGGCATCATGCGCCTTCTGTCTCAGTCCGAGCAACTCGGAGAGACCGGTTTTGTCTATCTGGTGAACGAACAAGGGCTGTCACTGACGGAATCACCTCGGGAAGGTGGGTTTGCCGCCTATGAGCAACTCCCTGCGCGCGAGCAAATCACAACCGCACTGTCTGGTGAGGCGGGCTACTTCGATCCAGCAACCGGTGTTCTTGGCGAAACTGTTATTGCCGCTTCCGATAGCGTGTCCATTCCCAATGGCACCCAGTGGGGGCTGGTGTTTGAGATTGACCGTTCAGAGGCCATGGCCGTGGTCAACGCAACAACACGTAACGCATTGATAGAACTGGCTATTACCCTCGCACTGGTGGTCATCGCGTCCTATGTCGCGGTGCGCGGAGTCGTGAAACGGCTGGAGCGTCTTGCAGCCCATGTGCAGGAGCTTGCGGATCAGAACTACAACGAGGACATTTCCGGCTGCGATCAAGGCGACGAGGTTGGTTTCATTTCCAAAACGCTCGTGCATCTGCAAGAGCGCTTGCAGGAAGGTGCTGCCGCCAAGGATCGCGAGAAGGTGATCCAAGAAGGCAACGAGATGGTTGTCCGCACCCTGAGCAAGGCACTGATGAACCTCGCCAAAGGCGACTTCCGCAACAAAATCCTCGAGTTCTTTCCGGTTGAACATAAAAAGCTGCGCTACAGCATCAATGACGCGATGACTGAGCTGAGCGATGTGATCGAATCCGTGCGTGACATCGCTGAGAACATCTCCAAAGGGGCCGTCGAGGTGAGCGCATCGGCAGATGATCTGTCTTCGCGCACAGAAAGTCAGGCCGCGACACTGGAGCAGACCGCCGCCGCGCTCGAAGAGGTCACCTCAAGCGTGAAATCTGCCAATGAAAATGTCATGAGCGTCGAATATACAGTACGCGAGGCGCGCGGCATGGCTGAGGGCAGTGGCGCTATCGTGCAAGAGACCATCGATGCAATGAACGGTATTGAGGAATCTTCGCAAAAAATCAGCCAAATCATTGGCGTGATTGACGATATTTCCTTCCAAACCAACCTCTTGGCGCTCAATGCTGGGGTTGAGGCCGCTCGTGCAGGAGAGGCCGGTCGTGGCTTTGCCGTGGTGGCGTCTGAGGTGCGCGGCCTGGCGCAGCGCTCCTCTGAGGCCGCGTTGGAGATCAAGGCCCTGATTGAAACCAGCGGGCAGCAGGTTGGGCGCGGTGTGCAGATGGTGGGAAAGACCGGCGATGCCCTCACGCAGATTGTGGATCAGGTGAAACATATTTCTGGTCTGATCGAAGAGATCTCCAAGTCTTCGCAGGAACAATCCACGGCGCTGACAGAGATCAATATCGGCATGTCTCAGCTGGACCAGGTGACCCAAGCCAATGCGGCCATGGTTGAGGAGAACACAGCCGCCGCGCATACGCTGCGTCAGGATTCGGATCGCTTGGCTGAATTTGTTGGCCGTTTCCGCACCCAGAACCAGTCCGGCGAAGGCGAGGCGCCGCCAGCACTGCCCGCTCCCGCGTCCGCTGCACCTGTCTCAGCGACGGATGCAGGCGGCTGGGATGATGGTGAGATCATCGATGCGCACGCAGAGCCGGGCAGCGCAGCAGAGGACCACGACACCGCGCCCGAACCCATGCGCGCAAATGATAAATGGACAGACTTCTAGCGCGTGTTGAGCGTTATCATCCGACCTTTCCCATTTGACTTCGTTCCAATGGGAAAGGTCGGTTTCGGTCGCGTGGATGCGAAATACGATCGCTTTGAAACGGTGGGCGGCGGAGTGGGGGGCCGTTTTCCAAAGAGAAGCCATTCCGGGGTGGCGTAATTGCCGCAGGTTGAAAATCCAAAAAAATCGATGAAGCATAAAAACGCATTCAATACCCGCTGCCCCGGACGAGGAAAATGTCGGATAAGCGCGACCAGTTATTTCTGACCTATCGATCAAGACAAGATGTCTATTTCCGATAACCTTATGAATAATATACGTTAAAATGGATAGCACACCATGGCGATGTGGAGCCGTACTTTACCTTCCCTCAAAGAGGGCGCCTCACATCGCCTAAGCCTGAGGTTTGCTCACCGTGAAATCGAGTCGCAGCAAAAGCGACAGTCCTTGGCGGGCTTTTGAAATGCATCGGCATCACAATAAACAACGGTGATGCACGCTGGACGTGCGTTGTGACAAAGGCTAATCTTTGGCGGACCTTATGGGGCACCGGAGTGTTAACAGAACGCTCGAATTCACCGGCCAGAGCGTTTCATGCGCTCGTAAGTGCTGGTTTCAGTCAAACGAGAATTGGACGGGCGGTTCAACGTAGACCATGACAGAAAATAACATCACGCCGCTTACGCCTGCGGTCAAAGATCCTCAGCGCAAAATCGGTAAGGTAGATGAAAGATTCTACATTGTCGGTGTGGGGGCCTCTGCGGGGGGACTTGACGCGATTAAGCAATTGCTCTCGCGGGTTCCGGCAAATTTCCCGCATAGCTTCGTGGTGATCCAGCATCTGTCGCCGGATTACAAATCGCTGATGACTGAAATTCTTGGCCGCGAAACTCAGCATAAGGTGGTCGAAGTCGAAGATAATATGCGCGTCGAGCCGCATCATATCTATGTCATCCCGCCGGGCGCCAATATCGTTATTCAGGGCACCGAAGGCGACGTCGATGAGCGTGCCGTGATCCAAGATACCGAAGCATCGATAACCGAGGCAGAGGTGGAGGGGCTTCGATTTTCGTTGGTGTCACCGCAACCCAGACCGGCGCTCAACCTGCCTGTCGACATCTTCTTTTTGTCGTTGGCGGAGGCGGTGGGCGAGCGGGCCATCGGGGTGGTTTTGTCGGGTACGGGGTCGGACGGAAGTCGTGGGCTGCGCTCGATCAAGGATCGCGAAGGGCTGGTGATCGCACAGGAGCCTGCAACCTGCGGGTTTGACGGTATGCCCCGTCAGGCGATTGGTACGGGATTGGTGGATCAGGTTCTTCAACCAGATGATATCGTTGAGGAAATCGCAAGGTTCATTGAGCTGCGCAACCACGGTATCTCTGACGTTGACGAGATGTTTGTCGGCGCGCAGGACACCTTTCGGCTGATTTTAGAGACGGTCAGCAAACAGGCAGAGATAGATTTTGCCCTTTATAAGGAACCGACCCTCAAGCGACGTATCGCGCGGCGGATGGGGTTTTTGGGCCTCTCGAAAATCCGCGATTATTTGGATTACCTCGGCGAACACCCCGGCGAAGTGGAGCTTCTGTACCGGGAGTTTCTGGTCGGTGTGACAAATTTCTTTCGCGATCTGCATGTCTGGCAGGCTATGGAGACGCGGGTTCTCAAACGTCTGTTTGAGGAAGGCGACACAACTGCGCCCCTGCGGGTCTGGTCGGTGGGCTGCTCCACCGGGGAGGAGGCCTATACGCTTGCGATGTTGCTGCAGAAATTCCGGGATGATCACAAGATCGAACGAGATTTCCGCGTCTATGCAACGGACGTCAACGAAAACTCCGTCAACACGGCAAAGCAGGGGATCTATCCGGACCACACGCTTGAAGAGATTCCGCTCATTTATCGTGAAGCGGGCTATGTGACGCATCATCCCGGCACCTTTGCCATCGCGCCCAAAATCCGCGCGCAGATCGTTTTTGCGGTGCATGACATCACCCTTGATCCGCCCTACACGCGCACCGATTTAATCGTTTGCCGTAACCTGTTGATTTACCTCAGCCCTGATGTTCAGGCCAAGGTCATGGTCAATTTCTCCATGTCGCTCAGGATGGACGGTTACCTGCTCTTGGGCGCGGCAGAGACACCGGGCACCGACGGGGTTCGGTTTGATTTCTTCATGGGGAAGGAGCGGATCTATAAAAACAAACGTGTTGCACAATCGGGGATCGGTCGTGGCAAGCTAACAGCGCAATTGCCTGCGCTTGGCATGTTGCCGCGGGCGCGTCGAATGCTGTCGGCGGGGCATACGTTTCAGGATGATCTGAGCTCGCTCTTTCAGTTCTCTCTGGAGGCCAGCCAGACCTCCGTATGTATCGTCGACCCAACGGCCACATTGCTGAAAACATTCGGGAATATGCAATCTATCCTGCAAATCCCCGAAAGTGGTTTTTCGACCAATATCTTTGAGCTTTGCGATGACAGGTTGCGCAGTTCTGTGGCCCTGGTGATGCGCGGCGCTGAGGATAAAACCACCGCCCAAGCGGCGGACATGCGCCTGATTGAAGAGGATCAAGTGCGCACGGTTTCGATTTCCGGGCGCAAGATCATGTGGGAGGGGCATACCTCTGCCATCGCGCTGTTCATTCGTCAAACGCTACAGAGCCTGCCGAAAACCGATGTTGATATTGATCGCGAGCAACCCCGAGAAGAAACCCGCGCCTATATCCAGCATCTTGAGGGCGAAGTGCGCTCCCTGCAGGAAATGCTGGGGGTGACGGCGCAGGATCTTGGTGCCTCGAACGAGGAACTGCAGACCGCAAACGAGGAGCTGATCGCCGCCAACGAAGAACTGCAGGCCAACAACGAAGAAACCCAGAGCATCAACGAAGAACTGCACACGGTGAATACCGAAAACATCGAGCGGATCGCCGAGTTGGAGCAGGTCAATGCGGATGTCGACAACCTCCTTGAGACGGCTGCGCTTGGGATTTTGCTCTTGGACAATGACATGTGCATCCGGCGGTTCAGTGCCGGGGTGACCCGGTATCTTGATCTCAAGCACAGCGATGTGGGCCGCCCGCTAGAGAGCTTTGCGACCTCGCTCTTGCCCGAGGCGGTAAGCCTTCTTGTGGATGATGCGAGCCTTGCCCGCGATCAGGGTGAAGAGACAGAACGCGAATTGCGCCGCCGCGATGGTGGGTTTGTGCAAACACGTGTGCGCCGGTTTACTCGCCAGCGTGGCGAGTCTGATGGCGTGGTGATCACACTGTTGGATATCACCGACAGCAAACTGCTCGAGCAAGAAGCGCGGCGCCAGAGCGAAATCCTCGCCAGCGTGCTGGAAAGCGAAGAGGCGGGCTATTGGGATTGGAATATCCCTGATGAACAACTCTACATAAGTCGCCGTTTTGTCGAGCTTTTGGGCTTTGCAGCCGGGGAGCTGGCCCCCAAGCCAGAAGCATGGTTCGCCCTGATCCATGACGAGGATCGCTCGCGGTTTCATGAGGCTTTTGATGTTCATGTGCGTTCGCGCGGACAGGTACCTTTCTCGGTCGAGGTGCGCTATCTGACCAAGGATGGCGGGGTGATCTGGGTCAAGAGCCGGGGGCAGGTGACGGATTGGAGCGTTGATCACCGTCCGTTGCGCATGATTGGCGTGCATCAAAACGTCACCGATCTGCGCGAACGCGAGGACGACATTCAAAAGCGGGCCAATGAAATCCGCCGTTTTGCCTTTATATCAGCGCATGATCTGAAACAGCCGCTCAACACGGTTGAGAGCAGCATTGAGGCGTTGCTGGAAGAATTGCCCGACACGCTGGACGCCGATGCCCAAGAGCTTGTCGAGTTCCTGACCCAAGGCACACGCCGCCTGAAGGGGCGGGTGGATGCCATTCTGGATTACGCCCGTTTGCAGGATCGCACCTTGGAGTTTGAGCCATGCGAACTCACCGGTCTTGCAGAGGCCAGTGTTACTGATCTCAAACACCTCGTGAGCGAAGCGGAAGCAGAGGTGCAGATTGAGCCGCTGCCAGCCGCCCTATGTGCGCCGGAGCTGATTTCACGGGTGTTGCAGAACCTGTTGAGCAATGCGCTCAAATACCGTGATCCGGCGCGCCCCTGTCGCATTACCATTGCGCCCTTCGCGGCCCCTGATGGCAAGGTTGGCGTGCGGGTGGACGACACCGGTATCGGCATCGCACCCAAAGACCGTGGCAGTGTTTTCGAACTCTTTACCCGTCTGCACGTAGAATCAGAGATCGAAGGCAGCGGCCTTGGTCTGGCAATGTGCGAAAAGATCATTTCCATGCATGGTGGCACGATCGAGGTGACTGACACGGAAACGGGGGGCGCAAGCTTCCGCTTTACCCTCTCTGCAACATGAGCCGGACGGAGCACATGAGCACCTCAAAGCCTAAGATCCTTTTGATCGATGATTGCGACGCGGATCGGTATTTTTTCAAACGCAACCTGCGCAAGGTTGCGCCGGATGCCGAGGTGGTTGAGTTTGTCTATGCCGAGGATGCGCTGCGGTATCTGAAAACGCCGGGTCGTGATCCGGTGGATATCGTATTTGTCGACATCAACATGCCCCGGTTGGATGGGTTTCAGTTTGCGGATGCCTATCATGCGCTCTATCCGGAACTGAAGGGACATGCCCGCCTGTTCGTTTGCTCATCCTCCATCAACCCTGCCGACCGGCAGCGCACCGATGACCACCCGGTCATCGATGGATTTTGCGAAAAGCCGGTGACGCGCGGGGTTCTTGGCGAGCTGCTCTGAGATGCGGGGCGCGGGTGGTTTGAAACAAGCGCTGCTCCTCTTATTCGTTTGGGTGTCGAGCATTTTCTGGGTGCTCCCTGTTCAGGCCCAGCCTCAGTATGACAAAGTTGTAGTGCCCTGGGGCAATGTTCCTCCATTGTCGATGATGGGGGACGATGGGGAGCCTACCGGGTTCGCCATTGAACTTGCACGACTATTGGCTGAGGAGGTTGGCTTCGAACTGGAGTTCCAGTTCTATGGGCCGATACCCAAAATCGCCGCAGCGCAAGCGACTGGCGAGACTGACATGCTGGTTGGAGTTGGGCACGGCCCGGCGTTTCGCGAGACCAACCTTGCGTCACAGACGATTTCAGAGGTTCAGGTCCGGCTGGCCGTTCCAGTTGAAAACGCCGATGATTTCGACCCCAACAATCTGAGTGGCGTTCGCATTGCTGCGGTGCCGCCAACAATTGCCTCCAATCCCGATCTGTTTCCCGACGCAACCGTGGTCGAGCAACCCGGTTTGGAAGCTGCGTTGGTGACTTTGCTGAGCGGCGAAGTGGATGCTCTGTCTTATCCGGTCAACGTTCTTTTTGCCCTGACCCGTGCAACGCGCACCGATGGTCGGATTGCCTATGTCGGTGATCCTTTGGTCAGGATCGACCGTGTGGTTATTGTGCACGAAAGCCGCGCAGAACTGCTGGAGCCGATCAATAGGGCTCTGCAGAAGTTTGAAGAAAACGGGACGCTGGAAGAACTGCGGATCAAGTATCTTATTTCTAACCCAGAACCGGTGCCAGATGTGCTGACCGTTGGTGTTCATCATGTGCCGCCATTTGTGTCGATCGGGGATGATGGCACGCCCGGCGGTTTTGGGATTGAGGTGCTAGAAGATCTGGTGGATCTGGCGGGGTTGCAAATTCGCTACCAGCGCATCACGGACGAGGAATTCGGGCAGGGCCCGCGTGAGGGCTCAGTGGATCTGATCCCGATGATGGCGGTCAATCCTACGCGTGCGGAACGGATGGATTTCACCTTCCCGGTGCACCGTGTCCCCTTCAACATATTTACTCTGCGGGAGGTATCGCTTGAGCCGCAGGTCTTGGACGATCTGGTCGGGCTGCGTGTTGGCGTCGAAAGCGGCAAGAACGCAGCACAGCTGGCAGAACGCCACGGGTGGCTCGATATTGTCTATGCGGATGGCAAAGATGGCATCATGAACCTGCTCCTGCAGGGGCAGGCCGATGCGGTGCTGACAACCGGAAGAGCCTTTTGGACCCATCTGGAGGCCGAGGGCCAAGAGGAGAAGTTCCGCAGCAGCACAGAGCCGTTTTATGTCTCAGAATCCGGCCCGGCCCTGCGATTGGGTCTGGGGGAGGTCCGTGAACGGCTGAATGCGGTGATCCCGGCCTACCTGATCTCAGAGGAATATGAGGCCCTGCAGGCCAAATGGTTTGGGCGCGCGCCGTTCTGGACGCCAATGCGCCTCAGGCTGGTCGGGGCGGCGGTCTTGGTGCTGGTGCTTACGGCACTGGGTTTTGGCATCTGGCAAAAATTGCAGCGCTCCCGCGCGCAGGAACGCCAGGCTCGGCTGCTGCAACACTCCCGCCAGCTTGAGGTGCTGGTGGATGAGCTGGAGCGTTCGAACCGTGAACTGGACAGCTTTGCCGATATTGCATCCCATGATCTCAAACAGCCGCTGCGGGGTATTCACTGGCAGGTGCAGGCCCTGCAAGAGCGCGCAGCCCATGCCCTGCCTGAAGAAGTCAGCAGAATTCAGCAACTCTGCGCGCAGATGGAGGCCACGATCTCTGCTCTGCTGGCCTCGGCGCAACATCGGGGCAAGGGCAGCGACCGCGCCGATATTGATACAGGCGTTCTGGTCGATGAAATTTGCACTGACCTTTCGGAACTGATGGAGGCCACCGGCGGCGAGGTGCAGGTGGAAACCGCCATGCCCATGGTGTTTGCAAGCCGCGCCAAGGCAAAGGTTGTGTTTCAAAACCTTATCGCCAATGGCTTGATTTATAATCAGTCCTCCACGCCAGTGGTGAAGGTGGGGTATCTGAGCGAGGGCAGCACCGATGCCAGCGGCCTTTTGCATGTGTTCTACATTCGCGACAACGGCACCGGCATCGCGCCCGAGGATCAGGGGCGCATATTCCTGCCCGGGGTCCGTGGCCAGAATACCGGAGAACGCGTGCTGCCCGGCGCAACCGGAAGTGGACTGGGCCTTTCCTTTACCAAGGAAATCGTAGAGAGTTACGGCCAACTGATCACATTTGAAAGCGTACCCGGACAGGGCACCACATTCTTCTTTTCGCTCCCCAATGCGAAGGGCGAGAGCGCGGGCGATGTGGTCGATCATGCAGGACTGGTGGAAGCAGAATGACCAAGATTCTAATAATCGACGACAGCCCGGAAGACACCGAGATGCTGCGCCGTTTTTGTGAACAACTGCGGTCGAGCTCGATTGAAACGGCGCCCAGCGGCAGCGAAGGGGTGGCGCGGTTCGAGAAATGGCGCGCCGATTGTGTGCTGCTGGACTACCACCTTGCTGACAACAACGGTCTCTCTGTTCTTGCGGCGCTAAAGGCCCGCGATCCCTATGTGCCGGTGATTGTTCTGTCGGGCCGCGGCAGCGAAGAACTGGCGGCGGCTGCGATGAAGGCGGGGGCCACGCGCTATCTCACCAAACGCGGGCTGTCGCTTGATATGCTGCGCACCGCGATCGAGGCTTCGATCCGCTGGATGCAACATGCGGCCATGACCCAGCAGGGCTAAGTCGCGCGCGTTTCAAACCCTATCACAGACCACGATAAAGACGTCTCATCCACGGCTTGGAGGGGACGTTTTCCTGCTGTGCGCGCCCAATACTGTGACGGATGCGCGCATCTCTTGAGCCGTACTGGATCGACATCTTGATTCGACAATGATCACGGAATTTTGCGCGCAGCATTGCACAGAGCGAATAGCAGAGTGTTGAAAAAATCTAATTTCGGGGGTTGAAAAATATCCTCTGAATTCCTTGGGGTTCGCCTGAGTGAGCAGAATAATGCCGCTATTACAGCGCCTTCCGAAATGTGAACTGACCCGTTCACCTGCGCTTACTTTCAAGTCCTTTCATCAAAAAACTTACATGGTAGCTCCGATGGCAGTCGGGTCCGGGGATGGAGGATGTCCGGCTGACCTTTGAATGATCATGAGCACCAAAACCCTTGCGGTGGGCTCCAGCGCCCTTGCGCTGTCAGCCCTCCTTGCCGCTCCCGCAGTTGCGGGCCCCACCTACACATCTGACAATGGTGGCTCCTTCCGTTGGTATGGCCAGCTCAACTTGACCTATCAGGGTTATGACGACGGTCAGGAAGACTACAACCGCCTCGTCGACAACGCCAACTCTGGTTCGCGCGTTGGCTTCTGGCTGGAACAGCCCTTTGGCGAGAACACCCTGAAGTTCCGTTTTGAAACCTCTCTGTCGCTGCGCGGCTCGGATGGTGTGAACCAGAACGGCCAGGGCGACATCACCGACTGGACCCGCAGCGATCTGCGTCACGTCGACCTGCAGTGGCACACCCCGCGCTACGGCACCTTCTCTATCGGTCAAGGTTCCATGGCGGCTGATGGTGTCACTGGTATCGACCTTTCGGGCACCGGTGTAGTTGCAGGTTCCGCCGTGGCGGATGCTGCAGGCGGGTATTTCCTGCGTGACACCGCAGGCAACCTGACCGGTATCGAAATCGGCGACGTCTTCTCGACCTTCGACGGCTCGCGCCGAGGCCGTATCCGCTATGACTCGCCGGAATTCTCGGGCTTCACCGTCTCTGCCTCTTATGGTGAGGACATCCTGACCCGCGATGCCGACACCCAGCAGTACGATATTGCCCTGAACTACATGAACGAAGATCTTGGCGATTTCACTGTGGCCGGTGCGCTGGCTGTTAGCTGGACCGAGAAGGGCGGCTCTGAAGACACCCGCGACACCATTGCCTCTGCCGCCGTTCTGCACGAACCCACTGGTCTGTCGCTGAGCGCTGCAACCGGTGACCGTGACACCGGTGGTAACTACGGCTATGTGAAGCTGGGCTACACCGCCAACCTGATCTCCGTTGGTTCCACCTCCTTCTCCGTCGACTATTATGACGGCTCGGATCTGGTCTCCACCAACGACAGCGCAGAATCCTTTGGCATTGCTGCGGTTCAGAAGTTCGACAAGCAGAACCTTGAGGCCTATATCGCGTATCGCGAATATTCCTATGACGATGCTTCAGCGACCAACTATCAGGACGGCTCTGCCATCCTCGCTGGTGCGCGCTGGAAGTTCTGATCCAGAGAATATACGGGCGATGCCGGTGCGAGGGGTTTATACCTCGTGACCTACTTGTGCTTGTGTCATCCGCATAATGCTGCGCCCTCCGGTCACTGGCCGGGGGGCGTTTGCATGTCCAATGAGGCAAAACCCGCCATTCAGGGGCGAAAATCGGGTGAAAAAGCCCCTTTGAGGCGCTTCCTGAGCGGATCGAGGCTGATGCCCCTTGCACCGCGACGCGCAGGCCAATAGAAGGCCTCAAATTGTCTGGGGGCGGAGCCTGCGCGCGCGCCCCGAATCTCTATGGGGAATATGATGCAGGTCACTGAAACTCTGAACGAAGGTCTGAAGCGCGGCTACGCGATCACCATTCCGGCAACCGAGCTGGAAGAGAAGGTCAACGCGAAACTGGCCGAAGCGCAACCCGAGATCGAGATGAAGGGCTTCCGCAAGGGCAAGGTTCCGATGCCGCTTTTGAAAAAGCAGTTCGGTCCCCGCCTTATGGGCGAAGTCATGCAGGAAGCTGTCGATGGTGCGATGAACAAGCACTTCGAAGAGTCCGGCGACCGTCCGGCGCTGCAGCCCGACGTCAAAATGACCAACGAAGACTGGAAAGAGGGCGACGACGTCAACGTCGAGATGTCCTATGAAGCACTGCCCGCGATCCCTGAGGTCGACGTGTCCGGTGTTGAGCTGGAAAAGCTGATTGTCAAAGCAGAAGACGCAGCCGTGACCGAGGCGCTGGAAAACCTCGCGTCCTCCGCACAGGAATTCGAAGCCCGCGAAGAGGGTGCCGTATCCGAGGATGGCGATCAGGTTGTGATCGACTTTGTCGGCAAAGTGGACGGCGAAGCGTTCGAAGGCGGTTCCGCCGAGGATTACCCGCTGACGCTGGGCTCCAACTCCTTCATCCCCGGCTTTGAAGAGCAGCTGGTCGGTGTGAAGTCCGGTGAAGAAAAAGACGTCACCGTGACCTTCCCAGAAGAGTATGGCGCAGAGCACCTCGCGGGCAAAGAAGCCGTGTTCTCCTGCACCGTCAAAGAAGTCAAAGCCCCCAAAGCGGCCGAGATCAACGACGAGCTGGCCAAGAAATTCGGCGCTGAAGATCTGGACCAACTGAAAGGTCAGATCTCCGAGCGTCTCGAAGCAGAATATGCAGGTGCCGCTCGTCAGGTCATGAAGCGCGCCGCCCTTGATGCGCTGGCCGAGCTGGTCTCCTTCGACCTGCCGCCGAGCCTCGTTGAGGCAGAAGCCAAGCAGATCGCACACCAGCTGTGGCACGAGGAAAACCCGGACGTTCAGGGCCACGACCACCCGGAAATCGAGCCGACCGACGAGCACAACAAGCTGGCCGAGCGCCGCGTGCGTCTTGGCCTGCTGCTGGCCGAGATGGGTCAGAAAGCCGAAGTCGAAGTGACCGACCAGGAAATGACCCAAGCGATCATGCAGCAAGCACGCCAGTATCCGGGTCAGGAACGTCAGTTCTTTGAATTCATTCAGCAAAACGCTCAGATGCAACAGCAACTGCGCGCGCCGATCTTTGAAGACAAAGTCATCGATCTGGTGTTCGATCAGGCCAAAGTTTCTGAAAAAGAAGTGTCCAAAGAGGACCTGCAGAAAGCTGTTGAGGCGCTGGAAGAAGAGTAACTTCCACACCTTTGAAGTTTTGAAAGGCCGCCCCTCGGGGCGGCCTTTTTATATTGCGATATACGCAACCTAAAATATCTCGCGCGTCAATATTTTGACAGCTCAGAGATGCCCGTGCATTATGGATTTAGGCCAATACGTCTTTGGAATCTGGCGCCATCAATAATGCTGCGCTTGTTTCATCAGAAATACGAAAAACGCCTAAAGGCTATGGTAGAAAGGAAAAATTAACACTCCACTTTTTGGCGATCTGATTTTGCTTTTCAAAGAAGCGGGGTGTCCATGGGAATGACGATTGCGGGGAAGAAATTAAATTTTTTCCCTCAAAATATTTCTCATTGTGGGCTTCAACTTTCCTCGCGAAAATTTCATTAGGTCATGTTGACAAATG
>NZ_LNWY01000031.1 GCF_001681715.1 Tritonibacter mobilis | reverse complement strand
TTTGTCAACACGTCCTAGGAGGCAAAATTCCACAATGTTTGTGGTTCGCTTGGCCAACTTATTGACTGTACTAGCTTACAGTCTCAAATAATATTATCAGGAGATTTCATACATTTTGGAAATAATAATATCACCGCGATGCAGGCCAGACTAATCATCCAGCAAATCCCCAAGCGCATCAGAATTAATTGCAAGATTCCCTTTTGCACTTTCGAATAGCGTGTCTATGGCGATGCTGCTCGGGCAGTTAGCTATTACCGAATATCCACCGTATTTATTTCCAGTATAAATAGAGAGGTCATACCCAAGCTCCCAAACGCATTCGACGTCATCTAAGTAATGCTTCCTTCTAGTCTTTGAGATTGTGTAAGTCTTGCCCTTATACTCAGCTTCATAACATTCATCAACGAGAGTCCAAGCATCACCTTGGAAGATAGTAGATATCTCCCAAGTTATTTCATTAATCGAAGTCAGCTCAAGTAGCTTGGTTGTCGCTTGTCGCCATTGCTTTAAGGAGTATCCCATTACTTCACCATCATATCCGAATTTTGTATTTTTATCTCTTCAGAGAGCTCCCGAACCTTTTGTTGAACATTCCAATAGTCCTTAACCTGCCCGCATTTTTCAACGGCATCGGCTCTTTCGGATTCATGTTTTAGAGACTTATATGCCTTCTGCACTTCTCTCGATATCTTTTTGATATCCGAGTTATCAAGTCTTTTCGCAAGTCTTACTACTGAAGGCAACCGCGACATGAAACTCATCGTTTTCAACTCTTGCGCCGGCTCTGACTGAAGGTTTGACATTTCTTTCGATATGTTATCCAAATCCTTCCGAATATCTGGTGACCTCATTTTAAAAAAGTACCTTCTCGAGAGGCTTCTTACTTCCGTAAGTGTAAAAACTGTAATGAGCAGACCATAGTAGCTAAAGAAGGTTCCAGCTACGCTACCGTAGAAGGTGAAGGTTTGGGATTGATTGTAACCAAGCAAATCTGGTGCTGTTAGTGCTGTCGTTAGGAACACAGCAGTAGGAACAATCGCAAAGATGAGAAGGAAGAAAATGAGCATATACTCAGTTCACCAATGGAGGAGTTCATGTTTCACGGTGACAGCGCTACCGGTTCTGACCCCATTTTCATAGCAACCTTTAAAGAGAGTTCGAGATACATGGGAATCTGCGCTATACACGCAACATGATAACAACCCTTGGTCAGTGAAGCTCGCCGCGCAAGGCTTAGAGCCATGGCATCGGTTGGTGGAATGCGAGAATCCGACGAACATCGGGCATAGCCCAAAGTGGTCATGCCTCCCAAGTTGAGTGTTGGTAATTCGTACATCCATCTTGCAATGAAGCAAAAGTCAATATTTGACCCAAAGAGTCTTATCCTTCAGTGGAATACACGACACGCAGAAATACATCATCTATTGTAAGCGCAAAAACACACCCGGCACCGACGTTCAATCACCGTATGGCGCTTTCGTCAGGCGATCATCGACCGAGTAAGCTAAGTGATAAAGCACGTCGTACACAGCATTTTCATACGTAAAATAATAGTCCACTTCATCTATAAAGTTCTTCTGCCCGTGCGCAATTCCATTACGCCTAGCAACTAGTGTTTTTAGTTTTGCTGAGTGCAGACTTAAAGCGTCAATTATAATATCCGCATCTAGTAGGAGATCGTTCATTACACTAGGCCAAAGATTTGATTTCGTATCAACCTCCGGGAAATCTGGCTTCAACGCCTTGACTTGATCAGTGATTGCTTCCATTTCATAGAGCATTTCCAATGAAGGCAGAGACTTTAAACGTTTTAACTGTTTATCTAGTGCAAGCGCTTTCGTGCGGGGCGGCAACGCTTCACAATCCGACATCCTCTTCGATGCTTCGTCATAGAAGACCGTCAAGCAAAATTTTGAGAAACCCTCATAGTGAGCGTAAAGCATTGCCCACGCAGCCCGAAGTAAAACCTCTTTTTGTTTCTTAGAAATGTCATTCCTGCTCAACAATATCCTTAAAGAACCCAGTTCGCTTTCACGCCAATCAAGGTCGGTTGTAAGACTCTCAAAAATAGTCATCTTAGACCAAAAGATGTACTTTAACTGCATCAATTCTTGCCTGCAGCTTGGTTATTGTGTTCGCCCCCGGCCCGGTCGCTTCTTGGAAAGCTTCGCTAGCGAATGCGCTCTTCAGTCGCTCAAGGGTCTCCGCGGAGGAAACTGCCTCAAGTTCATCGCTGGCCTCATCAAATACAGCAACTACGGCTTCAAAGTATGCGGGCGCTAGACGGCCCGTAGCATGCCCCTGTCCGTTAAAACGGGTAAAGGCCTGGCTTTGAAGTTTCTGTTCGATGAGTGAAAACACTCTTTCAAAGCGTGCTTTGCTAGAAGCAATGTCGAATTTAATTTCTCCGAAGAGAACTCCTTCCATGAACGTGTCGAGCCACTCCTCAATGTTACCCTTATAACCATCACGGAAGGTTGTGACAGCAAAGTAGCGGAGCACTAGCTCCTCGTCCGCGCGTTGCTCTTTGGAACTATCAGGCAAACGCGATATTGCATTCGAGAATGTTGGGAATGTTGCCATTTCTTGAACGGCTTCATAGAACTCCTCCCCACCATCGACCATACGCGAGGAGCAGTTTCGGATTTCTTGAGCGGACAGTAGGGACCCGCCAGTATTGAGGCGTTTGAACATCTCGTACTTAACGAAAGAGTCGCCTGACTTGTTGATTATTGTTGCCCGAATGGGGGTCCGCTTAACTTTTAGGGTCAGGATTCA
>NZ_LNWY01000030.1 GCF_001681715.1 Tritonibacter mobilis | reverse complement strand
TTTGTCAACACGTCCTAGGACCGCCCAATATCCATCTAGCTCTATCGCGTCTAGTGCTACATCTACGATGACACCTATTCTCTCGTCACTTTCCCCATAGAATCTCCCCAAAATGCGTTGAAGAGCTTTTTCTGCAAACTCCCGCTTGTTTTCTGGTAGCTGTGCTAGTCGTGCGTTGATCTGCTTTTGCAGTCTTGCTTTCTGGGCGGAGATTTGACGCTTGTGAGTGATGGAAAGCTTTTCTTTCACCATCAACCTTACTTGTTCGGCAATTTCCTCATAAGCCTTACTGCTCTCGTTCACCCCGCCCCAGTCAGCAGTAACAAGACCGGGAGTATCTGGAACTTCAATCTCCCCAAATACGCTCCGTAATAGCTTGGATGGGATCTCCTGATCATCTTCAAGACCAAAGAAAGAAGGCTTACCTACGACTTTCCCATCAACTCGCAATACTATGCCCGGAGATTTTGGTTTCGACTTCTCATCCGTGATGGTGAAAGAAAGCCTGTTGCTGAGCGCGTCTTCATCCCTTTTATTTTGGAAGTGAGCTCCAGAAAGATCCTTAAACCCAATTTCTTCGCCGTCAACGATGATAGAAAAATCTTGCTCGCGCCCGTACTCACGGTAGAGAAGCTGCTTTAGAATCTCAGGTCGTGGAAAATTCAGTGTTTGATCAAGATCGCTCAATACTACCGTAGTTCCATCCCTTCCTTGCGTTTCAGATAAAACCTCCAGTTCTAGCGGGATCGTCTCAAGGTCGTCGTCTGTATTTGTCAGCTTTACCTTGTCCAAGGTAAGTCGGCACGCCGCACCGTCTTTAATTGAGTCCAATCGCATCTCTGTAGCAATGCTCAGTCCGGCGAATTTACCAATGCCTTTTCGCCCTTTTGTTTTTCGATTGTACTTCGGCGTACGGGCTCCTTGAGTTCGGCGTTTATCTCTAGCGATTTCAAGGTACTCTTGTCTTAGTTGGCTTTCGGACATGCCGCATCCATTGTCTTGAACAACGATGGGGTCATGTGTCATCGGTTTTGGTAATTTGATTGAAACAGTGTTCGCATCGGCGTCCCACGCATTATCGACTAACTCTTTCAGCGCCGCCTCGCTTGACCTGTATGTTTCTCCCAAAAGACGTGTAAGTCTGGGGTTTACCAAGAAATTTGCTGAACTATCCATAAATTCAATATAACCAAGAGTCATACAACTTCTAGAAGTTTGAATGCTGTTTCATGCGCTGTCCACATGTTTTAAGTAGTGCCGCCTTGATTTCTCGTTTAACCGCGGCCGGCAGCTCCATCGAAGTAGTCGATGACACTTCGTTCTGGGCATCAATAGAGCAATTTGATTCTGGGCCTGTCCTGCACGTATCCACTGGCGTGGAGGCCACAATAAATCGCCTTTGGCAGGAGGTTACCAAGAATATGCTAGTTCGCAGGAAGTTTACTCATACAGCGGTTTTTGATTTAAACACGTTCATCCACCTATCGCTCGAGTTTTTGGTTTGCCACGAACTGAGCCATTTCGACTTGGGTCACTTTGAGTTGGCCGACAAATTTGGCGTTGCGCAACGGTCCCGTCAGGTTGTCCATACTATTGATGTCGTCCGATACGATCTGCGTCACTTAGCGGCTCTATGTCTCGAAATGCAGGCGGATCATGAAGCTACGGACACGCTGCTAGGTGCATACTCTGCTGAAGGTTGGCGTGAGGTCCGTGAGAAGGTTCTCGCGATCTCAGGCATGATGATGCTGATCGAGCGAGAAGAGGCGAAACTCGACTTTGACGAGAAAACTCACCCCAAAGCAGCAACTCGGATATTTCAATTACTTTGCCACGTCGCAGAAATGCCCCTGATAGACGCTCATCTGCAACTGGATGCTAGCTTGCTTCCCCAAGCCGATGAAATCGAACGGTTTGGCAAAGAGGTCACGCTGCCTTGCTATTTCGATGCGGTGTATCTTGCGGAAGTGGCGGGCGCAAAAAGTATTGAAGCTGATCTCGGAAGCCCTGTAGATTTCTTTGCAGACATGGCTATCGTCAAACTTGGCGACCCTTCCAGATATTCCGATCTTAAAACCAATGGTGCGAAAGAGTGGGCACAGCTTTGGGAATGCAATGAGAAATTGAAACCAACAATGCAAGCCTTCGCATAGGTCTATCATTAACATTCCGAACACGAAGCCACGTCAACTCGAAACCACAGTCGGGCCAGTAACCAGGGTTTGAAAGTTTTCCAATTTTCTATAGGCCGCGTCCTGTTCTTCAAGAAGTACCCTCACTTCCTCGGCAGTCAAATTGATGCCACTAATTGCAGAATGTGCATTGTATCGTGACCCAATTAATGTGTTCCTTATGCTTTCCCTTCTATCAACGTACACACCTGTCATAAGTTCTTCACTTTGGTATCGTTTGAACTTGTACTGGCATATGCCACTGAAGTCACTGTCGCGAAGTCTGTAGCCGATAAATACACTATCTAAATAGTGTGCAATTTCACGATGTTCAGTTTCGGTTTCCTCAATCAACCCATTTTGATTGTAAATTTTGGCTTGAACACTGATGCCACGCTCATTGTATCCAATTTCTACCAATCCCAATCGATTTGCAATTTGGTTATCAGACTGATCATCCTTTCGGTAACTTACGGTTATCCAGAGACCAACCTTGTCAACTAACCGTGAGCTAGCATTTTGAAGACGTGTTTCAGCGTTGTCGGTGTAGTCAATTAAGAAACCCTTGTCGGACTCATCAAATACTGATCGGTTCCAAGTCCGTTTTATCAATGCTTCAAAATAGTCTTCGAAAGTTTTGAGAACGTCTCGATCAATCGTGGCATATATTGGCGATTGTTCACTTTCATCTCCTGAAACCCATCCCCAAAACACTTCAGTTGGTCGTGACGACGCATAGTCCAAAATAATGAAATTAATTGTTGGCATTGTGTGTTTCAGTACAAAAACTCGATGCTCTCCTTTGTGGCGAGAATTGGGTGATATTGCTTTGTATCGATCTGAAAAATATTCTTTGATACCAACTACGTCCTGCCAAAGTCCCCGTTTATTGTTGTTGAGCCATTTTTCGTAGCTAGCTATGACTCTACTGTCTTTTGAGCTGTCCGATGAAATAGGGTCTGGAATATCCAGAAACAGGTTTTTGACATTTGTGGATTCGGAGAGTCTCTCCAATAGGGCTTCTGACGCCTTAATTTTATCGGGATAAACTTGAAAGGTCTTTGATCTGTTTGCCAGAAGTTCTAGCTTTTTACTTTGGCGCTGGTAGTCTTTAAAAAACAGTTCACGTTGTTGTTCGAATGACGCTGAGAGCTTTTCGATTTCGTCTTTTTGCCCATCTACGAGACCGCGAAACCACATCCAGTTCAAACCAAGCAGTACGGCTATTGACCCAGCGGTTGAGATAAGCAGTCGCATTGCCTCGCGTTGTGAGTCCCCTTCAGCATTTTCTGTGGACGCAAAAATCGCGATCCAAGTTAGTAAAGTTCCAATTATGGTAATAATTGTTGACCAATACGGGTGGTCTGCTATATGTTGAATTCTTTTTCTTAATGAATTTTTATTGTTTGAGGAGTTGTTAGTGTCAAATTTACTGTCTTTATTTAATTCAAAATCTCGCATTGATCACACCGTTGCGTCTGGTCTTATAGGTTGGATGCTAGTTACGGCGTTTTATGCAACCGTTCCAAAAACACTAATGAACTGGGAAGAAAGTGCGGTTCAGGAACAAATAATGCAAGAACATTCGAGTCTTGATCTACGCCCAAAGTAAACTTGTTCCAAATCTGAATACCTGCCGCTAGCGTACAAAACGTGCGCTGGTTTTGAGAATTTCGCAATTATTGCCTGAAACCCAAGAAACAAGCTGCTCTATTGCCGTCGGTATGTTGCTCTCTGCCGATGTCACCAGAACAAAGTCATGAGTACCTTCATGCTCCTCTTCATAGAGTGGATCGGGGCGATCAGCATAGCTTTGTGGCAATAGATTTAACCCTACCTTGAGGTTTGCTGTCGTCATGCTTTCTGGGCCAATCTCAATATTGTGCCATTGCCCGTGTACCTTCTGGAACAGGATCGCTGTTCCTTCCTCATGATATTCAAATTCCAAGCAATACGGAACACCAAATTGAATGGTAGTCGCTGCCTTTCTGCTCTGGCTGCTACGTCTCGCGATCCCAAACTCAGTTTCAGTCAGCACAATCCTCAAACTGTTGGTTTTTGATCGCTCATCAACGATAGCTTGCCAGCGTTGCTCTGGTGTCTCGGGAAATATCTTCGGTGCAAGGCGATGAGCCAGATCGAAGTGGTGCTCTAATAGCCATTGATGGATCAGCGTGGCGTAAGTTGCGGCAATCTCACCTCGACGCATGTTGCGTACATAGTCATGCCCGCGGGCCACAGGGGTGCCAATGGCGTCATCCATAAGCAGTTCGGGTGTTTTGCGTGGGTCGAGGTCTGACAAAGCTCGGAGTACAGGATAGAGCTGTGCCTTGTCTGCCTTGCTCTTTGGATCGAAACTCATTGCCTTCACACCTGTATTCACCCCCGGAATACCCGCGATCATGGCACCACTCGAATGCTAATCAAAGCATAAGCGCATGAGTTTGTAGGAATATTTTCCTTGCGTGATCGATGGGTTTGTGTGACTATGTTCTATATATGTTCTATATATGTTCTATATATGTTCTCATTGTGCGCGCCGAACATCTCGCTACTGAGACACACATTTCCCAAAATCTGATTTGCAGAAAGGAGTGCGAGCATGACCTGTCCGCTTAACACTAATGATATGCCCAAACGCCCCAGTCTCTCCGTGGACTGGGAAGCCTACGCGGCCATGCTGGAAGACAGCGATATGCCGCTGGATCAGCAACAGGAGCTGATCGAGACCCTTTGGTCAATTGTCCTGATGGTTGTTGATCTCGGCTATGACATCAAGCTTGTCCCTCAAAGCTGTGGAGAAAACGGAGAAGAACTGGATCG
Source organism: Tritonibacter mobilis (assembly GCF_001681715.1). GTDB lineage: Bacteria > Pseudomonadota > Alphaproteobacteria > Rhodobacterales > Rhodobacteraceae > Epibacterium > Epibacterium mobile. The sequence continues at coordinate 16,192 of NZ_LNWY01000030.1, read as the reverse complement.
GGATTCTTCCGATTTGGTATCATTCCTAAACGAGGAATGGGCGCGAACCCGCGCCGAGGAGGATCAATGGCAGGAGTAATCAACCAACCAACCAAGGCAGTCATCTATGCCCGCGTTTCTGGCGCTAAGCAGGTGAGAGAAGGGGACGGCCTTGCCTCCCAAGAAAACCGCTGCCGTGAATACGCAACCTATAAGGACTATGATGTTGTGGAAGTGTTCAAGGACGACATGTCTGGAAAGTTTGAACGCCGTCCCGCCATGGATAGGATGCTGGCCTTCTTGCGCCTGCATCCCAAAAACAGCGTTGTGGTCATCATTGATGACATTAGCCGTTTTGCACGCAACGTGCAGGCGCACATTGCCCTGCGTGAGACGCTATCTGATGCAGGGGGTATCTTGGAAAGCCCTTCGATTGAGTTTGGCGAAGATAGCGACTCTCGTCTGGTCGAGCACATGTTGGCCTCGGTCGCGCAACACCAACGTGAGAAGAACGCGGAACAAACCTCTAACCGCATGAAGGGGCGGATGATGAATGGCTATGCCGTCTTTTCTGCGCCCATCGGATACACGTACAAAAAGACCGGATCTCATGGTCGGTTGCTAACCCGTGATGAACCTCTGGCATCAATCATCAAAGAAGCGCTCGAAGGATACGCATCTGGCCGCTTCTCATCACAAGCGGATGTAAAGCGCTTTTTGGAAAGCCAGCCGGAGTTCCCCAAAGATCTGCCTAGCGGTGCTATCCGTCAGCAGAAGGTCACAGACATGCTCAATCGCGTGATCTATGCGGGCTATATCGAGCATGAACCTTGGGGGATTACGCGCAGGAAGGGGCATCATGAGGCGCTAATATCACTAGAGACTTATGAGGTTATCCAAGAGCGCCGGAATAGCAGGGGTGTTGCAGCCAAGCGCCCTGACATCCATCAGGACTTCCCTTTGCGGGGTGCTGTGAACTGTGCTTGCTGTGATAAGCCAATGACAGCGTATTTTGCGCGTAGCTCCACAGGTAAGCGCTATCCGTACTACAACTGCCAAACTCGTGATTGTTCAGAGTATCGTAAGGGTATCCGTGCGGAAAAGATTGATTCTGGGTTTGAGGAGATTCTGCGCTCACTCACGCCAACCAAAAGCTTGATGGATATCGCGGTATCGATGCTCAAAGCCGCATGGGATCAGCGTGGTGATCAGGCGAAGCTCGCGAAAACCGAGATTAAACGTCAACACAAGGAACTGGATAAGCAACAGGACACTCTAGTTGAGCGCATGATTGAGACATCCAATCCGAAGGTGATGGCTGCGCTTGAAAGCAAGATCGCGAAGCTGGAAGAGAAGAAGCTCTTGTTGAACGATAAGCTGTCTCAGACCGTCAAACCGAAGAGCACGCTTGGTGAAGTTATCGAACTATTGAGAGAATTCCTCTCAAACCCTTGGAATATCTATGAAAAGGGAACTCTTGAGGTGCGAAAAACTATCCTTAAAACAGCGTTCAGAGGTCCTTTGGCGTTCGACCGCGAAAACGGTTATCGAACTCCACAAGTGTCTGTAATATTTGAGTTTTTATCGGATTTTACATCGAAATGTAAAATGGTGCGGTCGAGAAGACTCGAACTTCCACGGGTGTTACCCCACAGCGACCTCAACGCTGCGCGTCTACCAATTCCGCCACGACCGCACTGTCTGTGACTTGGTGAGAGGGCGTATAGAACAGGGCCTCAGGGATGTGAAGAGGGAAAACGCAAATTTCTTGAGTTTTCTCTCTGAAATGAAAAACGCCCTGATGCAGGACATCAGGGCGTTCGCTAATCGCTTGATAATAAGACGACTTTAGTTGCTTCCGCCAAAGGTCGGAAGGGCTGCGGCACCGCCGGATGCCTGCACGGGTTGCGGCAGGCCGGGTTGCGAAAGGCCGGTTGATGCTGCCTTTACCAAGGCGACCCGCTCGGGCTGGCCGGGCGCGAAGACAGGTTCCGCCCCGCCCTCAAGTGCGGCGATTGCGGTTTGATACCAGCCCTGAGCGCGACCGGTGTCTTCTGCCGCGCCAAAACCGAGTGCCATATGGTGACCGATGAGTTCGGCGTAGGGTTGCTGCCCAAGGCCCACCAACAAGAGGCTCGCGCCAAGCGCGACTTCCATGTTGTCGCGGCGATAACCTGAAAACAGGCAGATCTGAGCGGTGTTCTTCAGTTGCTCGACCGACATGTTGGACTGCAGGATGAATTTTTGCATGCTGGCGATCACAGCCGTGCTCTCGCCAGCGGCCAGTTGCGCCACATAGGGTTTGAGGGCGGGGCCAAACTGATCGCATTGGCTGTCGACCTGGGCCGAGGTGACACCTTGCAGACCGGAAACAAGAGTTTCGCCGCGATTGATCGCGTAAGAGCGGGCAAGGCAGAACTGTTCACCCAGTGCCAATTCGGGGTCGGTGATGCTGGATACGGTCATGTATCCGCCGTTCGAGCTGGTCAGCAGGCTGACCTTGCTGCAGTGGCTGGTGAGCGAGGCGGCAGGTGCTGAGGCCGTTTCAAAAAGCTGAATGCCGCCAAGGCCGCCCTGAGCCCCACCGGACGCAAGAACTGTGCCTGTTTGCGGCGCGGGGGCTGCAGGCGCGACGGGCTGCGGCACGGGCGCTGCGGCGAGGGTCGTGGTTTGCGCCTCGATGCGGTCGCATTCGCCACGGGTACAGGTGAAATCAGCGGTGGTTATGTTACCCGCGGTGAAATCATTGCGTTCATAGCCTTGGGGCGTGGATGCAAACACCATGACGGTACAGGACGCGCCACCACTGTTGCACCAGTAGGGAATGCCAGCGGCGGAAGTGTCGATCATGTAGTCGTTGCGGCCATCTTTGTTGAGGTCCGCCAACTGCATAAAGCCGGTGCGTTGCAAAAGCTGCTCGCCCGTCGGATCGCCCGCCGCGGCGATTTCGTCCACGGCATTTGAGACCTCAATCGGCAGGCCCGCGTAACCATAGCGGCCTGAACCACCTGCGGGTGCCCCATGCCATGTCTTCAGAACAGTCCGAACGCCTTGTGGGCTCTGCATTGCCTTGACGACCTGCGGGCCACCGGTCAGCGCGCGGTTGTAAGAGGTGACGAGGAAGTCACGTTCATATTGGGTCAGGTTGCCCGTTTGCGGGAACCCCATGTGCATTTGATATTGTCGCGACGCCTCGCGGGAGCGACGGCCAAAGACACCATCGGGTGTGCCTGCCTGAAAACCGAAGTAATTCAACGCGGTCTGTGTTTCACGGTTGTGCGCGCGCGTCGCACTGCTGACGCCGGACGATCGCACGACTGTGCGCCTTTTGTTCTTGTTGGCCTCGTTCACAATGACGCCGCCAATCAGGCCGCCAACCAGTGCCGCCCCCAAATTGTCAGCCACGGCCGGCGCGGCTGCGGTGGTCGTAAGCAGTGATGCGGCCGTAATGGCTCGAATGAAACTTGAAGACATGGAATAATACCTCGCACTGAACCCGAACAGAAATTATGTGAGAATCAGAATACCACAGAGTCGATACATTGCGAGTCGGGTCTGCCGGGAAGACGAAGAAAAGATAAACGAGGAGCAGGTGGCATGGTTGAATGGATCACCTCTGACAGTCTGGTGTCCTACGAAGAGGCGACCCGTTTCATGGAAGAGCGGGCCGAGGCCATCGCGCGCGGCGATGCTGAGGAATGCATCTGGTTGCTGGAGCATCCGCCGCTTTATACCGCTGGGACCTCGGCGCGGCCTGAGGACCTGACCGACCCTGATCGCTTTCCGGTGCATGTGACCAAACGGGGCGGGCAGTACACCTATCACGGTCCCGGACAGCGTGTGATCTATGTGATGCTCAACGTGGCAGAGCGCGGCAAGGATGTGCGCTGTTTTGTGCGTCAGCTGGAGCGCTGGGTCATTTTGGCCCTCGAAGAGTTCAACGTCACTGGCCATATCCGCGACGGGCGCGTCGGGGTCTGGGTCGAGCGACCAGAAAAGCCCCTGACCCCGAGTGGTGCCGTGGCCGAAGACAAGATCGCAGCGATCGGCATCCGGCTGCGCAAATGGGTCAGCTTTCACGGTATTTCAATCAACGTCGAGCCGGACTTGTCCCATTTCGGTGGTATTGTGCCCTGCGGGATCAGCGAGCATGGCACCACCAGCCTTGTGGATCTTGGTCTGCCGGTGACGCTGGCCGATGTGGATGTCGCGTTGCGGCGCACATTCGAGGTCGCATTTGCTGACGATGCCGCACCAACCTGTGAGGTCGGCTAATCCACGCGCCTTGCGATTTTAGCAAAGGCGCGTGGTGTGATGCGTCAGGCGACGGCGGTTTGGCGCGCGCAGAGGTCTATCCGCTGACCGTCCTGTGCATCAAAGAACAACAGGCGATTTGGGTCCACAAAGAGCGTGATCTCCTGTCCTATAGTGAGCGCCAGGTCCGCCGGGAGGGTCGCGGTCACGCGCGTGTCGTTGAGCATCACGCTCACGATCTGTTCGGGGCCGGTGAGCTCAATCAGGTCCACAACACCTTGCCATTGAAGCGCGCCCTCAAAAGGGGTTGGTTTTAATGCTTCTGGCCGCACCCCCAGCACAACAGGTTGCGACGCGGACAGGCCGCTCAGAAACGAGGCCCCTTGTGCAATTTCCAGCCCGTCGGGCAATTGGTGGGTGTCGAGGATATTGATGGGGGGTGAGCCCATGAACTCTGCCACAAAACGCGAAGCGGGGCGGTTGTAGATCTCTGCCGGAGTGCCGAGCTGTTCGATGCAGCCTTCCCGCATGACGGCGATCCGGGAGGCCAATGTCATGGCTTCGATCTGATCGTGGGTCACGTACACAACTGTCACCCCGAGCATCTGATGCAGGCGCTTCAGTTCGCTGCGCATTTCCATGCGTAGTTTGGCGTCAAGGTTCGACAGTGGCTCGTCAAACAGGAACAACTGAGGCTTGCGCACCAGTGCGCGGCCAATCGCAACCCGCTGGCGTTGCCCGCCAGACAGATCGGCCGGTTTGCGGTCCAGCAGATGATCCACCTGCAAGACCTTGGCTGCCTCCAGCACGGCAGCCTCGCGCGAAGAGCGGTCCACGCCGCGCATTTCCAGACCAAACCCGATATTGCGCGCAACAGAGAGGTTTGGATAAAGCGCGTAGGATTGAAACACCATCGCGATATCGCGATCTTTTGGATGCACGCCATTGAGCGTTTTGCCGTTGAGGGTCATCTCGCCCGATGTGGGATCTGACAGGCCGGAGATCAGGCTAAGCAGGGTTGATTTTCCGCAGCCCGACGCGCCAAGCAGCACCAGAAACTCGCCGCTTTCCAAGTCAAGATTGATGCCTTTCAGCGTTGCGAAACTGCCGTAGGATTTGTGGATTTCGCGAAGTTCAAGAGTGCTCATGCCGGGACCTCCTGCGGGGTGGTTTCAGAATAGGCGCGCGGATGGGTCGAGATCGCAGTCGAGGCCACGCGAACTGCGGAATTCAACGCCGCTTTGATGTCAAAGCCCCGTGCAAATGCTGCAAGGAACGCAGCATTGAAGACATCACCCGCGCCGATGGTGTCTTTAACGGCGACTTTAGGTGCGGCGGCGCTGTAGGTCGCGCGGTTTTGCATCGCAATTGCCCCGTGGGGGCCGCGTTTGATGACGGCGATCCCATCCTGTGGCAAACGACGAGAGAGCGCAGAGAGCGCGGCGGTGGCCTCTTGAGTTTGCGTCAGGTTGATGGCCTCAATCTCGTTCAGCAGCACGATATTGCTGTGCGTGATCCATCCTTCGACACTGCGTCTGATGTCCGGTGTCCAGCCGTGAAGCGGCCAGCCAGTGTCCAGCGCCACTTTGACGTTTGCCTCCTGTGCCCTGCGAAAGAGCGCATCATAATGGCCGGTCAGGCGATCCGTCAGAAAGCAGCCGCACAACAAAAGTGTCCCGCCCGAGAGCGCACTCCAGTCCAGTTGCGCCTCCACCTGCGGCCAGTCCAGTTGCGCCAGATGGCCCACCGTTGTGTAAAAAGTCCGCTCTGCATCCGGGTGCGTGATCCCCACCGAAAGTGTGGTGGCGCTGCGGGCTTTGCTCCATCCAAGCGCGGTCGCGCCGAGACCCTGACGCAGCCAGTCGCCAAAGTGGTCATCGCCAGTATTGGCGGCGCATTGGAAGGGAAGATCCATGGCCTGCCATGCAAGGGCAGCGTTACCCGCTGCGCCCCCGACGCGCAGATCATCCTCGGCGCAGATGACCTCGGTTCCGGGAGTAGGCCACGGGGCAACGGGGCCAAGGATCAGGTCGACATTTACATTGCCGACCGTTGCAAGGGGTCGCGTCATCGTCATTCAACCTTTGTCACTTTGGAGCACCGCAGAGGTGTGCCGACGTCCGTCACGCGGGAGGCGGAGAAGTCGACCATGAACCTTTGCGCGGCTGACAGGAGGGCGAAGGAGGCCGCAAGCCCCTCTGATTTCGGGCAACGCACTGTCACTGCGCCCTCAACGGCTGGCAGGTCAGAGGCGTCAAACAGGATCAGCGGCGCATCGCTCTCGCGCAGGGTAAATTCTGCAAGGCTTGTGGCATAGGTGCTGGATGGGTCATCTGCGCGGAACATGACGACGCCCATTTCGCTGTTCAGCATCTCTACCGGTCCATGGCGCAATTGGCCGCTTTCCAGACTGAAGCACGGCAAGCGCGACAGTTCCGTCAGCCCAAGCGCGATGGCCTCGGCGACGCCCTGCTGGTGCCGCCCTGATGTGACGATTGCCTTTACGTTCTTAAAATGCCCGACGGCTTGAGCGAGGTCCGGGGTGGTGGACTGTTGCATTGCGGCGAAAACAGGCGAGAGGTCCGCGCCGAGATGCTGCAGAACCGCCGCATGCAAGGCCAGCGTCACGGTGAGTGAGCGGGTCGCGGCAAAGGGGATCTCTGATCCGCCAGCACCGATCAGGCAGGGCACGAGGTTCGCGAGCGAAGAGGTTGGCTCCATCGTCAGGCCAAAGCTGTCGCGGGGCGCGCGCTCTTCGGCGAACCAGCGCAGGACTTCTGCGCTTTCGCCCGATTGAGAGGTCACGATCGCGGTCCAGCCCTCAAGTGGCAGGGGGCAATCCAGTTGTTCAGAGAGCGGCAGGGCCACGGCTTGGATACCGAGTGCGCGATAGCAGGGTGCGACGGCGCGGCCTACTGCATGTGATCCGCCCATGCCCAACAGGATCAGGCGTCCATTCTGGCGGATGGTGGCTGCGATTTCGGCGGCGGTCTCGTCTGCTTGCAAGATGCTGTCGCGGCTGTCGCCCATCTGGCGCGCCATTTCGTCATAGATGGATGCGATAAAGTCGTTTTGGGGTTCAAGTAGGGTGGTCATCCTTTGACACCTCCGTTGGTAAGCCCCGAGATCAGGGATCGTTGCATGAGAATTCCGATAAGCACCGGCGGCAGGGCTGCGATTACCCCGGCCGTTGCGATCAGCCCGTAGTCCGAGACCCGCCCACCGGCGAGATCGGCAATGGCGACGGTGAGGGTTTTGGCCTCCTGATTGGAGGTGAACAGCAAGGCATAGAAGAACTCGTCCCAGGCCAGCAGATAGGCAAAGATGGTCGCGGTTCCGATCACCGGCATGGCGAGAGGCAGGATCACGATCCGGAGCATCTGATCCAGACGCGCGCCATCGATGGCGGCGGCGCGTTCCAGATCTCGGGGGATCGGATCAAAGCCGGATTTGAGCAGCCATGTGACAAAGGGCGCAAGGATACTGAGATACACAAGCCCCAGCCCGAAGACGTTGTTCAAGAGGCCGAATTTGGCGAGAATGAAATAGAGCGGAATCGACAGGGCGACGGGTGGCAGCATGTAGGTTGCGATAATGCCCCCCAGAACCCAGCCAAGTTGTGGTGTGCGCGACAAAGCCCAGCCTGCCGGAACAGCAACCAAGATCGCCGCAATGGTTGCCATGCCCGCAACTTTGATGCTGTTGAAAAGCGACGCGACAAAGGCTTGGCCTGCGCTATTATCGGTTTGCGACAGCAGCGCTTTGTAGCGTGACAGATCAACCTCGTTCGGCCACCACTGCAAGGGTTTTGCCGAGAGATCGGCATTTGAGGAAATGCTCATCACAAACAACCATGCAAGTGGTGCCAGAATGACCAGCGCAACCAGCAGCGCCATCAGATGGATGAACAAGCTGAACCAGCGGGATTGATGTTCCATCAGCGGGCCTCCCCGGCAAAGCGGCGCATGATCATCAGATACGCCACGGCCAGTACGGTGATAATCAGGGTGATAATGAGCGCGAGCGAGGCACCAGAGCCGACGCGCTGAAACGCAAAGCCTTCTTGATACACAAGGATAGACAGGCTGCGGGTGGAGTTGGCGGGGCCACCGCGTGTCATGATCCAGATCAGATCGAATACTTTGAACGCTTCAATCGTGCGCAGCACCAAAGCGACCATCAAAGGACCGATCAGATAGGGCATGATGACAAAGCGAAAGCGTTTCCACGCATTGGCCCCGTCGGAAATCGCGGCTGCGCGGATGTCTTTGGGCACCGCTTGCAACGCAGCAAGGGCAATCAGGGCCACGAGGGGAAAATTCTTCCAGACATCGGCAACGATCAGAGCTGTCATCGCACTGCCCGGTTGGCCCAGCCACGATCTATAGGCATCAAGCAAGCCGATCTGGGTCAACATCGCGTTGAGCGCGCCGTATTCGGGATTGTAGATCAGACGCCAAAGGGTCGCGTTGACGACTGTGGGCAACGCCCAGGGCAAAATCAACAGGGCGCGCAATGCGGTGCGGCCAAAGAAGCGCTGGTTCAGCAGCAAGGCAACCAGAACCCCGAGAACGAGTTCTATCGAGACGGACCAGACGGTGAATTGCATCGTGGTCCAGAACGCGGATTGGAAATTGCGACCCGATAGCATCTTGGTGAAGTTGTCGGTGCCAATGAACGCGCCGCTGGTGCCAGCCAGTCTGGCATCGGTGAGTGACAAACGGACGGTATCGATCAGCGGCCAGCCAACAACCGCGATCATCACCAACACGAGAGGCAGCATCAACAATAGGGCACGCGGCGATATGCGTTCTGAAAACATAAGATCAGCCTGTGTGGGAAGAGAGTGGAAAGCGCGTCAAAAGACGAGGGCAGGGCGCGCGATTGCGCCCTGCGATCTGCGTGGTCAGAGGCCGCTGTTGTCAGCTGCGCCTTGCAATGCGTCTTTGGGGGACGCCATGCCAAGGAGAGCTTCTTGAATGCCTTGTTGCAGCGCCATCGACATCTCCTGATAGCGAGGCGTCATGGGGCGGGGATACATGGCAGAGAGGCTCTTGCTGGCGGCGGAGATCAGCTCTTCTTGGCCGGAGGTGATCGCCGGATCCTCATAAGAGCTTTTCCAGATTGGCAGGCTCAGCTTGGCGTAGGTGTCCTGCACGGGTTGCGAGGTCATGTGGACGATATAGTCCCATGCCTCATCGGGGTGTTGCGAGGTGGTCGGAATGCCAAGCCCCATGGAGCCATTGACCGCAGAGACCGAAGAGGTGCCATCCACACCCGGTGCAGGTACGACGCCAACATTACCCGCAACCTTGCTCTCTTCAGAGGTGTTGGCGAGGTTGTACATATAGGTCCAGTTCAGCGCGAAGGCCGCATCGCCGTTCTGGAACACATTGCGCACGTCTTCCTCAAGGAACTCTTTGGAGTTTGGATTGGTCAGGCCAGATTTATAGCTGTCGACCATATACTCAAGCGCATCAAGGCCACCGCCGCTCTGGAATTCTGGCGCGCCGTCTTTCAGGAAGTCGCCACCATAAGCACTCAGAAGAGTGGTGTAGTCACAGATGGCGGCTTCGGCCTGTGCCCAGCTCCAGACAATCGGGTGCTCGACGAGGCCTGCGTCTTTGATTTTCTGGGCGTCTTCTTGCAGCTCCGCCCAAGTGGTCGGCGGTGAGTCAATTCCGGCCTGCTTTAGCATGGCTTTGTTATAAAATAGATATTTGGTGTCCAAAATCCACGGCATGCCATAGCTTTTGCCGCCGTAATCCACCGTGGTCCATGCACCCGGCAGGATGCCAGCCTTCATGTCGTCGGTGATTTTGTCGCTGACATCGAGCAAAATGTTGTTCTGTGAATATTCGGCAGGCCAGATCACGTCGAACAGGACAACGTCGTAGCCACCACCAGCGCCTTGTGCGAGCACGGTTTTGTCGTGAAGGCCCTCGTAGGGGACAAACTCAATGTTGATCTTCACATCGGGATTTGCTGCCTCATAGCTCGCCGTCATGGCGCGGATGTCATCTTCGCTATAGGCGGCTTGGGCCATAAAGAGCGCATTCAGCGTTGTCTCGGCCATTGCGGTGGTGCCGCAAAGCGCGGTCGCGGCCATCAGGGCCGCATGCAGTTTAAGTTTCATCAGCTCACTCCTGTTGGGGTCTGGCGACGGGTACACCCGCCGCCGCCGGTCTTGTTGTTCCCACTGCATCAGGGGTGATGCTGGACCTGTCCGGCATTAAGTCCAAGTGGTGGACTAAATGCTTGCAGACAGAGCCACCACCTGTCAATATGTTTTTGATGAAGCAATCCGCACCCAAAATTAATGCAATGTTTGGAACGTCTTCGGGCGCAGCAGGGGTTCATAACCGCCGTGTTGTGATCGATGCGATCCGTGTAAATGGTGCGCTGTCACGCGCCGCGCTGGCACGGGCGACCAAACTGGCGAAACAGACGCTCTCCAACATCATTGAAGATCTGGAGCGCGAGGGGCTTGTACTTGCGCAGGATGCGGTGATGGAGGGGCGCGGCAAGCCCGCGATCCCCTATGCGCTGGCCCCATTGGGGGCGTTTTCGGTGGGTCTTCAGATTGACAGGCATGTGGCACGCTGCGTCATTGTCAATCTGGTGGGCGAGGTGGTGGCGCGCAACGATGTGCCAGTGTCGACCAGTGCGCCGGAGGCAGGCCTGGTGGAACTCGTACAGCTTATCCAGCGCACCCGGCGTGAACTGGAAGGGCGTCACCCCGAGGCAGGCGAACGTATTGTTGGCATGGGGGTAGCGATGCCCGGTCCCTTTGGGCCGCAGAGTGATTTTTCAAATCAAGAATACACGATGGCCTTTTGGCAGAATTTCCCGCTGGTGGCGCGCCTTGAGGGGGCCACGGGGCTGGCGGTGAACCTGCAAAACGATGCCGCCGCCGCCGCTATGGCGGAGAAACTGACGGGTCAGGCACATGGCAAGCAGAATGCCGTCTGCATCTATCTTGGATACGGTCTGGGCGCGGGCCTTATCATCAATGGCGAACTCTATGATGGGACCCGCTGCAATGCCGGAGAGATCGGCAGTGTTGGATTGAACCCGGGCAAACTGACCCCGGATATTCTGGAACGCGTCGTCTCATTGGGCGGGTTTTGTGCGGAGTTTGGATTGGATCACGCCGCACCGGATGTCACCGCGCGGATACAAAAGCTATTGCAACAAAAACGCCCGGATGTGGAGGCATGGCTCGATCAATCGGCAGGGTATCTGGCGTGGATCACCAATATAATGCAACTCGCGCTGGACCCGCAGGTTTGCGTTCTATGTGGCACCGCCCCCAAGGAGATGATCGAGACCCTCGTGGCGCGAATAAACCTCGCCTTGAGGGCTGGGCGAGATCGGCGACTGTTGGTCGGCCTGTCCGATCCATGGACTGTGGCGCTTGGCGCTGCGGCGGAGCCGATTAGTCGAAGTTTTGACCCGAAATATGCAGCGCTTTTAAAGGCGTGATACCTTTAGGTATTTGTAATCAATTCATTTTCCGCCTGAGAATGCAGCGGGTTTTATGCTGTTGATGTTTATTTGTCAGAGAAGTTGAAAAATGTTAGCGCTTTCAGTGCGCGCGCGGTAATATGCGGCGCACATGAGGGTCCGATGCGGCCATTTGAACTATCTAAACAGGACGGCAAGCATGATCCTTTGTTGTGGCGAAGCCCTGATCGACATGATCCCGAGCACGACGCAGAGCGGGCAGGCGGCCTTTGTGCCGCATGTTGGTGGCGCGGTTTTTAACACCGCCATTGCCTTGGGGCGATTGGAGCGGCAGGCGGGTTTGTTGAGCGGTGTTTCCAATGATCTGATGGGGCGAAAACTTCAGGATGCTCTGGGGAACAGCAACGTGGATGCGCAATATCTGATCCGTTCTGACCGACCAACCACACTGGCTTTTGTCGAACTGCAAAACGGCCATGCGAAATATGCGTTCTATGACGAAAATACCGCTGGTCGGATGATCACCGACCAAGATCTGCCTGCGATCGGCTCAGATATCCATGCGCTGTTTTTTGGGGGGATCAGCCTTGCGTGTGAGCCTTGCGCCGATACCTATGCGAGCTTCCTTGAACAACACGGACAAGAACGGGCGGTGGTGATGGACCCCAACATCCGCCCAGGTTTTGTCCCTGATGAGGCGCGTTATCGCGCGCGTCTCAAAGCCATGCTGGCGCAAGCCGATATGGTCAAAGTCTCTGATGAGGATCTTGCCTGGATCATGCCAGAGCATACGACCCTGCAAGAGCAGGCCGCAGCATTGCAGGCCTGTGGCCCGGCGATTGTGCTTGTGACGCGGGGGGAAAAAGGAGCGATAGGTTTGTTGGCCAATGGCGAACAGGTCGAAGTCGCTGCAGAACGTGCCGAGGTTGTCGACACAGTCGGGGCAGGGGATACGTTCAACGCTGGCGTCATGGCGCGCCTTGATGAGTTTGGCCTAATGCAAAAAGGCGCGCTGCGAAATCTAGACGCAGACAATCTGATGCAAGCTCTTTCTTGGGGCGCGAAGGTCGCAGCCATCACTGTATCCAGAGCTGGCGCCAATCCACCTTGGCTGCACGAGCTCTGAACACGCCGAGGGGTGTGATAATGAACCTGCACCCCAAGCGCATCAGGCGTGCCGAGATCGCAGCGCCTGATAGGGTTCTATCCGAGTGATGTCTTTGCGGCGCAAATCGCGCCGCGCCAGCGGCCCGTATCCCTGACTGACGATCTCGCGCCCACTTGATCCGCGCTCGGCGAGCGCTGGCAAAAGCTCCGGGAATAGGTCAAAGACCTCGCGCTTGTCGGCGTCATCAAGGCTGCGCAAGGCTTCGGGGCCGGGCCAGAAACTCTCGGTCGCGCAACCATCTACAAAGATCACCTGATGCTCTTCGGTCATCAGATGGATGTAGCAGACCGGCGCGTCAGCGTGGTCCGCAAAGACATGCGCAGGGTCCATATGCAGCAGCAGACGGGCCCGCGCAAATACTTCGCTTCCGCAATGCTCAGACTTGGTCAGGAAACGGTGCTGTGGAGAGACGCGCATATACCGCCCATTGGCGATAAGCCCCCCGGGCCTCAGCACGATCGGGCGCAAATGTGGGTGGCGTTTCAGAGCGGCTGAAGACAGCGCCCGCCGCCCCATCCAGATCACGGGCTGTAATCCGTTATCCGCAGTTTGCAGCAAATCCCCTACACGGATCTGTTCGACCGGGATCTCACCCTGAGATGTGACCACCCGGCTGCCGGGCGTGTAGCAGGGAATTCCCGCAGCAAACAACTGGTCATGGGTGTTCATTTGATCGGGAGAAACACCCTGCAAAACAAGCTGTTCTCCATTAGGGAACGTCAGCAACGCATTGCCATAGCCATCGTCACTCGTTGTGACATCACTGGTGCGCACCATGCCGCTGGTGCCCGATCCCCCTGTCAGGTCAGAGACATCCAACTGATCATTGTAATACCCATCATCATCATTGTCTGATGTGTCAAAGTCGGTGATCCGATCCGTCCCGCCCGAGGACGTCAGGGTGATTTTGTCGTCTCCGGCCCCCCCTGTGAAACGGTCATCCCCGCTGCCACCGATCAGAGTGTCGTTGCCTGCACCTGCATTGATCTGAACGCCGGCGCTGTCTTCGCGCGCGTCGACGACATCATCCTCGTCGGTGAGGATCAACTCCTCGATCTCGGAGAAGCGGAGCGTGTCTGTCCCGTCGGTGATCGTGCCCGATTCATAGCCGGTGTAGGTGACGGTCACGGGCCCCGTCATGTAGGACAGATCAATGACATCGTGATCTTTTCCGGCTTCGCCGCCGAAAATTTTGTCGTTTCCGAAATTGTCTTCGATCCGGAATGTGTCAGCGTCGGCCTCGCCCTGCATGACATCATCACCTGTGCCGCCGATCAGCAGATCGCTGTCGTTACCGCCATACATGATGTCATTGCCGCTGCCGCCGTCCAGCGTATCGTTACCGTCGGTTGCAACGATGCTGTCATCACCACTGCCTCCCACCAAACTGTCGTCACCGACCGAGTTGCGCAGTGTGTCGTTTCCCTCACCTCCATAAAGCGTGTCATTGCCGCTGCCGGTGGTGAGACTGTCATTGCCGAGCCCGCCGTAGATCAGATCATCGCCGTCCCCACCGGAAATGGTGTCGTCATCTGCGCCACCGTCGATTGTGTCGTTGCCACTCCCACCTTCCATGTGGTCGGCACCGCTCCGACCGTACATCACATCATGGCCAGCCTCGCCGAACATGCTGTCATTGCCGCTGCCACCATCAAGGTGGTCATCATCGACCCCGGCATAGAGCGTATCGTTTCCCTCGCCGCCCTCTAGGGTGTCATTCCCTTCCGTGGCCACGATACTGTCGTCGCCTTCGCCGCCAACCAGACTGTCATCCCCGGCGGAGTTATGCAGCGTGTCATTGCCCGCGCCCCCCAGCAGGGTGTCGTTTCCAAGACCCGTAGAGAGGCTGTCGTCGCCTTCGCCGCCATCGATCAGATCATCGCCATCGCCGCCGGAAATCGTATCGCCACCGATTCCACCCATCAGAACATCTGCGCCGGCGCCGCCAAGGAGGATGTCATCCCCTTCGCCGCCGTCGATGCTGTCATCCCCTTCGCCCCCATCGAGAAGGTCATTGCCACCTTGGCCCATAATCACATCAGATCCGAGGCCCCCAAGAAGCGTGTCATCACCGTGATCGATTGGCGTGTAGACCGCATCCTCAATGAGGTCGCCCGAGAGCGTAAAGCCGGATGGCGTATGGCGCGCTTCGAGGGTGAAGTTAATCGAGCTGCGCCCTTCAAAGGCTGCGGAAAACCACGCATCCTCATCATCCGGGTTGTTCTGTTCTGAACCGGAGGCCCGCACTGTGCCGTTTTGATTGGTCACATTCAGGGAGGTGTCATCCGATGTCCCAAAAGCACTGTATTGATCCGCAGCGAGGGTGACGGCCTCGACGTCGTATTGATAATAGTTCTGATCCAGATCGTTGAACGTCGCGGTGGAGCTGATTTCAACCGGCTCGCCAGTGGTCGGATCAAAGAATTCCAGACGGAACTCAGCGGTATCGCCATACCCGTAACCGTCGATGGTGATCTCTGCGCCACGATCCCCCGACAGGTCGATGAACATGTTTTCATCGCTTGCCCCAACCAGAACCACGCGTCCCCAGACCGAGGTCCCATCCTCAAGGAAGGCGACATCGCGGTAAACGGCCGCATCACCGGCCTGGGCGCTGCCAGAGGAATAGGTCTGGCTGACAAGGTTATTGATGTTGAGAACGAGCGGTGTGGCCTTTGATCCACTCTCGCCGTCATCGTCCCCCATCAGCGTATCATTGCCAGCGCCCCCATCGACGCTATCGTTGCCGCGCCCTGCCATCACGGCATCCGCATCTGCAGTGCCCGTCAGCCGATCATCCGCATCACTACCAAAGAGCAGTTTGAACAGCCCGTGCCCGTTTCCATTGGCGTTGACCGGACCATTCCCCTGTCCCCAGAGGTTCAGCAGGTTGTTCAACAGGCCGTCGTTTTCCTGTCCCTCTACTCGAAAGAACTTAGCGTTGCTTTGTTGCTCGGACGGTTCTTCCTCTTCCTCTTCTTCTTCCTCCGGCTCGAACTCCTCGTCCCAAGGTGCAAAATCATCGACATCAAACACCTCACTCAAGGCGGTCAATTCCTGGCGTTCTTGGTCTTGAGAGGGTGCAGTTGATTTTGAATCCTTGCCTGTCGAGCAATTGTTTTGATCCATAAACGGAGGCCTTCGCATTTATTAAAACGAGGCGCAGTGAGGCACTCCGTTTAAAGTGGGCAACGTGAGGCAGGTTTATGGAGGGTGCGGAAATTTTCCGTTAATCGACCAATAAGAGATTTCCTCGCAATGATAATAAAATTGCATATAATTATCGAATTGCACCATTGCTAGATCATGTTGACAAATGACGCA
>NZ_LNWY01000003.1 GCF_001681715.1 Tritonibacter mobilis | reverse complement strand
GTCGAAGCTGAAACGCCAAGAGTGACAGACTGGTCCGACTTCGATGACGTCAAGGCGACCGGCTCCTGATCGCATAAGACAAACTGCAATGTGATGAACAAACCCCGGTGGGAATTGCTCCTGCCGGGTTTTTTTAATGCGCAGCAGAGGTATTCCGCATTGAAGCACATAATTCCGCATATTGAAATTGAGCGGCGGGGAGGATAGGACTTAGGCGGAATCGAATGCTGCCGCGCAAGGAGGAGCCGCCCGTGTCGAACCCCGTGCTTATGGAAGTTGTTGATGATATTGCAGTCATCGCGATCGCCAATCCGCCCGTAAACGCCCTCAGCCACGCTGTGCGCAGCGGTCTGGATGCAGCCTTTGCCGAGATCGCGCGCCGCGATGATGTGAAGGCAGTGGTGATTTATGGCACGGACCGCACCTTTATTGCGGGGGCAGACATCCGTGAATTTGGCAAACCGCCGCAAGAGCCGTTCCTGCCGGATTTGATCAACCGCATTGAAGCATGCGTCGTTCCGGTCGTCGCGGCCCTGCATGGCACAGCTCTTGGCGGCGGTCTTGAGGTCGCCCTTGGGGCGCATTACCGCGTGGCAGTACCAAACGCGCGTTTTGGTCTGCCGGAGGTCACGCTTGGTATTCTACCGGGGGCGGGGGGAACCCAGCGCCTGCCGCGTCTGGCGGGAGTAGAATTCGCGCTGGAAGCCATAACGTCCGGCCGTCAGATCAGCGCAGATGAAGCGCTGAAGGCCGGTGTGATTGATCGCATCAGCGATACCTCCGACGTTCGTGAAATGGGCCTAACTTACGCGCGGGAATTGGTCGCCTCCGGTGCCACGCCGCGCCGGACCAGTGAACTTTCTCCAGTGCCGGTCGCGGCTGAGGTGTTTGATGCCGCCCGCACACGACTAGCGAAAAAAGCGCGTGGGCAACTGGCGCCCCAAAACTGCATCAAAGCGGTGGAGGGCGCGACGCGCCTTTCGTTTGCAGAGGGTCTCGCCAATGAGCGCGCCTTATTTCAGGAATTGATGGAAAGTGACCAGCGCGCAGCCCTGATACATGCGTTCTTTGCCGAGCGGCAGGTGGCCAAAGTACCAGAGATCAAGGATGTTGCGCCTCGTACGATTGACCAGATCGGTGTGATCGGCGGCGGCACCATGGGTGCAGGTATTGCGGTTTCGGCGCTGCTGGCAGGGCTTCAGGTGACACTGATTGAGCGCGACGCAGATGCTGTCGCGCGCGCTGAGGCCAATGTGTCAAAGACCCTGCAAGGGTCGGTCAAACGCGGCAAACTCTCACAAGAGAATTACGACGCCATCATGGGCGGAACCTTCCGTGCTAGCGACGACTACGCCACGCTCGCCGAGGCAGATGTGGTGATTGAGGCTGTCTTTGAGAGCATGGAGGTGAAAAAGGATGTTTTCACCAAGCTCGATGCAATCTGCAAACCCGGTGCGATTCTAGCGTCTAACACCTCATATCTTGATGTGAATGAGATCGCAGCGATGACGTCCCGGCCTGAGGATGTGATCGGGCTGCATTTCTTTTCGCCCGCGCATGTGATGCGTCTGTTGGAAATCGTGGTTGCGGACAAAACGGCACCAGAGGTCACAGCCACCGGCTTTGCGCTTGCGAAACGGTTGAAAAAAGTCGCGGTGCGCGCAGGTGTTTGTGATGGCTTTATCGGCAATCGTATCCTGAGCCATTACCGGAAAGCTGGCGATGGTGCGGTGCTTGCAGGCGCAAGCCCCTTTGAGGTGGATCGCGCCTTGGTGAATTTCGGCCTTGCGATGGGGCCCTATGCGGTGAGCGATCTGGCCGGTCTGGACATCGGATGGGCCACTCGCAAGCGTCTCGCCCCGACCCGCGATCCGCGTGAGGTCTATGCAGAGTTTGCGGATCGTCTGTGCGAGGCGGGCCATTTCGGGCGCAAGACCGGCAAAGGATTCTACGTTTATGGCGAGGAGGGGCAGGTTCCGAATGACGAGGTGCTGGAGCATATCGCCATGGAGCGCGCCGCCAAAGGCATTGCCGCGCGTAAAATCTCTGAGCAGGAAATTGTCGATCGCTACATGGCTGCGATGGTGAATGAGGCCGCCCGTGTGGTGGAGGAAGGTATCGCACTGCGTCCGCTTGACGTCGATGTGACCCTGCTGAATGGCTATGGCTTCCCGCGCTGGCGTGGTGGCCCGATGCAATACGCCGATACCGTGGGTCTTGATAAAATCCTCGCCGATATCGAACGGTTTGCGCAGGAGGATGACTTCCTGTGGCAACCTGCATCGCTTCTGAAACGTCTGGTGGCTGAGGGTAAGACCTTTGCCGACCTTAACAACGCCTGATTGCCTCGGGGAGGAACTACCTATGAAACAAGCCGTTATCGTCTCCACTGCCCGCACGGGTCTCGCCAAATCTTATCGCGGCGCCTTTAACGACACCCATGGTGCCCACATCGCGGGCCACGCGATCCAACACGCTGTCGCGCGTTCCAAAGTGGACCCGGCACTGATTGAGGATGCGTTTATTGGCTGCGGCTATCCAGAGGGCTGGACTGGCGGCAATATCGCACGTCAGGCTGTGGTGCGCGCGGGGCTGCCGGTGACGGTGGCCGCTGCGACGGTGAACCGTTTTTGCTCGTCCGGGCTGCAGGCTATCGCCATGGCGAGCCATGCGGTTACCCTAGAGGGCGCCTCTGCCGCCATCGCGGGCGGGGTTGAAAGCATCAGCCAAATGCCGCCCTCGCGCCCGGCGCAACGCCGGGACGAATGGATCGAGGCGAATAAGCCCGAAGTCTATATGACCATGATCGAGACCGCCGATGTGGTTGCGCAGCGTTATGGCGTGAGCCGCGAGGCGCAGGACGAGCTGTCACTGGAAAGCCAGATGCGCACGGCAGCGGCGCAGGCTGCAGGCAAGCTGGACGATGAAATCGTACCCATCACCGTGACGCAGAAGATCACCGATAAGGAAACCAAGGAGGTTTCCTATAAAGAGGTGACCTTCTCGATGGATGACTGCAACCGACCCAACACCACGCTTGAGGGTCTCGCGGGTCTGAAACCCGTGCGCGGCGAGGGTAACTTTGTGACCGCTGGCAACGCCTCGCAACTCTCCGATGGGGCGGCGGCGTTGGTGGTGATGGACGCAGATCTTGCCGCACAGCAGGGGCTGGAGCCGCTTG
This sequence comes from Tritonibacter mobilis, assembly GCF_001681715.1. Taxonomy (GTDB): domain Bacteria; phylum Pseudomonadota; class Alphaproteobacteria; order Rhodobacterales; family Rhodobacteraceae; genus Epibacterium; species Epibacterium mobile. The sequence goes on along the minus strand of NZ_LNWY01000003.1, from coordinate 363,233 downwards.
GCGCGCTCAAGGGGTTTGTCACCGCAGGCTGTGAACCCGATGAGATGGGGATCGGCCCGGTCTTTGCGGTGCCGCGCCTGTTGGAACGCCATGGTCTGAAGGTTTCCGACATTGACCTGTGGGAACTCAACGAGGCCTTTGCGTCGCAGGCGCTTTACTGTCGTGAACGGCTGGAGATTGATCCTGCAATTTGCAATGTGAACGGCGGGTCTATCTCTATCGGCCACCCCTTTGGCATGACGGGCGCGCGGATGACGGGGCATTTGCTCCTTGAGGGCAAGCGCCGGGGTGCGAAACTCGGTGTGGTGACCATGTGCATCGGTGGGGGTCAGGGCGCGGCGGGCCTATTTGAGATCTTCTGATCCACCGCTTTTGGGGCCGGGCTGGTCCTGTAAAACTCAGATGGCACGCAAAAAACAGCGTGCCATCGCCACGACTGCAAATGTCTCATCAATCATTGGTGATCTTACGGCAAATGCATTGAGAGTCTTAGTAAATCTACTTTTCTTAACGCGAGAAAACTTTGTATGATTGCGCCTTCAGGTGATGCTAAAGGACGAAAAACGATGCGCGATCTCGAGCAGGATCGGAGATACGCCAATACTCTGGCCCGAGGGCTCAAGATTTTGCGTGCGTTTCGTCCTTCGGACAACGGGCTGGGCAATCTCGAAATTTCCGAACGCACCGGCATTCCGCGTTCGACGGTTTCACGTCTGACGTTTACGCTCTGTGCGCTCGGCTATCTCACGCATGGGCGGCATTTCGACAAATATCGCCTTGGTCCTGCGGCTTTAGCGCTCGGCAACATCGCCTCTGCGGCCTTTGGATTTGTGACGGTGGCCTCACCAATCATGCAGGCCCTTGCCAATAAGGTGAATGCGCTAGTGGGCGTGGCCATTCAGGATGATGGCAATATGCTGATTGTCAAAACGTGGCGGCCAGAAGGGTCCGGTACCATCTGGCTTGATGTCGGGTATCGCATGCCGGTGATGACCTCCTCATCCGGGATTGCCTATTTGGGGGCGCTGTCGCGAGAAGAGCGCGAAAAGCTGGAAACACTGTTGTCGGTTGAGGCAGCGGAGATGTGCGAAGAGGTGTGGGACTATCATCGCTCGCAGCTGCGCCGCCTTGGCTATGCCTGCGTGTGCGAAGATGTGCGCTACTCCCGGGCGATCAATGCGGTTGCCACCCCGTTTCGCCCGTCTGAAATTGGCGAGCCGGTCTCGATCTTCTGTGGGGCCAATGTGGATGATCTAAGCAATGCGCGCATTCATGAACAGGTTGGGCCAGAATTGGTGCAAGCGGTGGATAAGCTGAAAGCGCTGACGGGTCACGCGGTGTCAGCGGTTGCATCGGCCTAGCGGCTGTCAAACACCTGACATGAAAGGGCGATAGGGCTGGTGGGTCAGACCATTCAAGGACGAGACCCGATGGCTATCTTTCGCCCAGACCCGATACGGCATTTGACCGGTGCCGATGCTGAAACCAACCGTCCGGCTGCGATTACAGAGCCGGGGCAGGGTGGGAAATTCGCACCCGATGGAACTGTGTTGCATTGGCCGGGAAACACGGTGATCTGTCATATCGACCCACGCAGCGATGCACATGCGGCCCTGTGTGAGATGCAAAATGACGTCCGTGAGAGTCCGTTTGGTGCGCTCTTTACGTGGCTCCCGGTTTCCAGCCTACATATGACAGTGTTTGGTGGGGTCGCTCCAGATGAACGCAACTGGCCCGCTGGTATCGCGCGGGGTGCAACACGGGACGAGGTGACGGCGGCCTTTCAGGACAGATTGGTGGGTCAGGACCTTCCACAGAGCAGACATGTGAGTGCACGGGGCCTGTTTGCCGGGCATTCCGTGACCCTTGAGGGCGTTGATGCCACGGAAGACGCTCGCCTGCGCGCCACTCGCGTCTCTCTGCGCGAGATGACCGGGCTGCGTCCGGATCACTTTGACACCTATACGTTTCATTCGACCCTTGGTTATCTGTTGCGCTGGTTGGATGCGGCGGAGGCGGCAGATCTTGTGGCCTTCTCGGATGAGGTCTTTGCCCGTTATGCGGCGCAGCTGGCCCGGATCGATCTTGGGCCGCTGGAGCTGTGCAACTTCGAAGACATGTACCATTTCGAGCCGGTGGCTTATCTGACGCAGTAAGTGTTTACGTGAAATTTGTTTGCGCTAACACTTGCGCCCTGCGCGCTCTTGCGCGACAGTCACGCGGGTTTTGGCTCGCGGTCAGCAAAGCGGTCGTGAAATGACCTGCGAGACTTGACCTGTGCGCGCTGAGCCTGTTTGACCCTTGGCAACTGACAACCTGAGCATCGGGTCTGCCCGTACCTTGTGTGCGTGGCGGGCTGGAGGGGCTAAGATGTGGAATCTGATCGCTGACGTCGGCGGAACCAATATGCGGCTTGCGGCCGTGAACGTCGAGGGCGAGATCCTCGAACAGGCCCGCTATGACAGCAAGGGCACGCGCAATCTGGAAGAGGCCTGCGCAGATTTTGCAGCCCACCGCGCCAGTGCGCCGGGGCGTGCAGTGATTGCGGCGGCGGGCGTGGTGCGCGCGGGATCGGTACAGCTGACCAACGCCAACCAGAGTTTTTCGGAACGCGGGATCGCTGCTGCCCTGCAGACCGAGCGCGTCAAAGTGCTCAATGATTTTGAAGCGGCTGCTTGGTCATTGGCTTCTGTGGGTGAGGGGGATGTGACAGTTCTGCAAGGGCAGGCGGTGTTTCCTAAGGAGCCTTGCCTGATTATCGGTCCCGGCACGGGGCTTGGCGTCGGGGCCTTGATCTGGGCCAATGGTGAACCCTGCGTGGTGCCCGGCGAAGGCGGTCATGTGGCAATCGGCCCGCGCACCGCTGAAGAGGTCGCGATCTTTGAGGCCCTGCGGGAAGAGTGGCCCGAGATCGGCATGGGGCCGGGGCTTGCGGTGGAGGCGGAGGGGATCTTATCGGGAACCGGGCTACCCTATTTTTATCGCGCGGTGGCACGCAGCATGGAACTGACTGCGCCGCTTTCTACGGGGGCCGAGATCTTTCAATCCGCCCATGCCCGGCTCGACACCGCAGCGGTGCGCGCGGTTGAGCTGTTTGCGCAGTATCTCGCCGGGGTCGCGGGTGACCTCGGCCTCGTCTTCGCGGCCAAAGGGGGCGTGTTCGTGACCGGGGGCGTTGCTGCCGCCAACCCCTGGATCTTTGATGATGCCTTTGTGGAGGCGTTCAACGCGGGCGGGCGTCATACCGCGTGGCGTGAAGAATTGCCGCTGCATCTCTATCATCAGCCCAATTTTGGCCTGATCGGAGCGCGGAATTATCTGCGAGCGCGGTAGGCGGATCTGACCCGTTCTGTCATGGGGCGCTGAGACGGTGCACTCTCATCTTGATATTCCGGGATGGAAGATCAAGCATTGCGCCATTGGATTTGACCAAAGCGGAGTTTCAGCGCCTTTATGACGGACGAGACATTGACCACACCACAGATTTTCACGTTTCGGGGCCAACCGGTGATCCGGGACGCAGATCTTGCGGCGCTGTTTTCCTACACCACAGGGAACCTCAACAAACTGGTGAACAACAACGCCGAACGCTTTGGCGAGGATTTTGCGTTTCGCCTGAATGAGGACGAGTTTGCCGACTTGAAATTCCAACTTGGAATATCAAAGGCACATGGTGGGCTGCGCCATCCGCCGATGATGTATACCGAACACGGTGCGGTGATGGCAGCAACGCTTATGCGATCACCACGCGCGGCTGAGGCGTCTCGTTTTGTGGTGCGTACCTTTGTTGCTGCGCGTCGAGGGCTTTTGTCCAAATCCAAGGGGCAGAATCTGCCGCTGTCGCTGCCGGTGAATGATTTGCTGCCGCTTGCCAGTTCCGAGCGCAGCGGTTTGGTCACCAAGCTCGACGCGGCCTTGGGCCGGGTGTTGGATGCCATTGCCGATCCTGTACAGGAGACATCAGTGCGCGACGAGGCGCGCACCATCGCGCTGGAGGGGCTTTCTGCGATCAAAGCGCATCTGAAAAAGCAGGATATCGCCAATGAAAAGACGCTCGCCGAGGTGCATAAGCTCCTGAAAGAAGCGGAGGCGATCGATGCCGAGATTTCTGCGCGGCACATTGAAAATAATCATCGCCAGATGGCGTATCTGGCCAAGCAGCTGAGAATTGTCATTGAGGTCCAGCGCTATCTGGAACAGGGCGATGTGGACACGCTGTTGGCGGTGTTGACCGATCTGGGCAGCTGACATCCGGGTAACCCAGCGGAGCGCCTGCGGCGCACAGGTTATGGCGCTGACGCGCAGGACGGGCGTCACGCCAATGGCGCATCACACCTCAGGGCTCTCAAGCCAAGTGTCACTGCGGCGCAGCGCATGGGAGACCTGTTGCAGATGTTCAGCCATTGCGCTGCGTGCGGCCTCTGCGGAGCCTGCACAAATGGAATTTGCGATGGCACTGTGTAGGATTGAAAACTCGGCGATTTCCTCAAGGCCGAGCGCCTCGCGCCGAGTGCGTTTCCAATCCGCTGCCTGGCGCAGGGTGCGAATTTCCTCAAATAGGGATAGAAACACCGGGTTTCCTGCCATTTGGGCGATCTTGTAGTGAAAGATGTCGTCGGCGCGCTCGTAGCTTTCGAGATCGGGTGCCATAAGGCTGTCTTCCATCAGGTGAAGAAGGCGGGATTTGTCTTCGGTGCTGCCACGGGTTGCGGCATGGGCGGCCAGTGCTGGTTCCAGATCCAGCCGCACCTCCATCAGGTCACGGGGCGAAACCCGCCGGGCAAGCGCGCTCAGCCGTTCAGCCCCTTGCACCGGGGGCGGTTGCAGAAAGGTGCCCTGACCGTGACGGCGGAAAATCAGCCCCTCTTTGGCCAGCGCGTCCAATACACCGCGCAATTGTGTGCGCGAAATGGCCAGCTTTTCCGCCAATACGCGTTCGGGGGGCAAGCGGCCATCCGTGGAAAAATCTCCCTGAAGAATGGCCGCACGCAAGTCAGTCTGAGCGAGCGTTGCTGGCTTCAGAGCCACCCTGCCTGCTCCGCCAGATCCGCAAACATGCGGATAGAGGTTGCCATGAGGAACAGCCCAAACGACAGCTTCAACGCACGGCGCGGGATTGAATGGGCCAGCTTCACTCCGATGCGGGCAAAGGTTGTCGACAGGGGAATGATGACGGCCGCCAGCAGCAGGTTCACATAGCCCAGCGATAGCGGTGGCAACCCTTCGGCGCCAAAGCCGGTTGCCATGTAGATAATCGCGCCGGGCAGGCCGATGATGAACCCTATGGCGGCAGACGTGCCCACGGCTTTGCGGATGTCATAGCCGAGAAAACTCAGCGTTGGCACGCAGACAGAGCCGCCGCCAATGCCCATCATCGCGGACACCGCACCAGCAAAGACCCCAAGCGCGGCCCAGACGGGTTTGGAAAACGAGCGCGGTTCAGGGGATTCCTTGGGTTTGCGCAGGATCAGATCCAGTGCCACCGCCATTGCGATTGTGGCAAAGACGATCAGCAAGACATTGCCCGAGACCAGCCCGCCCAAGACGCCGCCGATGACCACACCGCCGAGAATGGAAGGGGCCCAGAGCTTTAGGAGCGCCATGTCGATCGCTCCTTTCTTGTAGTGGCCATACCCCGACGACAGCGCCGTGAACACGATGGTTGCAAGCGAGGTGCCTACGGCCACTTGCATCGTCAAAGCCGGGTCCATACCCGTAAGGCCAAGTGCAAAATAGAGGGCGGGGACGATAACAATACCGCCACCGACACCAAGTAGCCCCGCAAGGATGCCGCCAGCGATGCCCGCACCCGCAGCAACGCCCATCAAGGGCAAGAGTGTTTCCAATTCCAGCATGTCGATCCTGCCCGCTTTTACATTCCCGACCTTGGGGAACCAATTTAAGATTGGTTTACGCGCTGCATAAATTGTTCGTCAACCCCAGTGCTTATCGCGTGAGAGAATAGGGCGGTCATGCGTCAGGATCGCCTCAGTTTGGTGCTGCAAAACCTGCGTGTGTGTCGAGGAGATACTGTGCGATCAGAGGTTTGGCCGCAGCGCCAAGGGCCGAGGCATTTGCGCCAATCTGGCCTTCTTCCACCTGAGGCAGAATTAAACCACGCGAATCCAATGTTGGGAGTTCACGTCGAATGCGTTCAACGAGGCGGCTGCGGACGGGTGCAGGCATGGCACCATCGATCACCACGGCCTGAAAATCGATGATCGCGCAGGTTGTCAAAGCAGCCCGCGCCAGAGCGCAGGCAGTTTCTTCCAGCCATTGATCGACAAGGGAGGCGAAGGGGCTCCAGTCCTGTGGCTGCTGCCAAAGTGCGCTGGAGTCGATATCGGCTTCGTTGAGCTGCCGTTCGAGTTCGCGGATCGAGGCGCTATCGAGCAAGCGACAAATGCGACCATCGGCCCGTTGGGAGGGCAGGGGGCCAAGTGCACCGGCGTTGCCCATGCCGCCCTCATAGACGGAGTGATTCAGCACCACGCCACCGCCAATAAAGGAGGCGATGAAGAAATACACGCTGTCGCGCCACCGACGGCTGCTGCCGAACATATGTTCGGCACGGCACGCCGCAGTGGCATCATTGATCACAAAGACTTTGAGCGAACTAAACCGGGCGATCTCGGTTGCGGGATCAAGGGCGCGCCATGCGGTGAGGCTGGCCTTTGGGGCTCCGATTTGCTCGTGCCAGCGCCAGAGGTCAAACGGCGTAGCCACACCGATACCACAGATGCGCGCACGTTGTTTTGCGCTAAGGTCAGCGCTGATCTCGTCGATGCTGGTTTTGATAAAATCAAATACTTCGGTGGGCTGTGGATAGGGGTAGCGGAGCCGTCGTTCAGCACGCACGCCACCGCAAAAATCCGTAAGCATCAGATCTGTGCTGCGCCGGCCGATCTTTATACCGAAGGAAAACAGCCCTTCTGGGTTGATGCTCATTGGGACCGAAGGCTTCCCCACGCGGCCCTTCTGGCTTTCGCCCCTTTGGACCAGACCGTCCTGTTCAAGCTTGCGCAAAATCACTGAAACTGTCTGCGACGACAGCCCGGTGCGGCGTGCCATCTCGCTCCCCGGCAACGCACCGTCCTGATGCAGCAACGATAGCAACAACCGCTCGTTATAAGCGCGCAATTCACTTTGGCTTGCGCCGGTGGTGTGAGGACGTGGATCTGTCATGCCCGGTCTATGCGCTCCTCCCTTATCTGAGGCAAGAGCTTGCGCGCGCCGAGTTAATAAATCAACTTTATTTATTTATTGACAGAAACGTGGAATCACGGTTTTCATGCAGTCAGTCACAGCGAGGGCCCCGGCGAAGAAGAGGGCTAAGCGATGCATATACACAGAGTATGATTGTTGTTTCTGGGAGGAGACCATGAAGAAACTTTTGCTGACCACGATTGCTGGTGCGGCCCTGTTGGCGGGTGCTGCGCAGGCCGATGAGAAGGTGACCGCCTGCTTGATCACCAAGACGGACACCAATCCGTTCTTTGTTAAAATGAAAGAAGGGGCGACCGCCAAGGCGGAGGAACTGGGCATGGAGCTCAAATCCTTTGCTGGTAAAATTGACGGTGATCATGAAACCCAGGTGGCTGCGATTGAAACCTGCATCGCTGATGGCGCTAAGGGTATTTTGCTGACGGCATCGGACACTTCGTCGATTGTTCCGGCTGTTCAACAGGCCCGTGATGCCGGTCTGGTAGTGATTGCGCTCGACACGCCGCTCAGCCCGATTGATGCCGCTGATGCAACCTTTGCGACCGATAACTTTCTTGCAGGTGAGTTGATCGGTCAGTGGGCGGCGGCCTCGCTTGGCGAAGAGGCGGCAAACGCAAAGATCGCGATGCTCGACCTCGGCGTCAGCCAGCCGACAGTGGGCGTATTGCGCGATCAGGGCTTCCTTCAGGGCTTTGGCATTGATCTGGGCGACCCCAATAAATGGGGTGATGAGACCGATCCGCGTATCGTTGGGAACGATGTGACCGCAGGCAACGAAGAGGGGGGTCGCAAGGCGATGGAGAACCTTCTCGCCAAAGATCCGATGATCAATGTGGTCTACACCATCAACGAACCTGCGGCGGCAGGCGCTTATGAGGCGCTGAAATCCATTGGTCGTGAAAACGACGTGCTGATCGTCTCTGTCGATGGCGGCTGCCCCGGTGTGCAGAACGTCAAGGACGGTGTGATCGGTGCGACCTCGCAGCAGTATCCGCTGATGATGGCCTCGCTCGGCGTTGAGGCGATCAAGAAATGGGCAGATGAGGGCGTGAAACCCGAACCGACCCCGGGCAAGGCCTTCTTTGATACAGGTGTCGCACTGGTGACTGACAAGCCGGTCAAGGGTGTCGAAAGCATCGATACCACTGAGGGCACCAACCTCTGCTGGGGCTGATCTGAACAGGGTGGGGCATATTTGGTCCCACCCCTTTGGCGCAGGCCGTGTGGTGAAGTGCGCCTTCGATCCAGAAAATGTCATGTTTGAAACAGGGCGGCGCGTATTCGTCGCCCTTTCACCCCAAAATATAACAATAACAAAGACCAACCCCGCCACAGCGGGTGATTTGGAGGAGTATCATGTCTACCCCGCAGAGCTATGAAGCCGCGGTTGCCGGAAGTCCGGACAAGGTGGCCGAATTCGACCATGGCCCGCAGAGTTTCATTCAGAAATTTCAGCACGCATTGCATGTAACGCCTTCTCTGGTGCCATTGATCGTGCTGGTCATGTCTATTGTGATCTTTGGGCTGCTTTTGGGATCGAAGTTCTTTTCCCCCTTCGCGATGACCCTGATCCTGCAGCAAGTGGGCATTGTCGGTATTGTCGCCTGTGCGCAGTCTCTGGTGATCCTCACTGCGGGGATCGACCTGTCGGTTGGTGCAATTATGGTGCTCTCATCGGTGGTGATGGGGCAATTCACCTTCCGTTATGGTGTGCCGCCGGTCATGGGTGTGGCGTTTGGGCTGCTCTGCGGGTTGCTCTGTGGCTATATTAATGGCTGGCTTGTGGCCAAGATGAAGCTGCCTCCCTTTATTGTGACCCTCGGCATGTGGCAGATCGTGCTGGCGTCAAACTTCCTCTATTCCGCGAATGAAACCATCCGTAGTCAGGAGATTGCGGAAAAGGCTGCGTTCCTGCAGTTCTTTGGTGAGAAATTCAAAGTGGGCGGTGCGGTCTTTACTTACGGGGTCATCTTTATGATCGCGCTGGTTCTGATCCTCGCTTATGTGCTGCGTCACACGGCTTGGGGGCGGCACGTCTATGCGGTCGGAGATGACAAGGAGGCGGCGGAGTTGTCGGGTGTCAACACCGACAAGGTATTGATCTCTGTCTACATGCTCTCGGGGCTGATCTGCGCCTTTGCGGGATGGGCTTTGATTGGTCGTATCGGGTCGGTTTCACCCACATCCGGCCAGCTTGCGAATATTGAATCCATTACTGCAGTGGTGATCGGGGGGATCTCGCTCTTTGGCGGGCGGGGCTCGGTCTTGGGCACCTTCTTTGGCGCGCTCATCGTTGGTGTCTTCACCCTTGGTTTGCGTTTGCTTGGTGCCGATGCGCAATGGACCTATCTCCTCATCGGCGTGCTGATCATCGCCGCCGTGGCCGTGGACCAGTGGATCAGAAAGGTATCGGTGTAATGGAACCCATTCTCAGAGGCCGCAATCTGGTCAAACGCTATGGCAAGGTGACTGCGCTCGATCACTGTGATTTTGAGTTGATGCCGGGAGAGATCCTTGCGGTGATTGGCGACAACGGCGCGGGAAAATCGACCCTGATCAAGGCGCTCTCGGGCGCGGTGATCCCGGACGAGGGCACTGTGGAACTGGACGGAAAACCGGTGAACTTCCACTCGCCCATTGATGCGCGCGAGGCGGGGATCGAGACGGTTTACCAGACGTTGGCCATGTCGCCTGCGCTGTCGATTGCTGACAATATGTTCATGGGGCGCGAATTGCGCAAACCCGGCTGGCGCGGCCAATTCCTGCGACAGTTGGATCGCAGCCGTATGGAAGAAGTCGCCCGCGAAAAGCTCAATGAGTTGGGGTTGATGACGATCCAGAACATCAATCAGGCGGTGGAAACGCTCTCTGGTGGTCAGCGTCAGGGCGTAGCTGTGGCGCGCGCGGCGGCTTTTGGTTCTAAAGTCATCATCCTTGATGAGCCGACGGCGGCGCTTGGAGTTAAAGAAAGCCGCCGGGTGCTTGAGCTTATTCAGGACGTGAGATCGCGAGGCATTCCGATCATTCTGATCAGCCACAACATGCCGCATGTGTTTGAGGTGGCCGACCGCATTCATGTGCATCGACTGGGCAAGCGGCTCTGCGTGATCGACCCCAAACAGCATGAAATGTCGGATGCGGTGGCTTATATGACCGGTGCAAAGGAACCCGATCCGGAGTTGTCTGCCGCATGACCATCGATGCGCTGTGCCAAAGCGTGATTGAAAAGCTCGACACCGCGCATCAGGGGCGTCAGTTGGTGGCCCTGTCTGGCGCACCGGGCAGCGGGAAGTCAACGTTGTCAGCCCCTTTGGCCAAGGCGCTGACAGCGCGCGGATTGAAGGCCGAGGTGGTGCCGATGGATGGGTTTCATCTGGATAATCGCCTGCTTCAGACACGCGGGTTGCTGGCACGCAAAGGCGCGCCGGAGACCTTTGATCTGGATGGATTTATGCGTTTGTGTCAGGCGCTGAAACAGGCGGATCATGTGATCTATCCTGCGTTTGACCGGGAACGCGACATTGCCATTGCGGGCGCCGCAGAGGTGGGGCCGGACTGCCGTGTCGCAGTCATTGAGGGCAATTATTTGCTATTTGACGCGCCCGGTTGGCGCGATGTGGCAGCACTTTGGGATGTGTCGATCCGACTTGAAGTTTCCAGCCAAGAACTGGAAGCGCGGCTGATACAGCGCTGGCTGGTTCATGGTCTGGATCACGCGGCAGCTGTTGCGCGGGCGCAGGGCAATGATCTGGCAAATGCGCGCGCCATTGATGCTGCCAGACTGCCCGCAGATCTGATCTGGCGTGCAGCATCCGCCTTTGAAACATAAAGGAGACCGGGGCATGAAACGCTCTGAGGTGAATGAAATTTTGGATCAAAGCTGGTCTTTTATCAAAAGCCATGGGGTGCATCTGCCCCCCTTTGCGCATTGGTCCCCGGATCAGATGCGCGCGGTTGAGGCGGCTGATATCCGGGCACGCGGCTTGGGGTGGGATATTACCGACTATGGGCAGGGGCGTTTTGATGAACTCGGCTTGTTTCTGTTCACCGCGCGCAATGGCAGCCACGAGGATCTGAGCGCCGGGCGTGGGATGCTCTATGCGGAAAAGATCATGATTTCGCGCAAGGACCAGTTGTCGCCGATGCATCGCCATAACATCAAGGCGGAGGACATCATCAACAGGGGGGGCGGCACGCTGGTGATTGAATTGTTCGCACCCGATAAAGAAGGCGGTATTGACCGGGTCGCACCGGTGACTGTGCCCACCGATGGGATCGCACGCACCTTGCCTGCGGGGGGTAAGCTGATGCTGGAGCCTGGCGAGAGTGTGACATTGATGCCCGGAATTTGGCATGCGTTTTGGGCGGAGGGCAGTGATTGCCTGATTGGCGAGGTCTCTACCGTGAATGATGACCGCACCGATAATGTGTTTGAGATGAAGATCGGACGCTTCAGCCAGATCGACGAGGATGCAGAGCCTACGCATCTGTTGGTGTCTGACTACTAAGCGGAGCGCCGGGTCAAAGCCCCGGCGCACAGTTTTGTCTGACGAGGGGCGCTGCCCCTCGTGCGCCCCGAGGTATTTTAAAAAGGTGAAACTGGGAGTGGGTTTAGTCCGGCTGTGTGGGGGCTGATCTTTTGGGGAGTACGTTCAAAAACGCCTCCACCTCGCGCAGGTTTTGTAGGATGTAGATGTGTTTTTCCGGCGGAGCATTGTCGATCAGGCGCTGCATCGCACAGCGCGAACTGTGGCGCGTGCGCCAGATAAAGCGATAAAACTCCAGACTGAATTGTTCGGGGCAGCCGTCGGGCATGTCGGGACGCGACCGACCCCAATAGATCAGCGAACGTCTGACGACGCGCCACAAGCGCAGCGCGAGCGGCACGTCGAGCCAGATGATGGTATCGGCGCGCGCCAGCCGGTCGGGCCAGGTTGCCGAGTGGCCGCCCTCAAAAATCCATGCCGGGCGCGCGTGGACTTCAAGGCACAGGCGGGTTTTCTCATCGCGGGGGCGCTCTACCCAGCCCGCAGACCAGTGAATCTTGTCGATGTGAAACACAGGTAAGCCGCTGCGCTGACCGAGCTTTTGCGCAAGGGTTGACTTGCCCGAGCCGGGTTGTCCGAGGATCATCACGCGCTGCATCTGGACCTCCTTTTACGCAAGAGGGCCGAGATACTCTTTTTCCCGTATGACGTGCAAGACGCTTTAATTGCTGTCGAGGCGTGAGAGGGTCAGACCGGTGGAAAGGTCTGCTGGAGTGTACTGTATCGTGGTGACCATCCTGAGGCCTGCATCAAACGCGCGGAGGAGAGCCTTTGATCCAGCATTGGTCCTTCGGCCCAGTGCCCCTCGCGGGCGAGGACGGCCATGCGCGGCAGGCAGGTTTGACGGCCATCGTGATGGTGAGAACGGGAGAGCGTAGCGGCAATCTCGCCGATAGTGACGCCAGTTTGGGCCACGGCATTGAAATGGCCCGTGAGATCTGGTCGCTCTGCCAGAAGGCGATAGGCAACAGCGAGGTCGGTGCGGTGGATCAGCGGCCAGCGAATGCCGGGGCTGCCCCAAATTTCAACCGGGCGATTGGCTTTGATATCTGCAAGCATACCATCAAAGACGCCGCCTTCTTCGTGATACACCATCGCAGGATGTAGCGTGGCGGTTGCGAGGGCAGGCGCATTCATCAGCAAATGGGCATGATCGAGCATCGCACTGAAAGCCGGTAGCGGCGCGAAGCCATCGTCTTCTGTCGCGATGCGGCCCTGAGTGTCACCAAAGAGCCAGCACCCGCCGGTATAGACAACGCGCAAAGGCGTAGAACGGTGGTCGGCGGCGGAGAGAATCGTGTCGACCACGGTGCGATCCGCCGCGACCATCTCATCATCGAATGTAATCGCGGCGTGGATCACGACATCCTGACCTTTCAGGGCCTCTGACCATTCCTCAGGCTGGCGCATATCACCGCGTTGAACGGCGGCCCCTTGGTCTGACACCGCTTTGGCAGCGGTGTCAGACCGGCAAAGTGCTGTGACGTGATGTCCCGCGCTCAGGAGTTCGCGCAGGACCGCCGTGCCAATCGAACCTGTGGCACCAAGAAGGAAAATTCGCATGTGTGGTCTCCGATAGAAGCTGTGGAGACGGTTTTCGGATCTCAACTATGGTTGAGGGCAAGCGAAAATTTTGGGTTGCGCCTAGGCGTCTGGCAAGCCCGCAATTTTTGGCGCCGCTGCAATGCCATCGACCCATGCCGCACGATCCGACCAGCAGATCCCGGCGGTGATTGGCACATCGGGGGCGGTGTCGAGGCATCCGGCAGGGATCACGATGTGGTCATTGCCCACATGGGGCATCGGGCTTGCACAGGTGGCGCAAAAACTACGGTGGTGGCGGCTGCCGTGGTGTTGGTAGTGACGCAGTTCTGTTTTGCCTTGTGTCCAGCGGACCGACGCGCCGGGAGCAAAGAGGTTTGCCGCATGGGCTGAGCCTGTTCCCTTGCGACAGCGCGAACAGTGGCAGAGGAAGAAGGCTGCAACATTGCCCGTGATCTCAAACGCAATCGTGCCGCAGAGGCAGCTTCCGGTGTAAATCTGTGTCATGAGGTCTCCTTTGGCGGGCGCGCTCGTACGGTGTCGCGCCGTTGTGCTTGGGTCAAGCCTCAGTCGGGCGGTGTGAGGCGCAAAAAACGGCGCGGCAGAGAGACTGCCACGCCGGTTTGTGTAGTCCATCAAGCGCAGGCCTTAGCGTGAAAGCTGGCTGGCCTCGCGGGCAAGCTCTTCAATGGCTTTCCAGTCGCCTGCCTCGACCAATTTGGAGGGGGCGACCCAGCTGCCACCTGCGCAGACCACATTGGACAGGCTCAGATAGCTGTCGGCATTTGTTGGGCTGACGCCTCCGGTGGGGCAGAATGAGATTTGCGGCAAAGGCGCGCCAATGGCCTTGAGCGCCGGGGCACCGCCAGAGGCCTCGGCGGGGAAGAACTTCAGCATGTCATAGCCCAGTTCCAGCAGCGCCATGGCTTCGGATGCGGTGGCAGCACCCGGCAGCATCGGCAGATCGGCGGCCAGTGCGGCGTCCAGCAACAGCGGCGTAGAGCCGGGGGAGACACCGAATTTGGCGCCCGCTGCAACGGCGGCGGTGACATCGGCAGGAGTGACCAGCGTACCGGCACCGACAACGCCGCCTTCGACCTGCGCCATTTCGCGGATCACATCGAGGGCTGCGGGGGTGCGCAGGGTGACTTCCAGTGCGGGCAGGCCACCAGCCACCAGCGCCTCGGCCAGAGGGCGGGCGTGTGCAACATCGTGGACGACGAGAACCGGAACGATGGGGGCCAGCGCGCAAATCTCGCGCGCCTGTTTGCTGGCGTCTTGCGGGGTAAGGGCCATGGGATCAGACTCCAAATACGGTTGCGCCGGTATCGGCGGAGGTCACGGAATTGCGGAACAGGGCGAAGAGTTCGCGCCCGGTGCCGTGCTGATAAGACGACAGATCGGCGGTGGCGGCGGGGCGGTCGAGCACGCCTTCGGTCAGTACCTGCAGATCGCCGCTCAGCGCATCCACCCGCACCACATCGCCATCCTGCAGTTTGGCGATTGCGCCGCCGTCGAGAGCTTCGGGCACCACATGGATCGCCGAAGGTACCTTGCCTGAAGCACCGGACATGCGCCCATCGGTGACAAGGGCTACCTTCTGCCCGCGCCCCTGCATGATCGACAGGAAAGGCGTCATGGAGTGCAGCTCCGGCATGCCATTGGCCTTGGGACCCTGGAAGCGGACCACGATAACCACGTCACCCTTGTCGAGTTGGCCTGCCTTGAAGGCGGCCTTGGCCTCGTCCTGATCGTGGAAGACACGCACAGGAGCCTCCACCACACGATGTTCCTCCGCGACGGCGGAGATTTTCATTACTCCGGTACCGAGGTTGCCGGTGAGGCGCGCAAGGCCACCGGTCTTTTGAAACGGATCAGAAGCAGGGCGCACGATCTTGTCGTTGAGCGTTTCCGAGGTGCCCTTGCGCCATGTCAGTGCGCCTGCATCAAGGAACGGCTCCATCAGGTAGGAGCCAAGACCCTCACCGGTCACGGTTTTGGTGTCGGGGTGCAGGTAGCCGGCGTCCAGCAGCTGGCCGATCATGTAGCCCAGACCGCCCGCGGCGTGGAAGTGATTCACATCCGCCAGCCCGTTGGGGTAGACCCGCGCGATCAGTGGCACCACGTCAGAGATTTCGGAGAAATCCTGCCAGTCGAGGATAATCCCGCCGGCCCGTGCCATGGCGATCAGGTGGATCAGCAGGTTGGTGGAGCCGCCGGTGGCCATCAGCCCAACCATACCGTTCACGAACGCCTTCTCATCAAGGATATCGCAGGTCGGCGTGTAGTCATTGCCAAGCGCCGAAAGCGACAGCGCGCGCTTCGCCCCCTCTTTGGTCAGCGCATCGCGCAGCTCGGTGCCGGGATTGACGAAGGAGGAGCCGGGCAGGTGCAGCCCCATGAACTCCATCAGCATCTGGTTGGTATTGGCGGTGCCATAAAACGTACAGGTGCCCGGGCCATGGTAAGCAGCCATTTCGGCCTTCAACAACTCATCTCGTCCGATCTCACCCTTTGCAAACTTCTGGCGGATCTGCGCTTTTTCGTCATTCGAGAGACCAGACGTCATCGGCCCCGCAGGCAGGAATACTGCTGGCAGATGGCCAAAGGCCTGCGCGCCAATCACCAACCCGGGGACGATTTTGTCACAGACGCCGAGGAAGACAGCGGCGTCAAAGACATTGTGTGACAGCGCGATGCCTACGGACATTGCGATGCTGTCACGCGAGAACAGCGACAGCTCCATGCCTGCTTCGCCCTGCGTGACGCCATCGCACATGGCCGGAACGCCGCCTGCCACCTGCGCGGTGCCGCCCGCCTCGCGCACGGCGTCGCGGATCAACATCGGATAGGTCTCAAACGGCTGATGTGCCGAGAGCATGTCGTTATAGGCAGTGACGATCCCGAGGTGGCCGCCTGTGCCGGTGGCGAGTGTTTCCTGATCCGGGCCGGTGGCAGCATAGGCATGGGCCTGACCGGAACAGCTGAGGTGCGCGCGTGCGGGGCCTTTGGAGGCGGCGGCGCGCATCCGGTCAAGATAGGCCTCGCGCGTGGGACGGCTGCGTTCAATAATACGGTCGGTGACGGCGGCGAGTGTGGCATTGAGCGACATTGGCGTGCCTCCTTTTCAGATCTTACAACAGGGTCAGGCGCCGATAGCGCGCCAGCGGCGACCGTCACGGTGCAGCAGCAAAAGCGCGTCTTCGGGACCGGAGCCGCCCTGATCGTAGGGTTGTGGCGTGCGGGTCGAATTATCCCACGCGTTGATGATGGGATCGGCCCAAGTCCAGGCGGCCTCGACCTCGTCACCACGCATGAACAGGGTCTGGTTGCCGCGGATCACATCCATGATCAGGCGCTCATAGGCGTCCTGCGGGCGACCGGCCTCGGGCAGACTGTCGGCAAAGGTCATGTCCAGATCGGCAGAGGTCAGGCGCATACCGCCGGGGCCGGGGTCCTTGATGGTGGTCTTGAGCGTGATGCCCTCGTCCGGTTGCAGGCGAATAACCAGCATATTGCCATCAATGGCGTTGTCCTCGCCAAAGATATTATGCGGCGGCTTGCGGAAGTAGACGGCGATTTCCGACACCCGCTCGCGCAGGCATTTGCCGGTGCGCAGATAAAACGGTGTGCCCGCCCATCGCCAGTTCGCGACCTCGACCTTCATCGCAACAAAGCTCTCGGTGCGCGAATGCGGGTCACCTGCGTGATCGAGATAGCCATCTCCTCCCGCCTTGGCGCGATACTGGCCACGTACGATGTCATCCGCAGGAACTGGCTCAAGGCTTTCGATGACCTTGAGTTTCTCATTGCGCACAGCATTGGGCTCAAAGGTCGAGGGCGGCTCCATCGCGGTGAGACACAAAAGCTGCATCAGGTGGTTTTGCACCATATCCCGCATCGCGCCGGATTTGTCGTAGTATTCACCACGCCCCGCCACAGAGATGCTCTCGGAGACGGTGATCTGCACATGGTCGATGTGGTGCGAGTTCCACTGCGGCTCAAAGAGGGAGTTGGCAAAGCGCAGCGCCATCAGGTTTTGCACCGTTTCTTTGCCAAGGTAGTGGTCGATCCGGTAGATCTGGCTTTCTTCAAAGTGCTCGCGCAGGGCCGCGTTCAGCGCCTGAGCCGAGGCCAGATCGTGACCAAAGGGTTTTTCCACCACGATGCGGCTTAGGTCGTCCGCAATGCCTGTGGATTTGAGCCGCCCGGCAATGTCACCAAAGAGCGAAGGCGCAACCGAGAGGTAAAACGCCCGCACCACGCCATTGCGCAGTTTGCTGCCGAGGTCGGACCAGCCGCCATCTCCTTTGGCATCGACGGAGGCATAGTCCAGCAGCGCCAGAAACCGCTCCACATCGGGCTCCGCATCGGCGGGGATGTCGCCGAATTCCTTCAGCGCATCGCCCACGAGGGTCTGGAACTCGCCCTGATCCATCTTGGAGCGTGACGCCCCGATGATGCGGCTGGTGTCGTCGAACTGGCCGATCTGGAACCGGTGGAACAGGCTCGGCAGGATCTTGCGCCGTGCAAGGTCGCCGGTGGCGCCGAACAAGACGAAGTCGAAACTGTCTACGGGGATGACGCGGGATACCATAATTGTCTTCCTCTTGGTTGGCGGGTCAGGTTGAAAGCTTGGCCAGCAGGCCACGGGTGGAGGCATCTTTTGGGGATGCATCTGCCCCTTCGACCATCGGCAGGAGGCGGGTCGCCAATTCCTTGCCCAACTCGACGCCCCATTGGTCAAAGGAGTTGATCCCCCAGATCACGCCTTCGGTGAACACACGGTGTTCATATAGCGCAACGATCTGGCCAAACACGAAAGGCGTCAGTTTGGGATAGGCAATGGTCACCGAGGGACGGTTGCCGGGAAAGCTGAGATGCCCGGCCATCCGGTCAGCGTCAACGCCGCTAAAGCCACGTTTTTCAGCGATCTCGCGCGCCTCTTCCCAGGACCGCCCCAGCATCAGCGCCTCGGACTGGGCGAGGCAATTGGCCTTCAAGAGGTTGTGCTGATGGGCCAGATCGAACTCGTGACCTGTGGCGGCGATCAGGAACTCGGTGGGGACAACCTGCGTGCCCTGATGGAGCAACTGATAAAACGCATGCTGACCGTTGGTGCCCGGCTCGCCCCACACAACGGGACCAGAGGCGCGGGGCAGGGGGGTGCCATCCAGCGCGACGGATTTGCCGTTACTCTCCATATCGAGCTGCTGCAAATAGGCCGGCAGGCGGGAGAGCCGCTGATCGTAGGGCAGCACCGCGCGCGAAGCATAGCCGCAAATATTGTTGTGCCAGACACCGATCAGCCCCAGAAGCACGGGCAGGTTTTCAGACAGTGGCGCATTGCGGAAATGCTCATCCATCGCCGCCGCGCCATCAAGGAACGCGCGGAATGCCTTTGGCCCCACGGCGATCATGATTGGCAGACCAATCGGCCCCCACATGGAATAGCGCCCGCCCACCCAGTCGGCAAAGCCAAAGACACGGGCGTTGGGAATGCCCATCGCGGCGGTCTTGTCCAACGCAGTCGATACCGCCGCCAGATGCGCCGAGACATCTTCGCCAAGCGTGCCTTGTAGCCATGTGATGGCGGTCTGGGCGTTGGTCATCGTCTCGATGGTGGTGAAGGTTTTTGAGGCGATCACGATCAATGTGGTCTCAGGGTTCAACCCCGCCAACACATCATGAATATGCGCGCCGTCCACATTGGAGACAAAATGGCACGCAGGCCCGTCGTGATAGGGCGCGAGCGCCAATGTCGCCATCACGGGACCAAGGTCAGAGCCGCCGATGCCGATATTCACCACATCTGTAAACGCCTTGCCGGTTTTGGTGGCATAGGTGCCATCGCGCAGGGCAGTTGCAAACTCACCCATCCGCGCCAGCACGTTCTGAATGCTGGGCACCACGTTTTCGCCGTCCACCTCGATCACCGCATCGGCCGGGGCGCGCAGGGCGGTGTGCAGCACCGCGCGGCCCTCTGTCGTGTTGATCTTCTCGCCCGACATCAATGCATCAATCTTTGACGCAAGGTCCGCGCCCTCCGCCAGTTGTATCAGCAACGCGCGCGCGGTGTCATCAAGCGCGGTCTTGGAGTAGTCCAACAACAGATCGTCGACAGAGACCGAGTATCGCTCAAACCGATCGGCATCTTTTGCAAAGAGATCGGTCAGCGGTGTGGTCTCGGTTGTGGCCCGGTGGGCAGAGAGTTGCTGCCAAATGTCACTCATCAAGTCGGCTCCTCGTGGATCGCATCGGGATGGCTGCGCGACCGGCGACCGCGCGCGGGATCCGTTTCGCGGCCTATATGCCAAGTTAGCGCTAACAATGCCAGTTCTATTTCTAAAATTTCACACTCTTGCAACATGCCGGCAGTGTCCAAGGGAATGTCACAGGCGCGCTGGCGCTGCAAAACTCTGCTTTAGCGTGTTTGCGTCGCGATCTGTATGGCACGCCGTTAGAGATGGACCAAGACGACTGGGCAGTTTTTTGCAACTTGTGTGAAGCGCTTCATATTGCGCGTTTTCAGATCGCGTTACCTTATTCGCAGAAAGGGCAATTGATCGCCCTTATCGCCAGAGGATACCGATATGATCCAACACATTAAAACCTTTGCCCTGGCTGTGCTGATTGTTGGCGTTAGCCTGACCAAAACTTATGCAGACGGCGGATTTTGTGCCGATAAGGCACACGGCGTGGAACTGACGCAAGCGCTGGACACTCAGATCCTTTGATCGTTACTGTGTCGTTTGAGTGCGCCAAGCGCATCTGAGTTACCTCGTGAGACGTCGCAACGGGTTTTACCCGGGCGGCGTACTCACGGTTTGGGTGGGACGAGCGCGCCCGAGTCGATGCCACCAATCTCAAAGAGATGATGCAAGACCGCCTCGACCCCGTCTCCGTGGCGCATCGCAGTAAAGACAAATGGCAGCCCCCGGCGCATCCGGGTGGCGTCGCGTTCCATCACCTCAAGAGATGCCCCCACATGTGGTGCCAGATCGGTCTTGTTGATGATCAACAGATCGGACCGGGTGATGGCGGGGCCGCCCTTGCGGGGGATTTCCTCGCCCGCTGCGACGTCGATCACATAAAGCGTCACATCCGCCAGTTCCGGTGAAAACGTCGCAGAGAGGTTGTCTCCACCGCTCTCGATCAGCACGATCTCGACCTCCGGGTGGCGCTTTTGCATCTCGGCCACGGCCGCGAGGTTGATCGAAGCATCCTCGCGGATCGCCGTATGCGGACAGCCTCCGGTTTCGACGCCAATCACACGGTCCTGCGGCAGGATTTGCTGCCGCATTAATGCCTCGGCGTCCTCCTGTGTGTAGATATCATTGGTGATCACACCGATGGAGTGATGATCCTTCAGCGCGCGAGCAAGCTGCGCCGTCAGGGTTGTTTTACCTGCACCCACGGGGCCTCCGATCCCAACGCGAAGCGGGCCATTGTGCGAAGTGGTCTTCGAGGTCATGAGCGGAAGATCCTTGAATATTGGGTTTCATGGCGCATGGATGCGATGTCTGCGGCAAAACTTGCACCAAAGAGATCGTCTAGCGTGCAGGACAAGGCGGCTCCGGCTGTGTCACGCAATTGCGGCGAGAGAGCGGAGAGGCGCTGCTGCGCGTCTGTCTGACCGAGCGCCAGAAGTCTTTGGCCAGCGGCGATGAGGTTTGCGAGAAACGCATGCACATACATCTGCACGGTGAGATCCAGCGGGATGTCATGTTGCCGCGCGGCACATCCCACCGCCACCGGATAGGTGAGCCGCGCAAGGTCATTGCCCCAGGTGGCGGCTGTGGTTCGGCAAAACGCAGCACCTTGCAGGTCGGTTTCTTGCAGGCGCTCGCCCGTGGAGCAAAACGCGCGGGCGGTGGCGTCGATCTCGGACAGGTCCGCCGCCGTCTCTGCCCGATAGGCACAGGACAGCAGCACCGCATCAGAGCGTGCGCCCCCATGGGTCAGAAGGTCGGTAAGCCACCGGGACAACTCGTTGCCATCTCTGACGTGCCCCTCTGCCACCGCACACTCCAGCCCGTGTGAATAGGCAAAAGCCCCCACCGGATAGGCAGGCGACAGCCATTGCATCAACAAAAGCGTGGCCTCAGTGCTCATGGCTGTGGTCGTGATCGGCGTGGCCGTGATGATGCGTATGCCCATGTTCATGCGCATGGGTGCGCCCGTGGCCATATGCGCCGCCTTCCGGGGTAAACGGCTCATCAACCTCGCGCACAGTGGCACCGAGGTGGTCGAGCATCGCCCGGATCACATGATCTCGCTGGATCAGCAGGCGGGTGTCTTCGATCTGGCAGGGGGTGTGGCGGTTGCCGATGTGCCAGGCGATTCTTGGTAGGTGCTCTGCGGTGACCTCCAGCAGCGGCTCAGAGGCTGCGACCACAAGCACCTCGCCGCCGCCCTCCAGCAGAAGAACGCCGCCATGATCGAGCGAAGTCGTATTGGGCAGATCAACCAGCAGGCGCTCACCGCTGTCGCAGGTCAGCACCTTGCGACGCAGAAAACGGGCGTCATAGTCGAGCACCACGCGGTCGCGCGGGCTCTGGTCATGCGGGTGCCCGTGGTAGTGGCGGGCGGTCAGCCGGGGGGCGCTCATGACAGGCCCCCCGCTGTGGTCGTTTTCAGATAACTCTGCGCGCAGAGGCTCAGACGTACATGATGTCCGAGAAGACATGTTTTACAACGTCGTCGCGCTTCAGGCCGCGCTTTGCCAATTCCTCGTCGGACAGCGCCATCAAAGTGCGGGCGCGGTTCACACGATGGTTGGATTCTGCGAGGTGAACCAGACCGTTGCCAATCGCGCGGAAAAAGCCTGCGATCAGGCCCAGCGGATTGAAGGGGGCGCGTGTTTGAGCGTTCGATGCGTATGCCATGGGGATGTGCTCCTGTGTTCAAGAATGTCTCTCCCGTGACACCAATATAGCTGCGGTGCAGCAAATAGGTAGGTAGTGTTGACGCATTCCCGCCATGCGTCTGTGACAAGGCAAGGGGTGAAGATTCTGATTTTGCTGAATATTTCGGCATGATGATGGGGCCTTTGATCGATTTTTCGCCGTGTTTTGGCCAAGGGAGCCGCCGCGCGACCATTTCTTGGTCGCAGCTGGGGTGCGCTTCAGAACAGGAAATACCGCTGCGCCATGGGCAGCTCCGCCGCTGGCTGACAGGTCAGCAATTCACCGTCTGCGCGCACTTCATAGGTTTCCGGGTGGACCTCGATATGTGGCGTCGCATCGTTGAGCTTCAGCGCGGATTTACCGATCCCCCGCGTTCCCTTCACGGCGAGCGTTTGCTTTGCCAGGCCAAGTTGGTCCCGAATGCCAGCCGCCTGCGCCGCCTCTGACACGAATGTCACGGCGGAGTGTTCCACCGAGCGACCATAGGCCCCCCACATGGGCCGGGAATAGACCGGTTGCGGCGTCGGGATCGAGGCGTTGGGATCGCCCATCTGGGCACAAACAATTGTGCCCCCCATCAGCACCATCTCCGGCTTCACGCCAAAGAACGCCGGGTTCCACAGCACCAGATCGGCCCGTTTGCCAACCTCGATCGAGCCAATCTCATGCGAGATACCATGCGCAATCGCCGGGTTGATGGTGTATTTCGCCACATAGCGGCGAACGCGGAAATTGTCGTTCTCGCCGACCTCATCCGAAAGCCGCCCGCGCTGTTTCTTCATCTTATCGGCGGTCTGCCATGTGCGGATGATCACCTCGCCGACGCGCCCCATCGCCTGACTGTCCGACGCGATGATCGAGAACGCCCCCATATCGTGCAGGATGTCCTCGGCCGCGATGGTTTCACGGCGAATGCGGCTTTCAGCAAAGGCCACATCTTCGGGGATGGATTTGTCGAGGTGGTGACACACCATCAGCATGTCGAGGTGTTCTTCGAGTGTGTTCACAGTGAAGGGCCGCGTCGGGTTGGTCGAGGACGGCAGCACATGCTCCTCGCCGCAGATCTTGATGATATCGGGGGCATGGCCACCGCCTGCGCCTTCGGTGTGAAAGGCATGGATCGTGCGGCCTTTCATGGCCTTTACGGTATGTTCGACAAAACCCGATTCATTGAGCGTATCGGTGTGGATCATCACCTGCACATCCATCGCATCGGCAACACCGAGGCAGCAGTCGATGGCGGCGGGGGTGGTGCCCCAGTCCTCGTGCAGCTTCAACGCGCAGGCGCCCGCATTCACCTGTTCCTCGATGGCAGCCGGCAGCGAGGCATTCCCTTTGCCAGCAAAGGCGAGGTTCATCGGAAACGCATCTGCGGCCTGCATCATACGACCAAGGTGCCAGGCACCGGGAGTACAGGTGGTGGCCAAAGTGCCATGCGCTGGCCCGATGCCTCCGCCTAGCATGGTGGTGAGGCCAGAGTGCAGTGCATCCTCGATCTGTTGTGGGCAGATATAATGGATGTGGCTGTCAAACCCGCCCGCCGTGAGGATGCGCCCTTCGCCCGCGATCACCTCGGTGCCGGGGCCAACGATAATGGTTACATTGGGCTGGGTGTCGGGGTTTCCGGCTTTGCCGATGGCATGGATGCGCCCATCCTTCAGGCCGATGTCGGCCTTGTAGATGCCGGTCCAATCAAGGACCAGCGCATTGGTGATCACAGTATCAACCGCGCCCGCCGCGCGTGTGGTCTGTGCCTGCCCCATCCCGTCACGGATCACCTTGCCGCCGCCGAATTTGACCTCCTCGCCATAAGGTCCGGTGAGGTCGCGCTCCACCTCGATGATCAGGTCAGTATCGGCCAACCGCACGCGGTCTCCGGTGGTGGGGCCATACATGGCGGCATAGTCAGAGCGGGAGATTTTGGCGGGCATGTCGGGTTTATCCTGCTGTTATAGCGGTGTTTTTCTTGTCAACGTACGGCAGAGAACCGGGTGTTCTGTGTCTCGTGCCTTTGGGAAGTTTGTGATGTGTGAAGATTGCGAGGCTCCTGAGCCGATGCGGCGCACCCTTCGTCAAGGAGCGCCTTTTCGTGTCTATATTCAGCTTTTTCTGATCCTGCTTGTCGAGGCAGATCGGTAAGTCGAGATCTCGAAATGACCGGCCCGGACGATAGACCTGGCCGCATCCGACCCTCCCCCAGGGAGGGCGCATTGGCATCGTGGAGGCAGGCGAACTCGCTGCACTGGGGCGTGAGGGCTCGTTCAGTATCGAAGGCAGCAGCGCCCACCCAGGCTCGGTCGCGGCCCTCAGCGCGTCCATCACAACTCCCCCATCACCTGAGCATTGAACCCATAGACCCGGCGTGCACCCCCAATCGGGATCAGTTGCACTTCGCGGCGCTGACCGGGCTCAAACCGCACGGCGGTGCCTGCGGCAATGTCCAGACGCAGGCCACGGGCGGCGGAGCGGTCAAACTCTAACGCCGGGTTGGCTTCGGCAAAATGGTAGTGGCTGCCCACCTGAACCGGGCGGTCGCCGGTGTTGGCAACCATCAAGGTGAGGGCCTCGGCTCCGTGATTCAGGGTCAATTCGCCACTGGCGGGGAACATCTCTCCGGGGATCATGTGAAGCGCTCCTCAGCCCGCGAGCCCAAGCGCGGTGCCTGCAAGAACGACGCAGGCCCCAAGGACGCGGGGAAGGGTGGCGCTGCGCTGCGCCAAGGTCAGCCCACCGGCAACACCGGCGGCGTGCAGCAGAGCCGTGGAGAGCGCAAAGCCTGCCAGATACGGCAGGGCCTCGGCCGCACCGATTTCCGCACCGTGGGCATGGCCGTGAAACAGCGCAAAAATCCCGGTGATCGCCGCCGCTCCCGCAAGCGGCATCCGGAGGGCCAGCGCAGCCATACCGCCCAGCACCATGACAGAGGCGAGAATCATCGGCTCGACCAAGGGCAGGCCCACGCCGCGCATGGCGAAAAGGAACCCGAGCGTCATCATGCCCACAAAGGCGGTCGGCAGCAGCCAGAGTGCGCGGGTCTCACCCGTGCGGCGCGCCTGCACAACGGCCCATAGGCCCACCGCCACCATGGCGAGGATATGATCCGGGCCGAACACCGGATGGCTGGCACCAGCGGCGAAGGATCCATGCCCGGCCGGGTCCAGATGCGCAAAGGCAGGGCTGGCGGTCAGCAGGGCAGCGAGGGAAAGAGCAATACGGGATTTCATGTCGGTCAGTCCTTGGAAAGCGATCAGTCAGCGAATGGGGTTATGCACGGTCACCAGTTTGGTGCCGTCGGGAAAGGTGGCCTCGACCTGAACCTCGTGGATCATCTCGGGCACGCCCGCCATGCAGTCTGCGCGGGTGATGACTTCGGCCCCGGCCTGCATCATCTCTGCGACGGAGCGGCCATCGCGTGCGCCCTCGACCACGGCATCGGTGATCAGCGCGATCGCCTCGGGGTGGTTGAGTTTGACCCCGCGGGCGAGCCGCTTGCGCGCGACCTCTGCGGCCATGGCGACCAGAAGTTTGTCCTTTTCTCTCGGGGTCAGGTTCATCGATGTGGCGCTTTCATGGTCAAAGTCTCCAGCAACGGGGCAGGCCACCCTCGGTCAGCCTGTCAAGAAGGGGCAGAAGGCTCTGGCGCAGGACAAAACTATCCACCGCCAAGAGCCGCATATGCAGTAGATCGGGGGCGAGGAGCGAGGCGCCGCCGAGGGCGTCGTTACCGTCCGGCAGGTGAGTGCGCAGCCACCCCAGCGTGGCCTCTGCTTCTGGTGCAGCCAGCAGGAGGGTCGCCATCGCACTGCAGCGGGCCGACAGGACGCCCGCAACGCCCGGACTGTTAAGCTGCGCGGCCAGATCGCCTTGCAGGTGGATTGCATCGCGATAAATAAGCTGTCCCGCGCGCCGGATCTGGATGTGATCGCGAAACCGGACGGATGTAAGCGCCTCGCCCATTGCGGCGCGCCCAAACACCAGCGGCTCCACCAGCAAGAGTCGTGCGTCCTCGGCCAGATCGGCGTGCAAACTCCGGGTGAAATCGCTGCGCTGAAAGAGGATGGTTTCCTGTGGCAACCAATTGAGGCGGGCACGCGCGGCGACGCTCAGGTGTGTGGTCATCTGCCCGGTCTGTCCGGGTTGCGCGCGATAGGCGCGTTCGGCGGCTTGGGTGGTGAGGGTCAACTGGCTATCCTCTCCGGCCTTGGCGCTCAGGGAAAACCGGTCGCCACCGGTAATGCCGCCTGCGGTGTTCACGGCCACGGCTTCCAGCGTCTGCCTGCCCGTGGGAAACAGCAGTTTGAGCGCTCCGGACTGATGCAGCGTATCCAATGCGACCGTGCCGTCAGGACGCAACTTGCTGCCGACATGCGCGTGACCCATGGCGCGGGGCTGCTGTTCCGGGGCAGCCGTGATCGGGTTGTGAGACCCGGGCGTGATATGTGCGATATGCGTGATCGCGCTCTCCCTGAATACCGCCCTGAGACACTGCAAATAAGATAGCGGCGTGTATCTGTGCGTCCTCACCAACTTTGCGAGGGCGGAGGGCGTGGCGCTATCAGGAGCGCAGTCTGTAAGGGAGGCGGCCTATCGCTGTGTTGATATTTTGAGCGAAACAAGCTGATTTGCCAGTAAAATAGGCAAATCAAGAAAGCGGGGACGCTCCCGCCCGGTTTGCCTGCATTGAAAATGCCGTCAAACCCGTTGGGCCCGGCAGCGCACCTGCGGTGCGCTGCGGGTGCTCTCTGGCGGGCGTGTCTTGTAGTCTCTGCGCAATGGGATTGGCCTTTGGCGATCGGGTCGGCTATGCACAGGACCAAGTGTTTAACTTGCAAAGGACATTTCAGCATGACTCCGCTTCAAGGTCTCAAGGTGGTGGAACTCGCCCGTATTCTCGCCGGTCCGTGGATTGGACAAGCCTTGGCGGATCTGGGTGCGGAGGTGGTGAAGGTCGAAAGCCCCGAAGGCGATGACACACGTCGCTGGGGGCCGCCCTTTGTGGAGCGGGACGGAGACAAGACCGCGGCCTATTACTATGCCGCCAACCGGGGCAAAACATGTGTCACCGCAGATTTTCGCACGCCAGAGGGGCAGGCCAAGGTCCGCGATCTGGTTGCGGGCGCAGATATCCTGATCGAGAACTTCAAAGTCGGCGGACTGGCGAAATATGGCCTCGATTACGAAAGCCTCGCTGAGGTGAACCCGCGGCTCATTTATTGCTCGGTCACGGGGTTTGGGCAGGATGGGCCTTATGCCAGCCGCGCGGGCTATGATTTCCTGCTGCAAGGCATGTCGGGGCTGATGTCGATCACTGGTGCAGCGGAGGGTGAGCCGCAAAAGGTGGGCGTCGCGATCACGGATGTGGTGACGGGGCTATACGGCAGCATCGGCATTCTGGCCGCAGTCGAGCAGAGGCACCGGACCGGACGGGGACAGCATATCGATATGTCCCTGCTGGATTGTGCCACGGCCATGCTGGCGAACCAGAATATGAACTATCTGGTGACGGGCAACAGCCCCACCCGTATGGGCAATGAACACCCCAATATCGCGCCCTATCAGGTGATGGCGGTGCGCGACGGGCATGTGATCCTTGCGGTCGGCAATGACAGTCAGTTCACGCGGCTGTGCGATGTGCTGAACCTTGGAGGTCTCAAGGATGATCCCCGTTTTCTCACCAACCAGCTGCGGGTCGCAAACCGGGGTGATCTGACGCCGATGCTGGCGGCGGCGCTGGCACAGTGGAGCCAGGCGGATCTGCTTGCCGCATTGGAGGCCGCGACCGTTCCGGCGGGGCCGATCAACACCATCGGGCAGGCGTTCGACGACGCGCAGATCAAACATCGACAGATGCAAATCGCGCCCGAAGGCGTGCCGGGCGTGCGGGGACCTTGGGTGTTTTCGGATGCGGAACTGGCGCTTGATCGCTCGGCGCCCGTGTTGCCGCGCAAGACAGACTAACTGGGCGGATAGGCGTCGAGCGTCACACTTAAAGGCACCTCATCGCCCAGCAGACGCCGCACCTTGGGGTCGAGGCGCGGGCTATCCTTTGGCAGGGCACCGACATCAGCAAGAGCCTCGCGCGCAGTGCGTTTTTCCTCAAGCCGCACCCAGACCGTGCGGGTGGAAAACGGGCGGCGGTTGGCCCCGGCAGAGACCCCCACCACCAGCCCTTGCAGATAAGAGATTTGATGCGGGTGTTCCGGCATCAATATCGTCTCTGAGAGAGCGCCGACGGAGTTGCGGGGGCGCTCTGTCAGACACAACCGTCCGCCGCGTTCTGCAACCAGCCCCAGATAGGTGCTGCGCTGCCGGATACTGCCGTCACTTGCGTGGGCGCGCTCAAATGTGTGGCTTACCACATAGCCATCGACCTCTTTGAGATGGATCAGCGAGCGCAGCACCTGTCCGGGCCATGTGGGCGTGCAAAAATACCCATGATAGGTGCCGAGAAACCGGCGCAGGGGGCGGGCCTGATCGGCAAAGCCCGTGCCGATATGCAAGAGCGGCGCGGGGAGCTTGGGTGCGGTGGTCGGGTGACGCGCGGCTGCGAAGTGATCGGGATCCGTAAAAAGATCGGCCTCACCTACGTCGAAATGACGCGCGATGCGGCGCAGGTTATGCGCCGAGGGCAGTCCGGCTCCCGAAAGGTAGCGGTTGAACTGTTGCCGGTTGAGGCCGATCTCGCGGCAGATCTGCGCGATCGAGGGGGCCTCGGCGCAGAGAAACCGTAAATTCTGACTGAAGGCCGTGCGCATGGTCCGAGCTTTCGTGATGTGACGCGACTGTGCGTACATCTGCATCATCCCGCGTACAAGTGCGCAGTTTCGCGCTGTCCGGATTTCGCGCACACTCTGCCCAAACGCATAACGAAACGAGGCCGACATGTCCGCGCAGACTCCCATCACCGTGACCGAACATCTGTGGATTCCGCTGCCCGATGGGCGCAGACTCGCGGCGCGGATGTGGCAGCCTGCGGGCGCAGGCCCGTTTCCGGCGATCCTTGAATATCTGCCCTACCGCAAACGCGATGGCACAGCCCCACGCGACGCCACCACGCATCCGGTGTTTGCTGCCAATGGCTATGCCTGTGTGCGGGTGGATATCGCCGGCTCCGGTGACAGCGACGGGCGCTTTGATGACGAATACTCCGAGCAGGAACTCTCGGATGGTGAGGCAGTGCTGGAATGGATCGCGCAGCAGCCCTGGTCGACGGGCAAGGTCGGGATGATCGGGATTTCCTGGGGCGGGTTCAATGGCTTGCAAATGGCCTATCGCCGACCGGAGGCCCTGAAAGCGGTGGTTTCAGTGGCCTCCACCGTGGATCGCTATGCTGACGATATCCACTATATGGGGGGCTGCCTGCTCAGCGATAACAAGAACTGGGCGAGCCAGATGTTCGCCTATATGACCCGGCCTCTGGATCCGAAACTGCGCCCGGATTGGCGCGCGGAATGGTTGGGTCGGATCAATGATCTGCCCTTTATGGCGGCGGATTGGCTGCGCCATCAGACGCGGGATGCGTTCTGGAAACATGGATCGGTCTGTGAAGACTGGTCCGCGATCGAGGCGCCGGTGCTGGCAATCACCGGCTGGGCCGATGCCTATGTGAACGCTCCGCCTGCGCTGGCTGCAAAGATGACCGGCGCTCCGGCCAAGGCCTTGATGGGGCCGTGGGAACACCGCTATGCCCATATCTCTCAGATTGAGGCGGCGGATTTTCATGGCGAGGTGCTGCGCTGGTTTGATCAATACCTCAAAGGGGAGGACGCCGGGGCAGAGGCCTTGCCCGACTACCGGGTCTTTATGCAGGAGTTTACCGCGCCAAGCCCGAAAAACCTGCCACAGAACGGCCGTTGGGTGGCCGAAGCGCAGTGGCCCTCGCCCAATGTCGCGGACATGGTTTGGCCGCTGGCCGAGGGGGGATTTGCACCCGAGCCGCAGGCGGGTACGGCGAGGGTACAAAGCCCTGCGACCGTTGGGCAGGCGGGCGGCTATTTCTGCCCCGGTATCCGGATCGACAATGAACGTCCCGGCGACCAGAGCGTGGATGATCGGGCCTCGACCTGTTTTGACAGCACCGCGCTGCTCGCCCCGATGGAGATCCTGGGCCGTCCGCGGGTGCGGCTGGCCTTCAGTGTCGACAAACCCGTCGCGCAGGTGGTGGCGCGGTTGTGCGATGTGGCACCCTCTGGGCAGTCGCAGCGCATCACCTATCGCCCCCGCAACCTGTGCCATGACGACAGCCATGAGGTGGCAACGCGGCTGGAGCCGGGTAAGCGCTACGAGGTGGAGTTTGAGCTGAATGAATGCGCGCATCGGGTGCTGGCGGGGCATCAATTGCGGCTGGCGCTGTCGACCTCCTATTGGCCGATTGTCTGGCCCGCGCCGGAGGCTGCCGAGATCATGCTACATCTGGACGGGTGCGCGCTGATCCTGCCGGAGCGCCGCGTCGAGGTTGAGATTGAGGCCCAGGCTCCGGGCGCGGCGCGTGACTACCCGAAGTATCAGGCCGAGGTGTTGGGAAAACCCTGGGGCGAGGCCGAGACACGTGTTGAAGCGGACGGGACCCATGTGCTGGAGAGCTTTGACAGCTATGGCGCGGCGCAGGATCTGACCCATGGCCAGCGTGTCGCCAGTAACGTGCGGATGCGCTATGCGATCCACCCCGATGATCCGGCCAGCGCGCGGTTTGACTGTGCTTGGGTCTTCAACTTTGGCCGCGATGGCGAAGGCGATCAGGAGGACTGGGGCGTGCGGATCGAGACCGACAGTTCGATGCATTGCGACACCGAGAATTTCACCCTCTGGCGCGGGATCAAAGCCTATGAGGGCGAAGAGGTGGTGCTGACGCGCGAGTGGACCGAGGTCATCCCGCGCGGCTGTCTCTGACGGTGGGCCCAAAGGAGCCACCCAGTTGAACCAAGGCGCGCGCCCGTCAGGATTGCGGCAGGGCGCGCGGGTCGAATTGGCACATCTCGCCCGCTTTGGCCAAGGCCTGATCCAGCCCGGAGAGGGAAAAACCACCGTAGAGCCAGGTTTCACCTTCGGCTGCGCGATCCACCGCAAATCCAAAATCGCCCTTGGTGGCGAGCATGGCGCCGATCAATTCAGAGATGAAGCCCGGTGTCAGGCTCGCACCATAGGTGAAGCCCGGTGCGGTGTAGAAAAACATCTCGTCACCAAACCACACCGGCTCATCCCCCAGATAGAGCGTCACACTATCCGCAGCCTCATCCCAGGGGGCCTCGACCTCTTCAGGGCCGTAAGGCGTGTAGATATAGTCGAAGGTGGCATTCAGACCGTTGTTTTCGAACGTGAACTCCAGATAGCCGGAGGTGTCACGCGCGGAGGAGAGCGTATAGACGTGGCAGGTGTTGCCCTTGTAGACCGCTGCCCAGTTGCCGGCCTCAAGGAACAGCGTCGAGGCCTGTGCGAGGCCGCCCATCAGAGACAAGGCGAGCGCCGCAGCGATAGATTTCAGCATGAAAGATGTCCTAAACAAACGTGGTTGGCGCAAAGCTACTGCGCAATAGATGCGGAAACCTTAATGCGTTATCGCGTTTGGTGATCGCCGGTGACACCGTGGTTCAGTCGTCCGTCACATGGATGGCGAATTGCTCTAGCCCCGCGGATTGGGCTTCGATCACGCGGAAACTCTCGCGCACGCCAGCCTCGGTTAGGTCTCGCGCCACTGTCAGCAGTGTGTTGGGAGCGTGATCCTCGCAAAGCTCTGCCATATGGTCGATCTCGGCTTCGGCCACGGGGCGGGCGCTTGCCATATCCGGCGCGCCATAGATCTCCATGAAATGCCGGGCGAGCTGTTCGATCAGTGTGGTGACTTCTTCGGCCTCGATCTGGGTCACGGCGACGAATGTCACCCGACCCGCGGTCTCCAGCCCCATCCAGCCATTGGCAAAGGCCTGACGCTGCTTGCCAACAAGGTCGCCCTCGCTCCAGTTGGAGAACTCAAACCCGCCGGAAATACACCATTCCCCGGTACGGGCGGGGCTGGCAAAGACGTTCATGTCGCTTTCGTCAAAATGAATGGCACGGGCCAGTTTCATCGCGTCTTTCTCCTGTCAGTCCTGCACCAGAACAGTGGTGAGCGGGATCAGATGGGTTGTTGTGTCGTCGCGCAGGAGCATGCCGAAATCCTCATCGACGCCAAGGAAGGTCCCGCTCAGCCCGGCTTGCTGGCGGTCTTCGCCGATGCCATGCGCAAGCCCGCGCCATTCTGTATGAAGCGCTTTGAGTTCGCCTTCGTCCCACCGGTTGATCCAATGCAGGCAGTGGCGGGTCCAGCTTTCCAGCAGGCGCGGTGCAGCCACATCGGCGCAGCCTTCGGCATAGAGCGCGGTTTGATCCGGTGTGTCACCCCCGTCGCCCGCAGGCCAGAGCGGCAGGTCCAAGCCCACAACCAGCCAGTCCGGCTGGGCGTCGGGTGCATCGGTACTGGCCGCGATGCGAAGGCTTCCGCATCGCGCGCCATTGATCAACAAACCACCGTCCCAGTCCAGATGCACGGCAACTTCGGGCGGGGCCAGCGCGCCAAGGGCGTTCTGAAAGCCCAGGCCGCAAACGGGCAGCATCGCCATGGCCTTGGCCAGCGGCACTTCGGGCGCGAGCACCAGTGCGGCGCGCAAGACGTCAGTGCCGAGGTCATAGACCACAAGCCCGGCATCGACGCCCAGCTCGGCCTTCTGGCAGGCGAGATCAAACGGGTCCTGTCCCGAACCTGCGGCCTCGCCCGTCATCAGAGGAGGGAAGGTGACAGTCTCGCTCATACGACGCCGCGCTCCACGAGGGCTGCGGCGATGTCCTGAAAGGCACGAGCCTGTGTGCTGTCGGGTTTGGAGACCACGATGGGCGCGCCGCCATCCGCCGCCAAACGCACATCCAAATGCAAGGGCACCTCTGCCAAGAGTGGTACGTTCAGTTTCTCAGCCTCTGCCGCAACGCCGCCATGGCCAAAGATATGCTCCTCATGGCCGCAGTTGGAACAGATGTGGGTCGACATGTTCTCAATGAGGCCGAGGATCGGCACGTTCAGCTTGTGGAACATATCAATTCCTTTTCGGGCATCAATCAGGGCCACATCCTGCGGGGTGGAGACCACAATCGCCCCGTCCACCTGCGCCTTTTGCGCCAGTGTCATCTGCACGTCGCCGGTGCCCGGCGGCAGGTCCACGATCAGCACATCGAGTGCCCCCCATTGCACCTGCATCATCATCTGTTGCAGCGCGCCCATCAGCATCGGGCCGCGCCAGACCACGGCCTGATCGTCATTGGTCATCAGACCGATCGACATCATGGTGACGCCGTGATTCCGCAGTGGCAGGATGGTTTTGCCGTCGGGACTGGCCGGGCGGCCAGAGACACCGAGCATGCGCGGTTGCGAGGGGCCGTAGACATCCGCATCCAAGAGGCCTACGCGTTTGCCAGCCTGCGCGAGGGCACAGGCAAGGTTGGCCGAAACGGTGGATTTCCCGACGCCGCCCTTGCCCGAGGCGACCGCGATGATCTTTGCGATGCCGGGGATCTTTTGCGGGCCTTGCGGCTCTGCGGGTTTGTTGGGTTTGAGATCCGGCGGGGCTTTGGTGCTATGCGCCGTCATCAGGGCCGAGACTTTCTCAACCCCGGCGAGGTTGCTCACCAGTGCCTCGGCCTGATCGCGCACCGGCGCGTAGGCCTCGGATTTGGCCGGGTCAATTTCCAGCACAAACCGCACATTGCTGCCCTCAATGGTGAGGGCGCGGACGATGCCTGCGGCGACGATATCGCTGCCGCTCACGGGGTCTTTCAGGGTCTTCAGGGCGTCGAGGACGGCGTCGCGGGTGATGGACACGCGGGTCTACTCCTTGGTTGGTCTGGTGGTTGGCCTGGTCAGGTCACGCGCCTGTATGGTGCCTGCTACGCGCGCGGGTTTAAAGGGCTCAGTGGCGCAAGTTCGCGTCAATGGTCGCGCCGCGTGCTGAGATAATCCTCAGTGGTGCGCACGCGGGGACGTTCCTTGCCCGCGAAGGGGGAATCCTTTTGGTGGAACTGCGCGTTCACGCGGCAGTCATCGCACATCTGGATCATCTTGGCGGCATCCGGGTTGGCAAACATCGCATGATTGCCCGCAAGCTTTTCCATGATCCGCTCGACGGTGGATTTGACTCCAAAGAGGCTGCCACATTCGATGCAGGCAAAGGGCTCTTCTTCATTCAAAACCACCTGATCCAGCGCCGAGGCGGCAAGGTTCAGGCGCGGCTCGTAGGTGATGGCATCCTCCGGGCAGACATTGGCGCAGAGACCGCATTGCAGGCAGGCATCTTCCTGAAAGCGCAGCTGCGGCAGGTCCGGGTTGTCCCCCAACGCCCCCGACGGGCAGAGTGACACGCAGGACAGGCACAGGGTACAGGCATCCTGATCGACCAGCACCGCGCCATAGGGCACACCCTCTGGCAACGGCAATTCTGTGTCAGCGGCGTTCAGGGCCAATGCGGCCTGTCGGGTGATCTGGCGGCGGGTGCCCATGGGGCGCTGGACTGTCGCGGGGGCTGCGGGCAGATCGCGGGTCTCGTAGAGCGCATCACACAGCGCCTCGGGTTCTGCCGCGTGCAGCAGGCGCGCGGCATCAGCGGAAATCGCATTGGCGAGATCAACCTCGCGCGTTTGAACCTCAAGATCGGCGCGCGGCCCGGGCAGCAGGCAGACCTCGCGGAACCCAGCGGCACGCGCCGCGAGGATTTCTGCATGGCCAAAGGTGTTGAAGGCCTCGACCTCCAGCGGAATGACGCTTGCGGGGAGGCCACGGTCAAACCGCGCGGCGAGGCGAATCATCTCGGCACCATGGGCGTCCACCACCAGCAGCCGGGGCGTGTCGCCACCTGCCGCCAGATAGGCCTTGGCGAGGGTTTGAACACGCAGGAACAGGCTCTCAGCCGGGGGCGCATCATAGGTGATGGCGCTGGACGGGCAGAGCGAAGCACAGGCGCCGCAGCCTGCGCAAATCATCGGATCAATGGCAACGCTGTCGCCATTGGGCGTGATCGCACCGGTGGGGCAGGCATCCAGACAGCGGGTGCATCCGGTTTGACGCGCGCGGGAATGAGCGCAAAGCAGCGGCTCCGCCTTCACGTAGAGCGGTTTTTCAAAAGTGCCGACCATCTGGCTGGCAGCCAGCACCGCGTCCGCCACCGCGACCGGCGACTTCGGGTCTGCGCGCAGGTAGCCTTCGCGTTTCTCGGGGGCCGGGAACAGGGGGGCGTCGCCGCGCAGGTCGAGGATGACATCGCACTCGGAGCGGCCTGCGTCGCGGGGCGCGCTCCACGTCCAGTCGCGCCCGGTGACATCGAGCGATTGCAGCGCGTCCACCGTCACTTCAAAGTTGCCGAGTGCTCCGCGCGCGCTGCGCAGCTGCCCTCGGATTGCGTCGAACCCGCGGCTGAGCGGCGGCTCGGCCGCATCGGTCAGCAGAACCGTAACACCAAGGATATCCTGTAGCTTCTCGGCGGCAGGCAGCGCCACATCCGCAGTGCCGACGATCAGGCACAGACCTTCGCTGATCACATCGACGCTTTTGGCGGGGCGGATGTTCAGCTGCGTCTCTGCAACCAATGCGGACATTTTGGGTAGTACATCGCCCGCGTTTTGCGCCTCAATGGACCATCCGGCCCTGTCTCGCAGGTCGAGAAACAGCGGGGCATCCTGTCCCAACTCCTCGGCCAGGGCGGTGAAAAAGCGGCTTTCCTGGCCGCAACAAAAAATTGCATCCGGGTCCTGAAGGGCTGCGACTGCGGCATCGGATTGGGTTGTGCAGAGGTTTGAATGCACCTTTGAGCACGGCAATCCGGTGGTTGCGCTAAGGGTCTCTGAATCGAGTGGTTGTGATCCGGAACAATCACACAATATCAGGTTCTTAGGCATGTTTTCCTCGCTGGCCGTCGGGCTGGCATTCGGTGGTGAAATCACGGGTTTGGAGCGTATCCTAGTCAGGTTTCACGGCATTCGTAAACCACCGTAAAGCGCGGCAAGGGGCGCAGGATCCAGCGCGGTGGCGAAGTGATTCGGGAATTTATCGAAAAAATCGAATGCCTGAGCAAAAAGATAGGGTTGGACAATTCGTCCACTGCCGGTCCTTGGGTTGGGGTGGGGGAGTCAAATTGTCCACGGCGGGCTGAAATGCCCAATCCCATAGCACTGTGTGCTTTCGCATGCAGGGTGGTTTGCGGCAAGATTGCAGCAACTTAGCCAGGGATGGGTCGTGGACCAGTACTACGCAAAGATGGATGTGATGCCGCTTGGGGTCGTGATCCGGCGCACGCCGGGGGTTACGCCGTGGGCGCGTTGGGCGTGGCGTGTGGTGGCGGTGCTGCCCGGAGCCGCTGATGCCGACTGGAGCCTGATGCGGGAAGAGGGCGAAGCTTGCGAGTTTCACGCAGCGACGTTGCCGCTTGAATTGCACCGCGCCGATGCTGAGGCTTACATGCAAGGTCTCACTGCCAATCCGCCAAGCATTTACGTGGTGATGCGACCGGGGCCGAATGCACGCCCTGAGGTGACGCTGGTCACGGCCTCGCCGTTTGAGGCGCAGGATTATGCCGACACCGGCGAGGATCAGGTCGAGAAGGTCGAGATGCCTGCGGGGCTGGTGGCATGGGTGCGCGATTTCACCCTCGCGCATTTCAAGGAAGAAGAGTTCAAGAAGCGTCGTCGCGACCGCCAGCGTGTGGATCTGGAGGAGGACGGCGTGGGCGATGCGCGCATTCCGCAACTGACGGATGTGTATCGCGCGCCGGCCAAGGCTCGTAAGGAGCGCCTGCAATGAGTGCGCAGAATTTCTGGTCCCGCCGTCGCGCAGCGGTCGAGGCGGAAGAGGCGCAAGAGGCCCGCGCGCTGAAGGAGGCCGAAGCGCAGGTGCGGGACGCTGAACTGGCAGAGCGCAGCGATGCTGAGCTGCTCGTCGAGTTGGATCTGCCGGACCCGGATACGCTCGGGCCGGGGGATGATTTCAAGGCGTTTCTCACCGAAGCCGTTCCTGCACGTCTCAAAACACGTGCATTGCGTCGGCTCTGGGTCACCAACCCGGTCCTGGCAAATGTCGACGGGCTGATCGACTATGGTGAGGATTTCACAGATGCGGCGATGGCGGTGGAAAACATCCAGACCGCCTATCAGGTCGGCAAAGGCATGACCGCCCATGTGGAAGAACTGGCCCGTCAGGCAGAGCGTGAAGCGGCAGCACAAGACGCCGATGACGTGGCACCGGACGTTGCAGCCTCTGATGCGCAAGAGGACACCATTTCGCCGGAGGATAACGCCGAAGCCGCCGCTGCGCCAGTCGCCTCCACCGAGGCCGAAGTGGTGCAAGAAGGTGAGGTCGCGCACAGCGATGCGCAGGTCGAGGATACCCCGCCACAGGTGACATCGCGCCGAATGCGCTTTGTCTTCGAGGATGCGGAGGCAACAATATGACACAGGAGAGCCCGATGACAGACGCCGCCGTGACCACAGAGCGGGTCAGCGAAGAAGATCGGCTGCGCGCGGATCTCTACAACTACCTTGGCCTGATGCTGGCCGCGCCCCCGAGCGAGATGCTGCTGGAACAGACGGCTGGGCTCTCCGGGGATGAGACGCCGCTGGGGCAGGCGATCACCCAACTGGCACGGGTGGCCAAACGCACCAAACCTGCCGGAGCCGAACGCGAGTTCAACGCGCTGTTCATCGGTCTGGGTCGGGGGGAGTTGCTGCCCTATGCAAGCTATTACCTCACTGGTTTCCTGAATGAAAAGCCTCTGGCAGCGCTGCGTAACGACATGAGCGCGCGGGGGCTGAGCCGCGCGCCCAATGTGTTTGAACCCGAAGACAACATCGCCTCCCTGATGGAGATGATGGGGGCGATGATCGTGGGCCGGTTTGGTGCCGCCACATCGCTTGCAGAGCAGAAAACCTTTTTCAACAAACACATCGGTCCGTGGGCCGCGCATTTCTTTGCCGACCTCGAGGGCGCAAAGAACTCCGTGCTTTATGCCTCAGTGGCGGCGGTTGGGCGGGCCTTCATGGAAATTGAGACCGAAGGATTTCGGATGGGGGGCTGAGCTCTCTGATCCACGACGATGCGCCCGCAGGAGGCAGGCGCAGGGCAGGGCGGCCCGGACGCCCGAACGACTGGACCTAAAGACCGAAAGAGGAGGAGGATCCACATGTCACGGAAAGAGGATGGCGCAAGCCGCCGCGACTTTCTGAAACTGGCTGCAACCACCACGCCCGCAGCGGCGGTGGCCCTTGCAACCACCGGAGGCGAGGCTGAGGCCGCCACTCCGGACCTGTCATCGAACAAGATGCAGGATACCGCGCATACCCGCGCCTATTACGACAGCACCCGGTTCTGACCGGATGCCTTTCATGCCTGAGCCGACTGGTTGCGTGACGCCCGACTGAGCAAAGGTTTCTCAATAAACCCAGCGCGCTTCTGATTTCAGGGGCAAGCAAGGGAGGTTTTAAAATGCTTAGGAAAAAGACCAACGGGGTTGCGCGACGCCCCCAGCGGACCAGTATCCTGTCCAAGGTCGGCGAGTCAGCTGTCGACCGCCGCGCATTCCTGCGCGGGTCCGGCCTCGCCATCGGCGGGCTTGCGGCCATCAGCGCCACCGGTGGAACGGTGACGCAGGCCAATGCGGCGGCCTCTGCGACCGGCGCCATGGAAACAATCAAATCCGTCTGCACCCATTGCTCGGTCGGCTGTACCGTCATCGCAGAGGTGCAAAACGGTGTCTGGGTCGGTCAGGAACCCGGCTGGGACAGCCCCTTCAACTTGGGGTCGCACTGCGCCAAAGGCGCATCGGTGCGCGAGCACGCCCATGGTGAGCGGCGCCTCAAGTACCCGATGAAACGCGAAGGCGGTGAGTGGAAGCGCATCAGCTGGGAACAAGCCATCGACGAGATCGGCGACCAGATGATGTCCATCCGCGAAGAAAGCGGCCCGGACAGCGTTTATTGGCTCGGCTCTGCCAAGCACAACAACGAACAGGCCTACCTGTTCCGCAAGTTCGCCGCCTACTGGGGCACGAACAACGTGGACCATCAGGCGCGGATCTGTCACTCCACCACCGTTGCAGGTGTTGCGAACACATGGGGCTACGGCGCCATGACCAACAGCTACAATGACATCCATAACTCCAAGGCGATCTTCATCATCGGCGGCAACCCTGCCGAGGCGCATCCGATCTCGCTGTTGCACGTGCTGAAGGCCAAGGAGCAGAACAATGCGCCGCTGATCGTTTGTGATCCGCGCTTTACCCGCACGGCGGCCCATGCAGACGAGTATGTGCGCTTCCGTCCCGGTACAGACGTGGCGCTGGTCTGGGGGATCTTGTGGCATATCTTTGAAAACGGTTGGGAGGACAAAGAGTTCATCCGCACCCGTGTCTGGGGTATGGACCAGATCCGCGACGAGGTCGCAAAATGGACGCCCGAAGAAGTTGAGCGCGTGACCGGCACCCCCGGCAGCCAGCTCAAGCGCGTGGCGCGGACCTTGGTGAACAACCGTCCCGGCACCGTGATCTGGTGTATGGGTGGTACCCAGCACACCAACGGCAACAACAACACCCGTGCCTACTGCATCCTGCAGCTTGCACTCGGCAACATGGGCACCTCCGGCGGCGGCACCAACATCTTCCGCGGTCACGACAACGTGCAGGGGGCGACCGACCTTGGCGTTCTGAGCCACACGCTGCCGGGCTATTATGGCCTGTCGGCTGGCGCATGGGGCCATTGGGGCCGTGTCTGGGGCGAGGACATGGACTGGCTCAAGGGGCAGTTCGAAACCGTCAAATCCGCCGACGGCAAGGACAAGAACCTGATGAACCTGACGGGCATTCCGGTGTCTCGTTGGATCGACGGGATCCTCGAAGACAAAGAGAACATAGATCAGCCCAACAACGTGCGGGCCATGGTTCTCTGGGGCCACGCGCCGAACTCTCAAACCCGGATGACGGAGATGAAGACGGCGATGGAAAAGCTCGACATGCTTGTCGTGGTGGACCCCTATCCGACCGTCTCTGCCGTGCTGCATGACCGCACCGATGGCGTCTACCTGCTGCCCGCCTGTACTCAGTTTGAGACACGTGGCTCCGTGACGGCGTCGAACCGGTCGCTGCAGTGGCGCGATCAGGTGGTGGAGCCTCTGTTCGAGAGCCTTCCCGATCACGTGATCATGGCCAAATTCGCCAATAAGTTTGGCTGGGCAGATCGTCTCTTCCGCAATATCGAGATGGAAGACGCCGAGACCCCCAACATCGAGAGCATCACCCGCGAGTTCAATCAGGGTATGTGGACGGTGGGCTACACGGGGCAAAGCCCGGAGCGTATCAAACTCCATATGGCGAACCAGCACACGTTTGACCGCACCACGCTGCAAGCGGTGGGCGGCCCGGCGGATGGGGATTTCTACGGCTTGCCGTGGCCCTGCTGGGGCACACCCGAGATGAACCATCCGGGCACGCCGAACCTATATGATATGTCCAAACCGGTGGCCGAAGGTGGCCTGTGTTTCCGCGCCCGTTTCGGGGTGGAACGCGATGGCGACAATCTGCTGGCCGAGGGTGTCTCGAACCCCGGCGCGGAAATTCAGGACGGCTATCCTGAGTTTACCATGCAGATGCTGGTGGATCTGGGCTGGGATAAGGACCTCACCCAAGAAGAGAAAACCGTTATCGCAGGCGTTGCGGGCGTACAGCTCGATGGTGCGGGCGAAGCGGGAACCAGCGGAAATGGCAATCAGGGCGCAGGCGAAGAAGTGGGCGAGCAGTCCATGTCTCCGTTCCCGTCTGATTTCAACACCAAGACCGCTTCGGTGAACTGGAAAACCGACCTTTCCGGCGGTATCCAGCGGGTTGCGATCAAGCATGGCTGCGCCCCATTCGGCAACGCCAAGGCCCGTGCCGTGGTGTGGACCTTCCCGGATCCGGTGCCGTTGCACCGCGAGCCGCTCTACACCAACCGGCGGGATCTGGTGGCGGATTATCCGACCTATGAGGATCGGAAATTCTACCGTCTGCCCACCATGTATGCCTCGATCCAGAAGAACGACGTCTCCAAGGAGTATCCGATCATCCTCACCTCCGGCCGTCTGGTCGAATATGAGGGCGGCGGTGATGAGACCCGTTCAAACCCATGGCTTGCGGAATTGCAGCAGGACATGTTCGTCGAAATCCACCCGCGCGATGCCAATGACATCGGCGTGCGGGATGGGGCTCAGGTCTGGGTCGAAGGCCCGGAAGGCGGCAAGGTCAAGGTGATGGCCATGGTGACAGAACGGGTCGGTGAGGGCGTTGCCTTCATGCCGTTCCACTTTGGCGGGCACTTCCAGGGTAAGGACCTGCGGGACAAATATCCCGACGGTGCGGACCCCTATGTGCTGGGCGAAAGCACCAACACCGCGCAGACGTATGGCTATGACTCGGTCACTCAGATGCAAGAGACCAAAGCCACCCTCTGCAAAATCATGCCAGCGTAAGGAGACGGACATATGGCACGAGCTAAATTCCTGTGCGACGCCGAACGCTGCATCGAGTGCAACGCCTGCGTCACCGCTTGTAAGAACGAGCACGAAGTCCCTTGGGGCATCAACCGTCGCCGTGTTGTGACCATCAATGATGGCAAGCCCGGCGAGCGGTCGATCTCGGTCGCCTGTATGCATTGTTCCGATGCACCCTGCATGGCGGTCTGCCCGGTGGACTGTTTTTACCAGACCGAGGACGGGGTGGTTCTGCACTCCAAGGACCTCTGC
The DNA here is from genome assembly GCF_001681715.1 of Tritonibacter mobilis. Classification (GTDB taxonomy): domain Bacteria; phylum Pseudomonadota; class Alphaproteobacteria; order Rhodobacterales; family Rhodobacteraceae; genus Epibacterium; species Epibacterium mobile. The sequence continues at coordinate 321,237 of NZ_LNWY01000003.1, read as the reverse complement.
ATTGGCTGTGGCTACTGCTTCTACGCCTGTCCCTTTGGGGCACCGCAGTATCCGCAGGCGGGCAACTTCGGCTCTCGCGGCAAGATGGACAAATGTACCTTCTGCGCCGGTGGTCCTGAGGAAAACAACTCTCAGGCCGAGTTCCAGAAGTACGGGCGCAACCGGATCGCAGAAGGCAAATTGCCGATCTGCGCCGAGATGTGCTCCACCAAGGCGCTTTTGGCAGGCGATGGCGACACCGTCTCCGCTGTCTACCGCGAGCGTGTGGTGGCCCGTGGCTTTGGCTCCGGCGCTTGGGGCTGGGGAACCGCTTACGATCAAAAGGGCGGCTGACGCCCACTTTTGATCCCAATACGCCTACACCGGGAGGCGGCCCGCCATTGTGGCGGGCCCCTTCCGCTATGCGACTGATTCATTTTATCAAATCCGGCTCAACGGGAGGTCCATCCATGCCGCGCCTGATTTTCGTATTCGTCCTTAAACTGGCCCTGCTCTGTGGCCTGTCTGCCTATGCGCAGGACGCAAACCCCGTGGCACCTGATCGCTCCGCCACCGGTGGGGCGCAGACACTCGAGGACATTCTCGCGCGGCAACGTGGCGAGGCGCTGGACGACAGTTTCCGCAGCGACGCGACCGGGAACCCTGAGATTGCTGCCGGGATTGATCAGCAGTTGGGCACCCTTGGTGGCCAGTCCGATCCCGAACTCTGGCGGGCGTTGCGCTACAATTCCGCCGATATTCGCGTCTCTGCCGGGGGCGATGTGGCCACGGTCCTGGTGCAGGACGGTGGCATGAACTGGCTCTCGTTCCGGGCGGGCCCGTTGCGGCAATATGGGGGCTGGCTCTTGCTGGGCACGATTGCTGCGCTGGCAGTGTTTTTCCTGCTACGGGGCCGTGTACGGGTCGATGCAGAAAAGACCGGACGCACAGTGACCCGTTTTGCCTTTGTCGAGCGGATGACCCACTGGACCCTTGCCGGATCTTTCATCCTGCTTGGTCTGACGGGGCTTCTGACGCTCTTTGGTCGGGTGGCGATCCAGCCGTATCTGGGCAAGGACGTGAATTCGGTGCTGCTCATCGGCTCCAAATGGATTCACAATTCCGTCTCTTGGGCCTTCATGCTGGCGCTCATTTTGGTGTTTGTCATGTGGGTTGCCCATAATATCCCGAACAAACTCGATCTGGTTTGGATCAAGCAATTCGGTGGCATCATCGGCAAGAAACACCCCCCCGCAAAGAAGTTCAACGCCGGTCAAAAGGTGATTTTCTGGTCGGTCATCCTGTTCGGGGCCTCGATCTCCGTCTCCGGCCTCTCGCTGCTGTTCCCGTTTGAACTGCCGCTCTTTGCCAAGACCTTTGCCCTCCTCAATGACACCGGCATCCCGCAGTGGCTTGGTTATGGTGTCTTGCCCACAGAGCTTGCCCCGCAAGAGGAGATGCAGCTTGCACAGCTCTGGCACGCGATCGTCGCCTTTGTGCTGATGGCGATCATCATCGCGCATATCTATATCGGCACGCTTGGCATGGAAGGCGCGTATGACGCCATGGGTTCTGGCGAGGTGGATGAGGCTTGGGCGCATCAGCACCACTCGATCTGGCTCGAGGAAGTGCAGGAGAAAGAGCGCGCCAAGGCTGAAAACACAGGCGCCACCCCGGCGGAGTGACGTGATGCGGCGACTGGCGCTAAGCCTTGCCCTCTGTGCCGCGCCCGTCTGGGGCGCGGGTGCAGAGGAATTTGTGACCCTCAAAGGACACGGTGGGCCAATCATGGCGCTTGCCGTGGACGATGAGGATCGCGTGGCCAGCGCCAGTTTCGACAATACCGCTGCCATTTGGCAGGGGGACAGCCCTACGTGGCTGGAGGCCCATGACGCGGCCACCACCGCGGTGACCTTCGGCCCGCGCGGGGCGCTGTTCAGCGGTGGCGATGATTTTGCGATCTATCGCTGGCAGCAGGGACAGCCGCAGCACATCGGGCGTCATGCGGGCAAGATCCGCGCGCTGGATGTCTCGTCGGATGGGGCGTTTCTGGCCTCAGCCAGTTGGGACGGCACCATCGGTCTTTGGTCGCTGAACGGCGGTGTCGGGCAGCAGATCACCGTGGGGGCAGGTGTCAACGATGTGCGCTTTGATGCCAAAGGGCGCTTGTTTGCCGCAACCATGACCGGGCAGGTGCAGGTCTATGACACGCCCGACGCAACACCTCGGCTCTTGGCCGAACAGGGGTTTGGCATCAACCGTCTGGTGCTGTCGCAAGAGGGCTGGCTTGCCTATGGCGCGGTGGATGGCGACACGCGGGTGATCGACATGGAAACCGGTGCGCAGATTGCCGATTTCACCCTCGACCGCCGCCCGATCCTCGCCTTGGCCTATCATGCGCAAAGCCAGCAGATCGCGGTGGGCGACGGTCATGGCTACATCATGATGATCGACACTCGTAATTGGACCATTGCCCGCGATTTCAGGGCGATGCGCGAGGGACCGGTCTGGGCATTGGCGTTCTCGCGCGATGGCAGCCGCATCTGGGCCGGGGGCATTCACGATGTGATCTATGGCTGGCCCATTGCGCTGATGGACGGCCATCAGGCCGCCGGAAACGAGACACGCAGTTTTCTGCAAGCCCCCGAAACCATGAGCAACGGCGAGCGCCAGTTCATGCGCAAATGCTCCATCTGTCACGACCTCAACGATGCCGGGCAGCGCCGGGCCGGGCCGCATCTGGCGGGTCTGTTCGGGCGCGCGGCGGGCAGCCTGCCGGGCTACCGTTATTCCCAGACATTGCTGCAATCCGACCTGATCTGGACGGACGAGACCATTGATGCCCTGTTCGACCAGGGGCCTGACCACTATATTCCGGGGTCCAAGATGCCGATGCAACGCATCACCGCCCCCACGGATCGCCAGGATCTGATAGACTATCTGAAAACCGCGACAAAACTTCCGGAGGACGACTGAAATGAAAGCCATGCTGACAGGCTTTGCCCTCATTGCCGCAATCGCGGTGGGCGCTGACTTTGCGCTGGAGCGTGCAGGATTTTCCGCGCAGGACCAGAACTCCGGTGCTGCCGTGCGCCTGAACTGACACGCCAGATGAACGTCTCCGCCACCATCCGCGATGAATACTCAGAATCGCTGTCGTCCGCATCGATCCTCGTGATTGATGACGAACCCGGCATGCGTCACTTCATGACCAAGATCCTGGAACCCCGCTGCAAACGCGTGGAACAGGCCGCCTCTGCGCGCGAGGCCTCTGATATTCTCGACAAGGCCCATTTCGACCTGATCGTGCTGGATAACATCATGCCGGGGAAAACCGGGCTGGACTGGGTGGCAGAGCAGCGCCGGGTGGGGCTGTTTGCCGACACTATTCTGGTGACCGCCTATGCGGATCTCGATACGGCCATTCAGGCGCTCAGGATCGGGATTGCGGATTTTGTGCTCAAACCCTTTCGCGCCAATCAGATCCTCAACGCGGTGGCGCGCGCCCTCGACCGCAAGTATCTGCGGCGGGAAAATTACCTCTTGAAGCACGAGCTTTCAGCCGAGCAATCCGGCGCGCGTGGCCGCCTTCTGGGCAAGTCCGCCGCCATCGAAAAAGTGCGCCAGATGTTGCAGCGGTTGGCCCCATTGCCGACGCCGGTGCTGTTTACCGGCGCGTCTGGTACGGGCAAGGAAATCGCCGCCCGCACGTTGCATTCGCTCTCGGATCGGGCAGAGCAGCCCTTTGTTGCGGTAAACTGCGCCAGCCTCTCTCCCGACCGTCTGGCAGAAGAGCTGTTTGGGGTCATTGATGCGCAGGATCGTCGGCGCGACGGTCTGTTCCTGCACGCTGATGGTGGGACGCTCTTCCTCGATGAGGTAGCGCAGATGCCGGAACAGGTGCAGGCGGCGCTGTTGCGGGTGTTGGAGGACCAGAAGGTACGCCCTGTTGGGGCGGAACGTGACATCCCGCTGAACTTGCGATTCCTGCTGGCCACCAACGCCGACTTGCCAGACGCAATCGCGGCGGGAAAATTCCGCGCGGATCTCTATCACCGGATCAATGTGGTCAATATCGAGATGCCGCCGCTTCAGGAACGGATAGAGGATATCGTCGAGCTGGCCGCGCTTTTTATGGATCAATTCGCATTGAGCCTCGGCATGCCCGCGCTGGAGCTGGACGAAGAAACCCTGCTGAAGTTCTCGCGCTACGCGTGGCCCGGAAATGTGCGTGAATTGCGCAATCTGATCGAACGCTCAGTGATCCTAGGGGCTTTTCCCGAAGAGTTCGCAGGCACCGGATCTGTGACCGGAACAGCGGCGGTTGAAAACCTCGATATGGTGATGCAGCGCCACATTATGCATGTACTGGATGCCTGTGACGGCAATCGCGCCGAGGCAGCCCGCCGCCTTGGTGTTTCGCGCAAAACAGTAGATCGCAAATGCGCCAGTTGGGGTGTCTGAGCCGAGGCCGCGATCACCCCTGATTGGTGTCATCTTCGTCTGATGGGCGGGGCAGCCAGATCAGGAATTCCGCCCCGCGTGCGCGCCGATTGCGCACGGTAATGCGTCCTCCGGCGCGTTGAATGAGGGTCTGGCTGATCGACAGGCCAAGCCCGGTGCCCTCTCCCTGCTTTGTGGTGAAAAACGGGTCAAAGATATGATCGATCCGATCTGCAGGGATACCGGGGCCGGTGTCGGCAATGCGCAGGGCCACGCCCATTTGCGCGTCGCGTTCCGCGCCTGCGACGGTGATGGCAAGCGTGCCGTTTCCGTCCATCGCCTGACTTGCGTTGATGATAATGTTGATCACCACCTGCTGTAATTCGCCGGGGTCGATACGCACACAGGGCGCGTCATCAAATTGCGTCAGCACGCGCACTTCCTGTTTGGAGATCACATGATCCACCAGCACAAGGCAGTCTCGCACCACCGCAGCCACATCCACATGTTCGGCAAAGGTGCCAAATTCTGACGGGCGAGCGAATTGTAACAGTTTGCCCACAATGGCCCCGATCCGCATCACCTGATTGTCGATCAGGTCCAGCTCGGTGCGCACAGGTTCAGCGGCCTCGCCCAGCGTCATCCGCATCACATCCACATTGCCCTGAATCACGGCCACCGGATTGTTGATCTCATGGGCGACACCGGCGGTGATTTCGCCAATTGAGGCGAGCTTTTCGCTCATCACAAGCTGGCGGAAGGTTTCCTCCAGTTTCTCATTGGCGATTTTCAACTCTTTGGTGCGTTCTTCGACGCGGGTGTTCAACTCTCCGGCCCAGTTGCGCAGGCGTCGGTCGCGTTCCTGCACCTGGTCGAGCAATGTATTCAGGTGGTTGGCCACCTGGCCGATCTCATCCCCGCGCGAAGGGGTCTGATTGCGCGCCGTCAGATCGCCACGTTCAACCCGCGCCATGGTGCGGGTCATTTGTTCGAGCGGCGCAAAGATCCCCTTGGCCAACCACAAAAACAACGGAGCGGTCAGGGCGATCACCAGTACAAAGGCCCCGACGACGGTCCAATAGGCTGCACGCTTGGCGTTCTTGTAGGGCGCTTCCAGAAAGCCCACGTAGAGCATGCCAACACGTTTTCCAAAGCTGTCGCTGATCGGCATATAGCCCGAGATATACCAATCATTGACGACAAAGGCACTGTCGAGCCACGTGCGCCCCTCGCCGAGTACCGCGTCACGCACGGCGACAGAAACCCGCGTACCCAGCGCGCGCACATCCTCAAACAGGCGCACATTGGTAGAGACGCGCGTGTCGGACAAAAACAGCGTCGCGGTGCCTTGCCGCCCGGCGTTCGACTCGCCTTGCAGGTAGACCAGCTCATTCAGCGTATCGATAAAGTCGAGGTTGCGATTGAGAAGCAAACCGCCCACCAGCACGCTGACCTCCCCGTTGACGCGCACAGGTGCGGCGGTGTGAACCACCATGCCACGATCTTCGACCGTGTGATCGGCAGGGGCGGCGGCTTCTGTGTCGATCAGCTCAATCCGGGCCTGCTTGGCCAATGCCGGAGAAAGCGCCGCCAGATCGTCGGCGGAAAAGATATCTATCTCCGAGGCCATCCGCCCGGCGGCGGCCTCAAAGATCACCGGCCATTTTTCCTTGGCCTCGGTCAATGCATCGCCGCGCAACAGATGTAGAAAATCGAGGTTCAGGTTCTCTTGGCTCTCGCTTAGAAATGCCTCGGTCGCATCAGAGTCGCTGGACAAAACGCCCGCAATCCGAGCGGATTGCGCAATGCCCTGAAGCGCGCGGGCAGAGTTGCTTTGCAGATGGCCTAGATATTGTTCGGCAATACGAAGGTCGCTTTCTACCTTTGCAATCAGTATCTTATCGTAATCTGCATTCCACCTCGCCATCGCCACCACCATCAGGAGCGGCATCAGAACAATAAGCGGCAGCAGCGCCATAATAAGCAGGCGCAGGCGGACAGATTTCAACATGGATGGCTCTCTCCCTAGGCCGCCGGATTGCGCGTTACCTCGCGCAGAGTGTCGCCGGAACCGCCCCAAGGTGCAAGGCAGCGCGGACCTGCGGCGCATCAGGGAGATGGTTCAGGCGGGGACTTCTTTTCCGGCCCAATCAAACTGTTTGCCGCTGTCATGTGATTTCAGCCCGGCGATGACGGATATCAGACATTGTGCGCAATACTCTGGCGTGAACAGCTTTCCGTCGGGCACGTTGCTCTGGAACGGCGCAGAGAGCGCGGTGTCCACGGTTCCGGGATGCAAACAGACACAAATGGCATCGCGGTTCTTGCGTGCAACCTCGATGGCGTAGTTGCGCATCAACATGCACAGCGCCGCCTTTGAGGCGCGATAGGCATGCCAGCCGCCCAACCCATTGTCGCTGATCGACCCCACCCGCGCCGCCAGAGCCGCAAAGACGCAGCGCCCCTCCCGCGGCATTCGCCCAAGAAAGTGCTTGGCGACCAAGGCAGGCCCGAAGGTGTTGATGCGAAACACTTGCTCGAACGCGGCCATATCCTGCTGGCGATAGCTTTTCTCCGGTGTAAGCCCGGTGTCAGGGTCCGTCAGAATACCCGTCGCAAGGATCACCATATCCGGCGTGCCGACCTGCGCGGCCAATGCCTCAAGATCGCTTTCTGAGGTGATATCCGCCTGATGCTGGCTGATCTTATCCTCCGCTGACGGATCAATCGCAAAAGCTGCGTTCCCGCCACGCGAAACCGCATGCACGCTCTCGACCGCTGCTTTACCCGCATAAGCCTCCACCAAGGCGCGGCCAATGCCACCGGATGCGCCAAAAATCACCACGTTGCGCGGGTCCATCATATCAACCTCGTGACCCATTTACGGGGCAGATGCGCCGCGATGCGAAACACCCATGAAAAGGGCGCGGGAAAGGAGCTTTGAAACCGGTTGGAGCGCAGCGCTTTCATGCAGCAGGCCGCAGCCTCTTCCGGGGTTTGGATCATCGGCATCTTAAAATCGTTCTTGGCCGTGAGCCGGGTTTTGATAAAGCCCGGATTGATCACCTGCACTTTGACATTGGTGTCGCGCAGGTCGCGGTGCAGGTTCTCGCCCAGATGCATCACTGCGGCCTTGGAGGCGCCATAGCCAATGGCACCGGGCAGGCCGGTAAACCCAGCGAGCGAGCCAATCAGCGCAATGTGGCCATGTCCACGGCGGGCCATTCGGGGTGCAACACGCCCCATCACGCGCATCGCGCCCATAAAATTGACCTCACAGATGGCTTCTGCCGCTTCTGGCTCCCAATCCTGCACGGTCATCGGATCATAAAGTCCGGCGCAGTAAATCACGCCATCAGCATCGCTCGCAGCTTCTGACGCGGCAAGGACGGAGCGGGCGTCTGTCACATCCATGGGCAGCGCCTGTGCATCGCGCAATTTGCCGCAAAGCGCGCTGAGGCGGTCTTTGCTGCGGGCTGACAAGATCAAGGATGCGCCCTCTTGATCCAGCGCCTCGGCGAGCGCGCGCCCAAGGCCTTCGCTGGCACCAATGATCCACCATGTCTGACCTTGAACTCTCATGGCGTCACCTCGGACATGGTGTCCGGCGCTGGGCGGATGGTGGCGATCAGTTCGGCGACCTTTATGCCGAATTTACGCATCTCGGAGCGGTTCATAATCGTGCCGTTTTCCATCAGATACATCCAGTCGGTGACATCCAACACATGCCCGCCAGCGTCCTCGGGTAGGCGAATGCGGTAGGATAACCGCACGGTCGCGCCCGCGTGCTGGCCCGTGCCGGTGCCGATAATGTCTTCCGCCGTGGCGGCAAACGCACCGTCTTCACCGATCTCCAGCATCCATTTGCGCGCCTGTGTGCCACCACCTGCATAGGTGAAATCCTCTGTGAGCGTGCCGCTGGTGCCATCCCATGTACCGTTCATTTCCGCCACAAAACGGGACACCACGCGCCCGGTCGGCCCATAGATCGTGCCCTCGGAAATGAAGCGCCCGTTCAGGTGCTTGCGTATGTCAAAGGCGGGGCCGGTCTTGGTGTAATCAGACGGGCGCTGCGCGCGAAAACCCAGTCCGGGGCGCAACAGCAACAAAAGCAGCACGAGGATTGTGATGCCGAGGAGAAGTTTCATGCATGGACCTCTTCACGGGGGAGTTGCAGCGCCAGCGCAATGGCGGCGCATTTGATGAGACAAGGCAGAACCGCATAACCGAGGGTGAGCGCCATCAGCGCGGCCTCAGAGTTGTCGGCACCGGGGCGATAGCCGCTCATTTCCAGCAGCGGCAGCAGCAGGATGGCGGCACTTGCCAATGCAAGTTTCGCAGCAAAGGACCAAAGCCCGAAGGCACGCCCTGCCTGAAGCCCCGCGCGGTCCAGAGCGCCTGCAAAGAGTGCGGGCAGGATGACCATGTCCGCGCCCAGGGCCGCACCAGAGCCGAGACAGATCAGGGCAAAGCCAATCGCAGCCCCCGCAGGCAGCAGCGCAGCGCCAATAAAGGCAAGGATCGCAAGGCACATGGCGGCGATCAAACTGCGGGCCGCGCCATGATGTGTTGCCGCGCGCGTCCAGACAGGCACTGACAGACCCGCAGCCACAAAGAACAGGATCAGGAACGGGCCTGCCAGATCAGGCAGCCCAAGCCGGTCTTCGACAAAGAACAAAAACAGCGTCGAGGTGATCGCCACCGGCAGTGCATTGACAAAGGCCAGCGCCAAAAGACCAAGCCCGCCAGAGGCCCGCAACTCCGCAAGCGACAATGGGGCGTGCGCAGGAGCCGAGACACGCCAGAGCGGGCGGCTGACCCAGAGTGCGATCAGGCACACACTGGCCAGCAGCACACCAAAGGCCGCATAACCGCTGCCCGTGGCCCCCAGCATCACCAGCACGGCAGGCGCGCTGGCCGCAAGGATGATGCCACCTAATGTGCCCGCCTCGCGGTAACCGGCCAGATGCATCAGCCCATCGGTTTGTGCCGCAAGGGCCGCGCTTTGGCCGTAAAACAGAACGGTTCCAAGGCTATAGGAAGTGAACACTAGGCCCAGTGCCGCGATGAACCACCATAACCCACCTCCTTCGGGGCGCAGCGTGTAGAGCATCACAAATCCCAGTGCCATTCCCAGCGCGGCAGAGGTTGCAAAGGCAGATTTGTAACGCGGGTAGCGATCCACCAACCAGCCCAATGCGGGGTCTTGCGCAAAATCCATCACCCGGATGCCTGCAAGGATCACGCCAAGGGTCGCAAGGTTCATCCCCAGCTCGCCAGTGGCATATCGCGGCAAATGGATATAGAGTGGCAGGCCAGCCGCAGCCAGCATCAGCGCGTATGTGCTGACCCGCCATTTCATGTCTATTCGCCCCGCAACTGTGCCGACAGCCGTGCAGAACGGCTGTTGGGTGATAGCCAGATCCCGAGGAAACGCCGGCGCAGGTCAGGATGCGAGACCCGACAGATACGTTGACCGTTCAATCGCATCTCGACCGTATTTGGTGCCGTTGCGATGGCGACGTAGTTGTCCCCGGCCGCGACTGGTCGAAAGCAGGTGGCGAGCTTCTGCAGCATCACCGCTTGATCCGGCTGTGCCCCTTCGATGCGTTGAAGCTCTTTTTCGGTGCCCTGCAGGAGTTCCTGATCGGAGAACCCGCGCGCGTAATCCAGCCGCAGCGACAGAGGCTGGTCCCAGCCGAACCGCTCCGCGCCTTCGGTATGAAGGGTCGCCGTATAGATCTCGAACCCCAGAAACCGCAGCGTGGCCTGACCCAACTGCACTGGCGCTTTTAGACCGATGGGACTGGGGCTTGCAAACAGCGGCGCGGCAAGGGACAGCGCCGCCAGCAGCGACAGCCCTGCAATGAGCGAGAGCACTGTCGCAAGGCCGGTCTCAGGTCGCATGGGTCAGCTCCACCTGCACCACATCTGTCTGGCGGGTCTCAAAGGATGCCGCGCAAATCTGCAGGTAGAACTGCCAGTTGCGCAGGAAGCCCTGATCATAGCCCAGACCGAGCACCTTGTCCGAGGCCGCACTCAGGCGTTCTGACCACATCCGGCAGGTGCGGGCATAGTCCTGACCAAAGCCAAAGTTGTCGGTGACCTTCAGCCCCGCCTTGGCGGCGTGATGCGCGATCATGGCATCCGACAACAACATACCGCCGGGAAAGGTATATTGGCGGATATAGTCCGATCCCTTGCGGTAGATGTCGAAATAGGCGTCCGGCACGGTGATTGCCTGCACCACGGCACGACCGCCCTCGGCCAGGCGATCCTTCAGCATCTCGAAATACTGCGGCCAGTACCGCTCTCCCACGGCTTCGATCATCTCGATCGAGACGATGCCGTCGAATTTGCCCTTGGTATCGCGATAGTCACAGAGCTGGATTTCCGCACGCCCATCAAGGCGTGCATCGGCAAACCCGTGTTGGCTCGGGGAAATGGTGATGCCGGTCACATGGCGTCCGCGATCTGCGGCGCGCTCTGCAAACCCGCCCCAGCCGCACCCGACCTCAAGAATGCGTTCGGCATCGCTGGCGCGGTTCAGGATGCGGTCGTACTTGCGGTGTTGCGCATCCTCCAACGTCTTGTCACCGGGGGCAAACAGGGCCGAGGAATAGGTCATGCTTTCATCGAGCCAGAGCTGATAGAACTCATTGCCGACATCATAATGCGCCTTGATATTGCGGCTGGCCCCGGCGCGGGAATTGGCGCGCAGGATGCGGTCCACAAGGCGAAACTTCAGCGTGGCAAGGCGGCTCGGGTAGGCAAAGGCCTCAAGATAGTCGAGGTTCAATAGCGCCACTTGCGTCACGGCCTCGATCGACGGTGTCTCCCACAGTCCGGCCACATAGGTTTCCCCCAACCCGATGTCCCCGCGAGAGGCCAGCGCGGTCACCACGCCCCAGTCGTTGATCTGCATCTCGGCCGCCGGTTCACCCTGACCAAAATCATATGTTTCGCCTTCGGGGGTGATCAGCCGCAGGCTGCCCCGTCGGATTCGGGCGCAACTGTCGAGAAAATCGCGTTTCACGCGGTTGGTAATGAACAGCATCAGCTTACCTCCTGTTCGGGCGGAAGCGGGCGTCTTCTGTAGCGCGCGCCCTTGAGTTTGAGTTTCAGGGCCTGCCAGTAGATCAGCGCAACAGTGCGCATCGCGCCGAGCGGGCGGCGCAGGCTGGCTTTGATCAGGCGGGCGTTGTTCAGGTCGTGCAAGTCGCCCACCAAAGTGGCGATCACGCCTTCCGCGCCGTTTTCATGGGCGATGCGGATGGCGATCCGTGACTTCGTTATATCAAAGGTAAACCGATACGCGCCCGCGACCTCCTGAAAAGGCGAGACGTGAAAGATTTTCTGCGCAGTCAGGCAGGTTTTGGCCGTGATCGGTGCAAAATCGGGCTGCGCGCAGAGATAACTGTGACGGTCGCCAAAGGTGTTTGAGACCTCTGCGATCACCGCGCGCAGGTCATCGCCGTCATAGGCAAGCCAAAAGCTCACGGGGTTGAAAATATAGCCCAGAAAGCTCGGTTGCGTCAGCAGCAGGATCGTTAGTCCGTCCGGGGCAAGCCCTGCGCGTTCAAAGACCTCTTTCGCCCAGGTCAGCCCGCGTCCCTGTTTTGGGGCGCCGCCGTGATTGCGATCCATGACGGAGGCAAGATTCCAGCGATTGCGCGAAAATAGCAGCGGACCCCGGGTCGAGTTCGGGTCGAGCAGCACATAGTCCACCCCGTAGCGAAAGGCGTTTTGGATGCCGCCACGTCGCGCATGGGTGGTGGTGCCCGCCAGATATTGCGGCCAGCGGGGGGTATGGTCGCCGGGCGTGCTCATGCGAGCAACTCTGCGGCGTCGCGGTTGCTGTGATAGCGGGCGTCGATGCCGCGTGCGACGCGCACTGCGCTGGCAAAGCCGTCCTCATGGAAACCGTGGCGCAGATAGGCCCCCGCAAACCATGTGTGGTTCTGCCCCTGCATCGCCTGTACCGCCCCCTGTGCCCGGATCGCGGCGCGATCAAATACCGGGTGGCGAAAGGTTTTATCGTCATAGATCAGCTTTGGGTTTACGTCCTGCACGGGGTTGAGAGAGACAAACAGCGGATCGTTTTCCGGCAGGTTCTGCAAGCGGTTCATCCAATAGGTGACGCCAATCGCCGGGCGGTTGTCACGCTGATCTGCCTTATAGACCCAAGAGGACCAGCAGGCGCGGCGGTGGGGCATCTGGCCCGCATCCCGGTGCAGGATCATGTGATTGTCCTGATAGCGCATTACCCCGAGGGTGGCCTGTTCCTGGGGCGTGGGGCGGGCCAGCAGGCGCAGGGCATCATCCGAATGGCAGGCGAAAATCACCTCGTCAAAACCCTCCACACGCCCCTCGGATAGGCGCAGGGTGACGCCATCCTCAGTGCGCTCGACCGATTGCACCGGACAGGCTGCGCGCAGATCCACGCCGATCTTTTGCAGATGTTGGGTCAGGCGGCGGACGTATTCGCGGCTGCCACCTTTGACCGTCCACCATTGATGCTGACCCGAGGCCGAAAGCAGCGCGTGATTGCGAAAGAACCGCACCAAAGAGCGGGCCGGGAATGCGCGGATCTCTTCGGGGGGGGTGGACCAGATCGCGCCGCATATCGGCATCAGATAATAGCGCTGAAACCAATCACCCAAAGACAGTTCCTGCACCATCTCGCCAATGGTGGTGCTGTCATCACGGGCCACGCTCTCGGCGCGGGCGTTGAAACGCAAGATATCGCGCACCATGCCAAAGAATGCGGGCCGGCCAAGGTTGCGGCGCTGACCAAACAATGCCCCCATATCCTTCAGCCCGTATTCCACCGCACCGTTCTGAATGGTCGCGCCAAAGGACATGTCGCTGCGCACCACCGGCACATCCAGCGCGTTGAACATGCGCGTCAGATGCGGGTAATTCACATAGTTAAACACGATGAACCCGGTATCCACCGGCTGATCGCCGCGAATGCCTGCCGTTACCGTGCGTGCATGCCCCCCGAGGCGCGCGGAAGACTCAAACAGGGTCACGTCATGACGTGGACCAAGGAGCCATGCGGCGGCCAGACCGGATATGCCACCGCCGACAATGGCGATCCGGCGGCGCTGAGAGGGCAGGGCATCAAAGGACATGTATTCTCCATCGGTTTTCATGAGCTTACGAGGCGAGGCGCTAGATCGGATCAAAAAAGCGGAAAAATATGTCGGGGTATCCGCTGATTTTGCGATGGCGCAGATTTTTTGTGATCCAGCTCCATCACCGGCGCGTAGTGGAATTATGTTTGAAGCTCCTGACGCTCTTTGCGATGACAGCCTTGAAGCCCCCGTCGCGCCCGCTAGGGTGAGCGAGGGCACAAGCAGTTGCCGGGAGAGCGACAGAGTGACAGGCGAAGCATATTCCGAGACGACGGTCTGGATGCTGGCGGTGCGCGATCAGCGGGACAAGGTGGCTTTTGGCCGTCTGTTCGACCATTTTGCGCCCCGTCTTAAAGGTGTCATTTGCCGCTCGGGGCTGCCGCCTGCGCAGGCGGAAGACATTGTGCAGGACGTGATGCTCACGGTCTGGCGCAAGGCGCATATGTTTGACCCCGGTCGCGCGCAGGTCTCTGCGTGGATCTACCAGATCGCCCGCAACCGGCAAATCGACATATTGCGCAAGGAAAAGCGACCGGTGCCGGAAGAACTGAAGCCGGTCGAGGATACAGAGGATGACGCGTCACAGGTGGTGGCGCTGGAACAGGAAACGCAGGCTTTACGCGCGGCATTAAAGACATTGAAGCCCGCGCAGCGTGACATGGTGGAACGCGCCTATCTGGGCGAGTTGACCCATGCGGAGATCAAGGCCGAAACCGGCCTGCCGTTGGGCACCATCAAATCGCGCATCCGGCTGGGGCTGGAAAAACTGCGTCACGAGTTGAAGGGAACGGAACGCAAATGACGGGCATTACGCACCACATCCCTGATGAGTTGCTGATCGCCTATGCGGCGGGAAACCTGACAAAGGCTTTTTCGCTGGTGGTGGCAGCGCATGTGTCCATGTGCGACGAGTGTCGCGCTCGGCTTGGCGCGCATGAGGCATTGGGCGGCGCACTTTTGGATGACATGCCAGCGACGGAGGTGTCTTCTGGTCTCAAGGGGCGGTTGTTTGATGCGTTGGACGACCCGGTCGCCATTGAACAACGCCACGATCGCGCAGGTATTTTTCCGGCCCCGGTTATGGAAGCGCTGGGCGGTCTGCCCCCCAAATGGAAGCCTTTGGGGCTGGGCGTGCGGCAGATGATCTTGGATCACGACCGCAGCGGCAGTGTGCGCCTGCTTTACATTCCCGGCGGGCAAGGGGTGCCGGATCACGGTCACAACGGGCTGGAACTGACCATGGTTCTACAGGGGGCGTTTCGGGATGAGACGGGCCGCTTTGGTGTTGGAGATGTGGAGGTGGCCGATGGGGATCTGGAGCATGAGCCGATCGCCGAGGACGGTCCTGCCTGTATCTGCCTGGCGGCGACCGATGCGTCGCTGCGGTTCCGTTCTTTTGTGCCGCGCCTGTTGCAGCCGATTTTCCGGATCTGACGCCTTGCGCTGATGTCAGCTTTGGGATGCGAGGCTCTGCCTCGCGCTCCGGGATATTTTTGGTTAGAAGAACTCGAAAAAAGGACCACCGCATCTGCTGTGGCCCTCTTTTATGACTGTCCTACCCGGTTTGGGTCAGAGAAATTTGCCCATGGCGCGACCGGTGTCAATCATCCGGTTGGAAAAGCCCCATTCGTTGTCATACCAGCTGACCACGCGCACCAGACCCTCGGAGGTGACGGCCGTTTGTGGTGCGGCAAAGATTGAGGAGCGTTTGTCGTGGTTGAAGTCGATGGAGACCAGTGGCGCCTCCTCGTAGCCGAGGACACCTTTGAGCGGACCCTCTTTTGAGGCGGCCTCAATGGCGGCATTGATCCCCTCAACAGAAGCGGCGCGCTCGGGTTGGAAGGTCAGGTCCACAACTGAGACATTCGGGGTGGGCACGCGGATGGCGGAACCTTCAAGGCGACCTTTCAGGT
Source organism: Tritonibacter mobilis (assembly GCF_001681715.1). Lineage (GTDB taxonomy): Bacteria > Pseudomonadota > Alphaproteobacteria > Rhodobacterales > Rhodobacteraceae > Epibacterium > Epibacterium mobile. Next base: position 305,762 of record NZ_LNWY01000003.1, on the reverse strand, counting down.
GCGGCAGCACGAGGGAAATGGCCCGCGCCGCGCCCGTGGAGGTCGGGATCATCGACAATGCTGCCGCACGGGCGCGGTAGAGATCCTTGTGGGTTGTGTCATGGGTCGGCTGGTCGCCCGTGTAGGCGTGGATTGTGGTCATATAGCCGGTCTTGATGCCAAAGGCATCGTCCAGCACCTTTGCCACCGGTGCGAGACAGTTGGTGGTGCAGGACGCATTGGAGACCACGATATCATCTGCGGTGAGGTCTTGGTGGTTGACGCCAAAGACCACGGTGCGGTCGACCTCGGTGCCCGGTGCAGAGATCAGCACCCGTTTGGAGCCGTTCTTCAGATGCATGGCCGCTTTTTCACGACTGGTGAAGAGGCCGGTGCATTCATAGGCGATATCCACATCAGACCACGGCAGCTCTTCAGGGTTGCGGATCGCGGTCAGGCGAATTTCATGACGGCCCACTTTCATCGTGTCGCCCTCGACCGTGACATCGGCGTTGAGGCGGCCATGCACGCTGTCGAATTTCAGCAGGTGAACTTGGGTGGCGGGGGGCGCGAGGTCGTTGATTGCCACCACTTCGACGTCGGTGGTGTCGTTTTCCAACAGCGCGCGCAGCACATTGCGGCCAATCCGGCCAAATCCATTGATCGCGATCTTAAGGGTCATTTGCCAATAACTCCGGTTGGGTTTCCGGGCACGGTACCGAAACTGGTACCGCTATCACTCGCGGCTATCGTTAACGCTAACGAAGCTGCCAATCAAGCCCCGTCACGTGAGCGCCGGGCTGGTCGAAATGGGGGGCTTCATGCGGAGAATAGCGCAGATGGGCCGGGTTGCGCGGAATATGCCCGTAAATTGGTCAGATGCGCTGTGCAGGCTCGGTTTCTGAGGCGCAGAATTTGCCCGAGCGATTTGTGGCTCATAGGATTGAAACGCGTCTGCATGGGTTGGCGCAGGTTGGGGACATGCTGCGCGCGCGTGCAGAGAGGGAGAATGATGGCCACGTCCTTTGCTGCGAGACTGTCGCAACTCTTACAGCGGATCTATCCGGATCTGGACGCTGAAATCCTCGGCTCCAAAGTGGTAGAGGCCTTTTGGCCCGAAGGCACCCATCGGCGCAAACGCCCGCGCACGCCCGGGAATTCGCTCTGGTCCGAAGGCGATGCCCTGCTGATCACCTATGGCAACTCTATTCGGGACGGTGCGCATAAGCCGCTGGATTTGCTACACGACTTTCTGCTGACCCATATGAAGGGCGTGGTGAATGGGGTGCATATCCTGCCGTTTTTTCCATTCACCTCCGATGATGGGTTTGCGGTGACGGATTACCGCAAGGTGAACCCGGAGCTTGGTGACTGGGCCGATATTCGCCGCATTGGCAGCGCGTTTCATTTGATGTCGGATATGGTGCTTAATCACGTGTCGTCGCAGAGCCCGTGGTTCAATGCCTATCGGCAGGGGCAGGCACCATTTGATCGGTTCTTTTACGAGGCCTCGCCAGAAGACGATCTAAGCGCCGTGGTGCGTCCGCGCACAACCCCATTGCTGCAGGAGGTGGCGACCTCCAGTGGTGCGAAACATGTCTGGTGTACCTTCAGTCACGATCAGGTCGATCTGAATTTTGAAAACCCCGAGGTGCTGCTGGAGATCCTGCGCATTATCCGTCTGCATATCGATCAGGGGGTGCGGATTGTCCGGCTCGATGCGGTGGCGTTTATCTGGAAACAGGTGGGGACATCCTCGATCCATTTGGCTGAAACCCATGCGATTGTTCAACTGCTGCGGCTATTGGCGGATTACGCGACGGAGACGGTGGTTCTGTTGACGGAAACCAACGTGCCGCGCGCTGAAAACCTCAGCTATTTTGGCAATCGAAATGAAGCGCATGTGGTTTATAACTTTCCGCTGCCACCGCTGATCCTGCATGCAATGATGGCAGGGTCGGCCCGGTATTTGCTGAAGTGGGCGCGCGCGATGCCGCCAGCGCCTTTGGGCTGTGCCTATCTGAACTTCACTGCAAGCCACGACGGGATCGGCATGCGCCCTGCGGAGGGCGTGCTCCCACAAGGCGAGATCGATCAGATGATTGACTGTGTGCGGGCCGGCGGTGGTCTCGTTTCGATGCGCAGTCTGCCCGGTGGCGGTGAGGCCCCTTATGAGGTGAATTGCACCTATTTTGATGCGTTGAGCCGCACGTTTGAGGGAGGTGAAGGGTCGAAAGTAGAGCGGTTTATCTGCGCGCAGACGATCCCGATGGGGCTTGAGGGTATTCCGGCGTTTTATATCCATGCGATGCTTGCAACGGCGAATGATCATGAGGCGGTGGAGCGGCGTGGCATGAACCGGGCGATCAACCGGCATCGATGGGATTATCCTGAGTTAAAAAACTGCCTGTCAGATGCCGGAAGCGATCAGGCGCGGGTGTTGATGGCCCTGTCCGAGCGGCTAAAGATCCGGGCAAAACAGGCAGCATTTCACCCCAACGCCACGCAGTTCACATTGCAGTTGGATGATCGGGTGTTTGCCCTGTGGCGGCAGTCTTTGGACCGGGCGCAGTCGATTTTTGCGTTGCATAACGTGAGCGGGGAGGCGGTGATTTTGCCGCCCGGTGCGCTGAACCTGATTGAAGGCGAGCATTGGCGGGATCTGTTGTCGACTGAGGCTTTTGCGAGCGATGCAGAGATCACACTTGCGCCTTATCAGTGTCGCTGGATTACCAATCAGGGTTGAGGCAGGGGCCTTTGCGGTGATACGAGAGGGCAAATGCCCCTCTAGACTAGGGAATTGTTGATGTTGGAGATTGCAACCACCCGCTGACAGGTTCGGCTCACCCGAAACCTGTCGCACCCGCGCAGGCGCGGCGCTTTGGCGTGCGCGTGCCGGTTTGACGTGGTTCAATCACAGGCAACATTCGATGAATATTTCCAAAAATGAACAGCGCGTGTTGCACGCGTTGGCGCAGGGTGGGCGCATCCTTTATGAACGCGCCGCCAATGGTCGGGTCACAGAGGTGATCTGTTATACCCGTGACGGGCTGATCCTGACCAATTGCACGCTCGAGATTTTTCAGAAACTCCGGCGTAAGCGGCTTGTAGAGAGCAAGTGCTCCAGCCCTTATCGGATCTCAGACAAGGGGCGGCGTTCGGTGCGATCACAGTTGGACAATCGATGACGTGAGGGGGAGCGTGGGGGGCGGCTCTCTCACGCTCGTGTGGGTATGCGAGGGGCCAGCCCCTCGCGCTCCCCGGGATATTTGGAGTTAGAAGAAAGGGTTTTGAATGCATATTCGACAGGAAAGACGCGCAGATGAGGCCGCGATACATGATCTGACGGCTGTGGCCTTTGCGGATCATCCACATGGGGATGGCAGCGAGCCAATGATCGTGAAACGGTTGCGTGACGCGGGGGCCTTGCAGTTGTCTTTGGTTGCCGAGGAAGCGGGGGAGATCCTTGGCCATGTGGCCTTTTCACCCGTCACCATCTCTGGTGAGGATCTGGGCTGGCTGGGGCTCGGGCCGGTGTCTGTATTGCCAGCGCGACAAGGGAAGGGGATTGGATCTGCGCTGATCCGCGCGGGGCTTGAGCACCTTGAACAAGCGGGCGCCGCTGGCGTGGTTTTGCTCGGTGAGCCTGCGTATTACGCACGCTTCGGGTTTGCCGCGCGAGCAGGGCTGGTTTTGCCGGGTGTGCCTGCGGTGTATTTCATGGCGCGTGCTTTGCGCGGTGACATCCCACAGGGAGAGGTCGCCTATCATCCAGCGTTTGGGTGATCACATTGACAGGACTGCGCCCCGGATTATCCCGGGGCGTAGTCCGCCTCATCCGCGAGGGCGGCGGCTTTGAGGTCCGCAAGGAAGCTCGGATTGGCGGAATGGATACGATTCCAATTCGGGATGAAGGGGGTTTCATGGGGGTTGTCCAGAAACACCTGCCCTGCGCTCATGATGTTATTGGCAAACATCTCGACCATTTTTTCTTCGCCGTGGCGGTCCATGTCTAAGCCATTCATGATGGCGTCGTGAGAATAGGCCTCCAGCAGATCGAGAGCCGAGCGATAATAGGTCGCCTTTAATGTGCGAAACACATTGGGGGTAAAGACCGTGCCATCGGCGGCGAGTTTGCGAAAGATAGCCTTGCAGATATCCGTCGACATCCGGTTGAGCCCTGCGGAGGCGTCCTCGGGGCTGAGGGATTGGTGTTTGTGGTCGTAATTGTCGGCAATTTCCACCTGACAGACCGCCTTGCGGCCCAGGTTTCGCCAAGCCTCCGACAGGACGCCGATTTCCAGCCCCCAGTCCGAGGGGATGCGCAGATCTGGCAATAAGGGCGCGCGCAGAGCCATTTCACCAGAGAGCGGGTAGCGAAAGCTGCGCAGGTAGTCGATGTAGTCGCGATCGCCAATCGTGCGTTTGAGCGCGATCAGCAGTGGAGAGACCAGCAGGCGTGAGACGCGGCCATTCAGTTTGCTGCCGCCGACGCGGGCATAATACCCTTTGGAGAGTTGATAGGAGAACGCCGGATGCGCCACCGGATAAACCAGCCGCGCCAGCATTTCCTTGGAATAGGTGGTGATGTCGCAATCATGGATGGCCACAACCGAACTCTCGGCCTGTGCCAGAAGATACCCGATGCAGGACCAGACGTTTTTGCCTTTGCCCGGCTCTGGCGGGGCGAGCCCCTGTTCGGCGAGACGTGTGCCCAGGTTCTGCATCCTTGGGCTGTCGTTCCACAGCACCCGATGGTTTTGGGGCAGGGAGGAGAAATATCTGCGGGCGTGGCGGTACTCAGCCTCATTGGCGCGGTCCAGACCGATCACGACGTGGTGCAGATAGGGGACGCGGGCCAGTTCATCGAGGATGGGGCGCAGGGCAGGGCCTTCAAGTTCCGAATAAAGACAGGGCAGAATCAGAGAGATTTTGCGGGTCTGGGCAAAGGTTGTGAGTTCATACTCCAATTCCTCGACCGGACGGCTGCGCAGGTTATGGAATTGGGCGATATTGCCGTTCTGATGAAAGTCAGCCATGGCGTGCAGCTCCTTTTTGGTATTGGTCCCAGTCGCAGAGGAGGCGCAGGATTGCGGCGCACCAGCCCTCTGGGCCCGGCAGGTCGGTGCGTGAAATGCGCGCGCCAATCGGGAAATCGGCAAGGTCCGGGCCATGGTCGTTGCGCACCAAAACGCCGCGATCCGCAGCAGCGATCATCTCGGCATCATTAGGCGCGTCACCCAGAGCAATGGTAAAACAGGGCGCATTCTGACGACAGATGCGCTGCATCTGATCGGCTTTTGACGCGCCATAAGACAGCGTCAGAAACCGCCCGCCCTCTTGGGCGGTGATCCCCGCTTGTGCCAGCTCGGCGATGAACTGTGCCTTTTGATCCGCGTCCCCCTGCCAAAGGCCCGGTTCGCTGAACTGGCGGGCTTTGGCACGGGCAGCGGCAGGGCGTGGCAACCCGGTGAGCGTGGCGACCTCATCCACTGACATATCGCCAAATCCCTTGAACGGCGCGTCGAGAGTGGACAGCAAGGCGCGTAGTTTACGGTAGACCGTATCACGACCGTCAATCTCTGTCGGGGTCAGGCAGGCGGCCCCGTTTTCCACGATCATCGGAGCCGCGCCCAGATCAAGCTCTTGATGCAATGGCAGCATTTCCGCTGCGGTTTTTGAGCTCGCAAGGATCACCAGAGCATCCCGCGCGCGCAGCGCCGCCAAGGCCGGACGGGCAGGGGCATAGCTGTATGTTGTGTGATCCAGCAATGTGCCGTCGAGATCGCTGAAAACAAGAAGCCGGGGCATAGGGTGGTCTCTGTGTAAGGCCGCACCAACAAGGCGCGTTCAGGGGCTGCTTCAAGCCTAAGGAGCAGATCCGACCGGCGCAAAGATCCCCGCCTGCGCCGTGATCCCAAATGCAGCAAATTTCAAAAACTGCATGTTTTTTGTGCAGATCAACGGAGGTTTGAGATTCGCCGCGCCGCAGCAAAGAAGCATATGCGGCTTTACGACAGGGCTTTCAGCTTCGCGACATCTGTCGAAATCACGGACCAGTGTCATGACGCATTGGCGCGAATTCTTGTCGGATCATCACGGGCGCGCGCCCTGGCAAAGCAGGACGCTTATGCAATCCACACGCGCATTCATGCTGCGGTGGCAACCAAAAGGTACAGGCGCATGCGTGCCCCAATGTACCGCTATTCCAACAGAGAGGACTCACCGTCATGCCGCTTAAACCTCCTTTGACGGAGCTAGAGATCAAAACTGCCGATAGCGGGTTTTACAAAGGCTTTACCAAGGATGTGACCATCACGGCCAAAATCCTTGTGGCTGCCCTGATCTTGTGGGCCGTGGCCTTTCCCAATCAAGCGGCAGGCGTGCTGTCGCATCTCAACGGGGTGATCCTTGCCAGTTTCAATTACTGGTATGTTTATGTTGTGGCCTTTTTCGTGGTGGTCAGCCTTGGGCTTGCGATCTGGCCCACATCGGGTCGTTTGCGGCTGGGTGCAGAGCATGAGAGGCCAGAATTCTCGGCGTTTTCGTGGTTCTCGATGATGTTTGGTGCGGGCATGGGGATTGGTGTTTTGACCTATGCCACCGGAGAGCCGATCTATCATTTCCAAAACAACCCCGATGTCATCAAGGGCCTGGTCGAAGGAGGCAGCGCAGAAACGGTGCGTTCGGCCTATAAATGGGCCTTCTTGCATTGGGGGCTGTCACCTTGGGGGGCCTACGCGTTGACCGGTCTGGCGTTGGCATTTTTTGCATATCGCCGTGGGTTGCCGCTCACGATCCGGTCGGCACTGACACCTTTGTTCGGGGATCGACTGTCGGGATACGCGGGGCACGCGGTGGATGTGGTTGCGGTCATTGCAACCGTGCTTGGCGTGGCGCAAACGCTTGGCTTTGGCGTCGAGCAATTTGTCGCGGGCCTCAGCCGTATCGGTTTTGGGGACTGGCTTTTGGTGACAGAGGCTGACGGCACGCAAAAGGCCTCTGTGGTGGCGATCGTTCTGTCGCTGGTGATTATCATGGGCGCCTCGACCCTTTCGGCTCTTTCCGGCGTGGGCAAGGGGATCAAGTGGCTCTCCAATATCAATATGGCGCTGAGCGTCTTTCTGCTCGCTTTTTTCCTGTTTTTTGGCTCGACCGTGTTTGGTCTTTCTGCGCTGGCGACCGGGCTTTATGACTACCTCGTTGCGTTTCCTCGCATGTTGGTCACGGTCTGGAGTGATGATGGCACTGCCACCGGTGCCGCTCTAGAGAGCTGGCAAGGCAGCTGGACCATCTTTTACTGGGCATGGTGGATCGCATTTGCGCCATTTGTCGGCCTGTTCCTTGCCCGAATTTCACGTGGACGCACCATCCGCGAATATGTCTTTGGTGCGATGTTGGTGCCGTCCGTGATGTGTTTCGTCTGGTTCGCCCTGATCGGCGGCACGGCCATTGATCTGGAGCTTTCTGGTGTGGCAGAGGGCGCAATTCTTGGTACGGGGCTCTCCGATCAGCTTTATGCAACGCTTGCGGTTTTGCTGAGTGATGGGCTCGCTTGGGCGTTCTCGGTCGTGGTGGCGATCCTGTTGATGACCTATCTGGTCACCTCCGCAGATTCTGCCGTGTTGATCATCAACACCATCAATGCCGCAGGGGATGAGGGGCCAAAGGCGCGGCCGCATATTATCTTTTGGGGGGCGGCACTGGCCCTGGTTGTGGGGGCCTTGCTGATTATAGGCGGGCTTGGTGCAATTCAAACCGCAATGATTATCGGCGCATTGCCGTTCTCCGTTGTGATGGCACTGATGGGGGTGGCTTTGATCAAGGCAATCATCCGTGACAGCATCCGCGGACGCGCGGGGTTGCCTGTGACTGCGGATCAGATTGCGGGCGAGTAAACCTTTCAGGTTTGAAACCCGCGCGTCGTCGCAAGTGGCGCTTGCTAAAAAGGCAATGTTCCTGACCTATTGTTTAGCACGCGAAACAATAGGTCAGTGGGCATTCCGCATGATTATCAATGTGTTAAGTGGGCGTTGTGGCTGCGTGCCACAGGGGGGCGGGCGGGCGGATCTTGATCGGCACATGTCTGGCGCGTCAAGCCTTGGCCTGCGCAGTCAAAGCCTCTATCTCTTTTTGTAACAAAGAGAAAAGGATCGCTTATGCCTGCCTCGCAGCCCGAATATGTCATTGCGCCACCGCCACAAGCCGCATTACCCATTGCGGGCAGCGCGGCGGTCTTTCCCGTGCGCCGGGTCTATTGTATTGGCCGTAATTACGCCGCCCATGCGATTGAGATGGGTCATGATCCTGACCGCGAACCCCCTTTCTTCTTTCAGAAAACCCCCGACAGCCTCGATACGTCTGGCCGTTTTCCCTATCCGGTGATGAGCAATGACGTCCACCACGAGGCAGAACTGTTGGTGGCGCTGGGCAAGGGAGGCCGGAACATCGCGCAGGAGGACGCGCTCGATCACGTCTGGGGCTATGCGCTGGCGCTCGACATGACGAGGCGTGACTTACAAGGCATCGCCAAAAAGGCGGGCCGCCCATGGGAAATCGGCAAATCCTTCGAACATGCCGCGCCCGTGGCCCCTCTGACCCCGGCCAGCGCGCTTGGCCACCCTGAGGCGGGTGAGCTGACACTCATGGTCAACGGAGAGCCACGCCAGCAAGGCGACCTCAACCAGATGATCTGGAAAATTCCGGAAATGATTGCGCATCTGTCGCAGTATTACACATTGGCTGCAGGTGATGTGATCCTGACCGGTACGCCCTCGGGAGTGGGTCCGGTGGTGCCGGGCGACAGGTTAGAGCTGACATATGAGGGGCTTACACCGCTTGTGGTTCAGGTGACCTGAAGCACGGATTGCCTCAGATAAAGCAACAGATCGGTTATTGAGGAGAGCGCAGGCGCGCGGCCGCCAGGCCGCGCGCCTGCGCTCCGGTCGGATGCGTCAGCATTCGAAACCGCTTGAGGTATCTGTCGGGATGCCGGGTCTGGGCAGGGCGCGAGTTTGGAATTCTCGGAACCCGGAAGCGCAGGTCGCGTTCCCTCATAGACCGATGGCGCGTATGTGATCCGGGGCAAATGTGTCTGAGGGTTTCCACGCTGCAGATCAGACCCTATGTCTGGACAAACGACACCGCGCTCAACCGAGAAGAGGGACATATGACTGTTGAATTCGAAGCGGCGCGGCTGGGGCCTATCCTGTATTATCGGGGGCTCAAGGGTGACGCGCTGCAGGTTGCAGCAATGGTCTTGCTCCCGATTGGCGAAGAGCCCGATCTGTTGGAAGCGGGTGACGCGCAGCACGCACCAAAACTCTTGCGAGAGATCGGTCGCAACGCCATCTGGCGCTATGATTTCACCCTCACGCAAAGCAACGGCACCTATCACCTCGGCGATCAGAGCTATAGCGTGCAGACCGACCTGACAGGCGACATGCGCATCGCCTTTGCCTCCTGCAATGGCGAGGAAGAAGGGGATCTGGACCGCGATCAGGAAGAGCGCAACCTGATGTGGGCGCATATGTGTGACGCGCATCGCCGCGCGCCTTTTGCGCTGCTTTTGCAAGGGGGCGATCAAATCTACGCCGATGAGGCCACGCAGGGCCATCCCCTCAGCGAAGCCTGGCCAGACAAAGCGGATCGCCCCCGCAACGCCGAAGAACTGGAGGATCTGGCGGATCATTTGCGCCAGCGCTTTGCCGAGCGATATGTGCAGGCCCTGTTTGGCGAGGCACCCAGATGGATTATGGCACGGGTGCCAACGCTGGCGATCTGGGACGATCACGATATTTGTGACGGCTGGGGATCGCTCTACCGGAGCAAAACCTACTCAGAAGTGGGCCAATGTCTCTACCGGGTGGCACGGGAAATGTACCTCTTGTTTCAGCACGCCGCCGTCGAGGCCGATATCCCCGATCTGTTTCTGGATAAGACCGGCACTTCGCTTTCGTGGCAGCGGGCCTTACCAGGGGTGACGTTGCTGGCACCGGATTTGCGCGCCGAGCGGGGACGGCGTCAGGTCATGGGAGCCTATGGCTGGTCCGCCACCGAGGCCATGGAGCCGGGCACGGAGCATACTTTCCTGATCTCCAGCGTGCCTTTGCTGGGGCCGCGGCTCTCGTTGGTTGAGGGGCTCATGATGATGATCCCGACGATGCAGAAATACGAGGATGACCTGCGCGACCAATGGCAAAGCCGCGCGCATCGCGACGAATGGGTGCGGATGCTGAAACAGGTTCTGAAGTGGCGCGAGACGGCCCCGGTGACGGTTCTGTCGGGAGAAATCCACCTTGCCACCCGCGCAGAGATGGGCCCCGATGAGATGCGCGTGCATCAGCTTGTGGCTTCGGGCATTGCGCATCGCGCGCCGCCACAGGGTTATGCGCGCAGTCTTGGCACGCTTGCCGGTCTGGGCGATGCGCCGGTGTCGGGGCATCCGATCCGCATCCATCCGCTTCCGGGGCAAAAACACCGCTACACCGCAGAACGCAACTATCTGGAATTGCGGCGCACCGGTGGCACTTGGCACGCGGTCTGGCACCTAGAAGACAGTGGTGACACAGAGCCAATGGCGCTGGAATAGCGTCACAGTGGCGTAAGAGCTGCTTTCACCTTTGCGAAATTTTTCTGAATTTTTCTTTACTTTCTGCGCGGGGTTCCACGCTGCGGAAGGCAGAGGTTAATAAATCTCCTGCATCTTGTTCCTGCGTCGGGGTGGCGCATTGGGTGAGTGACCTTTGCACGCATCGGACCCGGAGTGGTCCGGTGTATTGCAAGGGCAGGGGACGTTTGTGAATGACTGAAATCTCAAAGAGACGGGCGGAAGGCCAGTGCGGCTTAGCGAACTGCCTTATGGTGGGCGCTTTAGCGATCATGGCACTGGCTGGTCCCGCGCAGGCGCGACTGCCAGATGACGCAGAGCAGGCAACGCACCATAGTCTGGGCGCACAAGATGAATTGGGCGACCGGCGCGCGGTAAACGCGCCCGAGGTGCAAATGTCACCGCTCGACTGGCGTTGTCAGTCGGTTTGCGACGAAAGCGGCCATATGCGCCAATCCTGCCTGATGTTGTCTGATCCCCGCCTGAGCGGTCTGGGGCAGAGGTTGGACCATCTGTCGAAGTCCAAACCGAGCCTGAAATCTCTGGGAGATCTTGGTCTTACGGATCTCTCACAAGCGCCGGGGTGTTGAGCTGCGCGCCCCCTATGGGGCGCGCGTCACCGGAGTGTTAGCTGCGTGCATAGGCTTGCAAGGCCGCGCGGGTGCCGTTGGTCCAAATCACAGAGAGCCAATGGCAAAAACGCTCTGCAAAGCGGGCGTCTTGTGCAATGTCGCCGTAGTAATCCGCCTGTCGAAGCCATGCGGAGGGGGCAGATTTTGCGGCGTGCGCGGCTGTCTGCAATTCCTGCCACTTTGGATCATTGGCTGCGATTTCGCTGCCGTCCTCGCGCGTGCCGGCGCACATCCTAGCCCAAAGCGCTTCAACCAAGGCGAGGCCGTCAATGCTGGCATTCGCCACCAGCGCATCGCGCAGAATTGGTAGCACAAAACCCGTGTGCCGTGACGAGCCATCAAAGGCCACCCGCCGGGTGGTGTCACGGATTGCAGGATTAGAAAACCGCGATGCAATCAGCGCCACATAGGCTTCGGGTGTGATCTCTGGCACCGCATGCACATAAGGCGCGATCTCTTCGGTTTCGACTTTTTCGAACAAAGACCGGATATCAGCGTCTTCCATACAGTCTGCGATGGTGGCACAGGACAACAGCTCGCCCGCGTTGGCGATCACCTGATGGCCTGCGTTGAGAATGCGGATTTTCATCGTCTCATAGGCGTGCACCGCATCGGTGAAGGTCGCCCCCACCTTGTCCCAATCGGGACGTCCGGCGCAAAAACTGTCCTCAATGACCCATTGGCGGAAGGGCTCATGTGTGACGGGGGCCTGATCGGCGACGCCCATCTCTGCGGCTTTTGCGATCTCCGCCGGGCCGGTGGCAGGGACGATGCAATCCACCATGGAGTTTGGAAACGTGCAGTTTGCCGCGATCCAATCCGCAAGCTCTGCATCCACGGCGCGCGCAAGGCCAAGCACGGTCTGGCGGGTGATATCGCCATTTCCCTGCAGGTTGTCGCAGCTTTGCACGGTGAAAGGACCAGTGCCTGAGGCGCGGCGCTGTCCAAGGGCCGCGACGATCGCCCCAAAGGCCGTGCGCGGTGCATTGGGGGTGGTGATATCGTGCTGAATGTCGGCATGCGCGAGGTCAAAACCGCCCGCAACCGGGTCTTGGTAATAGCCGCCCTCGGTAACGGTCAGCGCCACGATGCGGATCTCGGGGCGGGCCATGGCGGCGATCAGCGCGCCGTTTCCATCCTCAATCGGCAAATAGTCGATCATTGACCCCACAACCTCGGCCGAGGTTGTGTCGGGGGACAATTCAATCAAGGTGGTGAGACAATCCTGCGCCAGCAAACGCGTGCGCATCGCGGCATCATAGGGGCGTACGCCCGCGCCAAGGATCGCCCAGTCTTGAGCCTCTCCCTGTTGCATCAGCCGGTGCAGATACCAGCTCTGATGGGCGCGGTGGAAATTACCAAGCCCGATGTGGACGATACCGGGAGTCAACGCCCTGCGGTCATAAGAGGGGCGGGCGATGGTCTCGGGCAGGGCGGCGAGAGTGTCATTTGAAAGGGTCAGAGTCGTCATCAGCTCATCCAGTGTCCGCGCGGTATCATGCGGTGATCCTCAGGCCTTGCGCGTCAAAGCGGTGCATTACATCGGTGCGCGGAGTGAGGCTGACCCGGTCGCCATGGCGAAAACCCACCTCGCCGTCAGCGCGCACGGTGATCGTCTCTGCCAGCCCGGTGTCATGGATGTGAAAGAAAGTGTCGGACCCCAGATGTTCAGACACGCCAACCACGCCAGACCAAGCGCCACCGCTGTCGCTGATCGCGATATGTTCGGGGCGGATGCCAACGGTGTGGGCGTCGTATTTTGCGGCCTCAGACCCTTCGATGAAGTTCATTTTTGGCGAGCCGATGAAGCCCGCGACAAAGAGATTGCGGGGGCTGTGATACAATTCCAGCGGGCTGCCGACCTGTTCGATATGACCGGAACGCAGCACCACGATCTTGTCGGCCATGGTCATGGCTTCGACCTGATCGTGAGTCACGTAGATCATTGTTGTGGCGAGCTTTTTATGGAGTTCGGAAATCTCCATCCGCATGCCGACACGCAGTGCCGCATCTAGGTTTGAGAGCGGCTCGTCAAACAGGAACGCCGCAGGTTCGCGCACAATGGCGCGGCCAATGGCGACGCGCTGGCGCTGCCCGCCCGAAAGCTGACCGGGTTTGCGCTCCAGATAGTCGGTGAGATTGAGCGCCTTGGCCGCAGACTCGATCCGGCGGTTCTGCTCCGCTTCGTCGATGCCTGCCATTTTCATCGGAAAGGCGATATTTTTGCGCACCGACATATGCGGATAGAGCGCATAGGATTGAAACACCATGGCAAGACCGCGTTTGGCGGGCGGCGTCATGGTGGCGTCCTGACCGTCGATGCGGATCTGGCCGGAAGTCACATCCTCTAACCCCGCAATCAGCCGCAGGAGCGTGGATTTACCGCAGCCCGAGGGGCCGACGAAAACTGTGAATTCGCCGTCTTCGATGGTCAGGTCCAGCGGCGGGATGACCTCAGTTGCACCAAAGCTCTTGGTGACTTTGTCGAGTGTAATACGTCCCATAGTTCGTCGTCCTTATTTCACAGCGCCAAAGGTCAGGCCGCGCACAAGTTGTTTCTGGCTGAACCAGCCAAGGATCAGGATCGGCGCGATGGCCATGGTGGAGGCTGCGCTGAGTTTTGCGTAAAACAGGCCCTCGGGGCTGGAATAGCTGGCGATAAAGGCCGTAAGAGGCGCGGCTTTGGCGGCTGTCAGGTTCAGCGTCCAGAAGGCCTCGTTCCACGCGAGGATGATGTTCAACAACAGCGTGGAGGCGATGCCGGGGATCGCCATCGGCGTCAGCACATAGAGGATTTCTTCTTTGAGGCCTGCACCATCCATCCGCGCTGCTTCGAGAATTTCGCCGGGGATTTCCTTGAAGTAGGTGTAGAGCATCCAGACGATGATCGGCAGGTTGCACAGCATCAGCACGATGATGAGGCCGGTGCGGCTGTCGAGCATCCCAAGGCGGATGAAGATCAGATAGATCGGGTAGAGCACGCCCACCGCAGGCAGCATCTTGGTCGAGAGCATCCAAAGCAGGATATCCTTGGTGCGTTTGGAGGGCACAAAGGCCATCGACCACGCCGCCGGGATTGCGATGATAATACCAAGCACAGTGGAGCCGCCCGCGATTGCGATCGAATTCCACAAAAAGCGCATGTAGTCAGAGCGCTCCTGCACCACGGCGTAGTTTTCCAGCGTCCAGTCAAAGAAGAAGAACAGCGGCGGGTCGTTGATCGCCTGCGCCTCGGTCTTGAAGGAGGTCAGGATGGTCCAGAGGATCGGGAAGAAGATCAAAAGACCAACCGCCCATGCGGCGACGGTGTTGATCGCCTTGCGTTGTTGGGTCACGGAACGTGCCATATCGGTGGTCCTCCCTTACGCGTCGAGGTTCTTGCCGACGATGCGCATCAGGAATGCGGCAACGATATTGGCAAGGATGATGGCATAGACACCGCCAGCGGAGCCGAGGCCGACGTTCTGGCTTTCCAAGACGCGCTGGAAAATCAGGAAGGTCAGGGTCCGGGTGCCAAAGGAACCGCCCGTGGTCACGAAGATCTCGGCAAAGATCGACAACAGAAAGATCGTCTGGATCAGAACCACAACGGTGATCGCCCGGCCAAGGTGGGGCAGGATGATATAGCCAAAGCGGGCGAGGGGGCTTGCGCCATCCATCTCTGCCGCCTCAAGCTGCTCGCTGTCGAGCGACTGGATCGCGGTCAGCAGGATCAGGGTCGCAAAGGGCAGCCACTGCCAACTGACGATCAGGATGATCGACTGCATCGACGCCTCGGAGAGCCACGAAATCGGCTCCGCGCCAAAGGCTTTCCAAAGATGCGCAAAGAGCCCGTTCACGGGGTCCATGAACATGTTCTTCCAGACCAGTGCCGACACGGTTGGCATCACGAAAAAGGGCGCAATTACAAGGATCCGCACGATCCCCTGTCCCCACATCGGCTGGTCCAGAAGCAGCGCCAGCAACACGCCGAAGATGACGGTAATGGCCAGAACGCCGCCGACGATCACAAGCGTCGCCTGCACGCTGGGCCAGAAGGCAGAGGACGAAACAAAACGAATGTAGTTGTCAAAGCCGACCCAACCCAGATCGCCGCCCCGCAGGGGGAGATACTTCTTGAACGAAAAAAGAAGGGTCATTGTCAGCGGAACGAGCATCCAACCGAGCAGCAGGATGACGGCCGGGGCCATCATGATGCGCGCGGCAGAGCGGGAATGCTGGGTTGCCATGGGGGACTCCTCGTCAGATGGGTCAGGCCCATCCAAGACTGCGACAGAGAGAAAAAGGGCCAGGGTTCGCGAGATGCGAAAGCCCTGGCCGAGGAGGAGTGACGTTAGTAGCCTGCGGCTTCCATTTCGTCGGTGGTGAGCGCCTGTGCTTTTGCAAGCGCCTCATCCACGGATTGCTGACCGGCCAGTGCTGCCGAGAATTCCTGACCGACCTGCGTGCCGATGCCCGCAAATTCCGGGATCGCCACAAATTGCACGCCGGTATAGGGGACCGGGTCCACAGAAGGGTTGGTCGGGTCGGCGGCGTTGATCGAGTTCAGGGTCATCTCGGCAAAGGGGGCCGCGTCGAGATAGTTCTGGTTCTCATAGAGTGAGGTGCGGGTGCCCGGAGGCACGTTGGCCCAGCCTTCCTTGGAGGCGACCAGCTCGGTGTAGCTCTTGGAGGTGGCCCATTCGATAAAGGTCTTGGCCTCATCGGTGGCGTCGGACCCAGCCGGAACCGCCAGCGTCCACGCCCAGAGCCAGTTGCCGCGTTTGCCGAGACCATTGTCCGGTGCCAGTGCAAAGCCGACCTTATCGGCCACAGTGGAGTCGTTGGGGTTGGTCACAAAGGACGCCGCAACGGTGGCGTCGATCCACATGCCGCATTTGCCCTGCTGGAACAGCGACAGGTTTTCATTGAACCCGTTGGTAGAAGCACCCGGAGGGCCGTAGTTCGTCATCAGGTCCATGTAGAAGGTGAGGGTGGTTTTCCATGCCTCGGAGTCAAATTGCGCGGTCCAGTTCTCATCGAACCACTTGGCGCCAAAGGAGTTGGACATGGCGGTCAGGAAGGCCATGTTCTCGCCCCAGCCCGCCTTGCCGCGCAGGCAGATCCCGTAGACTTCGCTGTCCTTGTCGGTCATGCCTGCGGCGGCTTCCTTGATGAACTCCCATGTGGGGGCATCGGGCATCTCGAGGCCTGCTTTTTCCATCAGGTCGGTGCGGTACATCACCATGGAGCTTTCGCCATAAAACGGTGCGGCATAGAGGTTGCCGTCAACGGTCAGACCACCGCGGATCGCGGGCAGGATGTCGTCGGCGTCCCATTCCGATGGCATGTCGTTGAGCGAGACCAGCCAGTTGTTCTTGGCCCAGATCGGGACCTCATAAGTGCCGATGGTCATCACGTCGAACTGGCCGCCTTTGGAGGCGATGTCCTGGGTGACACGTTGACGGAGCACGTTTTCCTCAAGCGTGACCCATTCCAGTTTGATGTCGGGGTGTTGTGCGGTGAAATCGTCAGCCAGACCCTGCATGCGGATCATGTCGCCGTTGTTGACGGTGGCAATGGTCACCGTGGTTTCGGCCTGAACGGCGCCAGCCGCCATGACTGCAAGTGCAGATGCCGCACAAAGTGCGTTTCTCAGGTACATCCGTTTCCTCCCTAGTGTCTGGATGTGATGCAATCACGGTAGGGCGCGGGAGGGGTTATCGTCAATAAAATATTTACGCGCGTAAAATTGTGATGGTGAGTGATGCGAACTCAAGCATTTAGGGTGTCGCTCAGGCGGAGGCGCGTTTGATCAATGTGCCTTCAAATAGGGTGGTGTCGCGTTGCTCTGCGCGCTCACCCGATTCGATCAGTTTGAGAATCGCCTCGACGCTGCGGGTTGCGATGGCGGAATAGTCCTGTGCTACGGTGGTGAGCGGTGGGCAGGTGAAGCGCGCATAAGGGTGGTCGTCGTGGCCCGCGACACGCAGGGCGCAGCCCGTCCCAGATCCAACCCGAAGTCCGCATTCATAGGCGGCGGCCAGGAACCCAATCGCCAGACGGTCATTTGAACATAGCACAGTGTCAGTGGTCAGTTGGCGCGTGCGGATGGCCTCCAGCCCGCCCCGGTAGCCAATGTCTTCAAAGTCCCATGTATCGCCTTCGATCTGGATCAACTTGGGCTCTAGATCCAAGGCTTCCATCGATTCAATATAGGCATTGCGGCGCTTATAGGCATTGGGGTTGGTGGGTGTCCGCATCTCAAAGAAAATCGGCGGCTCTCCTGTCTCGTGCAGGTAATTCACCATCATTTTAATGCTTTGAGGATTGTCGAGGCCAAAGAAGGCTTCGCCCAGATCGCCAATGCTGTTGTCAAATAAAACAGTTGGCACATCAGCACAGAAGCGTTCGATCGCGGCCACGTCAGAGTTGCGACCCAGCGGGGCCAGCAAAACCCCGGCCGGTCGGATCGAGCGCAGTGAGTCGAGGTTTTCGATCTCTTGCCCGGTGCCGCCATGAGAGCTGAGGAGGATCGGGCGGAAGCCACCTTGAATGACCAGATTTTCGATCACGCGCGCGATCTCGGCAAAGAACGGGTCGGCGAGGTAGGGCACAACGATGCCGATATTCTTGGTCAGCCGCCGGTTCTGGTTCATCGCGTAGATGTTGGGCTGATAGTCATAGGTCTCTAGAGCGGCCTCAACTTTTTTGCGGGTCGAGGCGCGGACACTTTCGGGGTCGTTGAAGTATTTCGAAAGAGTGGGTCGGGAGATGCCGCTGACGCTGGCCAGCTCTTCCATATTGCGGATTTTTGACTCTGACATGGCCCCTCCTGGTCACGACGCCACCCGAAATGCGTGCAGCACTCTCTTCGCTTTCGCGCCAATAGTGCGCTCAAATCTTTGCGGGCGCAAACTTTTTGCAAGGCACCTTGAAGGCTGATCCCTCGTTTTAACAAAAAACGCAAGGCCCCGACATCACATGCACGGGAGCCTTGCGTTTGCCTGTCTGATGTCTCCGCTGAAGTCAGGCCGAACGGGCGGTTGTGGCCGCGTCAATTGCGTCACTGTCCCACGAGGAAGGGGCATCTGCGCTCATCGGGGTGTCGATCTGAAAGCGCCCGGTCACGCGAGAAAGCGTGCGGGCCTCGCTTTGCAACAACTGGCTGGAGGCGGAGGCTTCTTCGGCCATTGCGGTGTTCTGCTGGGTCACGGAATCCAATTCACGGATGGCCGCATTGATATCCTCAAGCCCTTGCGATTGGTGTTGTACCCCACCTGCGATTTCCGAAATCAGGTCACTCACCGATGTGACTTGCTCAATAATACTGGTGAGTGCATTGCCGGCTTTGTCCACCATGGAGACCCCGTTTGCCACATGCTCTTCGCTAGTGGAGGTGAGGGTTTTGATCTCACCTGCGGCTTCGGATGCGCGGCGCGCAAGGTTGCGGACTTCTGAGGCGACAACAGCAAATCCGGCGCCTGCCTCGCCTGCGCGGGCAGCCTCAACCCCGGCATTGAGGGCGAGGAGGTTGGTCTGAAACGCGATGTCGTCGATCATATTGATGATCTTTGAGATCTCAGAAGACGCCTGCTGGATCTGATCCATCGCCGCAACGGCAGAGCGCACCACTTCGTTGCTTTGTTCCGCTTCGCGGCGCGTGCCGCGCATGGTGCTGTCGACCTCGGTCGCCTTTTCTGCGGTGTCGCGCAAACGCTGGGTCAGATCCTGCATCGCGGTTGCGGTTTTCTCCAACGTGGAGCCCTGGCTTTCGGTGCGTTCAGCCATTTCGTTGGCAGAGGCGCGCTGCTCTTGCGAGAAGCGGTCCACATGCCGGGCGGCTTCGACCACCTCGCGCAGGGAATTGCGCAGGTTCTGCAGGCTGTGATTGTAGTTTTCCCGCAGGGTCTCATAGTCGGGCGAGAAGGGGCCGTCGATCTCACAGATCAGGTTGCCATCCTGAAGCTGCGACAGCGCGTGGCTCATTTCCTCGACCACATAGTCGGTCTCACGCTTGGCTTCTTCTTCTCTGGCCGCGGCCTCATCCGCGAGCTTCAGTTTGTCGCGAAACGTATCGAGGCTGCGGGCAAGGTCACCAAATTCGTCGCCACGGTCCAGCCCGGAGATGGCAATGTTGTAGTCCTCCTGCGCCAAGGCATTGGTGGCGTCGCGCAGATGGTGGATCGGGCGAGTCACACGGTTTGCCGCGGCCCAAGAGACGCCGATGGACACCACAACGGACGCGCCAATCAGCGACAGGACCATCCATCGAATACGGTAAATCATCGCAAAGGCTTCGGCATCATCGGTTTCCATGACAACCGACCAGTTAAACCCGTTGAGCGCCAATGGAATAACGACGGCGGCAGCGGGTTCGCCAGATGCGGTCTGCGTTTGCGAGAACTGACCAGCCTCGCCCTGACGGGCGGCGGCGATATGCGGTGTGTCTGGAAGTTTGCTCAGCATTTCAAAGGCACCGGGGATCATGCCGGGGCTTTTTGCGGTGCCATCGGGGCCAATCAAGTAAATGTTCTCGTGCCCGTCTGCCTCAAGATTGGCGCTGAGGGCGGATTGCACAAAATCGGTGCCAATTCGCACCGCGATTGCGCCGACCGGCTGGCCGCGTTTGTTCAGGATGGGGGAGGCGAGGAAGGCGCCGACGCTGTCAGCAGGGCTGTAGGCGGAGAAATCCTCCACCACGACGCTGCCGGGTTCTGCTTCCAGTGCCGCCTGCGCCACGCGCGCCAACGCGCTGTCCGCGAGCAGGTCGCCCTTGATGTCTTCGGCGAAATCTCCATTCTTTTGAACCGTGTAGGCGACAAGCCCAGCCGGGGTGATCAGGTAGATATCGGAATAGCGGTTGAGCGTAGCGGTTTGTACGAATGTCGGGTGATAGGTGACATGGGATTGGCTGTAATAGGAGCCATCGCCGGGGTCCACGAGGTCTGCGCGCTGGTCTTCGGCGTTGGGATTGTCGGTGATGAAGTGTTTTTTCAGGTAGCCGATCTTATCATCGGCCTCCACCATGCCGATCACGCGCTCAAAGTTGTTGATCGCGCGAAATGTCGTAGGCAGGGCGGCGAGATTTGCCACATCGCGCTGTGCTGCGCCGATGCTGAAACCGAGTGCCTGCGCCCCGGCTTGTGCCTTGGACGCTTTGGCGGAGGTGACATTTTCCCGGATGCTGCGTTCTGCCATCGTATAGATCAGGAACGACACCGTCACCACGAATGCCACCGTGAGGGCGACCATCAGAACGGGTAGTTTGAGCTTGAGTGAAACACTCGAAGGTTTCAGCAACACAGGGAGTTCTCCTTACGGCAGGGCAGTGCGCATCCCCAAAGGGTCGCATATGTTTCCTAATATTCTGTTTTGCGGTCTTCGTCCGCGTTCTGCGGGCGGCGAAGGGGCTGCTATGCGGACTAGGCGCTGTTGATGCGGCCGTGTTGCGCGATCAAATGGGCGAGCGTGTTGAGATCAACGGGTTTCCCAAGCAAGGCGCTGATCACGTCTTCGGTCAGGTTGGGATCAGAGAGCTTGCGTGCGAGTGCTGTGACGATGACGATCGGCAAATCCCCATCCGCGGTTTTTGCCGCCCGCGCCAGCTGACCGCCGTTTTGTCCCGGCATATTATAGTCGGTCACAAGGAAGGACCACAGGCCCGGATCTTCTTCAATGGCTTCGAGAGCCTCATCGGGGTGCAGGCAGATGCTGACCTCGGCCCCGAGGCGCTCCAGAAAGGCGGCAATCGATTCAGCGACCTGCGCATCATCATCCACCAGCAACACCAACTGCCCGTCGAGCCGCACCGAACCGATGTCCTGTTCACTGATTCGGGTGAGAGAGTAATCTGAGAGCGGCAGGAAGATTTCCACCCGCGTGCCTTTGCCTTCTTCGGTCAAAAGGCGAATGGCACCGTCGTGGTTCCGTATGATTTCA
Organism: Tritonibacter mobilis; assembly: GCF_001681715.1. GTDB lineage: Bacteria > Pseudomonadota > Alphaproteobacteria > Rhodobacterales > Rhodobacteraceae > Epibacterium > Epibacterium mobile. The sequence continues at coordinate 284,621 of NZ_LNWY01000003.1, read as the reverse complement.
GCGATTGCCATCATGCCAATGCCACTGCCGCGCTGGCCTTTGGTGGAGCAATGTTCATTAAACAGACGCTTCCGCACGTCGCTGGGGATGCCGCTGCCGCTGTCCTCGACGGCGTAGCGCGCATAGATCTGGTCCGGGTCGATCTGTCCCACATCAAGCTGCAGATCCATCAGATCAACGCCGGGCAGGCGTTTGAGGCATTGGTGGATGCGACCGGGCTTGTTACCCAATGCGTCCTGAGCGTTTTGCACAAGGTTCAGCGCCACACGCAGCAGATCGGACGGCGAGCAGAGCATCTCCATCTCGTCTTCGTCCAGATCCAGCGTAAAGCGTGTGTCGGCAGACAGTGCGCTGTGCAGCAGATCCTGAGATTCCGTCAACAGATTGCGCAGGTCGATCATGCTTTGCTGATCGGTGGACATGCCAAGATCAAGGAAGCGGTTGATCATCTTTGCCGCGCGCGAAGATGCCTCGCTGATGCGGTTGGAATAAAGTTGGACCTTATCCGGCGGCGTGCGGTCATTCAGCAAGGCGGAGTGCCCGTTGATCACCGCCAGCAAGTTATTGAAATCATGCGCAACACCAGCGGCCAGACGGCCTATGCTTTCGTTTTTCTCGAAGTCATGCAGCTTTTGTTCAAAGCTGGTGCGGGCTCTTTCATACTCAATTCGGCGGGTGATGTCGCGCGCCACCACGATGCGCATTTTTTCGTCAATGCGGGTGACGCAGACCTCAAATGTGCGCTCCCCATCCGCCAACTTGGCCCGCATTTCGATCTGCGCGGAGCCTTCGGATGCAACCTTTGAGCGAACCTCGGAGGAGAGGCGGGCGACGTCTTCGTCACGAAAGGCTTTGCACCAGCTTTCCCCAATGATGTCGTCGGGATTTTCTGTGCCAAAGATGCGGGCGAATGCCGGGTTGGCATAGTTGATGCGGGCGGTACGCTCGACAATGGCGATGCCCTCAGCGGTGCTGTCCATGGCGGCGGCGCGCTGTTGCAGCACACGTTTTGTGCGCTTGATGTCCGTGATATCGGTGCCGGTGATGACACGGCCGCCCTCGCTGCTGTCAAAGCTGCGCACAAGGAAGATGGTTCCGTCGCTGCAGGTGACCTCGACCCGCTGATCACTGTCTTCGACGCTTTTGATAAAGGTGACGATGGCCTGATGTGGGCGCATCTCGGTGCCGTATAATTCGTGCAGGAGGCTGCGCATGGCGGTGTTGGTATAAAGCACCTCTCCGTCGGCGCCGGTTGCCAGGATAGCGCTGGTGACAGCCTCCATCGCGGATTCGATACGTTGTTCGAGCTGATGCACCACCAGCTGCGTTTGCGCATGTTCGGTGACATCCGTGTGGGTGGCCAATAGGTAGCGTAGCGTTCCGGAATCGCTGCGGATCGGGGTCAGGCTGATCTCATCGAGAAATGGGGCGCCGTCCTTTTTTGTGTTCAGGATGCGGAACCGTCCCCGCCGGCCATCGGCAAAGGCGTTGCACATGCTGTGTAGATCCGCGCCGGGGCGAAACCGCTCGGTGATAAACATCATACCCAGCATTTCAGAGAGTGTGCGCCCGGACATGACCTCATACGCGGCGTTCACATAGACCACATCGCCGCCTTGATCGGCGGGGTTGACCAGCATCACGGGAACCTCGGCATTCTCAAGAACCGAGGCGAGCAGCGACTGGCGGTCGTCCATGCGGATGCCGCGCAGTGCATGACTTGTGATGGCGGTGAGACGGGACAGAACTTGCGCTTTACTCTCGTCAAAAAAGCCGGGTTCCTGATGCCAGCACAGCACAACCATGAGCTGGCCGTTCTTGCGACGGCAGGGCGTGGCGATCAGGCTGCCTTCGTTATGGCCGCATAGGCTGGCAGCGGCGGGGGTGCGACAACGGCTGAGATTACGGATCTGACGACGGCGCGCGAACCACTCTATTTGCTCAACCTTCAGCGCGCGTCCGCATTTTGGCGGAAACAGCACGGCCGGTTGGCTCTCTGGGCTGCCGAAGTGGCGTTCGCTCACATCGCCGAAAACCAACACCTCTTGCGCGCCGGTGGTGGACTGGAGCGTCTCGCGCAGCGCTTGCAGGACTGTTTCCTGGGTCTCGGCGCTCGTCATCGCCTCAATCCCGTCCAGCATGGCGTTGCTGACATGCAACTCGTGCAGCGTGCCCTCGCGCGGGGGCGCGGGCGCTGTCAGACGATCAGGGGCGTCGTCCTTGGATAAAGGGGCCGGTCGGATGCTCATATGGGCGAGAGTAGACCGGGTATCCTTAAGGATCGGTGCAATTTTCCCAGCAAATTGCAGCGAACCCGCACGGAGTTTCAGGTCGCAAATGCCAAAAGAGGAAGGTCACAAACTGTTTCAATGTTGGGATTGAAAACAGTGGTAGCGGAGGAGGGACTTGAACCCCCGACACGCGGATTATGATTCCGCTGCTCTAACCAACTGAGCTACTCCGCCGCTCGCTGTGTGGAGGCGATTTACGGAATGCCACCGATAGGGTCAAGTGCGAAAACAAAAAGATGCGGAATTTTCAGGAAGTTTTTTCCACGCGCTACCGCATCTTGTTTGAACTCAGTCAGTTACCTCTGCTGCGAGGGGCGTTATTTGTGCCGAAGGCAGGGGAGAGGCATCTTCAAGCTCGATCAGTTTCGGCAGCGGCAACTGATCGAGAAGGGCGAAGACCCGTGAGCGGCAGGATTCCCCGACCCAATCGCCGGGGTGAAAGGCCCCCGGCAGATCTGGGTGGCGCAATGCAATGCGACGCCAGCGATGGACCAGCAGTGTGCGCAGGCAGGCGCGTTGCAGCGGGCTTAGTTCAGGGGGTGGGCCAAGGGGAGCAAGGGCGCGGTCCAGTTCGGCGCAGCTTTGGCGCAATGGCTCCGGGAACAGTTCTTCTTGGAGCCACTGTGGGACATGGGCAATTTCAATATTGGCGACCAGCATGTCTGACGCAGCTGTCGCGGTAGGCTCGGCGTGTCCTGTAGCAAGGCCAGTATGACGGTTGATGCGGATCGCCCGTTGCGGTCTTTGCTCACCGAGCGCGTCCAGTGCTTCCAGACCCTCGGGCGTGCCCGCGATCAGCAGATGCCACGCCTGCGTCTGGCAAGCGGTGCGGGCATATATCCGCGGCGTAACCAGCGCAGATTGCGCGCGACCATAGGGTGTCAGGAAATGATGCGAACCACGGCCACGACGCTCGCTCTCGGTCCAGCCGTCCTTGCGTAGGCGGTGCAGGGCAACGCGAATGGCCTCGGGCTTGATCCCAAGGGGGGTGATCACACGGGTCAGGGCGGCACTGCTGATGCCTGCGCCCTCATCCTGCGCCATGTCGCCGAGAAATGAAATGATGATGGACCAGACCCGCTGGCCCTGCGGCTCTGCAAGCGCTGATAGCGCGGTGGCAAACCAGTCATGTGTGTCCAGTGTCATAAAAATACGATAGGGGCTGGCGCGATTGAGCGCCAGCCCCATCAAAATATGCTGATATCACATCCGAGGTGGGTGCGGTCAGAATGCAACCATCGTCAGCAGTTCATATTCCGCCACCAGTTCGTCGTCCTGATTGGTGAGCGTCACGTGCCAGCGTATTTCGCCATATTCCTCGTTGCGCGGGGTCTTGGCCTTGACGGTGAGGCGCACCTTGATGCTGTCGCCGGGCACCACTGGTTTCATGAACCGCAGGTTGTCGAGACCGGTGTTGGCCAGAACCGGACCCTCGTCCGGCTGCACGAACATGCCCGCAGCAAAGGACAACAATAGATAGCCATGTGCGACGCGGCCCGGGAAGAACGGGTTCCGTTCAGCGGCGGCGTCATCCATGTGGGCATAGAACGTATCACCCGTGAACTGCGCAAAATGCGCGATGTCGTCACTGGTCACGGTGCGCGGTGCGGTGTGAAGCGTCTCGCCAATGGCCAAGTCGCCAAAGCGACGGGTGAAGGGATGCGCCGGGCCGGTGGCCTCTGGGCTGCCGGGCACCCATTTACCGGTAATGGCCGAGAGGATCTCGGGCGAGCCCTGCACCGCAGTGCGTTGCATGTAGTGTTTCACCGCACGCACACCGCCCAGTTCCTCGCCACCACCCGCGCGACCGGGGCCACCATGCACCATATGGGGCAGGGGAGAGCCGTGGCCGGTGGATTCCTTCATGGAGGTGGCGTTGTTGATATAGACCCGCCCATGGAAGGCTGCGATGTTCAGTGTCACCTCACGCGCCACCACAGGGTCGGCAGTGATGAGCGAGGCCACGAGGGAGCCTTGGCCGCGATTGGCCAGTTCAGCGGCATGCGCAAGGTCGCGATAGCCCATGACGGTGGAAACGGGGCCAAAGGCTTCGGTGTCGTGGACATGTTGGGCGGCGTCGGGGTCAGCGCAATGAAACAGCATCGGCGGCACAAAAGCACCCTTATCCTTGTCGGCGCCCTCAACGGTGAAATTATCGGGGTCGCCAAAAACGCGGGTGGCTTCGGTTGCGATCTTGGCGGCTTGCTCCAGCACATCGCGTTTCTGCGCGGCGGAGACCAGCGCGCCCATGCGGGTGTTGTCGGCGCGTGGGTCGCCAATGGTGATTTTGGCCAGCGCGGTGCTCAGCCCCTCTATAACGGCTTCAACCTGTGCGTCGGGCACGATGATGCGGCGGATTGCGGTACATTTCTGCCCCGCTTTGGTGGTCATTTCGCGCTGCACTTCCTTTAGAAAGAGGTCGAATTCCGCGCTGCCGGGTGCTGCGTCGGGGCCGAGGATCGACGCATTGAGGCTGTCTTGTTCCGCCACGAACCGCACGGAGCTTTCAACGATTGCAGGCGTTTGGCGCAGCTTCAGCGCGGTCGCGGCAGAGCCGGTAAAGCTCACCACATCCTGACAGGTCAGCCGGTCCAGCATGTCGCCAATGCCGCCGCTTACCAACTGTAGCGCGCCCTTGGGCAGAAGGCCGCTGTCCAGCATCAGGCGCACGGCGGCCTCGGTGACGTAGCAGGTGGCGGTGGCTGGTTTTACAATGGCCGGAACACCGGCGAGCAGGGTGGGGGCGAGCTTTTCCAGCATGCCCCAGACCGGGAAGTTGAAGGCGTTGATATGCACCGCAACACCGGGCAGCGAGGTGCAGATGTGCTGGCCCATAAAGCTGCCGTGGCGCGACAGTTGCTCGACCGCGCCGTCGGCATAGACCGTGCTGTCGGGCATCTCGCGCCGCCCCTTGGAGGCAAAGACAAACACCGTACCGATGCCGCCGTCCACATCAATCAGGTGGTCCTTCTGCGTCGCGCCAGTGTCAAAGCTCAGATCATACAATTTCTGTTTGTGGGCGTCCAAATGCTGTGCCAGCGCCTTGAGCATGCGGGCGCGGTCATGGAAGGTCATGGCGCGCAGGGCGGGGCCGCCTGTATCGCGGGCATAATCGAGCATCGCTTGCACATCGAGCGTGGCATTGCCTGCGCGGGCGATCACCTCTCCGGTGATGGCTGAGGCAATCTCGCGTGCGCTGTTGTCCGGTGCGATCCATTCTCCGGCGGCAAAGCTCGCCACATCTTTCGGGCACATGTCTCGGGTCTCCCTGAAGTCTGTTGTGCAACGTGCCTGCGCCCGGTTTCGGGGCGGCCCATTTTCCTGATCAGATATATTGACCGTCCGGTCGGTTTATGCAAGTCTTTTCCCAATCGGGCGCCGGATCGCCCGCCGCTGCGAGGGGAGGCATCATGGAACAGAGTATTCTGACGCAGGATCACGGGACGTGGTGCGAGATCACACTGAACCGCCCGGATCGGCTCAATGCGTTTACCGATGAGATGCATCTGGCCCTGCGTGTCGCCTTGGAAGAAGCGCGCGATTCTGGCAAGCGTGCGCTCTTGCTGACGGGCGCGGGGCGGGGATTTTGCGCCGGGCAGGATCTGTCGGCGCGTAACCCGGATGCGGCGGGTGGCGCTCCGGATCTTGGGCAGACGGTGCGGACCTTCTATGCGCCCTTGGTCAATCTGATCCGGTCGCTGGAGTTTCCGGTGGTCTGCGCGGTGAACGGCGTGGCGGCAGGGGCGGGGGCGAACCTGTCGCTGGCCGCAGACATCGTGCTGGCAGCGCATAGCGCGAAATTCATCCAGTCCTTTGCCAAGGTCGGGCTGATCCCCGACACCGCTGGCAGCTATCACTTGCCGCGCCTGCTGGGCGAGGCCCGCGCCAAAGCGCTGGCGCTGACCGGAGAGCCGCTGAGTGCCGAACAGGCCGCCGACTGGGGGCTGATCTGGAAATGCGTCGCCGATGACGTGCTAATGACCGAGGCGCGCGCCCTGACGGCCAAGCTCGCGGATGGGCCGACGCTGGGGCTGAGCCTGACCAAATCGCTGATCCAGACCTCGGGGGCCTATACGCTGGCCGAGCAGCTGGAGCGCGAGGCGGATGCGATGAAAACCTGTGGTGAGAGCGCGGATTACGCCGAGGGCGTGCGGGCATTTCTTGAAAAGCGCCAGCCGGTATTTCGGGGGGAATAAGCCGTGACCATGACCGCAAAGACCCGCGCCGAGAAATCCGCCGCCGCCATGTGGGCCGACGATCAGGCGTCCAAATGGGCCGGTATGGGCATCGAACGCGTTGACGAGGGCAGTGCCGCGCTGGCCCTGACCGTCGAGACGCATCACTGCAACGGCCATGGGATCTGCCATGGCGGTGTGATCTTCATGCTCGCCGACAGCGCCTTTGCCTTTGCTTGTAACAGCCGCAATCAGGCGACGGTGGCGCAGCACAATATGATCAGCTTTATCGCGCCGGGGCGCAAAGGGGACCGATTGCTGGCCGAGGCCCGCGAGATCTCGCTCACCGGGCGCAGCGGTCTCTATGACGTGAGCGTCAAAAATCAGGACGGACAGCTGATCGCAGAAATGCGCGGCTGCTCGCGCGCCATCAAAGGGCATCTGTTTGAGGAAACCGATGCGCCTATGCCCCGCGATTAAGCGGCACCAGGACTATCCCGCGACGGAGGACGCCAATGATAGATTTGACACCCAACCGGTCAGACCTTGACCCGATCGAGATCGCGTCCATCGACGAGATCCGCAGCCTGCAACTGGAGCGCCTGAAATGGTCGCTGCGCCATGCCTACGACAATGTGGCGATGTATAAGGCGCGGTTCGATGCGGCCGGAGTACACCCGGACGATCTACAAGAGCTGTCGGATCTGGCGAAGTTTCCCTTCACCACCAAGGGTGATCTGCGCGATGCCTATCCTTTCGGCATGTTTGCAGTCCCGCGCGAGCAGATCCTCCGGGTGCATGCGTCTTCCGGCACCACGGGCAAGCCGACGGTGGTGGGCTACACGCAAAAGGATATCGACACCTGGGCGGACCTTCTGGCGCGGTCCTTGCGTGCGTCCGGCCTGCGGCGCGGCGATATGGTGCATAACGCTTATGGGTACGGGCTCTTTACTGGCGGGCTTGGCGCGCATTACGGCATTGAGCGCCTCGGCGCGACGGTGGTGCCGATGTCGGGCGGCCAGACCGAAAAACAAGTGACGCTGATCGAGGATTTCCGCCCCGACGGCATCATGGTAACGCCGTCCTATATGCTCAACATCCTTGAGCAATATCACCGCATGGGGATCGACCCGCGCAGCTCTTCGCTGAAGGTTGGCGTCTTTGGCGCGGAACCCTGGACCGATGCGATGCGCCGCGAGGTCGAGGCGGCCTTTGATATGCATGCGGTGGATATCTATGGTCTCTCGGAGATCATGGGGCCGGGTGTTGCCAATGAATGTGTGGAGACCAAGGACGGGCCAGTCATCTGGGAGGATCACTTCCTGCCGGAAATCATTGATCCCGAAACCGGCGCGGTGCTGCCCGATGGCGAGTTGGGCGAGCTGGTCTTTACCACGCTGACCAAGGAAGGCCTGCCGATGGTACGCTACCGCACCCGCGACCTGACCCGCCTGCTGCCGGGCACTGCGCGTTCGATGCGGCGGATGGCCAAGATCACCGGGCGGTCGGATGACATGATCATCCTGCGCGGCGTCAATGTGTTTCCAAGCCAGATCGAAGAGCAGATGCTGACGGTGGAGGCGCTCGCGCCCTATTACCAGATCGAGCTTTATAGCAAGGGCCGAATGGACGCGATGCGCATCCATGTCGAGGTCTTGCCAGCGGCCACCGCACCCGAACAGCGGGAGGCCTGCACCAAGCAACTGGCCAAGCGGATCAAGGATATCGTTGGCATCTCGGCAGAGATTTCTGTAGGCGAGCCCGGCAGTGTCGAACGCTCGCAGGGCAAGGCGCGCCGCGTCGTCGACAATCGCGAGAAAGGATAGGCGCCCTTGGCCCGGACCATTGCCAAAGACCACGACCAGAAGCGCGCGCTGATCCTGTCGGCCTCGGCGCGGCTGTTTGCCGAAGAAGGCTATGACCGGGCCTCGATGACCCAGATCGCGCGCGCCTGCGGGATCTCCAAGGCCAATATCTACCATTATTACGAGGGCAAGGACGCGCTGCTGTTCGACCTGTTGGACAGCTACCTGCGCAGGCTGCGGGATCGGGTCTGTCAGATGGACCTGAGCGATCTGGACCCTGTGGCGCGGCTAAGACGTATCCTGACAGAGGTGCTCTTGGCCTATGAGGGCGCCGATCACGAACACAAGGTGCAGCTCAACGCAATCTCGGCCCTGCCGGAGCCACAACAGGAGCATCTGCGCACCTATCAGCGTGAAATGGTGAAATTCATGAGCGCCGCCATCCGCGACGCCGCACCCGAGACGTTTGGTGCGGATAAAGGCAAGCTGCGCGCGGTCACCATGTCCGTCTTTGGCATGTTGAACTGGCATTACATGTGGAATGCCGGGGCTGACACCGAAGATCGCAAAGGCTATGCCGACCTTGTCGCGCGGCTGACGCTTGAGGGTGTTCAGGGGCTGTGAGCACCGTCTTGGGTGACCGCTGCGCCAGATAAATCGGCCGTATCCATAGCCGTACAACAGTTTCCACAAGAGGCGCTCGGGCACCCGCCGATTTAGGGGGGTGTCATCGGCAATCTATTGCTGTGTCAAAATTTCTTCGCTTGGAAAGGCTGTTGAACGGTCTAGGTATAACAGAGGCTTATCGTCCGTCCCGTGATGGATCTGAAGGTATTGCGCGGCTGATGCGCTCTTTGCGGGATGACGACACCAAAGAAACGTGAACCATTCAGGAGATGGGAAAATGTCAAAGACTTCAGGTGTGATCGCAGCACTGTTTGCATCCGCACTCGCCGTGGCGGGCTGTACCGACAATCAGGACATCAACGCCGTATCTGGTGCGCTCGTTGGCGCGGCGGTTGGCAATCAGGTTGGGTCTGGTAGCGGTAAAACCGCGGCGACGCTTGTGGGCGGTGCCGTTGGCGCGCAGCTTGGTGCAAACGCACCACGTCAGTGCACGTATCGCAACGCCAACGGGTCGACCTACAAGGCCGCGTGCCCGTCCTGATCTCGGTATCGACAGGTCGGCTTTGCCGGCCTGCTCGCAAGATAAAAAATGCCCCGGCGATGTGCCGGGGCATTTTTGTTTTTGTTGACCGCGCTTACTGTCGCGATGCCAGAAGTGGTGTAATCCGCCGTACGGTGACGCGGCGATTGGCGCGTTCGGCGTCCAGCACCGGCACCGCCAGATCGCTTTCGCCATAGCCCTGGATCACCATATTTTCCGGTGGCACGTCAAAATACTCGGTCAGCGCCAGCGCCACGGTTTCCGCCCGGCGGTCAGAGAGCGCAAGGTTGTAGGTCGCTGCGCCCACCGCATCAGTGTGACCTTCGATCAGGAACACCTCGGTCGGGTTCCGCTCGATCATCTGGCGCAGTGCATTGCCAAGGGCTGTCAGCTCTTCGGCCTGTTCCGGGCGGATCACCGAGGAGCCGGTTTCAAAGGTCACCTTGTCGACGTTGATTTCCGGTACCAATCGACGCACCGCATCGATGTTACGCACCTGTGCAAGCGAGAATCGACGGTCGATCCCTTCGGGTTGTTGGGCTGCGAGTGCCGCGGCCAGATCCTCAGCGGAGATGCTGCCATCCGTCGAGAAAGCTCTGCGGTTTGGCGATGCTTTGGGCAGCTCTGTTACCACCACTTTTTCAGCCTCTTGTGTGTCGTCGAACAACACCACCGTGCGGCCATCGGTCAGGGTCTTGCTGCGGCGCAACACACGGCCATCGGCGGCGCGGATGGTTTCCACCTCGATGCCGTCCTCGCGTGTGACCACGGTGCGGGTGGAGCCGTCCTTAAACTGGTAGGTCTTCACGTTGGAGCCGGGTTGGCGCAGCAGGGCATCGTCATTTTTGATGACGCGATACTGGCCGTCCTGTTCAACCACCGCGCGGTCACCGCTGTTAGAGACCACGGTCTCGCCAGATTTCAGCAATTGCCCAACTGCCAAAGCGCCAAGCCCGAGGAGGGCTGCTTTTTCCAGTTTGGACAGGCCATCGTCTTTATCGGCTTCTGCGCTTGGCGCGGCAGGGGCGGCGTCTTCGGTCGCGGCGGTCTCGTTCACCTTGGTGTCGAATTCCTCGGCAGAGCTGCGCGCGGTGTCCTCAGTCACGGTCTCTTCAATCACCTCAGCGTCAGCCTCCGCGTCATCCCCTGCGGCGGCTGCTGCGGTGGTTTCGGTCTGGGTTTCCGCCAATGCGTCGGCTTGTTCCTGACTGTTGCGTTCGGTGACTTCGGGGTTGTCAACAGGAGCGCTATCGGCCACCTCAGCCTCAGCCTCAGCCTCAGCCTCAGCCTCAGCCTCAGCCTCAGCCTCAGCCTCAGCCTCGGTGGTGGCATCGGCGTTTTCTACCGCCAGTTCCTCCGCTAGGGCCTTAGCGGTCTCATCGGTGGTTGGTTCTGCTTCAACTGCCGCGTCTGCGTCGGTCGCAGCGCCATCTGATTGATCGACCTCGGCAGATTGTTCTGCCTCTGCAGGCTCTGTTTCAGCGGTACTATCAGTCGTCTCGGCGGGGGCGGTGGTTTCTTCAGCCTCCGCAGCAGCGGCCTCATCGAGGGGCGCTTCTTGCACCTCTTCCCCGGCGTCCGCTTCTGGTGCAGGTTCTGGCTCAGCGTCTGCCGCCTCTTCCAGCTTCTGTTCGAGGTCGCTCACTTCCTCAGCGGCCGGTGCCAAGGCCGACAGAATTGAGCCAGACTGCAACTCAACCGGCAGCGCCTCATCATAGGTGCCTTCACCATATTGTGCGCAGAACTCGGCAATCGGGTCAGCCCCGTCGGCCTCTGCGTTCGCCTCAGCGCCTTCGCGGCAACGCTCCACAAGTGCAGCGATTTCGGTCTCGCTCATTTTGCTGAGGTCGAATGTTGCATCGCCTTCAGTTTGGGCCACCCCCGGCATCGGCGCTGCCAACGAGGCGATGACGGCCAATGCGGTGGCCGATTTGAAAAATCCCGGTTTCATTGCGAGTCCTTTCCTGTGTCAGCACATGACTGTGCCCCATGAACGCAGAAGTCGGACGAAAGTTGCATCACATAAACGTAAGGGCCACCCTTTGGGCGGCCCTTCGCGTGTTCGGACGGCAGTGTTGTGCAGGTCAGATTTCGACCGGGGCAACCATGCCAACGATGTCATAGGTCTTGCGCAGGATCGGCGCGGTGATCTCGCGTGCGCGCTCCGAGCCTCGGGCGAGGATCTTGTCGATCTCGTCCTGATTTTCCATCAACCGGGCCATTTCGGTAGTGATCGGCGACATTTTCTCTACCGCCAGATCGGCCAGCATCGGCTTGAACTCCGAGAACTGCTTGCCACCCACATCCGCCAGCACCTGATCCACAGTCTGACCCGAGAGCGCGGCATAGATATTCACGAGATTGCGCGCCTCCGGGCGTTCTTCCAGCCCTTTTGCTTCGGAAGGCAGGGCCTCGGGGTCGGTTTTGGCCTTGCGGATCTTCTTGGCAATGGTGTCCGCATCATCAGTTAGGTTGATGCGGCTTGCATCAGAAGGATCTGATTTCGACATTTTCTTGGAGCCATCGCGCAAGCTCATGACCCGCGTCGCCGCGCCCTCAATCACCGGTTCGGTCAGCGGGAAGAAATCAACGCCGTAGTCGTGGTTGAACTTGGTCGCGATGTCGCGGGTGAGCTCAAGGTGCTGTTTCTGGTCCTCGCCCACCGGCACATGGGTGGCGTGGTAGATCAGGATATCGGCGGCCATCAGGGACGGATAGGCCAACAGGCCGAGCGAGGCATTCTGCTGGTTCTTGCCGGCCTTGTCCTTCCACTGGGTCATCCGCTGCATCCAGCCCATACGGGCGACGCAGTTGAAGATCCATGCCAGTTGCGCGTGCTCTGGCACTTGGCTCTGGTTGATCAGAATGGATTTCTCCGGATCAAGCCCGGCGGCGATAAAACCCGCACATAGCTCGCGGGTGGCCTTTTTCAGATCAGCCGGGTCTTGCCAGACGGTGATCGCATGCAGGTCCACCATACAGTAGATGGATTCCACATCCCGCGATTGCCAGTCGACGAACCGCTTCAATGCACCGAGGTAATTCCCCAGATGCAGATTGCCCGAAGGCTGGATGCCTGAAAAGACACGCGGGGTGAAGCTGGTTTCGCTCATCGTCGAAAACTCCCGTCTGGAATTATGCACCATCGTCGCTTACCCATGGCGCAGAGTATCGTCAACAGGCCTAGACCCGCAGAGAGCGCCGGAGAGCAGGACCAATGCAAGATCAAAACCAATCCCCCTTTAACGCGTTGCCACCGGTGGTGGTGGCTCTGGTGATCGTGATCCTCGGGATCGAGATTGTATTTTCGCTCGGCGCGCGCGGCTTCATTGGCGGGCCAGAGGCGGTCGGCTGGCGATTGAGCGCGCTGCAGGAGTACGGTTTTGGCGCGCAATATTTCTGGTGGATGTGGGAGAGCGGAACCTGGCCCTTTGATCTGCTAAAGCGCTTTGTCACCTACGCTTTTGTGCATGGGGCCTTCACCCAGACGATCTTTGTCTGTGTGTTCCTGCTGGCCATGGGCAAGATGGTAGGCGAGGCGATGGGAGAGATTGCCGTGGTGCTGATCTTTCTCGGCTCTGCCATCGGCGGGGCGTTGGCCTATGCGCTCTTGGTGGGCGGCAATGTGGCGTTGATTGGGGGCTTTCCGGCGGTCTACGGGCTGATTGGTGGGTTTACGCATCTGTTGTGGTTGTCGCTCGCGACCGTGGGGGCGCAGCAATATCGGGCGTTCTCCCTGATCGCCTTCTTGATGGGTATTCAGCTGCTCTTTGGCCTGATATTTGGCGGCAGCCCGGAATGGGTGGCCGACCTCGCGGGCTTTGGCACCGGTTTTGTGATGTCGTTCTTTCTGGTGCCCGGCGGGTGGGCGCGGATCTTACAGAAACTGCGTCAGGAACGGTGATGGGGTGGGTCCCTGCGGTCAGGCTTTGCCGCGCCGCAGGGCCGATCTGAACTCCGACAGTCTGAAGGCCCCGATGATCTGGCCGATGGCGAAATAGGCCACCGCACCGATTACGATCAGCGCCAGCAGGGCGAGGTAGCGCCAATAGGCCGTCGCTAATGCTGGGCCGAGCAGCACGGCGGCGGCGAACAAGACGCCGCCCATGGCAATTGATGCCAGCACGATGCGCAAGGACCGGCGTTGAAAGCGCGCGTCAAACTGCGCTGCTGCACCCATGCGCCGCGCGCCGAGCCAGAGCTGCAACACCATCACCCAGCCCGCGACCGGGGCGGCGATGGCCGGGGCCAGCCAGCCAAAGACAGGTTGCAATCCCACCGCAAGAACCGCGTTCACCACCATTGCCACAAGCGCGTAGTGAAACGGGCTGCGGGTGTCTTCGCGCGCAAAATAAAGCGGTTGCAGCACCTTTTGCAGCACAAACGCCGGCAGCCCTGCGCCGTAGATGGCTACGGCCATGGCAATGGCTGCTGCGTCCTGCGGCCCCGTTGCGCCACGCTCATAAAGGACAGAGACCAGCGGCAGCGGAATGGCGATAAAGGCCACGGCGGATGGGATCGTCAGCAGCAGGGAAAACTCGCCCGCGCGCGACAGCGCATCCTGCGCGCCCTGATCGTCTCCGGCCCGCAGGCGGCGCGACAGATCGGGCAGCAAGACGATGCCCACCGCGATGCCCACCACGCCAAGCGGCAATTGATAGAGCCGATCCGCCAGCGAAAGCCAGGAGACCGCACCGGCGTAGCTGGAGGCAACTGCCTGACCCACCACCAGATTGACCTGCGTGACCCCCATCGCGAGGGCGGCGGGCAGGGCGACGCGCACCAGTTGCTTCATCTCGGGAGTGAGGCGGGGCAATCCGGGGCGCAGGGAGATGCCCGCACGTGCGGCGGCGCTCCAGACCAGCGCCAGTTGCGCGATGCCTGCAAAGGGGATCACCCAGACCAGCCAGTCGATCACCTCTTGTCCGAGCAAAGCGCCCGCGAGCATTGCGGCGCAGGCGAGGATGTTCAACAGCACCGGCGCCGCCGCCGCCGCCGCAAAGCGCCCGGTGGCATTCAGAACGCCGGAAAACAATGCGGCCAGCGACATGCAAAGGATATAAGGAAAGACAATGCGACCATAGCCCACGGTCAGATCGAACCGTGCGTCGCCGTCAAAGCCACCGGCGGTCAGCAGCACCAGCGCTGGCATGAACACCATGCCCAATGCCGTCAGCAACAGAACCGAAGCCGCAAGGAGGTTGAACGCATCCTGAGCAAAGCCCTGCGGGTTCTCATCCGCCTCCCAGCGTTTGGCGAACATCGGCACGAAGGCCGCGTTGAACGCGCCCTCGGCAAAGAAACGGCGGAACATATTGGGCAGGCGGAAGGCGGCGTAAAACGCATCCCCCAGAACGCCGGGGCCAATATAGGCGGCGATCAGGATTTCACGCATGAACCCCAGAACACGGCTCGCCAGCGTCCAGAATCCGACTGTCATAAAGCCGGACATCAATTTGATCGGCTTCATGTATCGGCCCGCTTTGCACCGTCGATGATGGCTTCGCGCAGTTTTTTCTCAAGCGACTGCTGCTTGGCTGCGGAGTGGTATTTCAAACCGAACATGTCCTTCACGTAGAAACTGTCCACCACCTGTTCGCCATAGGTCGCAATAACCGCATTGGCGATATAGACATTCGCCGCCGCCAAGGTGCGCGCCAGATCATAGAGCAGGCCGGGGCGGTCGCGGGTGTCGACCTCGATGATGGTGTAGATATCGGAACCGTCGTTATCAAAGGTGATATGGGTCGGCACCCGGAAGGCACGCTCGCGCTTCTTGATCTTGTCGCGCGATTTCAGCGCGTCGCGGGCGATCACTTCACCATGCAGGGTTTTCTCGATCATGCTGCGCAGGCGGGGCAGGCGGGAGGCCTCGAACGGGTGACCGTCGGCATCCTGAATCCAGAAAGCATCGGTCACAAACCCGTCCTTGGTGGTGTAGCTGCGTGCATCAACCACATTGGCCCCCACCAGCGCTAGCGCGCCTGCGATACGGGCAAAAATGCCCGGATGGTCCGGCATCACGAAACAGGCTCGGGTGGCGTCGCGGTCCTCGTCCGGGTGCAGGCGCACCAGCATGGCCGAAGGGTCATCCAGCCTGTCGATCTCGCGCAGCATCTCGGCAAAATCCACATGCGCGGTGACATGCAGCCCCTGCCAATAGGGCGGATAATGGCGGGCGGTTTCGCGTTTGACGGCGGCTTTTTCCCAGTCGGGCAGAGCCTTGCGCAGGCGTTTCTTGGCCTCGGTGCCGCGATGCTCGCGGTTGAAGGCTTCCAGCCCGTTTTCCATCGCATCGCGGGTCTGGTTATAAAGTGCGCGCAAGAGCACCGCTTTCCAGTTGTTCCACGTATCCGGGCCGACGCCGCGAATGTCGCAGACCGTTAGCAGCAACAAGAGATCCAGCCGTTTGACCGTCTGCACCGCCTTGGCAAAATCGCGCACCGTGCGCGGGTCGGCAATGTCGCGTTTCTGTGCGGTGTCCGACATCAGCAGATGGTAGCGCACCAACCATTCCACCGTCTCGGATTCGGATTTGTTGAGCCCCAGCCGAGGCGCAACCTTGCGGGCGATCTGCGCGCCAAGAATAGAGTGGTCCTGCGGACGTCCCTTGCCGATGTCATGCAGCAGCATGGCGATGATCAGCACCTTGCGATTGACGCCCTGTTTGATCAGCGAGGACGACAGCGGCAACTCATCCTCCAGCTCGCCCCGTTCAATGGCAGAGAAGTTGGAGATCACTTGGATCGTGTGCTCATCCACCGTGTAGGAGTGATACATGTTGAACTGCATCATCGCCACGATCGGCTCGAACTCCGGGATGAAGGTCGACAGAACCCCCAGTTCATTCATGCGCCGCAGCACGCGCTCCGGGTTGCCGTGTTTCAGCAGAAGGTCGATGAAGATCCGCCGCGCATCCGGGTTGTTGCGCATTTCGTCATCAATCAGATGCAGGTTGCCGCGCGCCAGTCGCATGCTGTCAGGATGCAAGAGCAGGCCGGTGCGCAGGGCCTCTTCGAACATGCGCAACAGGTTCAGCTTGTCCTGCAGGAAGCTCTCGGGGTCGGCAATTTCCAGACGATTGTGATTGATCTTATAGCCGGGTTTGATGCGGGGTTTGCGCCGGAAGATGCGTTCCAGCAGCGGTTCGCTCTTGAGCTGGCTGTCTTCGAGTTTGGAGAGCAAGATGCGGGTCACATCGCCCACTTGCGTGGCGTGACGGAAATAATCCTGCATGAAGACCTCGACCGCGCGCCGGCCGGAGGTGTCCTGATAGCCCATGCGCTCGGCGACCTGCACCTGCATGTCAAAGGTCAGTTGCTCGGTGGCGCGCCCCGCACTCAGATGCAGATGCGCCCGCACGGCCCAGAGGAAGTTTTCTGCCTTTGCAAAGAAATCAAATTCTTCGGGGCGAAACAGGCCGAGGGGGACAAGTTCGGCCACGTCCTGAACTTTGTAGAGATATTTGGCGATCCAGAACAGCGATTGCAGATCGCGCAAGCCGCCTTTGCCCTCCTTGACGTTGGGCTCCACCATGTAGCGTTCGCCCTGCTTCAGGTGGCGGGCATCGCGTTCGGCCAGCTTGGCGTCGATGAACTCGGCGGCGTCCTTGGCAAAGAGATCCTTTGCCAAACGCTCTTCCAACTCTGCCGCGAGGGGGCCGTGACCTGCCAGAAACCGGTGCTCCAGCATGGCGGTCCGGATGGTGAAATCCTCAGAGCCGAGGCGGATGCAGTCCTTGATGGTGCGGCTGGAATGGCCGACCTTCAGCCGCAGATCCCACAGGATGTAGAGCATGGATTCAATCACGCTCTCCGCCCAGGCGGTGATCTTGTAGGGGGTCAGGAACAGCAGGTCGACGTCGGAAAACGGCGCCATCTCACCCCGGCCATAGCCCCCCACCGCAAAGACAGAAATCCGTTCGCCGGTGGTGGGCGTGGCGATGGGGTGCAGCACGTCCACGGCGGCCATGAGCGCTGTCGTGACCAACCCATCGGTCAGATAGGTATAAGACCGGGCCAATTCCCGCGCCGCGAAGGGCTGCAATTCAAAGGCCTCGGCAATGGCGCTGCGTCCGGCCTTATTGGCGTCGCGCAATAGCGCCACCACAGCGGCGCGAAACTCTGCGCCCTGGGCCTCTTGAGCCAAGTCCTGCACCCGCAGGCGGATCGCATCGGTATCAAAAATCATACTGGGGTCGCAGATCAGCGACCCCAGAGGTTCGGGATGGGTTTTGTCGTTGGCGTCCGCCGGTTCAGGAACCGGCTCCTGGGAAGCTTCGGGGCGCTGGGTCAATGATGACGACTTTCTTGTCCTTGATCGTTGCGATGGCGAGGCCACGTTCGTTGGTGCCATCAGGACGCAGGCGGAAGATACCCCCTGTGCCTTGGAACCCTGCGGATTGTGTCAGTGCCGCACCGGTCAGCGCACCGGAATTGCCAGAGCTGACAAGTGCACCAATGGCGGCAATGCCGTCATAGGCCAACCCGCCAATCGGGTGAGGGGCTGCGCCGTAGGCGGACTGGTAGCGGGCACGGAAAGAGCCGGACTTTTGCGGGTCAGGCATCGCAAACCAGCCATTTTGCACGCCGGACAGTTCCAGCGTTTGTGCCGGAATGTCCCAGCGAGTCAGGCCCATGTACTGCACATCTGTGGTTGCAACACCCGCTTCGGGCAGCAGTTGGGTCAACAGCGGCAGCGCACCTGCGGTGGTGGCGGTCAGGAACATCACGTCTGCGTTCTTTTGGCGAACGCTCTGGGTGATGGTCGGGATCGCATTGATCACGCCCTGCTGCGACAGATCATAGCTCACACTGCCGGCAACGGTCATCCCGCTCTGCACCGCAGCCTGCTGAATCGCGGCGCGTCCGGTCTGGCCTGCGGCGTTATTGCCGGAGACCACGACCATATTGCTCTTGCCTTGGCGCTTTGCGTATTGGGTCAGGCGGCGGGCGGAGTTTTCAAAGGTAGATCCCAGCACAAAGACGTTACCGCCCGCGATGGAGGTGTTGTTGGAAAACGCCAGCACGTTCACGCCACGCTTGGCCGCGGCGATGCCCGCGGCATTGGCGGCCTCAGCGTAAACCGGCCCGAGGATGATGCGCGCGCCGTCTTGCACCGCTTGGGTTGCGACGGCAGCGGCAGTTTGTGGATTGCCCGCGGTGTCATAAACCCGCAAGTCCACCTGCACACCGTTCAGGTCTGCAATCGCCAGACGCGCGGCATTCTCTAAACTCTTGGCCAGCACGTCATCACCGCGCTGGGCAGAGCCGCGCGGCACCAGCAAAGCGACCGGCACGGGTTTCGAAGTATTGATGGTGGGTCCACCGCCGGAAATCGCACCGGGATCACAGGCGGCAACGAGTGCAGTGGCAACAACTGTGGTGGCGGTCAGGACAACCTTGCGGGCCCGATTGAAAACAGCAAACATAAAGCGCATAAACTCCCTGTTCCGGGCCGCGACGATATGCTTCGCGTACCCGTTTTGGTTTGGAGCGATCATAGACGACCAGGAAAGCGGGTCCAGCGTGAATCACAAAATCGTCAGTTTGCCGCCGGGGTTATACTTTGTCGCAACTCCCATCGGCACCGCACGCGACATTACTCTGCGCGCCCTTGACGTGCTGGCCTCTGCCGACGTCATCGCGGCAGAGGATACGCGTTCTATGCGTAAACTCCTTGAAATCCACGGGGTGCCTCTCGGGGATCGTCCAGTGGTTGCCTATCACGATCACTCTGGCGCTGGCGCGCGTGCACGCCTGATGGCGGACCTCGCTGCGGGCAAATCGGTGGCCTATGCATCTGAGGCGGGCATGCCGATGATCGCCGATCCGGGCTATGACCTCAGTCGCGAGGCCGCGCAGGCGGGCCATCTGGTGACGGCCGCACCGGGCGCTTCTGCAGCACTTTGCGCATTGACCCTCGCGGGCCTGCCGACAGATGCGTTTTTCTTTGCAGGTTTTTTGCCCAATGCCAGCGGCGCGCGGCGTAAGCGTCTGGAAGAGGTGGCGAATATTCCCGGCACCTTGGTGTTTTACGAATCACCCAAACGCGTTGCGGCCTCGCTTTTGGATATGGCGGAGGTCCTTGGCGGGCGTGAGGCGGCGCTGTGCCGTGAGCTTACCAAAAAATTCGAAGAGGTGCGCCGGGGAACACTCTCGGATCTCGCGACAGGGCTTGCCGAAGCCCCGGTGAAAGGTGAAATCGTAATCCTTGTGGACCGGCAGCGAGAAGCTGCAACCAGCGCTGCTGATCTGGAGGCCGATCTGCGCGCGGCCCTGCGTGATAATTCGGTCAAAGATGCAGCCGCGATTGTGGCCGAGGCGCATGGCGAGCCACGCCGCAAGATCTATCAACAAGCGTTGCAAATCGCGCGCGAGAGCTGAGGGCGGATAGCATGGGGCAGGGCAGGCAGGCGCGAGGACAGAGGTCTCATATCGCGGGTGCTGCTGCCGAGGAGATTGCCACCCGTGCCTATCTCGCCCGTGGATATGCTTTGGCCGAAACGCGCTGGCGTGGCCCACATGGCGAGATCGACCTGATCGTTAGAAATGGTGAAGAGGTCATCTTTGCCGAGGTGAAATCCAGCTCCACCCGTGATCGTGCTGCTGCCCGCATTTTGCCTGCGCAAATGCAGCGGGTGATGGCAAGCGCGGCCGTCTTTCTGGATGGCGAACCCAAGGGCCAGCTCACTGAGACGCGCCTTGATGTGGTGTTGGTCTGGGGGGCGGGTGAGGTGGAAATCATCGAAAATGCCTATGGCCACGGCTGAGCCATTGAACATGGCTAAAGCCTGCGCCATGTATCGGTGGTGAAACAAGGGACACATGTTATGAAAATTGCCTTTCAGATGGACCCGATCATGGGCGTCGATATCAACGCCGACAGCAGCTTTCGCCTTGCCGAAGAAGCGCAAAAGCGTGGTCATGAGCTGTTTTACTATGGCCCCGATCAGCTGGCCTATCAGGAAGGGCGCATCACCGCGCGTGGTCATGACATGGTCGTACAACGTGTGGCTGGCACCCCGGCTACGCTAGGTGAACTCCGCGAGGTCGATCTGGCGGAGTTCGATGTTGTCTGGCTGCGTCAGGACCCGCCGTTTGACATGCATTACATCACCTCGACGCATCTGTTGGATCGGCTGAAGGACGACGTGCTTGTGGTCAACGATCCCTTCTGGGTGCGCAACTACCCGGAAAAACTGCTGGTTCTGGACTTCCCGGAGCTGACACCGCCAACCACGATCGCGCGCGATCTCGACACCATCAAGGCGTTCAAGGCCAAACATGGCGATGTGATCCTGAAGCCGCTTTACGGCAACGGCGGGGCAGGTGTGTTCCGGCTGGATGCCAATGATCGCAACCTGTCGTCGCTGCATGAACTGTTCACTGGTTTCAGCCGCGAACCGCTGATTGTGCAGAAATTCCTGCCCGATGTGTCCAATGGCGACAAGCGAGTGATCCTCGTGGATGGTGAGCCGGTGGGGGCGATCAACCGCGTGCCCGCTGCGGGCGAAACACGTTCCAACATGCATGTGGGCGGACGGCCTGAGAAAATCGGCCTGACCGACCGTGACCTTGAAATCTGTGCCGCAATTGGCCCGCTCCTGAAGGAGCGGGGGCAAGTGTTTGTGGGCATCGACGTCATTGGCGATTACCTGACCGAAATCAACGTGACCTCGCCCACCGGCATTCAGGAGCTGGAGCGGTTCAACGGTGTCAATATCGCTGAAAAGGTCTGGGAGGCCATTGAGGCACGCGTTGCGTGAGCCGCGCACTTAACCTGTTGGTGGCAGGGCTGCGCCATCTGGTGCGGCCCCGGTTGCAGCGTGTCAAAGGCCCAGAAGAGGCGCGCGCATCGTTTGAACGCACCGCACGTCTGGTGTTTCAAACGCCGCCATACCTGTGCCATATCGCGGATCGCGCGGGGCTGGACCGTATCCGGTGTGGTCCCTGCACGCCGGGTAAAATCATCCTTTACTTTCATGGCGGTGGCTATATCGCCGGAAGCCCCAAGAGCCACGCGGCGATGCTGGGCCGGCTCTCGCGGCTTTCTGGGCTAGAGGTCTGCGCCCCGGATTATCCGCTCGCGCCAGAGCACCCCGCTCCGGCGGCCTTTGACGCAGCCGTTGCGGCGTGGGCGCATCTGATCGCAACGGGGTATGCCCCCTCCGATGTGGTGATTGGCGGGGATTCCGCAGGGGGAGGGCTGGCACTGGCGCTGCTGTCGCATCTGTGTCGCGCGGGCACGCCGCCAGCGGCCCTGTTTGCCATGTCGCCGTGGTGTGATCTGAGCCTGAGTGGTGAGAGCCTGACCCGCAACGCAGACCGTGATCCTTTTCTGCCGGTCGCACGCATCAGAGAGCTGGTGGATTATGTGGTTCCAGCGGGCATGCAACCCGCTGATCCACGAGTGTCGCCCCTATTTGCCGCGTTTCCCGACTGTCCGCCGGTTCTGTTACAGTATGGCGAAACCGAAATCCTGTTTGATGACTGTCGCCGCATGGCAGAGCATCTGCGTGGATCCGGTGCAGAGGTCTCAGAGTATCTGCACCCCACAGCGCCCCATGTCTGGCATCTGTTTGACGGTTGGATTCCTGAGGCGCGCAGGTCGCTTTGCGATATTGCCTATTTCGCCCGCATGAACCTCTAGGCTCTGATCTCAGCGCGGCAAGCGATACGAGAGGGCCTCGGCGACGTGATCACGCGCGATCTGGGGCGCGCCGTCCAGATCGGCGATGGTGCGGGCGACCCGCAGCACCCGGTGATACCCCCGCGCGCTAAGACCGAAATGTTCGGAGGCCTGCATCATGAGTGCGCGACTGTCGTCTTGGAGCTGGGCGACATCTTCCAGAACGCGTCCTTCGGCGTCGGCATTCACACTCGTCCCGTCACAAGCCGCATATCGCTCTGCCTGTATGGTGCGGGCCTGTGCCACCCGCCGGGCGACAGTCGCGGAGCTTTCGCCGGGGCGGCTGCGTTCCAGATCGGCAAAGGCCACGGGCACTACCTCTATGCGAAGATCGAACCTGTCCATCAGCGGGCCGGAGATGCGCCCCATGTAATCCGTTCCGCAGCTTGGTGCGCGGGGGCAGGCGCGGGCAGGGTCGGTCATGTAGCCACACCGACAGGGATTGGCGGCGGCCACCAGCATGAAACGGCTCGGATAGCGCACATGCGCATTGACCCGCGCGACCATCACATCTCCTGTTTCCAGAGGCTGGCGCAGGGTTTCTAGAACGGCGCGGGCAAATTCGGGTAACTCATCCAGAAACAAGACGCCATTATGCGCAAGGCTGATTTCGCCCGGTTGTGCCCGCCGCCCCCCGCCAACGATGGCCGCCATAGAGGCCGTGTGATGCGGTGCCCGGTAGGGGCGGGCGCGGCTGACTCCTCCAGCCTCGATCAGACCGCAGATAGAGTGGATCATCGATGTTTCCAGCGCCTCTTGCGGCGTGAGCGGTGGCAGGATCGACGGCAGGCGCGCGGCCATCATGGATTTCCCAGCCCCCGGTGGACCACTCATCAACAGATGGTGGCGTCCTGCAGCGGCGATTTCCAGTGCGCGCCGTGCAACCTCTTGTCCTTTAACGTCCGACAGATCCTTGTCGGGTGGGCCATCAATGACCTCGCCCGGCTGTGCAGGTGTAATCACGCCCTGTCCGGTGAAATGGCGGATCAATTCCGACAGGGAGGCCGCGCCGATGACTGTTGCGGCCTCGACCCAAGCGGCCTCCGCGCTCGACCCTTTCGGGCACAGGAGCGTGCGGTCCTGTTCCGCGGCGGCGAGGGCTGCGGGCAGTGCGCCGGTGATTGCAACCAGCGTTCCGTCCAGCGACAGCTCTCCAAGCGAGAGGGTCTCATTGGCCGCCTCGGGGGGCAGTATTTCAAGGGCTGCGAGCAGGGCGACCGCAATGGGTAGGTCGAAATGGCTGCCCTCTTTGGGCAGATCCGCAGGGGATAGGTTGATGGTGATCCGCTTCGACGGCAAGGCAATCGACATCACTGCCAGTGCTGAACGCACGCGATCACGCGCCTCGCTTACTGCTTTGTCCGGAAGCCCCACGATGGAAAAGGCCGGAAGCCCCGGTGCCACAGCGCATTGCACCTCCACCGGGCAGGCCTCAACACCCTGAAATGCAACAGTTTGTGCGCGTGAAATCATAGCTGCCCCCGGAGAAATCTCGGATGAGATCCTCAAGGGACAGCATTGGAAATCGTGGTTACTGATTGGTTAAGGGCGGCGTGAAGCCTCCGCGAAATCGTGCAGGGTGAATGTCAGAGCGCCCATGGCTTGCGGTCCAGATCCAGCAGATAGGGCTCCGGATCATACCGCACCTCGTGTGCGGCCTCTTGCCACGACAGCACGGCTGGATCGCTCAGGAGGTTGATGCAATAGGCGCGGGTCGCGTCAGAGACTGGCAGATCATAGCCAACGATCCGTGCCGCAACAGGGGTGTAGAACACCTCTGCCAGACTATACGCGCCAAAGAGCGGCCCGGTTGTGTGACCAGATATCTTGCGCGCATGTGCAACGAGCGCCTCGACCCGCCGCAGGTCTGCCAAAACCGCCTCAGACGGCTGAAAACCTTGCCATATATGGCTGAGTTGCATGGGGCAGGCACTGCGCAGGGCGCTGAACCCTGCGGCCATCTCAGCACAAAGCCAGCGTGCGGTGGCGCGGCTCTTGGCATCTTGCGGCCATAAACCCGCGTCCGGGTGGCGCTCCGCGAGGGTTTCGGCCATCGCCATCGTTTCGCCGATCACCGTGCCATCAGGCAACTTCAGGGTGGGCACGAGACGCGCCGGGGCGAGGTCCGCGAGATCCTGCGCCATGGTTCCAGAATAAAGCCCCACAAGCTGCGCGTCATAGGGCAGCGAGAACTTCTCGAGCATGAGCCAGCCGCGCAAAGACCAGCTGGAATACATGCGATCACCGATGTAGAGTGTATATGTCATGGAGCTAGGATAGCCGTGCGTTCGCCATCAGAATAACTAATGTTTGTTGCGAAATATATCACAAAATTTGATTTATAGTGCCTGCACGCCAGCCCTCAGCGCTATGATAAATCTGGCTCAGGGAGAGGTTGTCGATTTTCTGCGCAAAAGCCTCGGTCGCGGTCAAACGGGAGGCCCGTTGCACCTGACAGAGGATCTGACCGAAATGTCCGACGACGATGATGTCTTGTCCTCTGTGATCTTCTGCAAGCGTATCAAACTGAAGTGATACACGCCGCATCAGCGCGTTCCAGCTCTCGCCATTGGGCGGGGCGATGTCACCCGGCTGCTCCCAAAAGGCGCGAATGTGATCAGGGCTTTCGGCGTCGATGTCTTTCCAGCGGCGCAATTCCCAATCGCCAAAGTGCATTTCGCGCAGATCGGGTGCATGGGGAAGGCGATGACGCTTGCCCTGAATCGCATCAGCGGTGGCAACCGCACGGTCGAGGTCAGAGGAGATCACCAAAGCCTCACTTGGCAAGCCGTCTGACAGCCGTCTGAGCGCCTCGGTATCCGACAAATCTGCGGGCACATCAGACCATCCCACCATGCATTTTGCATGGGTCGGGCCGTGGCGTATCATGTGGAAACGGGTGATCACAACGCGCCTTTCAACACCATGGGTAAACCTGCCGCGACCATCACGACGCAGTCGGCTTTTGCAGCAAGCGCGATGTTCAAACGTCCTTGCGCCTCACGGAAACGACGCGCCAAGGCATTTTCGGGAACGATCCCAAGACCGGTTTCATTCGTTACCACAATCACCTCTGCCGGGCATGTCTCAATTGCAGACAGAAGGCGGTCTGTTTCCTCTTCCAAATTATGCTCAGCTATCAAATGATTAGTCAGCCACATCGTCGCACAGTCCATAAGGACTACATCCTTTGGTTGAGTATTCTCAAAGGCTGTCGCTGCGGTATAAGGGTCTTCGATTGTGGTCCAGTCGGGGCCGCGTTGAGTAAGGTGGCGCGCGACTTTCTCTTTCATTTCAAGGTCAAATATTTGTGAAGTCGCCCAATAAATTTTGTTTTTGCCTGTTTTAACACAGGCTTGCTCGGCGAATGCGGACTTTCCCGAGGCGGCACCACCGAGAATAATTGTGACTTTGCTGGCCAAGTTGGTTATCCTCAAAGTTGTAAGCATACTGCGCGTCGCGCCGACAAATGCGGCCGCTCAGGTAATTTGCATTCCTACTGTTCACCGGGATGCGATGGGCATCTTTCAAAGATCCGGCACATTTATTTTTGAACCAAAGCCCGCCCTCACACGTTGTCAACGTAGTTCTTAGAACAGGGAGTTTAAAATGGCACTGGACGAGACCACCGAAAACCCCCTCCCGAAGCGGGCGATGAAAGCCGAGCTTCTGGATGCAGATACAGAGTTGGCTTTGGCCTACGCCTGGCGGGATCATCAGGATGTGCAGGCGCTGCATCGCCTGATCACGGCTTACATGCGGCTTGCGGTCTCGATGGCCTCCAAGTTCCGTCGTTACGGTGCGCCGATGAACGATCTGATCCAAGAGGCGGGACTGGGCCTGATGAAGGCCGCCGAGAAATTCGACCCCGACCGTGGGGTGCGCTTCTCGACATATGCGGTCTGGTGGATCAAAGCGTCGATTCAGGACTACGTGATGCGCAACTGGTCTATGGTGCGCACAGGGTCGACATCATCGCAGAAGTCACTGTTTTTCAACATGCGCCGCGTGCAAGCGCAGCTCGAACGCGAAGCAGAGAGCGATGGCGTGGAATTGGATCGCCACAAGCTGCACCAGATGGTTGCCGAAGAAATCGGCGTGCCCCTGCGCGATGTGGAGATGATGGATGGCCGCCTTGCGGGCGCGGATTTTTCGCTGAACGCTGTGCAATCAGCAGATGAGGACGGGCGCGAATGGATCGACGCGCTGGAAGACGACAGCGAACAGGCGGCCGAGCGCGTCGCGGCGGATCATGATCGCAGGCAACTGCGTGAGTGGCTGGTGACGGCGCTCAACGGGCTGAATGAACGTGAGCGCTTTATCGTGCGCGAGCGCAAGCTGCGCGAGGACTCCCGCACACTCGAAAGTCTCGGAAATGAGTTGGGCCTGTCCAAAGAGCGTGTCCGCCAACTGGAGGCGGCGGCATTCCTCAAGATGAGAAAGAGCCTTGAAGGTCAGTCGCGTGAGGTGCAGAACTTTCTCGCATGAGAATACCGAATTTTAAGGGCGGACCTCAGGGTCTGCAATTTAGTCTGGCAGCAGCCGCAATTGCTCTTCTGCCCTATACATTCGCTGCCAACGCCGGGCAAAATCCTGATTTGGCAGCCGTTATCGAGAAGGCCAAGCAAGCCGATATCGTCCTGCTTGGCGAAGTTCATGACAATCCGGCCCATCATCTGGTGCAGGCTGAGGTCATTGCCGCGATCAATCCAGTCGCTGTGGTCTGGGAGATGCTGACGCAGGAACAGGCGGAGCTGTTGAACCAAGAGGTGCTCGCTCAACCGGCGCAACTGGGTGAGGTGCTGGGGTGGGCAGAAAGTGGCTGGCCAGAGTTTTCTATGTATCAGCCGATCTTTGTCGCCTCTCCCGCAGCTCAACATTGGGGGGCGGCGGTGCCACGATCAGAGGCGCGCGCTGCGGTGGCAAAGGGCGGTGTGGCCTATTTTGGCCAAGAAGACGCAGCCCGCTTTGGGCTAGACATGGCTTTGTCAGAAGAAGAGCAATCCGAACGTGAGGCCGACCAACAAGCCGCGCATTGTAATGCGCTGCCGCATGATCTTTTGCCCGGTATGGTCGAGGTTCAGCGGCTGCGGGATGCATCACTGGCGCGGGCCGCGCTCCGGGCACATGAGGGTGCGGATAATGCCAAAGCGGGGCCAGTGGTGATCGTAACGGGAAATGGCCATGCAAGACTGGATCGCGGCGCGGTGGTCTATCTGCGCTATGCAGCGCCGGAGCTTTCGGTGTTCTCCCTCGGTCAGGCGGAGGATGGGCAGATCGATGGAACCTTTGATGTGGTGATCCCATCCGATCCGGTAGCGCGCCCGGACCCTTGCGCGGCCTTCAACTGATGCACAGAGGCATGTGAGGCAGTGTTTGCCCTTGCACATCCGATTAACTAGGGTGGGCGAGGGCGTTTGTTTTGCCCGGAGAACCCAAACACCGAGGGCGTATCATGCTGTCAGGAAAACACATTCTGCTGATTATTGGCGGCGGGATCGCGGCCTATAAATCGCTGGAGTTGATCCGGCGGCTGCAAGATCAGGGCGCGCGTGTGACGCCTGTTCTGACCCGCGCTGGCGAGGAGTTTGTAACACCTTTGTCTGTCTCGGCGCTTGCTGGGTCTGCGGTGCACCGGGATCTGTTTGACCTGACTGCAGAAGCGGAGATGGGGCACATCCAACTGTCGCGCAGCGCGGATCTATTGGTGGTGGCCCCGGCGACTGCGGATCTGATGGCAAAGATGGCACAGGGGCATGCGAACGATCTCGCCTCGACGCTGCTGCTGGCGACCGACACGCCCGTGCTGCTGGCACCTGCAATGAATGTGCGCATGTGGGAGCATCCGGCAACCCAACGCAATCTGGCGCAGCTCCGGGCCGATGGGGTTCAGGTTGTCGGCCCCAATGACGGGGGCATGGCCTGTGGTGAATATGGTCCCGGCAGGCTTGCGGAGCCGGATGAAATCGTCCGGGCCATCGCTGCGCAGCTTCAGGCCGGGCCGCTTAAGGGGAAGCGTATTATCGTCACATCCGGCCCGACCCATGAGCCGATTGATCCCGTGCGCTACATCGCCAACCGATCCTCTGGGGCGCAAGGGGCAGCGGTGGCCCGTGCTCTGCAGGCATTGGGTGCGGAAGTGGTGTTTATCACGGGCCCGGCAACGGTGCGCCCTCCTGAGGGGGTGCAGGTGGTGCCTGTGGAAACCGCGCGTGAGATGCAGGCCGCTGTGGACGCGGCATTGCCTGCGGATGCGGGTGTTTTTGCCGCTGCGGTTGCGGATTGGCGCGTGGCATCTGCGTCGGATCGCAAACTCAAAAAAACCAAGGACGGCATGCCGCGTCTGGAATTTGCCGAAAACCCAGACATCCTGCGCGATGTCTCGACCCGTGCCGAAGGACGGCCCGGTCTGGTGGTCGGATTTGCAGCGGAAACCAATGATGTGGTGGAGCACGCCACGGCAAAACGGCTTCGCAAAGGCTGCGATTGGATCGTCGCCAATGATGTATCACCCGCCACGGGAATCATGGGGGGGACGGAAAATGCAGTGGTTTTGATCACTGCTGATGGGGCGCAGCATTGGCCGCGGATGCCAAAAGAGCAGGTGGCCGCGCGTTTGGCTGAAATAATCTGCAACGCACTGTCCTCGCCAATCTCGGGGAATTGACAGCAATAAAACTGCAAAGCCTTCAATCGGAATTGCCGGATATACCCTTTAGGCTGGGTTTGTGCGTGAAACTTATGCCTTCGTTTTTTACGCTCGAACGATAGGGAATTAAGCGATTAAGAGGTAAAACAACCCCCAGATGATCAGAAAAGATCATATCGGAGGTTTCGCAGGTGATGAGCAGCAAAGTTAAATCCCTCTACCCAAGCGGGCTGAACCCCATTTGGGACGCAAACTGATGGCACTGGCAGAGCGTGACATTCTGGTCTTGGAAGATGACATCCTACTCGGCCAGCTATTGTGTAACATGATACGCATGTACCGCATTGGTCTGCCCCATCTGTCGCTCAGTGAGGTTGATGCCTGCCAGATGATGCGTGAACGCGATTTTCACATTTGCTTCTTAGGGCTTCGGCTTCGGACGGGCGTGTGCGAACGCGCTGTGGCACTGGCCAACGCCAAGAGAATTCCCACTTTGCTGATGGCGGATGCAGAAGGTCTTGAGCCGCTCTCCATCCAACCGCAACGGGGCTTGGTGGTTCAAAAACCCGCCAGCGAAGAGATGATCCGCGATGCGGCCGCGGCGCTCCTGATGCAAGAAGCAGTGCGCTGACGCATCGAGCTCTTTGAGGTGAATTTTTGAGCCACAAATGATTTTCACTCGCCACCCAGCGTGCTAGCGTGGTTGAGAAGTGGCAGTCGTAATTTTTCCAAAGTTGTTATTGTAGCGCCCGAGAAATACAGAGGCCTTTTCAAGGCTTGCGCACGACAGGCTAGAAAACAAGGTTTCGTCCATGAGGACCCGCAAATGAGCGATCGCACTATTCCCTTTATGGTCGGCATTGCCGCCTCGGCTGGCGGTTTGGAGGCTCTTTCAGAGCTGGTGCAGGAGTTGGGAGAGCAAAATTCGGCCTCTTATGTCATTGCCCAGCACATGTCCCCGACACATAAAAGCATGCTGAGCGCATTGATCGCGCGCGAAACCCGGCTGCCGGTGAAGGAACTGACCGCAGAAGAGGACATCTGGCCGGAGGTGAATACCATCTATGTGGTGATGCCCGGTCAGGATGTGGTGATCGCCAAAGGGGGCAAGCTGGGATTGCGGGAACCGGATGGCCAGCGTGGACGTCCCAAACCGCTGGCCGACCGTCTGTTTAAAACCATGGCGGAGGAATACGGCGAAAACTGTGCCGCCATTGTCCTGTCGGGCACGGGCAGCGATGGCAGCTACGGGGTGCGCGCCATTCGTGAGGTGGGCGGGATCACCATTGCGCAGGATCCAGACAGTTCCAAATATTCCGGCATGCCGTCGTCGGCCCTGCAAACCGGATGCGTCGATCTCACGCTCTTGCCGAGCGAAATTGGCGAACATCTGGGCAAGATTCTCTCGCGTCCGCGTGATTTTACCGAACTGCAGGAATTGCACCACAAACCGCACAAGCTCTCTGATCTGTTTCAGATCCTGACGGCGCGCACCGGGGTGGATTTCCGGGAATATAAAGCCTCCACCATCAATCGCCGCATCGCGCGGCGCATGCTTGCATTGGGGTTTTCTGAATATAACGCTTATGTGGATTTCTGCCGCCGTGATCTGGCGGAGGTCGATGCGCTCTACAAAGATCTGATGATTTCGGTGACGCGGTTTTTTCGCGATCCGCAGCAGTTTGAGGCGCTCAAGTCCAATATCGAGGCTATGGTCTCGAAAATGGATGCCTCTGACCAGCGCACCGTGCGCGTCTGGGTATCGGGCTGTGCCACCGGTGAAGAGGCCTATTCGGTTGCAATCCTCTTTTTGGAGGCGATGGGGGGGCTGGAGAAAGTGGCGCAACGCCGCTTGCAGGTGTTTGCTACCGATATCGACCAGCAGGCATTGGATGTGGCGCGGCGGGGGGAATATCCGATTTCCGCGGTCAGCGACATCCCGGACGAACTGGTGGATCGCTACTTTGTTGAGCGTACCGAAACCATTGAGGTCAAAAAGGCGCTGCGGGCATTTGTTCTGTTTTCACGCCACAATGTCATTCAGGACCCGCCGTTTACCAATCTTGACTGCATCAGCCTGCGCAACCTGTTGATCTATTTCAATGGCACCCTTCAGGATAAGGTGCTGGCGCGGGTTGGGTATGCTCTGGTTCCAGACGGATTGCTGTTTTTGGGCGCCGCCGAGACCGTGGGGTCGATGGAAAACATCTTTGAGCCCACCACCCCCTCAGACCGGATTTACCGCAAGCGTGCAATGACGCGCAAACCGGCGTTGCAGTCTTTTCTGGAAGAGACTTCTCCGCGCCCTGCGCAAGAGCAGACCTCGGTTCGTTTCTTGTCGGATAAGAACCGTCATCACGGCTCGACCCGCCAGTTTGATAGCCTGATCCGGGTGCTTGCACCGAACGGGTTCCTTGCGAGTTCGACGGGGGCGATCCTGCGGATTATTGGCGATATTTCTTATGTGACGGCGCTTACGGAAAGCTCGGGGCTGCAAGTCGATCTGAAGATCCTGATTCCGTCCCTGCGCAGTGAGGCCTCTAGCCTCATCAACGTCGCGCTGCGGTCTCGTGGTGTGCGCAGTGGGCAATGGCATCCGTTGCCTCGGTCCGATCATGAGCAGGTGCGTCTGACTTGCTATCCGATTGCCGCGCCCAGTGATGGTGACGGCGATGGGGCCAGCGTTGTGCTGATCGCGGTGGAGACCCGGATCAAGGAAGAGCAAACCGCAAGCCCCGAACATCTCGACCCGCAAGAGCAGGATCGCTACATCCGTCAGATCGAGGATGAGGTGATTTCGACCCGCGAAGCGTTGCAGCAAACCATCGAAGAGTTGCAGACCGCAAATGAGGAACTGCAGTCCGTCAACGAGGAAATGCAGGCTGCGAACGAGGAATTGCAATCCACCAACGAGGAGCTTGAGACGTCGAATGAGGAATTGCAGTCCACCAACGAGGAACTGATTACCGTCAACGAGGAAATTCAGGTCAACTCAACCGAAATCCAGCATGTAAGTGCGGAATTGACCGCCGTATTGCGCGCCAATCCCTTTGTCATGATCGTGGTGGATCAGGCGTTGCAGGTTCGGCATGCATCGCGGCAGGCCATGACCATGTTCGAACTGGATTCGTTGCCAAAATCCGGCATTCACATCAGCCAATGTGCGCCGGTGAAAGGGTTGCCGGATCTGACATCGCGGATTTCGCAGGTATTTCGCTCCAGCGCACCGCTGGTCGAAAACGCTGAATTTGGTGGGGAAAACCACGAGATGACCTTTACGCCGTTCCGCCAAAAGGACGGCCGAGAGCTGATTGGTGTGGCCGTTACCATCGTCTGAGGACGCGCGTGAAAGCTGTCGCGTGCAGGGATGTGCGGCCGCTTCAATAACCATGTGGCAATTCCCTGCCGTTCCGGGGCATAAACGCTGCGCACAGGTGGGCGAGACAGGCCCATATGACGCAAGCGTAAGAAGGATAGCCCCATGACTGCAGCGCCCTTTGCGGTAGAAGTGAAAATCATCGACCCGCGTATTCGGGACTGGGGAATGCCCAGCTATCAGACCGAAGGCTCTGCGGCGATTGATCTCTTTGCATGTATCGACGCCCCAATGGAGATCGCAGCACAAGCGCCCGCTGTTCTGATCCCGTCTGGGCTTGCGTTTTACATGGGCGACAATGCCTGCGCAGCCCTTGTGATGCCGCGTTCGGGTCTTGGTCATAAGAAGGGTCTGGTTATGGGCAATAACGTCGGGTTGATTGACGCTGACTACACGGGACAAGTGTTTATCAGCGCATGGAACCGGAACCCGCCGGGCACCGATGCCATCCGTATTGAGCCGGGCGAACGCATCGCGCAGCTGATGTTTGTGCCAGTTCTGCGTGCAACCTTGAATGAGGTTGAGGACTTCTCTGACAGCACCGAGCGTGGGGCCGGGGGCTTTGGTTCCACCGGTGCCGGAGCCAAGCCGGTATGATTCTGGTCCTCGGGCTTGCTGGGCTGATCTGGTGGGGCGGTCGTCTGGTCGGTTTCTCCCGCCCAATGCGCATGGCGCTGCTGGCGCTGCTTTATGCGGCGGTCTTGCTTATTCAGCTGACCTTGCCCGAGGGCAGTCCGCTGCGTGAAGCGACCGGCGGTTCTGCCAGTCTGTGGCTGATCTTGGGTGGCGTTGGTGTCATCGTGGCGCTTTATACTGCGGTGTTGAAGCGCCTGCGCCAACGTGTCGAAGCCAATGACAACACCCCGGAGACGCAAAAATCCGAGGCTCCTTTTCGTGATGTAGAACTGGACCGTTATGCGCGCCATATTGTGCTGCGCGAAGTAGGCGGTCTGGGGCAAAAACGTCTGAAGGATGCAAAGGTTCTGGTGATCGGGGCCGGGGGGCTGGGCGCACCGGCGCTTCAGTACCTCGCGGCAGCGGGTGTCGGCACCATCGGGGTGATTGACGACGATGTGGTGGAAAACGCCAATCTGCAGCGACAGATTATTCATCGCGACCAAGACATCGGTATGCCAAAGGTCTTTTCCGCGCAGGCTGCGATGGAGGCGCAGAACCCCTTTGTTGAGGTGCGTCCCTATCATCGCCGTCTCAGCGATGAACTGGCGGCGGAACTCTTTGCTGACTATGATCTGATCCTCGACGGGACAGACAATTTTGCCACTAGATATCTCGCCAATCGCACGGCGGTTGCTCAGAAAAAACCGCTGATTTCGGGCGCGCTGTCGCAATGGGAGGGGCAGATTTCTGTCTTTGATCCCGTCATAGGTGGCCCTTGCTATCAATGCATCTTCCCTGAAAGCCCCGCAGCAGGTCTCGCACCGAGCTGCGCCGAAGCAGGCGTGATTGGACCTTTGCCCGGCGTATTGGGCGCAATGATGGCCGTGGAGGCCGTGAAACAGATCACTGGCGCCGGAGAGGTCTTGCGCTCACAGATGTTGATCTACGATGGTCTCTATGGTGAAACCCGCCGGATAGCGCTGAAAGCGCGCGCCGATTGTCCGATTTGTGGACCCCATAATGGCAACCCGGCCCCGACAGGAGAAATCTGATTATGACCCGCACCCTTGCCCTGAGCGCCCTTGCGACGGCGATTTTTGCCACTGGCGCTGTTGCCGCCGATCTGCCGGATCTTGAGGGGCGCGAGGTCGTATTCGCGACCGAAAACACCTATCCGCCGTTGCAGTTCATTGACCCAAACAGCGGTGAGGCCATCGGCTGGGAATATGACGCCGTCGCCGAGATCGCTCAGCGGCTGAACATGACCGTGGTCTATGAAAACACCAGCTGGGATGCGATGATCCCGGCGATCACCGCCAGCCAATACGACATCGCCATGAATGGCATCACCATTCGCGACGACCGTAAGGAAAAGGTGGATTTTTCCGACAGTTACCTGACCTCGCAGATGCGTATGATCGTGGCGGGCGATGAGGATCGGTTTGTCGATGCTGCGGGTTTTGCAGCCGACGAGGACCTGCTGGCCGCGGCTCAGCCCGGCACCACGCCCTTTTATGTGACCGTCTATGATGTGTTAGATGGCGACGAGGTCAATCCGCGCATCAAACTCTTTGAAACCTTTGGCGCATCACTGCAGGCCTTGCGCGCTGGTGATGTTGATCTGGCGCTCTCGGACAGCACCGCTGCTGCCGGGGTGGTCGCCGCCTCTGATGGGGCGTTCAAAATCGTGGGTGAACCGCTCGGCACCGAAGATTTCGGCTTTATTTTCCCCAAAGGCAGCGATCTGGTCGAACCCGTGAATGCGGCGCTGGCGGAAATGAAAGCGGATGGCACGCTCGATGCGCTCAATAAGAAATGGTTCCTCGACTATAAGATGGGCCAATAAGAGCCTCTCTTTTTGAATTTCAATACCGCCCCGGCCAGACAGTAGGCCGGGGTTTGTCGTGACAGGGCAAGCACATGACCAATCGCCACAAGCGCGAAGACAAAGAAGATTTCCCGTGGTGGCTGGTGGCCGTTGGGCTGACGGCAGTCTATCTGGGCATTGAGGTTGCGCGCAGCGATGTCTACGCCCAGATCATGAACACGCTCTGGCGTGGTGTGGGGATCACCGCCTTTGTGACGGTCGTGAGCTTCTTTTCGGCCTCCGTTTTGGGCATGGCGCTGGCGCTGGGCGCGGATTCGCGCTGGCTTGTGCTGCGTCAGATTTGCCGGTTCTACGTCGAGGTGGTGCGCGGCGTGCCGATCATCGTGCTGTTGCTTTATGTGGCCTTTGTGCTGGCACCGGCCCTAGTGGATCTGCGCAACTGGTTGGGCAGTTTCATCGGGCTGGAAGAGATCCGCACGCGAAACTTCCCGCTGTTGTGGCGCGCCATTGTGGCGCTGATGATCGCATACTCCGCCTTTATCGCTGAGGTGTTTCGCGCAGGCCTGCAATCGGTACCCGAAGGTCAGGTCGAGGCGGCAAAGGCGCTGGGTCTCAATTGCTGGCAGCGGTTCCGGTTCATTGTATTTCCGCAGGCGATCCGCACGATCCTGCCGCCGCTTGGCAATGATTTTGTGGCGCTGGTCAAGGATTCCTCACTGGTGTCCGTGCTCGGTGTTCTCGACATCACCCAGCTTGGCAAGGTCACGGCGGCCAGCAATTTCCGCTATTTCGAGACCTACAACATGGTGGCGCTGATCTATTTGGCGATGACCATTTCCCTGTCGTTAGGCCTGCGCGCACTGGAACGCCATTTGCGCAACAAGCAGGATCAGCGATAGCGGGGCAGGCCGTATTGCAGGCGTAGAAACCGTCGTGGTGCAGACAGATTGCAGGTCGGAGGGGAAGGCGCTAGCGTCGACCTAAAGGAGACCTCACATGACAAATCCGCTGCTGCGCGACTGGCAAACACCCTTTGGGATTGCGCCCTTTGATCAGATTTCTGACGATGATTTTGCCCCCGCGCTCGATCAGGCCCTTGCGGCGCATCAGGCGCAGATCGAGGCCATCGCCACCAATCCCGAGCCTCCCACATTTGCCAATGTGGTGGAGGCGTTGGAGACCCCCTGTCAGCAGCTCGAGCAGGTGCTGTCGGTGTTCTTCTCGGTTGCCGGGGCGGACAGCAACCCGGCGCGTGAGGCACTGCAGCGGGAGTTTTCACCCAAGCTGGCCGCGCATTTTTCTGCGATCACCGCAAACAAGGCGCTCTATGCCCGGGTGCAGGCGGTCTGGGAGCAGCGCGATGAGCTTGACCTGACGGATGAGCAGGCCCGTGTGCTGATGCTCACGCACCGTGGGTTTGTGCGTGGTGGCGCTGCGCTTCAGGGTGCGGAAGATACGCGCATGCAGGAGATCAAATCGCGTCTTGCAACGCTTGGGACCAATTTCACCCAGAACCTCCTTGCGGATGAGCGGGAGTGGTTCATGGAACTCTCGGAGGCGGACCTCGAAGGCCTGCCCGAATTTGTGGTCAAAGCCGCACATACGGCGGGCGAGGAAAAGGGCGCATCCGGTCCGGTGATTACGCTCGCGCGTTCGATCGTGACACCCTTCCTGCAATTTTCGCCCCGACGGGATCTGCGCGAAAAGGCATTCCGCGCCTGGGCGGCACGTGGCGCGAATGGCGGTGAACACGACAATCGCGCAATTGCCGCTGAAATCCTGGCCCTGCGTGAAGAGCGCGCCAAGCTGCTGAGGTATAAGAATTTCGCCGCCTACAAGCTGGAAACCGAAATGGCCAAGACGCCAGAGGCCGTGCGCGGTCTCTTGATGGATGTCTGGGGGCCGGCCAAGGCGCAGGCCGACAAGGACGCCGAGGCGCTGACGCAGATGATGCATGAGGATGGCATCAACGGCGATCTGGAGCCGTGGGACTGGCACTATTACGCAGAGAAGCGCCGCAAGATCGAACATGACCTCGATGAGGCAGAGCTGAAGCCCTACTTGCAGCTTGACCGGATGATCGAGGCGGCCTTTGCCTGCGCCAATCGCCTGTTTGGGCTGGAGTTCGCACCGCTTGATGTGCCGCTTTATCATAAGGATTGCCGCGCGTGGGAGGTGACCCGGAACGGCAAGCATCTGGCGGTGTTCATCGGCGATTATTTTGCCCGTGGCTCCAAACGCTCGGGCGCATGGTGTTCGGCAATGCGGGCGCAGGCGATGTTCCCCGAGGCGCAGACGCCCATCGTGGTCAATGTCTGCAATTTCGCCAAAGGGGACCCGGCGCTGTTGTCCTATGACGATGCGCGCACGCTGTTTCACGAGTTCGGCCACGCACTGCACCAGATGCTGTCGGATGTGACCTACGAGAGTGTCTCGGGCACCTCCGTGGCGCGTGATTTTGTGGAACTGCCGAGCCAGCTTTATGAGCATTGGCTCGAAGTGCCGGAGGTGCTGCAAGAATTTGCCACTCATGCCGAAACTGGCGAGCCGATGCCAAAAGCAATGCTCGACAAGGTGTTGGGAGCGGCGACGTTCAACATGGGCTTTCAGACCGTGGAATATGTCGCTTCGGCACTGGTTGATCTGGAGTTCCACGATGGTGCCGCCCCCGCTGATCCGATGGCAAAACAGGCCGAAGTTCTGGCCGAGATCGGCATGCCCTCAGCCATTGTCATGCGCCATGCAACGCCGCAGTTTGCGCATGTGTTTTCGGGCGATGGCTATTCCTCGGGCTATTACAGCTACATGTGGTCAGAGGTGATGGACGCGGATGCCTTTGCCTCTTTTGAGGAGGCAGGGGGCGCGTTTGACCCCGAACGTGCCAAGGCGCTGGAGGCGCATATCCTCTCCAAGGGTGGGTCGGAGGATGCGGCGGATCTTTATACGGCGTTCCGAGGACGGTTGCCCGGTGTTGAGGCGCTTTTGAAAGGGCGCGGGCTGGCAGCGACGTAAGCGCCTCCTGCAGGGACGCGGCCTCCGGCGGAGGTATTTTGGAAAAGATGAAGAGGGGCGCGATGCGGCGCCCTTCTTTGTTAGTAGCCGCGCTCGCGGTCCACCACATGCACAAAATCCTCGCCTGCCTCACCGCGACGGATGTTTTCTGCAATCACGCGCGATGCGGTGAGGGGCCGGGTTTCGGCGGCAATATGCGGTGTGACCGTGACGCGGGGATGCGCCCAGTAGGGATGGTCGTGGGGCAGGGGCTCCACCCGGAAGACATCCAGCGTTGCGTGAGCGATCTGACCGCTGTCCAGCGCAGCCAGCAGAGCCGTGTCATCGATCAGTGGCCCACGCCCCGGATTGATGAGGCGCGCGCCTTGGGGGAGAAACCCGAGGCTCTGTGCGTTCAGGATGTTTTCTGTCTGCGGAGTGTCTGGCAACAGCAGCACCACGATTTGCGCGTCTGCGAGCGCGGGCTTGAGACCATCGGAGCCATGGTGGCAGGTCACATCCGGCAGATCCTTGGCGGTGCGTGACCATCCCGATACTGGAAAGCCCAGCTGAGTCAGCGCCTTGGCGCAGGCTTGACCCAACGCGCCGAGGCCAAGGATGGTCACAGGGCGTTCCTCCGCCAATGGTGGCACATAGGGCTGCCAGCGGTCTTGCAATGCGACGGACCGGTCGATTTCCAGATGGTAGCGCAGCACGTGGCCGGTGACCCATTCGACCATGGATTGGGTGAGGCCCGGATCAACCATCCGACACAGGGGCTGGGTCAGGGTTTCATTGCCGGTGATCTTCTCAACGCCTGCCCAAAGGTTCAAAACCGCCTTGCAGCGCGTGTAGGGGCGAAAATCCTGCACGCCCGAATTGGGCGCATAGACGATGTAGTCGACGTCTTCGGGTGCAAAATCCTGACGCAGATCGACCTTCAGCCCATTGGCGACAAATGCGGCTTTGAGCGGGGCCTCATAGGTCTCCCAGCGTTCGGGCCGGGCGGCAAACAGGGCGTTGATCATGTTGCGAAAACTCCGTCCATATCTGCAAAACCTTTGACTTCGATGGGGTTGCCGGCAGGATCATAGAAGAACATCGTGCTTTGTTCGCCCGGCTCGCCCTTAAATCGGGTGGTCGGGGGGATCTCAAACTCCACGCCAGCCTCGTGCAGACGTTCGGCGAGGCGTTCCCATTGATCCTGAGGGAGGATCACCCCGAGATGCGGCATCGGGACGAGGTGTTCGCCAACCCGGCCGGTTTTGGCGGTTTCAAAGGGTGTGCCCTTGTGGAGCGATATTTGGTGGCCGAAGAAATCGAAATCAATCCAGCTGTCGGTGCTGCGTCCAGCGCGGCAGCCCAGTGTCTCTGCATAGAAGCTGCGCGCGGCGTCCAGATCGTCAACGTGATAGGCGAGGTGAAAGATGCTCATTCGGCGTCTCCTGCGGTTGCATTGCATTTGAGTTCTGCATAGCGCTTCGAGAGCTTAACATGCTAGCTTGTTTTTGAGGGTTCAATCGTAAGGAAAACTGTGGACACGCGATTTGTTGCCAGCCTGTTGGCCATTGTCGACGAAGGTTCGATTGCCGCTGCGGCGCGACGTGCTGGCGTGACGGCCTCAGCGCTGTCGCAACGGGTTGCTGCGTTGGAGGGTGATCTCGGGGTTGCGCTGCTGCGGCGTGAGGGGCGCATGGTGCGGCCTACCCATGCCTGCAGCCGTTTGTTGCCGCGACTGCGGGAATTGATGCGGTTGGAAGGAGATCTGCGTGCTGACCTGCGAGGGCATGGGATGGCAGGCACCGTGCGCGTCGGGGCGATTTCTACCGCGTTGGGAGATTGGGCCGCACCTCTGCTGCGGCATCTGCGTGCCACTGCGCCTGCGGTGGATCTGCGTTTGGTTCCGGGGACCTCGTCTGGATTGCTTGCGCTGTTGGAGGCGGAAGAAATCGATGTGGCTGTGGTGGTGGAGCCGCCTATGGCGTTACCGAAATCACTGCGGTTTAAGTCACTTCTTAATGAGCCGATTGGCTTGCTCAGCCCCGCGCAGGGACCCTCAGACAAGCTGCCCTATCTGGTCTATTCACGCGATGCGTGGGGAGGGGCGTTGTGTTGGTCCGCGCTAAACGCGCGTGTTCATGATCCTGCGGTTCTGGTTGAGATGGATGCGTTGGAGACCATTGCCCAGATGGTGGAGGACGGGGTGGGCCAGGCGGTGCTGCCAAGATGGCGCGGCCTGTCGCGGCACGCGCCCAAGGCGCAGTTCGCACCATGGCCAGATGTGCATCGCACCATAGGTTTGGTGCATCGCTTGCGGGATTTGGACAGCCCCTTGCTCGCCCTTGTGCGGGACGGGATCGGAGGTGGGCGTCTTGATCTTTAGCGCGGGCGGTGGACGTTTGCGCTCTGCACGATGCCGAAAGCTGCCAAAAGCACCAACATCGCCGACCCGCCATAAGAGACCAGTGGCAATGGTACGCCCACAACGGGTGCAAGCCCCATCACCATCGACATATTGACTGCAAAGAACAAAAAGAAGTTCAGCGCGATCCCAAGTGTGACCAGCGACGAAAAACGGTCCTTGGCCGAGATCGCGGTGGAGACACAAAAGACAATGATCATCACATAGATCGACAGCAGCATCACACCGCCAACGAAGCCGAATTCCTCGGCGAGCGTGGTGAAGATAAAATCGGTCTGCTTTTCCGGCAGAAAGTTCAGCCGCGATTGGGTGCCTTGCATGAAACCGCGCCCTGACCAGCCGCCGGACCCTAGGGCAATTTTGGATTGGGTGATGTGATACCCCGCACCCAGAGGGTCTTGGGATGGATCAAGGAAGGTGTCGATCCGGCGATACTGATAGTCCTTTAGCAATTGCCAATCGGTGCCCCGGCTTTGAAATACGGCCGCCACAAGCCCCCCTGCTGCGGCAAACACCGCTGCAAAATAGGCCCAGTGCACGCCAGCCAGAAACATCACGCCACCCCCTGCCGCCAGCAAGAGAATGGAGGTGCCAAGATCGGGTTGCTTGAGGACCAGAAAAGTCGGTGCGAGGATCAAAAACAGTGGCAGAAGCACAAACAGGGGCCGCGATGTGCGGTTTGCCGGAAGCCAGTCGTAATAGGCTGCAAGCACCATCACGAGGGTGATTTTCATCAACTCTGAGGGCTGTAGACGAATGGGCCCAATGTCGACCCAGCGTTGCGCCCCCATGCCGACAGAGCCGAAGAACTCCACTGCTACCAAAAGCACCAAGGCCAAAAGATAGGCCACCACCGAGATATTGCGCCAAAACCAGATTGGCACCATTGCCACCACCAGCATGACGCCCAGCCCGAGCAGAAAACGCTTGGCCTGCGGTTCGACCCATGGCGTAAAGGATCCCCCCGCCACAGAATACAGCATCAAGAAGCCAACACCTGCGGCCGCAGACAGCAACAGCACCAGCGGCCAGTTCAGAAAGAGGATCTTGCGCAGCCCGGTTGGAGTCGATTTTGCGTGATACTCAAGATAGCTCATGCCCGATCACTCCCGCCGCTCTCGGTGCGCTGGCGCATCTCGCGTTCAAGACGCTCTTGCTGTGCTTCGATCTTGCGCCGGTCACCAGCCGGATAGGCCTCCAGCGGCGGGGTGCCACCATAAAGCGCCTGCAACAGCACATCGCGCGCAACAGGGGCCGCAACAGAAGAGCCGCCACCGCCATGTTCAACCACAACGGCGACCGCGTATTTCGGTTTGTCATAAGGGGCGTAACACACATAAAGCGCGTGGTCGCGGCGCTCCCATGGCAAATCCTGATTTCGGATAACCCCCGATGCGCGTTCCGCGGCGGTGATATTCCTCACCTGACTGGTGCCGGACTTCCCGGCCATGCGCATCCCGTCCCCGATAATGCGCGAGCGGTAGCCCGTGCCGCGTCGGTCGTTGCTGACCGCATACATGGATTTGCGCACATGGTTGAGGTGGTTTTCATTGAGCCCGATCGGTTCACCGGCGCCGGAGGGTTGCTCGACCCCATTGATGGATTTGATCAATCTCGGAGAGACTGCGCGGCCCGATGCAAGGCGCGCTGTCATCACCGCCAACTGCATGGGGGAAGCCAGCATATAGCCCTGACCGATGGAGGCATTCACGGTGTCGCCCACCAGCCAGTCCTGACCGTAGGTGCGCGATTTCCATTCGCGGTTCGGGGCCAGACCTGCGGCCACCGCAGACATCGGGATATCATGGCGGATGCCGAGACCAAGCCGGTTTGCCATCTCTGAAATCCGATCGATGCCAACCTTGATGGCGAGGTCGTAGTAATAGACGTCACAGGAACTTTTGAGCGAGTCCAACAGGTTAACATGCCCATGCCCCGCACGTTTCCAGCAGTGGAACCGCCGACCGGAGACTTCCAGATAGCCGGGGCACCAGGTTGTTTCCTCAGGCGTGATGACGCCAGCTTCTAAACCCGCAAGGGCGGTGACCATCTTAAAGGTCGATCCGGGCGGGTAGGTGCCTTGAACCGTTTTGTTGGCCAGCGGGCGATAAGGGTCTTCGGTGAGCGCGCGGTAGTCGGCAACTGATATTCCGCGCACGAACAGGTTGGGATCAAAACTCGGACTGGAACAGATCGCACGCAGATCGCCATTTTCCACGTCGATGATCACGGCAGCCGCGCTTTCGGTGCCAAGACGGGCCTGCACATAGCTTTGCAGGTCTGCATCCAGTGTCAGCTGCATATCTGCGCCTGCTTCGCCTTCGCGCCGGTCGAGTTCGCGCATCACGCGGCCTGCGGCATTGACCTCGACCCGTTTGATGCCTGCTTTGCCGCGCAGGGTTTCTTCTTGTTTGGATTCAAAACCCACTTTGCCGAACTGAAAACGCGGGGTCAGCAGGACGGGATCTGGGTTTTCCATCTTTGACAGATCATAGTCCGAAACCGGGCCGACATAACCCACAACATGCGCAAA
The DNA here is from genome assembly GCF_001681715.1 of Tritonibacter mobilis. GTDB lineage: Bacteria > Pseudomonadota > Alphaproteobacteria > Rhodobacterales > Rhodobacteraceae > Epibacterium > Epibacterium mobile. The sequence goes on along the minus strand of NZ_LNWY01000003.1, from coordinate 242,075 downwards.
ATCAGAGCCTTGCGGGTAGACACGCGACAGGCCCACTTCTGGCGTGATGCCGGGCAGGGCAGGGGCATTCACCGCAACCTTGGAGATATCGTCCCACGAAATCTGGTCCGCCAGCGTGATCGGCAGGAATGGTCGCGAACGGCGCATTTCCGTGCGCGCGCGCTCCAGATCTTCTTCATCAAGCGGCAGCAAACGGGTCAGATTGGCAATCACCTGCTCCACATCACCTGCGTCCTCAGGGACCAACACAATCCGGTATGACGGCGAGTTTTGCGCGATGATATTGCCATTGCGATCATAGATCTCGCCACGGCTGGGCGCGAGCAGGCGGATGTTGATGCGGTTCTCTTCTGCAAGCAGTCGGAACTGGTCGGCCTGATCGACTTGCAAGAACCGCATTCGCATTGCCAAGGCACCGGTAAACCCAAGCTGCAAACCACCCAATACCAAGGTGCGCCGGGTCAGCATGCGGTGGCTGTGGTCCTGATCTTTCTGATTGCGTTTCACAGGCGCGCTCCAAGGGTTTCTGCATCCGCCGCCGACAGACGGCGCACTCCAAACAGGCTCTGGCTTATCAGAACCACAAGCGGATAAGCGGCAATGGTCATGACGACCTGCACCAGAATCAGCGCAATATGCGCCTGATCCACGGCCAGAATGCCAAGGATCATCCGGTTGAGCAAAGCGATGGCAATCATGACGATGCTGACCGCGACCCACTCACCTAAAAATGGCGTTTCGCGATGCGTCGACAAGCGCGATTTCAGGAATTCGCAGGCCAACAGCACCAAGAGCGCCCAGAGGCCGGGGGGGCGCTGGAACAAAAGATCTGCCAGCAGCATCACCATCGCGATCAGAAGTGGCGGCACAAAATCGGGCCGTCGCGATGACCATGCCAGCGCCATCGCCAGCAGGAAATCCGGCGGGCTCCAGCGTCGGGGGATGGTGTCGAGCGGCAACAGGTGGAAGAACATGATCAGAAGCGCCAACCCGGCAAAGATCGCGCGCATGAGCCAGATCGCAGCCGGAGAGGTCTTAGCCATTGTCAGCCTCTTCCGGTGTCTCGGCGGGCGTTGCGCCCTCAAGAAACCCATCGGGGCGCGGCAGCGGGATCATGTCTTCGGGGACGGGCGCGATGAGAGCACCGGGATCGGTGATCGGCGTACTACCCTGATGACGCAGCACCCGCAGGAACTCAAGCCGCTCATAATCTGCAGACAAACGGACCCGCAGGCGTCCGGCGCGGTCTTGCGCGACCTGACCGATCAAAAGACCCGGTGGAAAGACTTTGCCATCGCCCGAGGTCACGACCCGGTCGCCGGGGCGCACCAATTCAGGGTTTTCAACAAAGTTCAGCAAAGGTGCTGCGGTGTTGTCGCCGCTTACCAATGCGGATTGCCCCGAAGGCTGCAGCGTCGCAGGCACGGCACTGGCGGCGTCCGTCAAAAGGATCACCCGCGCGGTATCAAGTCCGGTGCCAGAAATCCGACCGACCAGCCCGATCCCATCCATCGCGGCCCAGCCGTCCTGGATGCCATCACGCGCGCCCACATTCAAAAGCACCGATTGACGAAAGGGGGAGCCTGAGTCGGCGAGTACCACGCCCGTCACATAGGTAAGCTGTGGATCAAGACGCACATTGTTCAGATCCAGCAAGCGCGCGTTTTCCTGCTCCAACTGCAGCGCGGCCTCTTTCCACGCGCGCATTTGGCGGAGTTCAGACCGCAATTCCCGGTTTTGTTCCGACAGTCGCTGGTAGCTCTGAAAGTCGCGCACCAGGTTGATTGCGCCAGTGACCGGCGCCATCGCCCATTGCATATTGGGCACCACTGCATCCACCACCTGTGCGCGAAACCGTTCCACGCGAGGGCTGTCGATCCGCCAGACCAAAAAAATCACCGCCAGCACAAGCACCAAAATCCCGACAAGCAATCGCTTGAGCGGACCGGCGTAATCTTCGCGCTGTGACCGGTCTTTGGCCAAGGCTCTCCTTCCAGAAGTCAATCAAAACCAAGGGCATGCCCGATCAGGGCGGGGGCGTTAGCTGTCGTAGTCGATCGCGTGGCGCAGCTGCTTTTCGTACTCAAGCGCCTTGCCGGTACCCAGTGCCACACAGTTCAGGCTCTCATCCGCGATCGAGACCGCAAGGCCAGTTTGTTCGCGCAGCGCCAGATCCAGATCACCCAAGAGCGCACCACCACCGGTCAACATGACGCCCCGGTCCACGATGTCTGCTGCCAGATCAGGCGGTGTGGTTTCCAATGCGGTCATCACCGCCTCGCAGATTTGCTGCACTGGTTCGGCCAGAGCTTCGGCGACCTGAGCTTGCGAAATCTCGATCTCTTTGGGCACCCCATTCAAAAGGTCACGCCCCCGGATCTGCATCGACTGGCCACGGCCATCGTCGGGCATGCGGGCGGTGCCAATGGAGGTTTTGATGCGTTCGGCCGTGGCCTCACCGATTAACAGGTTCTGCTGGCGGCGCAGGTAGGAGATGATCGCCTCATCCATACGGTCACCACCGACGCGCACGGAGCGCGCGTAAACGATGTCGCCCAAGGACAGAACAGCCACCTCTGTGGTGCCGCCGCCGATGTCGACAACCATGTTGCCGGTTGGGTCCGTGATAGGCATGCCAGCGCCGATGGCTGCCGCGATCGGCTCTGCGATCAGCCCTGCGCGGCGCGCACCGGCGGCCAGCACCGACGAGCGGATCGCGCGTTTTTCCACCGGGGTTGCGCCATGCGGGACGCAGACGATGACCTTCGGCTTGGAGAATGTGGAGCGTCTATGCACCTTGCGAATAAAGTGCTTGATCATTTCTTCGGCAGTATCAAAGTCCGCGATCACCCCTTCGCGCATCGGGCGGATCGCCTCGATGGAGCCGGGGGTCCGACCGAGCATCAGCTTGGCGTCCTCACCGACCGCGAGCACCTTTTTCACGCCATCTTTGACGTGATAGGCGACCACGGAGGGCTCCGACAGGATGATGCCGCGGCCTTTGACGTAAACCAGCGTGTTTGCAGTACCGAGGTCAATGGCCATGTCCGAGGTGAACAGACCGCCGAGATTTCCGAAGAGCGCCATGTAAAAGGGATCCTGTAAGTACTGCAATTGCCGGGCCGCGACTCTTTCGTCGGGCCGCAGACTTTGACCTTATAAGCATGGCGGGCCTGCCGTAAAAGGGAGTATTGGGTTCACCTAGCGTCTTTTCGCTTGTGAAACGGGCCAATTGCGTCCTCAGAGGTGGAGGAATCACATCAAGGCGTCGCCCTAGCTCGAAAAGATAGCATCCATGCGGGCCTTATAGCTGTCCCAGCTGACGGTGGCGCGGTTGCCTGCATAGTTGTGATAGTAGGATTTCCCATTGGAGGTTGGGAGCCCTGCCCAGATCTTGGCGAGGTTGTTCATGAATGTGGTCTGGGTCATGTCACCGGCTTTGAACTGAGACAGCCCCGCCTCTTCGATCAGCTGATGCGCCAGTTGATCCTGCAGATCTTTGTTGAATTTGCGGCCAAGCGGGACGCCCTGGTGTTTGACAAGACGGCGCAGTGTGGCGGGGATGAACTGATAGCGCCCGATGGCGTGTGGTTGCCCGGGTGTGGCGTCAATCCAAGTGTAGATCTCCAGCAATGTCATGTCTGTCGGGACTGCCGGGGGCTTGATCTTAGCGCCATGTTGGACGGCGTCATAATCAGCCTTGCCAGCCTCAGCACTTGCGATGACGTTCATGATTTCCGCGACATCGATGCCCACCGCCACGGCCGCACGCGCAAAGAGGCTGCCGCTGCTGCGGCCTCGAAACAGGCTGGCTGCACCCGGATTCATCGACACGGCGCCGCGCCCGGTTGCATCATCATTGAGCACCACGTCACGTGCAGATGGGGCAGAGGTCCGCATAAAGAAACCGCCATCGCCAACCAGAGAAAACCCCGCAGAATTGGCATGAAGGGCGCTGTTCCAGCTGGAAAAGATCAGCGTAAGCGCAATGAAAACGCCGGATGTGAGGCTCGTTCTGAGGGGCATATGGACCTGCTTCTGCGGGTAATTTCTCCTCTCACTGTGCCGCAATGTGGTTGAGATTTGGTTTAGGGAGCGTGAGCGCAGCCCCTTTCGCAACGCCTGCATTGCAGCTAAGGGAGGACCATGCTGTCCTATCAACATATCTATCACGCGGGTAATCTCGCCGATGTTCAAAAACACGCGCTGTTGGCGTGGATGCTGGACTATATGACCCGCAAGGATAAGCCATTGAGCTATCTGGAAACCCACGCCGGGCGGGCGCTCTATGATCTGGCGTCTGCAGAGGCGCAAAAGACCGGTGAGGCGGCACAGGGTATCGACATCGCGCGGGACTGGTTTGCGCCCGATCATCCTTACGCACGGGCGTTGGATCGTGTGCGGGCGGCACATGGCGCAACCAGCTATCCGGGGTCTCCTCAGATCGCGGCAGAATTGTTGCGCCCCATCGATAAGCTGCATCTGGCGGAGCTTCACCCGCAAGAAGCCGCGGCACTCCGGGATGCGATGCGCGGCAGCGGCGCGAAAGTCCATGTGCAGGACGGGTTTGAAATGGCGCAATCGCTGGCCCCGCCAGAACCGCGCCGGGGGCTGGTGCTGATAGACCCGAGCTACGAGATCAAAACCGATTACACGCGCATTCCCGGTATCATCGCGAAACTGCATCGCAAATGGAACGTAGGCGTTATTGCGCTTTGGTATCCGCTGCTGAGCGATGGGAGCCATAAGTCGATGCTTGCAACGCTTGAAGGGCAGGGCCTGCCGGATGCGCTGCGCCATGAGGTGCGGTTCCCGCCTGCGCGTGAAGGACACCGGATGGTGGGGTCGGGGATGTTCGTGGTCAACGCGCCCTTTGGGTTGGCACAGGAAGCGGCGCGTCTAGACGCGAAATTCGCACGCCTTTGAACGCGCGAGAATTTCAGCTAACGCCATTGATTATATAAGAAAACCGCCCGCGTCTGAACGCGGACGGTTAATGGATTGCGTATGCTCTTGTGAGCGGTGTTTACGACGCGCGGCGCAATGCGCTTGTGTCGTCTTTCTCCACCTGAAACTGGCGGGCGTTTTGCGCCAGAGTATTGGCTTCATCCCGCAGGCGTTGGGTTGCCGCCGATGTTTCCTCAAACATTGCCGCGTTCTGCTGGGTGACTTGATCCAGCTGGTCCGCAGCGGAGGTGATTTCAGACAGGCCGGTGGATTGCTCGCGGGCGGCCTCTGCAAGGGCGCTGACGGTTTCATTGATCGCCGAGATATGTTCGTTGATCTCGTCCAGCGCGGTGCCGGAATCACGCGCCAGAGCGACGCCGGTTTCGACCTCGCGGCTGGCGTTAGTAATCAGTTCCGCGATTTCACGTGCCGCATCCGATGATTTGCCGGCCAGGGCACGGACCTCACCAGCGACGACCGCAAACCCACGACCCGCTTCGCCAGCGCGGGCAGCCTCGACCCCGGCGTTTAGGGCCAGAAGGCTGGTCTGGAATGCGATGTCGTCGATGAGCGAGGTGATGCTGGAGATTTTGGCTGAGCTTTCCTCAATGCCGCGCATCGCATCAATGGTGCGACGGACCACCTGCGCACCACGCTCCGTGCGGTCGCTGGCTTGTTGAACGCGTTCAGAGGCGGCACGGCTTTCCTCGGCAGAGTTTTTAACCGATGCCGAAAGCTCTGTGAGGGCGGCGGAGGTTTCCTCCAGCGAAGCGGCCTGCGTTTCTGTCCGCATGCCCAGTTCTCGCGAAGAGCTGTCGAGCGCTTCGCTTTCGCTCTCGATGCGCTCCACGCCGACCATCAGCTTGCGCATCAGATCGGAAATCTGCGTCACAGTCGCGTTGAAGTCTTCTGCCACCTGCCGGAACTCTTCCGGCATGGCGTCATCAACGCGCACGGTCAGATCACCTTGGGCGAATTTCGCCAGACGTTGGCTGAGGATGGCCACGACGCGTTGGCGTTCCTCATCCTTGATGTGCGCTTCTGCTTCCAGTGCGGCCTGCATCTGCAACCCGTCGCGGAAATTGGCAACCGCATGGGCCATTTGGCCGATTTCACTGCGGTCCGTGAGGCCCGGCACATCAGAGTCGAGATCGCCATCAGCCATCGTCGCCATACGCCCCTTGAGCGCATTCAGCGGTGGCAGCATGCTGCGAATGATCAGAAGCGAAACGCCGATCAGCACCGCCAACGCAACGCCCAATCCAACCAAAGCACGCATACGCATCTGAGCAATATCAGCCTCAATGTCATTCACGTAAGCGCCGGTCCCCAGATACCAATCCCAAGGTTCGTAATACTGCGCATAGGTCAGTTTGGGTTCTACCTCTTTGGTCGCGGGGTTCTCAAAGTAGATGGTGGAGACGGACTGCCCGTTCTCATCCAAATTACCGAGAATCGCCTCAAAGATTTTGTTGCCGTGCACGTCTTTCAGATTGCGCTGGCTTTCTCCGCCAACCCACTGCGGGCGAAAGGGGTGGACGGAATAGACGATGTCGCTGTCAAAGGCGTAGATATAGCCGTTGTCACCAAACCGCAGGTCATTCAGAATCTGGCTGACGGCGGCCTTGGCCTCTTCAAGCGTGATTTCACCGGCTTCTACGCGGTTGTTATAGGCCTCAATCTGGCTGCGCCCGACATCGGTGATATGACGCAGTTCTTCTGCTCGAAGGTCATATGCGGCATCAGATGCGCGGTTGAGGGTGAAGAAGGTCAGGCTTGCGGCTGCGATGAGCGCAAGCGCCACGAGGGCGTAGATCCTATAGGATAATCCGTAAAATGCGGCGGGCATGGTGGTAGGCCTTGCGTGTTTTCGATTGGCTCCCTTTTTGCGCCAAAAATACTAACGCCGACTTTACAGAAGGGGTCTGACACAAAGGCGGTCAGCGGGTATTCACAAAATGCAATTCAAAACTGTCACGCGTCACAGATGGCGCTGGCCCTAAAAAACAACGCCCGGACAGGGCCGGGCGTTGCAAGTTCTTATTGTTCAGTCGGCTTAACCGATGATGTCATTGAGCGTTGCAGAGGGGCGCATGACTGCAGCCTTTTTCTCAACAGACGGGTGGTAGTAGCCACCGATATCGGCAGGCGCGCCTTGTGCGGCTGCCAGTTCCGACAGGATTGCACCTTCGCTGGCTGCAAGCGCACCGGCGATGGGGGCGAAGTGTTCTGCCAGTTCTGCGTCTTCGGTCTGGGCTGCGAGCGCTTCTGCCCAGTAGCGGGCAAACCAGTAGTGGCTGTCGCGGTTGTCGGGCTGGCCGACTTTGCGGTCTGGCGATTTGTTGTTGTCGAGGATGCCTTGGGTTGCAACCTCGGCTGCTGCACCCAGCACGCCTGCTTTCTTGTTGCCTTTTACATCGGCAAGGAAGTTCAGGCTCTCACCAAGGGCACAGAACTCACCCATCGAGTCCCAGCGCAGGTGGTTTTCCTCAACCAGCTGCTGCACGTGCTTCGGGGCAGAACCGCCAGCGCCGGTTTCAAACAGGCCGCCACCGTTCATCAGTTTCACGATCGACAGCATCTTGGCCGAGGTGCCCAGTTCCAGAATTGGGAACAGGTCAGTGAGGTAGTCGCGCAGCACGTTGCCGGTGATGGCGATGCTGTCCTTGCCTGCGGTGATGGTCTCAAGGCTCTGACGGGTCGCTTCGCGCGGCGCGAGGATCAGGAACTTATCCGCAACACCTGCCGCTTCCAGCGCGGGCGTCACGTATTTGATCAGCTCGGCATCGTGAGCGCGGTTGGCATCGAGCCAGAAGATCGCCTCAGATCCGGTCAGGCGCTGACGGTCCAGTGCCAGTTGTATCCAGTTCTCAATGGGTGCTTTCTTCACGGTGCAGGCGCGCCAGATGTCGCCTGCCTCAACCTCATGAGAGTGCAGCGTGTCGCCATTGGCTAGAACCACCCGGATCACCCCGTCTGCGGGTGCCTCAAACGTGGTCGGGTGAGAGCCGTATTCCTCGGCCTTTTGTGCCATCAGACCGACGTTGGCAACAGAGCCCGCCTTGGTCACGTCCAGCGCGCCATTGGCTTTGAAGTAGTTGATGGTCTCGTCATAGACGGTGGCATAGCAGTTGTCGGGGATGACGCAGTTCACGTCGCCCTTGTTGCCTTGGGAATCCCAGCCCTTGCCGCCTGCGCGGATCACGGCCGGCATGGAGGCGTCGATGATCACGTCGGACGGAACATGCAGGTTGGTGATGCCCTTGTCGCTGTCGACCATGTACATTTCGGGACGCTCGGCGCGCACGGACTCAATGGCTGCGGTGATCTCGGCATTGCCTTTCACGCGCTCCAAGAGGTCGCCCATGCCGGAGTTTGCATTGACGCCCAGCGCCTTCAGCTCCGCGCCGTATTTGTCGAACACCGGCTTCAGCCAGGCCTTCACAGCGTAACCAAAGATGATCGGGTCGGAGACCTTCATCATGGTGGCCTTCATGTGCAGCGAGAACATGGTGCCATCGGATTTGGTGTCTTCAATCGCACCCTCAAGGAAGTTCGACAGCGCCTTAACGGACATGAAGGTCGCGTCGGCCACGGTGCCTTCGGTCAGCGGCCATGCGTCCTTCAGCACGGTGACAGAACCGTCCTTGGCGACAAATTCGATCTTTGCGTCGCCCGCCTGATCGGCGGAGATGGTGGCGGATTTCTCGTTTGCATAGAAATCATTGCCCGGCATCGACGAGACTTTGGTTTTGCTGTCGGAGGCCCACGAACCCATGGAATGCGGGTTGTTCTGGGCGTAGTTCTTCACCGCCTTGGCGGCGCGGCGGTCAGAGTTGCCTTCGCGCAGTACCGGGTTCACGGCAGAGCCTTTGATGCTGTCGTAACGGGCACGGATTTCCTTTTCCGCGTCGGTGGACGGCTCGTAAGGGTAGTCGGGCAGCTTGTAGCCCTGTGCCTGCAACTCTTCGACGGCGGCGACCAGCTGCGGCACGGAGGCGGAGATGTTCGGCAGTTTGATGACGTTGGCGTCTGCGGTCTTTACCAACTCGCCCAGCGCGGCGAGGTCATCGCTCTGACGCTGATCGTCGGTCAGGTTCTCGGGGAAGGTCGCGATGATGCGGGCCGCCAGAGAAATGTCCTTGGTGCCGACGCTGACACCGGCGGCATCCGCGAACTTGCGGATGATCGGCAGGAAGGATGCCGAGGCCAGCTCGGGCGCTTCGTCTACAATGGTATACAAAATGTCCGGCGTTGAATTTTCTGCCATGTTTCACAACCTTTCTGCGAATTCGGAAGCTGTTGTTCGTCGTCAAATCGGTGCGCGTTCGTCGCGTCACCTGTTGTCCGTCCGGTCAGCGGCATAAAGCCAGCGCCGGGCAGGCATGATGTTCACACGCCTCTCCTAGACCACGAGGCGGCACAAGGCAATTGTCTCCATGCGACTTCGCGGGATTGTTGCGCAGCGACGGATAGAACTTAACCCTAACCTTTAAGGATATGATCTATCCCTGCGAAGGTTCCCCCTGTCCATTTGCGCGTTTCGGCTATTCTGTCGTTGGTTTGAGTGTCGCTGTGGGTGCATGGTTAACATGGCTTAAGGGGCGTGATGGTTAATGCCCTGACACCGGAGCGGGCGCGGTACGGAATGCGGGGGGCACTGAACCGCGCCCCCGGGCTGCCTCGATCCAGATGAACGGCAGGGTGCCGTGTTGAGTGAGGCGATCGTCTCCTCTCTCAGCGCAACGGAGAATGAAACTATGCGGACAGCGGCAGCAGGCCATCTGTTTATATATGCGCCGGTTCCGGTCTACCGGGACGCAGACGCGCTTTATGTCGAGCGGCAGGCGGTGAACGGCCTGCGTCTCTGGTCGCGTCATTTCGCCCGAGTTACCGTTGTCATGCCGGAAAAAAATGCTGATGTGCCAAAGGGCTGGATGCCACTCGCGGAGGCGTTGAGCGAACTGCCGGACGTGCGGGTGGAGACCGTGCCTTCGGCCTTTAGCCCGCAGCATTTCTTGCGTGTGTGGCCACGCGAACGCCGCCGTCTGAAGGCGCTTGTGGCGGAGGCCGATTACCTGAGTTTTGCCATTGGCGGGTTGTTTGGCGATTGGGGGGCAGTCTGTGCGCTGGAAGCGCTGCGTTTGCGCAAGCGCTTTGCCATCTGGACGGATCGTGTCGAATCCGACGTGCTGCTTAAATCCCGCGAATGGGGTGATTGGAAACAGCGCCTGAAGTCGCGCCTTTATCGTCGCCCCATGGCGTGGCTGGAGCGCACGCTGATTTCACGTGCCGATCTGGGCCTGTTTCACGGCAAAGAGACTTACGACGCCTATGCAGGTTTCAGCCGTAATCCGCAGTTGGTGCACGACATCCATATTGCCGGGGCGGATCACATCAGCGATCAGGCGTTGCAGGTCAAGCTCAGCGAACTTCGCCAGAGGCCGCTGCGAATCGTCTATGCGGGCCGTGCCGAAGGCATGAAAGGCCCCGCCGATTGGATCTCCGTGTTGGAACGCCTCTCGGTGCTCAACGTGCCCTTCGAGGCAGAGTGGCTTGGTGATGGCAGCTGCTTGCCAATGATGCGCAACCGCATCCGGCGTGCGGGCCTGTGCGATCAGGTGCGTTTTCCGGGGTTCGTCGAAAATCATGCAGATGTGCGCGTGCGTCTGCAGCGCGCGGATGTTTTCCTGTTTTGCCACAAAACCGCCGAGTCGCCGCGCTGCCTGATCGAGGCACTTACCAGTGCCACGCCGATTGTGGGCTACGAGGGCGCTTATGCGCGGGATCTTATTGCCGGTAGCGGTGGGGGACTCCTGGTGCCGCAGGGAGATACCGAACGATTGGCGCAAACGCTCGCTGTGCTGAGCGATGAGCGTGAAACCTTGGCGATGTTGATGCGCCGTGCCCATATGGAGGCCGCGCCGTTTACGGATGAAAAAGTGTTTGCACACCGCTGCATGTTGATCCGGCGCTATCTGGCTCCGACGTCGCGCACATCGGGCCGTGGACCCGGAGGGCGTGCTTTACGGGTGGCCGCCGAAGGGTGAGCGGGCTGCGCCTATTCGCGCAGCTCGTCCGCGTCTACGCCCCATAGATTTTCCTTGCGCGTCCAGCCGGTGTGACCTCCGGCGGTGACCTCGCACCAGCTGGGATCACAGGCCCCCAGTTGCGCAACAACGCCCAGTTCAAAAGCGGCGACGACGGGTGCGCCTTCTTGGGGGCGGGCTCGCACCTGCAGCATGTCTTCTTCGATCAATACGGTGCGAATCCCCGACAAGAGTGCGTAATGCACCCAGCCGCCTTGTCCGTCACGGTCCTGCACCCGCCGCCAATGACCGTACTCTGCAGTTACTTCAAGTGGCATGCCACGCCGTTTAAAAACCCAGTCGATCCGGTGATTGAGCGAGGGCCCGCGGCGCACGTTTCCTTCGGCGGCTTTCATGGACACGAACCGAGGCAGCGGCAGGTTCGTCACCGGGCCGAGCTTTGGTCCTGTGCCATTGGTACTGGCGCCATCCTGCGCTGCAGCCGCCAATGTTGCGCCCGCCAGAAAGCAGCCCATCAAAAGCACACATAGCGTCTGCCGCACAGCATTTGCTGCGCATAGGCCGCGACGGCGACCTTTTGTTTCAGTGATTTTCTGCACGGCCTCAATGCCCATCATTGTCCCGGGCGCCTTGTTTTTATGATCCCGCCACCCGCTGATCCTGCATCTGCTCATATCGTAACGCAAGCTCGGGCGGAAGGGTGCTTGTGCCCGCAATTATCTTGCGACACGATGCCATGGAATGGATCGACTTGCATAGCCCGAGGGAGAAGGCACGTGCCCAGAGAACGCCTGAGTGTTGTTGTTACGCGACGGTTGCCAGAGCCGGTGGAAACCCGCCTGAGTGAGCTGTTCGACGTGCGGTTGCGCACCGATGACACCCCGATGAGCCGCGAAGAGCTGGCCGCCGCCATGAAAGAGGCTGATGTGTTGGTGCCCACAGTCACCGACACGATCGATGCGGGCCTGTTGGGGCAGGCGGGCGAACGGTTGCGGTTGATCGCAAATTACGGCGCCGGTGTCGACAATATCGACGTCGCGACCGCACGTCAGCGTGGCATTCTGGTGTCCAACACACCCGGCGTGCTGACAGATGACACCGCCGATATGACCATGGCGCTTATCATGGCGGTCGTGCGCCGCATTCCCGAAGGTCTCGCTATTATGCAGCGCGGCGACTGGGAGGGCTGGTCGCCGACGGCCATGCTGGGGGGCCGTCTGGCGGGGCGTCGTCTTGGTATCCTAGGGATGGGGCGTATTGGTCAGGCCGTCGCACGCCGGGCCCGCGCCTTTGGCATGCAGGTCCATTACAACAATCGCCGCCGCCTGCGCCCCGAAGTCGAAGAAGAGCTGGAAGCCACTTGGTGGGAGAGCCTCGATCAGATGGTGGCGCGGATGGATGTGATTTCGATCCACTGCCCATCGACGCCTTCGACCTTTCATCTGATGAACGCCCGCCGCCTGAAGCTGTTGAAACCGGATGCGGTGATCGTGAACACGTCACGCGGTGAGGTAATTGATGAGAACGCCCTGACACGCGGCCTGCGCGGCGGTGAAATCGCAGGCTGTGGTCTGGATGTCTATGAACACGGCACCACGATTAACCCGCGCCTGCGCGAACTGCCCAATGTGGTGCTGCTGCCGCATATGGGATCTGCCACGATTGAGGGCCGGATCGAGATGGGTGAAAAGGTTCTGTTGAACATCAAAACATTTGAAGATGGGCACCGTCCACCGGATCAGGTGGTGCCTTCTATGTTGTAGGCGTAACACTCGGCGCGTTCCGGGCTGCGCGATTTGGGAGGAAGATATGAGACCGATATTCTGGAGCGGGGCGCTGTTGGCGTCCCTTGCAACGCCTTTGATCGCCCAGCAGGCCGCAGATGCGGTTGCACCGGAAACCGCAACCATTGGCCCCGGCGCGGCAGGCTTGGTGCTCTCTGATGCGGCGTCTGCCGCGATGGCGTCCCGCAACGCGGGCGAGCCTGTGCTGGCGGATGACTGGATGGTCGCCGCTGCCAATCCGCTCGCGGTCGAGGCCGGTGCACGGGTGTTGCGCGAAGGCGGCACGGCGGCAGATGCGATGGTTGCGGTGCAAACGGTTCTGGGGCTGGTGGAGCCGCAGTCCTCCGGCCTCGGTGGTGGCGCGTTCCTTGTCTACTATGATGCCACGACTGGCGCGCTCAGCACGCTTGACGGGCGCGAAACCGCGCCGCTTGCAGCGACCCCGACCTTGTTTCAGGATCATAACGGCGAGCCGCTAAAATTCTTTGACGCGGTAGTGGGTGGTCGTTCCGTTGGCACGCCGGGCACACCGGCGCTGATGGAGACCGCACATCGCAAATGGGGTAAATCCAACTGGGGTGGGCTGTTTACCGATGCGATCCGGCTGGCGGAATTGGGCTTTGCCGTGTCGCCAAGGATGGCAGAATCGATTGCAAACGATGCGGAGCGCTTGAGCCGGTTCCCCGAGACCGCGGCCTACTTCTTGCCCGAGGGTGCTCCGCTAGAGGCTGGTCAGGTCATCACCAACCAGCCCTACGCCGATGTGCTGCGCCGCATCGCGATGGAGGGCACGGATGCGTTCTATACCGGCCCTGTCGCGGCGGATATTGTCCGCACGGTGCAAAGCGCTGCTGGCAATCCGGGCGTTTTGTCGGAGCTTGATCTGGCGCTCTATCAGGTGAAGGAACGCCCGGCGGTCTGCGCCAGCTACCGCGCTTATGAAGCCTGCGGCATGGGCCCGCCGTCCTCTGGCGCACTCACCGTGGGGCAGATCCTTGGCATGCTTGAACCTTATGATCTGGCAGCGCTTGGGACGGACAATCCGGTCAGCTGGCGCTTGATCGGGGATGCCTCGCGCCTCGCCTTTGCCGACCGGGGCCGCTACATGGCCGACAGCGACTTTGTACCGATGCCCACCAAAGGGTTGGTGGATGCGGAGTACCTCGCAGAGCGTGCAAAGCTGCTGCAAGGCGACACGGCACTGGACAGCGTCGCCCCCGGTACGCCCGCGTTTGACCACGCGCTGATCTGGGCCGATGACGAAAGCATCGAGTTTCCCTCGACCTCGCATATCTCCATCGTCGATCAATACGGCAACGTGCTGTCGATGACGACGACGATCGAGAACGGGTTTGGCTCGCGTCTGATGACCAACGGGTTCCTGTTGAATAACGAACTGACCGATTTCTCCTTCCGCAGCCACAGCGATGGGGTGCCGATTGCGAACCGATTGGAGCCGGGCAAACGCCCTCGCTCCTCAATGGCGCCGACCATCGTGATGCAGGACGGCAAACCGGTTCTTGCGATTGGCTCTCCCGGCGGCAGCCGCATCATCGGTTATGTGGCCACCGCGATTGTGGGCTGGGCCGATTGGGGTCTCAACGTGCAGCAAGCGCTGTCGCTGCCACATGCAGTGAACCGCTTTGGCACCTATGATCTGGAGGCCGGCACAGAGGCAGAGTCCTTCGAGGCCGCGCTGACGGACATGGGATTTGAGGTCAACATCCGCGATCTCAACTCCGGTCTGCATGCAATTGAAATTGGTGAGGGCCTTAAAGGCGGTGCAGACCCGCGCCGCGAAGGCATCGCGCTCGGTCATTGATGTGAGCAGGGGCTTTGCCCCTCCTGGCCTCACGGCCAGTTCACCCCAGGATATTTTGCGTTAGAAGAGGACTGAGTTCCGCTTCTCTTCTAACGACAAATATCCCGGAGCGCGAGGCAGAGCCTCGCATTTCAAACCCCTCAGCGCGCCATGGGCTTGTGATGATAAGACCATCGGCATAGAGTCCGCTCAATTGATTGTTAACAAGGCAAGTTACGTGTCGCGCCTTGTTGATCCTTCGCACGTTCTGAAAGGACATCATTATGGTTCAGGCCACCACCTTGCCCCGCAATGAAGGCGGTATCAAAGCAGCAGTTGAGGCGCTTTTGGAGAAATTTGGCGACCGGATGCAAACCGGGCAGGCGTTGCGCGAACAACATGGGCACACCACCACCTGGATCGAGAACCAAGCCCCGGATGCAGTGGTTTTTCCAACCTCTCGTGAGGAAGTGTCTGATATTGTGAAAATCTGCGCAGAATTTGGCGTTCCGGTCATTCCGTTTGGGACAGGCACCTCGCTGGAGGGACATGTGAATGCGCCTGCCGGAGGGATTTGCGTTGATATGATGCGGATGGACAAGATCCTTGCGGTGCACCCAGAGGATCTGGATGTGGTGGTGCAACCCGGGGTAACGCGGGAGCAGCTCAATACTTATCTGCGTGACCAGGGGCTGTTCTTTCCCATCGATCCCGGTGCCAATGCTTCGCTTGGTGGCATGGTGGCGACACGCGCGTCCGGAACCAATGCGGTGCGCTATGGTACCATGAAGGACAATGTTCTGAGCCTTGAAGCGGTGATGGCAGATGGCACCATAATTCGCACAGCATCGCGGGCGAAAAAATCCTCTGCGGGCTATGATATGACCCGCCTTCTGGTCGGCTCTGAGGGCACATTAGGCCTGATCACGGAAATCACCCTGCGTTTGCAGGGCATCCCCGAAGCGATCCGCTCGGCGCGGTGTTCGTTTCGATCGGTGGATGATGCCTGCCGCGCGGTGATGATGACCATTCAATATGGTATCCCTGTCGCGCGTATTGAACTCCTTGACGAAATGAGCGTCGGGGCGGCCAACCAACACTCCGGTCTGGATTTGCCAGAGGTGCCGCTGTTGCTGCTGGAGTTCCACGGCTCTGACGCGGGCGTCGTTGAGCAGGCTGATATGTTTGCCCAGATCGCCGAGGAATTTGGCGGTTTTGACATCTCTGCCACGTCGACCGCAGAAGAACGCAACAAACTCTGGCAGGCGCGTCACAATATGTACTGGGCCAGCCTTGGATTGCGCCCCGGTGCCAAGGGGATATCGACCGATGTTTGCGTGCCGATCTCGCGGCTGGCCGAATGTGTTTCTGCGTCACGGGCCAAGGCCGAGGAGATGGGTCTGATGGCCCCGATGGTTGGCCATGTGGGGGATGGTAATTTCCACGCCCTCTTGCTGATCGATATGGAAAACGCCGAGGAACGGGCCAAGGCGGATGAATATGTCGGCTGGCTCAATGATCTGGCGATCTCCATGGAAGGGACCTGTACTGGCGAACATGGCATTGGACAGGGGAAACGCCCTTATCTGATCCGCGAGTTGGGCGAGACCACCCGGTTCATGGCAGCCGTAAAAGCGGCACTTGATCCCGACAATATCCTCAACCCGGGTAAAATCCTCAGCGACGGGTAACGCAGCAATAGGGAGGAAGCATGCGGCGGTCACGCCGCATCTTTTTTCCGATATAAGGCCCAAATTCTGCCTGATCCCACTGTTAACAGCGATAGTGGCAAAGAGGTGGGATGACATGTTTATCATCAGAAAATTACATAGGCTGTTTCGGCTCTATACCTTCGTCTTGCTGTGCGGGATCGTGATGGTGGGTATCGACTACGACATGCGGGCAAAAGCGGTGGGACAGACGATTGGGACCTATGAACCCAGCGCCTATCTTGCGACTCTGCAGCGTCGGCTTGGTCGGCCGCAATCGCTTCAGGTATCCTCCGACGGTCGCATTCGTTCACCGGAAGAGCAGGTGACCTCCCCGCTGGATGTGGCGTTTCGCGCCCTGCGTGGCCTTGCGGTGGCCAAGGCGCAGATGATGGGACAGGATCTCGAGATGGAACAGGTGGTCCTGTTGCCTCCGCCCGCGCCGACCACGCTGTCTGTACCGCAGGACACAGAGGCCGCTTCAGCAGAAGAGAGCCCGTCTCAGCGCCCCTGCGTACGTCGCGGCAACGTGCTGAACTGCTAAAATTCAGCTTCGCGAAATATCCTGTCGCCCGCCAAGTGTCGCGCTTTGCTTCGAAACTCTGACACAAAGTCGGTTTTGTCATTTTTTGCGTCGGACTGATTTCGCGTCTCTGCCACAGTCTGCGTCATAACCGATTCAATTGTGAATCAGAGAACTCGGAGAGCGGGCTCATGAAAACCCAAGTCAAAGCACTGGTCGTAGGCGGCGGCGCCGTCGGCACTTCGATTGCGTATCATCTGGCCAAGGCTGGTTGGGACGACGTCATGCTCATCGAGCGCGACGAACTTACATCGGGCTCCACGTGGCACGCCGCTGGTCTGCTGCCGCTGTTCAACATGTCCTATGCGACCACCCACATCCACAAATACTCGGTGGATTTCTACAAAACCCTTGAGGAAGAGACCGGCCTTAATGCGGGTTTCGCGGTCGTGGGCAACTTGCGTATGGCGCAGACGCAGGAACGCATGGATGAGTATATGCTCTATGCTTCCACCGCAGAGACCTGCGATGTGGCCTATGAGTGGCTGACCCCGGAGCAGATCAAGGAGCGCTGGCCGCTGATTGAGACTGGCGACCTCAAAGGCGCGATCTACCACACCGAAGATGGCTATATTAACCCCGCAGATGTGACTCAGGCGATGGCCAAAGGTGCCCGTCAGCGCGGCGTCGAAATTCACCGCAAACTGCAGGCCGATGCCTTTCACTGGACTGGCACCCATTGGGAAGTCACCTGCACCAAGATGGTCGAGAAGGGCGGCAACCTCGTTGAGAGCGACGAGCAGATCGTCATCACCGCCGAACATGTGGTGACCGCGTCCGGCAACCACGCGCAGCGCACCGCCAAGATGCTGGGCATCAAGATGCCCGCGATCCCGGTGGAGCACACTTTCATCGTCATGGACAAGGACCCCGAACTGGTCAAATGGCGCGAGGCAGGTAACCCGGAGCACCCCGTCATCCGAGACGCCGACAATGAATCCTATGCCCGCGAAGAGCGCGGCGGCTGGATCCTCGGCATCTATGAACACGGCGCACCGGCACGGTTCGAGCACGGCGTGCCGGACAGCTTCCGGGCGGACCTCTTCCCGCTCGATCTGGACCGGATTGCGGATCAGTATATGGCGATGGCGGAGCGTGTGCCCTCTTGCGCCGAATCCGGCCTCAAGGACGATTTCAACGGCCCGATCTGCTACACCCCCGACGGCAACCCGCTGGTGGGCCCGGCACCGGGTCTGCGCAATATGTGGCTGGCGGAGGGCTTCTCCTTCGGGATCACCGCTGCGGGCGGTACCGGCTACTATCTGGCGCAGATGATGGTGGATGGCGAGGCCGAGATCGACATGGCGTCGCTCGACCCGAAACGGTATTCGTCCAACTGGATGACCACCGAGTTCGCAGCCCGCAAGAATGAAGAATGCTACGAGCACGTCTACATCCTGCACCACCCGGACGAAGAACGCCCCGCCGCACGCCCGCTGCGCACCGCGCCTGCGTTCGACCGTCAAAAAGCCCGTGGCGCTCAGTTCGGCTGGGTCAACGGCTGGGAACGACCGAACTACTTCGGCCCCGTGGATGCACCGGATAATTTTGACCACGACGCCCGGTCCTTCCGTCGCGGCGGCTGGTGGCAACATGCGGTGGACGAGGCCAAAGCGATCCGTGAGGGCGTCGGCCTTGTGGATGCAACCGCCTTCACTAAACATGTGGTCAAAGGCCCCGGTGCCACCCAATTCCTCGACTGGTTCACCTGTAACAAACTGCCGAAGGTTGGCCGGATCAACCTGACCTACGCGCTGACCCAGAACGGCACCACCCGAACCGAATACACCATCGTGCGCAATGGCGAGAACAACTACTATCTCGTCTCCGCCGGGGCATGGTCCGAGTATGACGCCGATTTCTTGCGCAAGGCGGCCGAGGACAAGATGGAGGAGTTCGGCTACATCGAGATTCAGGATGTAACCACGCAGTGGGGTGTCTTTGCCATCGCAGGTCCGAAATCCCGGGATGTGCTCAAAGAGGTCATCAACGACGCCGACCCGACCACCGCGCTCTCTAACAAGCGCTTCCCGTGGCTGTCGGCCAAGCAGATCGAACTGGGCATGTGCCCGGTGAATGCGATCCGCGTGGCCTACACTGGCGAGTTGGGCTGGGAGCTGCATCACCCGATTGAAATGCAGAACTATCTCTTCGATCTGCTGGAGAAGGCGGGCGAGAAGCACGGGATGAAGCTGGTGGGCGCACGGGCGCAGAACTGGTTGCGTCAGGAGAAATCCTACCGTGCCTTTGGCAACGAGCTGGGCCGGGATGCCACCCCGCTTGAGGCCGACCTGCCGCGCTTTGTGGACCTGTCCAAAGACTTCCACGGCAAGGCCAAGCTGGAAGAAACCGGCGTGCGGGTGAAATGCTGCACGCTGCTGATCGACGGGCCAAGTGATGCCGATCCGTGGGGCCGCGAGGCGCTCTATGCGGAGGATGGCACCCGCGTCGGTCGTCTGACCTCCGGCGGCTACTCCGTCGCTTTTGAGAAGTCCATTGGCATGGGCTACGTCAAACCCGAGCACGCGGTCGAAGGCACCAAGCTGAAGGTCAAAATGCAAGACAAGCTCTGGGATGCGGTTGTCACCTGCGACAGCCCCTATGACCCCAAGAACGAGGTCATCCGCAAGGACGGCTAATTCTGCAGCCTTTGCCTGCACTGGCGGGCTGTGGTGACGTAAATCTCCCTCAGGCGCTCCGGTACAACCGGGGCGCTTTTCGCTTGGTTACCCAGACGAATTGCGAAATAATGATGTGAGTGTTGCGGCGTCTTTGAACAGGGCGCCGGAGGTTAAAGAGACAGTGATCGCGAGTAAGTTCCTAGCCGTTTTTGCGGACATCCCAGCGCGCCGCCTTGATACAGCCACCCGTGGGTTCTGCGTGTTGTTGCTCTTGGGGCTGGCCTTCAAAAGCGTGTTGCTGGCGCATTGGGCATTGAGCGCCATTCTGGTGGTTTTGGCCGGAATCATCCTGATCAATATGGTGGCGCTGCATCTGGAGCGCGAGGCTTTCGTACCTCTGTCAATTCTTGTGGCCGTACTGACCGCAACCGTGATCCTGACCACGTTCTACGTGGGTCTCTCCGGTGCAACTTGGATGTTCCCGACCCTGGTGGGGCTGCGATTTGCTGCGCCACCGTCGCAGTATCAACCGGCGCGGCTTGTGCTGATCGTGATGGTGCCCTTGGTGGTGCTTTATCATGGCGATGCTGGCAACGCGGGCCGGCTGCTGGCGGCAGGTATCATCACCTCTGCCTATCTTTGGCTTGCGGAGGGCGAGATCGTTTCGTTGCGCGCAAGGCTCGACGGGGACGAAGGCCGCGATCCTCTTACGCGGGCCTACTCGCGCGCGCGAATGGAACTGGACAGAAGCCTGATCGCCGACAATTTGCCCGTGGGGATTGTGGTGGTGCGGCTCAATGGGCTTATGGGTTTGCGCACGCAAGGAGAGGGCGCGCGCGCGGATGAAATCATGGTCACTGTCGCCGCCTCAATTCTGCCGCTTCTCAGCGCCCGCGAGCGTCTCTATCGGCTGAGCAACAATGAATTCATGATCGGCCTCGCAGGCTGGCGCGCGTTTGAGTGCTTCGAGTTGGGCCAGAAGGTCTGCAAGATCCTCCAGCCGCAATTGCCGGAAGGTATTACGGCGCAAAGCGGTGTCTCTGAGGTTAAGACACCAGAGGATTTTGAGGCGGCACTTGATCTTGCGTCATCCATGGTCTCAAGCGGCTCAGACTACCGGCGCAACGCACTTTCGTCGGCGTTTTGATCTAACGCTGCATGTCGGCATGCGAGACGATGCCGTCTCCGTCACGATCCAGACTATGGGCAAAACGGTCGGAGTGACGGTGAAATTCACGCCGAGAAATAAACCCATCCGCATCGGTATCAGCAAACGTAAACGCATCAATGCGACCGGGACTTGCATTGTGCGCCTGATAGCCTTGCCCCATCTGACGAAAGCGGGCTCTGGCATTCTGCAGAGAACGGTCGAATTCTTCGGGATTGATCTTCCCGTCCCCATCGCGGTCAATCTGGGTAAACTGCTGATTTCGCACCAATGCCACCTCGCTGACCGTGACCGTCCCGTCGCCATCAAAATCGAGGCTTTCCAAGAAATCAGGATCCGCCCAGACAGATGTCGCCCCGAGGCTGACTGTGAGACAGAGAGACGCAAACAAGGGTCTGAGGCCGACAGCCTGCAGATCGGTGACGAAAGGGCGGAGGGTCTGAGCCATGGGGAACCTTGCAACTGCTGCTTGGTTTTGAATTAAGCGCGCAGTTGCCGTTTTTTGAGAGGCCCGTGTTACAAAACTGTCAAATTTTTGCACATCTCATGTGCGTGACAAAATCAAGCACAGGTTGTTGGCAGGCATCTCCACGGGGCTCGCAACACTCAATCCGGCCAGAGCGGCCCATTCCGTGACGGTTTCAACATCCTTGTACCCAATGTCGGGATCGTGTGCGGTGAGAGCGGCGTGAAAGTTCTGATCACCCTCGCTCACCAACAAGCCATTCCGCGCGAAGGGCCCATAAATCAGAAAACGACCACCGGGAGCCAGAGCGGTGGCACTCTCCGAGAGGAGTGTGCGCGCCTCATGCGCGCTGATCAGATGCAATAGATTGGCCAGCACTATTAAATCAAAAGGCCCGATCAGCGCGCCCCATCCTTGTGTTGTGGCATCAAGAGCTGCGGCGTGTGCGACATTCTGCACGCCCGCCTCGGTCACGTGTGCATCAACGCTTGCGCGGCGGCTTGGGTCAATATCGCTCGGTTGCCATTGCAGTCCGGGCATGGCTCTCGCATAGCCGACCACATGCTGTCCGGTGCCACTGGCAATTTCCAATGCCTGACCTTTGGGGGGCGCGTGACGCTCCACGACCTCCAGAAGCGGTGCCAGATTGCGCGCCGCAGAAGGGGCGAAGAGCTTGCCGCCCTCACTCTCCTCGGCCACAGAGGCCTGTCCGGGAACTGATCGAAAGGGCATTATCGAAACCTCCCGGGGCATAGGGTGCGGACTATATCGGCGCTGATCTCGGGTGTATCGCATGCCACCAGCGCGCGTAGCAGCCGGGCAGAGGCGGGGGCGCTTTGGAACCCATAGCCGCCTTGACCTGCATACCACCAGAACCCCGCCTGAGCCGGGTCTTCGCCAAAGACAGGAACGCCGTCCGGTGCAAAGCTGCGCAAACCTGCCCAACTGGTTTCCAGTCGCGTGACGGGTGTGGTGACCATTTCCTCATAACGCGCAAGCCCTTCGGCCAACACCATGTCATCGGCCCATGCGTCTTGTGGAGGGACGGGGTCCGCGTCGGCGGGGGAAACCAGCAGCTTGCCCGCCTGTGGCTTGGCGTACCATGCCTCATGCACGCCCATCAGCATCGGCCAGCCGTTCACATCATGGCCTTCGGGTGCGGGCAGCTGTGCCATGGAGCGGCGCTTGGGCTGAAGACCCACCGGGGCCACGCCTGCCATCTCGGCAATGATATCGGCCCAGGCACCTGCCGCGTTCACGAGCTGGCGCGCGTCAAAGCTGTCATTGCGGGTTTCGACCCGCCACCCTGCCTCAAGTCGCGTGATCGCTATGACCTCCTGCCGCATGAGCGTCCTGCCCCCGCGTTGGCGCAGAAGTTTTGCCCAGTCCCCCATCAGCCGATCCGTGTCGATATCGGTTGCGGTTTCATGGGTTGCCGCAAAAGCAAGCGTCTCGGGGTTCAGGATCGGCACCCGTGCGCGTGCCTCTGCAACAGGGATTTCCTCCAGATCCAGTGTGGCCAGATCCGTTTCAAACCCCGCCCTCTGGTCGGCACGACCCACCAGCATCAATCCGCGCGGGCTGAGGTAACTCTCGCGCTCCGCGCCGGGGGCCGCGAGATAGGCCCGGCTTGCCCGAGACAGCGCCTTAATCGCGGGCGGGCCGTAATCTTCTTCAAACATCGCCGCAGACCGCCCCGAGGCGTGATAGCCCAGCGCATCTTCACGCTCTAATAAGAGTACCGAGCCGAGCTCTGCCAGATGCGCAGCTGCTGCGATCCCGGCCACCCCACCGCCGATGACGAGAAAATCGGTCATGCCTCCTCCAGCCGATCGGTCGCGGGAGCAGGGCGGGGGCTCAGGGCCTCAATGCGGGCGTATAGCTCCGGGGACATTTCAAACTTTGTGGCTGCAAGCGAAGGGGCCAGCTGACTGGCAGAGCGCGCCGACAGGATCGGAGCGGGGCGGGCGGGGTGATGCGCAGCCCATGCGACCGCCAGCGTCGCCGGGTCGGTGCCTTGCTCCTGCGCCAGTTGCAAAAGATCCTGCGCGGTGCGGTGCATCCAATCCTGACCGTATCGGGCGCGATATTTCTCATCTTCGCTCAACCGCCCATTGCCGCCCTTGGCGTATTTTCCGGTGAGAAGGCCGCCGCCAAGGGGAGAATATGGCACAGGCAGAATATTCTGATCAGCGCACATGGGCAGGATTTCCACCTCAGCCTGACGTTTGACCAGTGAATACATCGGCTGCAACACGTCGATCTGAAGGCCAAGACGTGCGGCCAGCGCAACCGCCTTCATCACTTGCCATGCGGCAAGGTTGGAAAGCCCGACATGACGGATCAGCCCTTCTTGCTGCAGCTGTGCAAAACAGGTGAGCGTGTCCTCTAGTGGTGTCTCTGAATCGAAGCGGTGCAAATAGAGAAGGTCCACCTGATCAAGTTTCAGACGTGCGCGGCTTTGATCAAACTGCGCGCGCATATTTGCGGCGCTGGCCCCACCCGTGAAGCCCACTTTGGTGGCCACATAAAGGCTCTCGCGTTCAGTGGCGATCAACTTGCCAAGGATTTCCTCACTTGCCCCGTCCGTATAGAGCCACGCGGTATCGAAATGACGCAGGCCCGCCTCCCGGCAGGCGGCATACATCTCGGAGGAGGCCTGCACGTCGGCGCGGCCGCCAAACTGCATACAACCAAAGGCAAAGCGGCCAATCTCATGACCATCCAGGGTGGTGAGCGGGGGGCGGGATACATGTGTCATGGCGCGAAGACTGACACGCGCCCGGAGGGCGTGCAACGCAGAGTTTAGCCCGATGCGATTTTGTGATCCGAAGCAGCAGTGTCTCAATCTTCACAATCCGGCAGCGGCAACGTGAGTGGATGTTTCAACCTTTAGCCGCTAGATCATGGGGATGTTTGACGCCAAAATCCGCCCTCTCATTGATCCGATCCTGAACGCGCAAGGGGCGCGGTTGGCCGCCTTTGGGGTGACGGCCAATCAGATCACTGTAGCGGGTCTGGCGCTTGGCCTGATGTCGGCTGCCATGATTGCATTGGGTCTGACCTATTGGGCGTTGGTGCCGCTTTTGGCGTCGCGGTTGGCGGATGGTCTGGACGGTGCGGTGGCCCGATGTCATGCGCCGAGCGACTTTGGCGGCTATCTTGATATCGTATGTGATTTTGTCTTCTACGGTGCGGTGCCGCTGGGGTTTGTGGCGCTGGCGCCAGAGATCAATGGCTTGGCCGGCGCGTTTCTCTTGTGCAGCTTTTACGCCAATGGTGCGAGCTTTCTCGGCTATGCCGTGCTCGCGGAAAAGCATGACATGCAAACTGCGGCGCGAGGAGTGAAGACCCTTTATTTCACGGGCGGTATTCTGGAGGGGGCAGAGACCATTGGCTTTTTTGTGCTGCTGTGCCTCTGGCCTCAAGCTTTTATACCGCTGGCGTATGCTTTTGGGGCGCTGTGTTTTGCCACTGCTTTATCGCGGGTGTTGTTGGCGGCACGTGTGTTTTTCAACAGATAGCGACGCGCCCAGTCGCGCGGGGGGCTCCCGCCGCTTCAGGCGCCCTGACCCTTTCGGGTCAGACCTACCCTCAGAGTTGGGCCGGGCCTTTTGTCCGGGGATCCCGGACAAAAGGCCGCCGCGCGTGCCCCATATGGGGCACGCGCGGCCACCCCCAACGGGAGCGAATGCGCAGGATTTTCCTGCGGGTTTGGCGACGGGCGGGAGCGCAACCTTCATGGCCAACAGACACGAAAAGACCCGCCACACAGGACGGGTCTTTCCAAATACACCAAGTATCTTGGGGCATTACTCGGGGATCGAACCTTCGATGCCTTCGACATAGAAATTCATGCCGGCAAGGGTCCCGTCGTCCGCGGTCTCACCTTCAGCAAGGAAGTCGGAACCGTCCTGCTTTTTCAGCGGGCCAGTGAAAGGGTGGTATTCACCAGATGCCATTGCGTCCTTCAGGGCCAGTGCTTCGGCTTTCACCTCGGCGGGAACCGCATCCGAAATCTCACCGATGCCGACCATGCCCGGGCCAATACCGTCCCATGTGTCAACAGAGCTCCAAGTGCCGTCCATCACTGCTTTGGTGCGGGCAATGTAGTAAGGTGCCCAGTTGTCGATGATGGAGGACACGCGCGGCTTGGGGGCATATTCTGCCATGTCGGAGGCCTGACCAAAGGTGATCACATTGCCCGCAGCCTGCGCTGCAGCTTGCGGCGCGGTTGAATCGGTGTGCTGCAGGATCACGTCTGCGCCCTGTTCGATCAGAACTTTGGCGGCGTCAGCTTCTTTGGCCGGATCAAACCATGTGAAGGCCCAGACGATCTTGAATTGGACGTCGGGGTTCACCTTCTTGGCGTGGATATAGGCCGAGTTGATGCCGCGGATCACTTCGGGGATCGGATAGGAGCCGATGTAGCCGACAATATTGCTCTCGGTCATACGGCCTGCGATGGTGCCCTGAACAGCGCGGCCTTCGTAGAACCGTGCCGAATAGGTCGAGACGTTCTCGGCGCGCTTATAGCCAGTGGCGTGCTCAAACTTCACGTTCGGGAATTTCTTGGCGACGTTGATGGTCGGGTCCATGTAGCCAAAGGAAGTGGTGAAGATCAGATCTGCACCCTGCAGCGCCATCTGGGTGATCACGCGCTCGGCATCGGGACCTTCGGCGACGTTTTCCACATAGACGGTTTCAACTTTGTCGCCGAATTCCTTTTCCACGGCCAGACGTGCCTGATCGTGCTCATAGGTCCAGCCGCCATCACCGACAGGGCCAACATAGACAAAGCCGACCTTGGTTGTGTCCTGAGCCAGCGCGCCGCCGGCGGCCAGACCCAGTGCAACAGCAGCACCGGCAAGAAGTTTGGTGAGTTTCATATGATGGGTTCCCCCTGATTGGTTCCATGTTTGAATGTCCGCCCCGGTTTCATCCGAGACTGGACTGGTCTTGAACGGTTCGGGCAAAACATCCCGCAACTGTCATACGCTCCCGGCGTTAGCGAGACGCGTGAAAACTCCGGCCAAGCGACGCAGGCGCGCTGCTCTTGTCGGCG
Source organism: Tritonibacter mobilis (assembly GCF_001681715.1). GTDB lineage: Bacteria > Pseudomonadota > Alphaproteobacteria > Rhodobacterales > Rhodobacteraceae > Epibacterium > Epibacterium mobile. Next base: position 215,881 of record NZ_LNWY01000003.1, on the reverse strand, counting down.
GACAAAATAACGAGCACCAGAATGGTGATCAGATACGGCGACATTGCCAGATATTCCACTGGGATAGCAACGCCCGCTGCCTGCAGATTAAGCTGCACCACGGTGACGCCGCCAAAAAGATAGGCACCCAAAAGCGCCCGCCAGGGCTTCCAACTGGCAAAGACCACCAGTGCAAGGGCGATCCAGCCGATGCCTGCGGTCATCCCTTCGGTCCATTGCGGCACGCGGATCAGGCTGATGTAAGCCCCACCCAGCCCTGCACAGGCACCACCGAACAGGATCGCCAGCGTGCGGATCTTGACCACTTTGTATCCCAGCGCATGCGCCGCATCGTGGTTTTCGCCCACCGCGCGCAAGATCAGACCGACGCGGGAATACTTGAGCACCGCCCAGACCGCAGCCGTCAGCGCGATCCCGAAGTAGAGCACAACATCATGGCCAAAGAGAACGCGCCCAAAGACCGGCAGATCAGACAGAACCGGAATGTCGATACGCCCCATCTGCGGCGGTTTCACACCCACGTATTTCTGTCCCATCAGGGCCGAGAGACCCAAGCCAAAAAGCGTCAGCGCCAGACCCGAGGCCACCTGGTTGGCCAGTGCCACTTGGGTCATGATCACAAACAGCAGCGACAGCAGTGCCCCCGCGATGGCTGCGGCAACAAATCCCAACAGGGGCGAGCCTGTCTCTACGGCGGCGGCAAATCCTGCGATCGCACCGACGATCATCATCCCCTCGACCCCGAGGTTTAGAACGCCGGATTTCTCGACCACCAGTTCACCGATTGCAGCCAGCAACAAAGGCGTTGCAGCCACCATCAGAGACGCGATCAGAAGGACTGGGTTGATAGCAGACAGATCCATCACGCCACCTCCGGTTTGCCAATTGCAATGCGATAGTTGGTGAGCAGATCAAGCGCCAGCAAGAAGAACAGGAGCATGCCCTGAAACACCTGAATGGCTGCGGACGGCAGGCCCAGATTGCCCTGCGCAATATCGCCGCCAATGTAGGTCAACGCCATCAATGCGCCTGCCAGCAGAATGCCCACCGGATGCAGGCGACCCAGAAAGGCCACGATAATCGCGGTAAACCCATAGCCCACGTTGAAGTCAATCGACACCTGTCCTGAGGGACCAGAGACCTCAAACATCCCTGCAAGCCCCGCCAATGCGCCAGATGCCCCGAGACAGAACAGGATCAGCCGGGCGGGTTTCACCCCTGCGAATTTTGCCGCCCGCGGCGCCTCGCCGGTCAGGCGGATATGATAGCCAAGCATATGGCGGTTGAGCAGCACGTAAGAGAAAATCACCGCAATCAGCGCCGCCACCACGCCCCAATGCATGCCGGTCCCGGCGATCAACTCGGCGTTATGTGCGCTGTCATATTGTTGCAGGTTGCGCGAACCCGGAAAGCCGAACCCTTCCGGGTTCTTCATCAACCCTAGCGACATGGACGCCAGCAGCTGTTCGGCCACATAGACCAGCATCAGGGACACAAGGATCTCATTGGTGCCAAACCGTGTCTTCAGCACCGCAGGGATCATCGCCCAGGCCCAACCGCCAAAAGCGCCCGCCAGAACCATCAGTGGAAAGATGATCCAGGACTCCATCGGGTAGAACGCCAGACCCACACCCGCACCCGTGAGCGCGCCGATGATATATTGCCCCTCCGCGCCGATGTTCCAGATCCCGGCACGAAATCCCAGACTGAGGCCAATGGCAATCAGCACCAAGGGAGCACCTTTCACCAAAAGCTGCGGGCGGTAATAGAACGCAAACTCGCCAAACAGCGGCTCCCAGAAAATGGTGCGGATCGCCTCCACCGGGTTCTTGCCAAGGGTGGCAAACAGCAGCCCCCCCATCACCATGGTCGCCAGCACCGCCACCAGTGGCGTCGCCATCGACCACGCCCGCGACGGCTGCGGTCGTTTCTCTAGCCGGATCATCCCTATTGTCCCTCTTGGCCGGATCTTTGTGGTCCGGTTCTCTTCATCTTCTTGCAAATATCCCCGCCGGAGGCTCCCGCCCCAAGCGTTACATCCCCGACATTTGTGGTGAGGATCCTACACATGCGCCACTTCCATGCCATGTGCACCGCCCATCATCAGGCCGATCTCATCCACCGTCAGCTCCGCCGTGGGGCGCGGGGCAGACAGACGACCCTCATTAAGGGCGGCAAAATTGTCAGAGATTTCCATCAGCTCATCGAGATCCTGACTGATGCAGATCACCGCCGCGCCATTTGCCGCCAGATCGAGCAAGGCCTGCCGGATCGCCGCCGCTGCCGCCGCATCCACACCCCATGTGGGCTGGTTCACCACCAGCACTTCAGGGCGCTGCAATACCTCGCGGCCGATGACGAATTTCTGCAAATTCCCACCAGAGAGCGAGCGCGCTGCATTCTCCGGCCCCGGTGTGCGCACATCAAACGCCTTAATGATCTTTTCGGCAAAGGTCTTGGTTGCGCCCCATTTGAGAAAGCCGTTGTTTTCCAGCCCCTCGCGCACCGACCCGGTCAGGAGCGCATTTTCGGTCAAGCTCATATCAGGCGCCGCTGCATGGCCCAGACGTTCCTCGGGGGCGGTCAGCACACCAAGTGCGCGGCGTGCCGTCGGCCCCATGTGACCAATCGGCTTGCCATCAAATTTCACCGCATCGCGCGCGCAAGTGACCTCGCCCGACATCACCGCCAAAAGTTCATCCTGCCCGTTGCCCGCGACACCACCAATACCAAGGATCTCGCCCCGCCGAACGGCCAGATGCACGTTCTTCAATGTGGTGCCAAAGGCCGAAGGCGCAGGCACCGACAGGCCCGAGATATCCAAGGCCACATCGCCAAATTCCCGTGCACCGCGTTCGGGCGTCTTGAGGGCGGTGCCCACCATCAGCTCCGCCATGTCGCGGGCCGAGGTGTCGCGCGGCACACATTCGCCCACGTTCTTGCCCAAACGCAGGATGGTCGCGTGATCGCAGAGCGCGCGGATCTCTTCGAGCTTGTGAGAGATATAGAGGATCGACGTGCCTTCGCTTTTCAGTTTCTTCAGGGTCTCGAACAGGATCTCCACCTCTTGTGGCGTCAGAACCGATGTGGGCTCGTCCATGATCAGGAGCTTGGGATCTTGCAGCAGGCACCGGATGATCTCCACCCGCTGACGTTCGCCCGCCGACAGATCGCCGACGGTGCGGAACGGATCAAGCGGCAGGCCGTAAGCCTCGGAAACCTCGCGGATACGGGCGGCCAGATCACGCAGGGCGGGCGGGTTCTCCATCCCCAGCGCGATGTTTTCCGCCACATTGAGCGCGTCAAACAGCGAGAAATGCTGAAATACCATCGCGATCCCATCGGCGCGCGCCTGACGGGGCTCGGCAGGCTTATAACTCGCTCCGCGCAGGGTCATCCGGCCACTGTCAGGCTTCACAAGCCCATAGATCATCTTGACGAGTGTCGATTTGCCCGCGCCGTTTTCACCCAAGAGCGCATGTACCTCGCCCTCGCCGATGGTAAAGGAGACATGGTCATTGGCCACCACGCCGGGGTAGGCCTTGGTGAGGCCCTCGATGGTCAGAAGGGGAGGCGTGCTCACGCGCTATGCTCCTTTTTCAAGTCCAAACGCTGCGAGAGCGCCATGAGTTCTGCCGCCACGCCGATGGCGATGGCCTGCGGGTGTTTGCCCAATTCGGGCCGCCCGATCGGGCAGGTGAGGCGCGCGATCTGCTCTGGGCTATGCCCGAGCGCTGAAAGACGCGCGCGAAACCGCGCCCATTTGGTCTTGGATCCGATCAGCCCTGCAAATTCAAAGCCATGCCCCAGCAGGCGATGGCATAGCGCCAGATCAAGCTGATGGGAATAGGTCAGGATCAGATGATGCGCATCAGAGGGCGCGTGCGGTACCAATCGGTCCGGTTCCTGCGCGGGCAAGGCAGTCACGCACTCAGGGATGCGTTCCGGAAACTTTGAGTGCAGCGCATCGACCCAAGTGATTTCAAACTCCGGTAAAGGCGACAGCACCTGCACCAGCGCGCGCCCTACATGGCCAGCCCCCCAGATCCAAAGGGGCTGTGTTGGCCGCGCAACCGGCTCCACCATCCAACCTGCGATCATTTGTGGCTGGGAGCGCTGTCCTTGTGCACGGGCAGCATTCAAAAGGCGCGTTACGACAAGGGGTTGCGGTTCGGGCTTTGTTGGGCGTGCGATCACATCCCCCTGAAGGCGGGCCAGATCCTCTGACGTGTAAATCTCGCTTAGTAGGGTGACTGAGCCACCACAGCACTGCCCCAGATCCGGCCCGAGCGCATGGGTGGAGAGCTTGCGAGGGACATTCAAACCCTGTGCCGCCTCTGCCGCTTCAAGCTCCAGCGCGCCGCCGCCAATGGTGCCAGACTGCCCACCGCTCCAGACCAGCATCGCGGCTCCAACCTCGCGCGGGGCTGATCCTTTGACCTCGGCCACCACAACACGGATGACACGGCCATGGGCCGCGACGGCGGCCCTGAGGGCGTCGATATCAAACCCCATCGCGTTGTGTCCCAAGTGCACGCCAGATCTCCTCCGCCGTGGCTGGCGCGTTCAGATGTGGATAGGCATCGCCACAGGCCGCAACTGCATCCGATAGCGCAAGCCAAGCAGAAATCCCCAGCATAAAGGGCGGCTCCCCCACCGCCTTGGAGCGATAAATAGTGTCTTCGCGGTTCTGCCCATCATACAGTGCCACATTAAACACATCGGGTCGGTCAGAGCAGGCCGGGATCTTGTAGGTCGACGGCGCATGGGTCCTGAGCCGCCCATTGTCGTCCCAGACCAGTTCTTCGGTGGTGAGCCAGCCTGCGCCCTGCACATAGGCCCCTTCCACCTGACCAATATCCAGCGCCGGGTTCAGCGACGCCCCCGCATCATGCAGAATATCCGTGCGCAGGATGCGGTTTTCACCGGTCAGCCGGTCCACGACGACCTCCGTGACCGCCGCCCCATAGGCAAAATAGAAAAACGGCCGCCCCGCGCCCTTGATCCGGTCCCACTCCAGCGAGGGGGTCTTGTAATACCCGGTGGCCGACAGGCTGATGCGGCCCGTGTAACAGAGCATCGCTGCCGCCTCGAAACTGATCTCCTCAGAGCCGATCCTGACCTTGTCTCCCTCAAACGCGACCGCAGAGATCGGTTGCTGATGCACCTGCGCCAAATGCGCCGCCATGCGGTCGCGAATGGTGTCGCAGGCGGCCTTCACCGCCATGCCGTTCAGATCCGACCCTGAAGAGGCCGCCGTGGCCGACGTATTGGGCACCTTGGCGGTATCGGTCGCGGTGATCTTTACGCGCGCCTGATCGACCCCAAAGCGCGCGGCCGCCACCTGCGCCACCTTCTGAAACAACCCCTGTCCCATCTCGGTGCCACCATGGTTGAGATGGATGGAGCCGTCCTGATAGACATGCACCAAGGCCCCCGCCTGATTGAGATGCGTGAGGGTGAAGGAGATCCCGAACTTCACCGGTGAAAACGCCATCCCGCGCTTCAGCCGCTCATTTTTTGCATTCCAGGCCGCGATCTCTGCCCGTCGCGCCGCGTAACCCGAACTCTCCAGCAACTGTGCCGTCATCTCGTGCAGCTCAAAATCGGTGACCGGCATGCCATAGGGCGTGGTGTTGTCTTTCAGCTTTTCAGAAATATCTCGGGGGGAGGCCGCAGGTCGAGGGGCAGAGCCCCCTTTGCTCGAGGCCGCGGCAGTGCCTCCCGCATCAGGCGCATCGTAGTAATTGCGCACCCGTAGTTCGACCGGGTTAATCCCCAGAACATGCGCCGCATGATCCATCACCCGTTCGACCCCGACCATCCCTTGCGGGCCGCCAAAGCCGCGGTAGGCGGTGGCGCTTTGCAGGTTGGTTTTCAAACGGTGGCTCTCGATGCGGATCGCGGGGATCGCATAGGCGTTGTCGGCATGTAGCATGGCGCGGTCCGCCACCGGCAACGACAGATCCTGCGCCCAGCCGCAGTTAACCAGATGCGTGAACTCGATGCCCTGAATACGCCCCTGTGCATCAAAGCCCGCGCGATAGGAAATCCGAAACGCATGGCGCTTGCCGGTGATGGTCATGTCATCGTCGCGGTCATAGCGCATCTTGCAGGCTTTGCCGGTGAGGCGCGCGGCCACGGCGCAGGCGACGGCCAGCGCGTTGCCCTGACTTTCCTTGCCGCCAAAACCACCCCCCATCCGCCGGGTCTCGACGCGCACCGCGTGCATCGGCAGGCCAATGGCCTCGGCCACCTTATGCTGGATTTCGGTGGGGTGTTGGGTGGAGGAGTTGACGATCATGCCGCCATCCTCCTGTGGCAGCGCCAGCGCGGCCTGACCTTCGAGGTAGAAATGCTCCTGCCCGCCGATCTCGAAGCTGTCCTCGATCACATGTGCCGCCGAAGAGATGGCGGCAGAGGCGTCGCCTTTTTGATAAATGCGCGGGCCTTCCTCGAAGCGGCTGTCGGCAGCGAGAGCGGCCTCCAGTGTCAGCAGTGCCTCTTCTTCGGCGTATTCTACCTTGCCCTTGCGTGCAGCAATGCGGGCGGCGCGATGGGAGGTCGCGACCACCAGAAACACCGGCTGACCCAGATAATGCACCTCTCCCTTGGCCAACAGCGGCTCGTCATGGGCCGAGGGTGAGACGTCATTGTCGAACGGCAGACCGTCCGCCGCCAGCACCGCGACAACACCTTGGGATGCGCGCACCTCCGCGAGGTTCATCGCGGTGATTGTGCCCTTTGCAATCGGAGCAAGGCCAAAGGCCAGATGCAGCGTGCCCTTGGGTGTCGGAATGTCATCGACATAGCGGGCCTGACCCGTCACATGTAGCGCTGCCGCATCATGGGGCAGGGGTTTTGCAACACTCATAGGTCCACCTCCAACACATGTTCAGAGGCGCCGTTCAGGTCTGTGAAATAGCGCCTGAGCATATTGCGGGCGCAGTCCAGCCGATAGGCAGCGGAGGCACGCATGTCACTCATGGGGGTGAAATCCTGATCAAAGGCGGCTTTGGCGGCCTCAATCGTTGTGTCTGTCCACGGCTGGCCGATCAGGGCGGCCTCCACATGCGTGGCGCGCTTCGGGATGCCTGCCATGCCACCAAAGGCGATGGCGGCTGCGGTCACGCTGCCATTGACCACGGTGACATTAAACGCGCCCAGCACCGCAGATATATCCTGATCGAAGCGTTTGGAGAGTTTATAGACCCGAAGGCTGTCGGGTTGGCGGGCAAAGCTCACAGCCTCGACAAATTCACCCGGGGCGCGGTCCTGTTTGCCGTAATCGATAAAGAAGTCCAGCAACGGGATGGCACGGCGGGTGTCTGCGTGGCGCAGGTGCAATGTGGCGCGCAATGCGATGAGGGCAGGCGGGTTGTCCCCGATGGGAGAACCATTGGCGATATTGCCGCCGATGGTCGCAGCGGCGCGGACCTGCTGGCTGGCATAGCGGCGGATCATCTCGGCGTAGGAGGCATGGAGCGGCTCAAGGGCGGCGCGGACACGGTTCATATCCGCCATTGCCCCGATGCGGACCTCTGTTTCGGTGATGGTGATGTCCTTCAGATCCGTGCAGCCATCAAGGAAGATCACATTATTCAGATCGCGCAGTTGCTTGGTGACCCAAAGCCCCACATCGGTGGCTCCGGCGATCAGCGTGGCATCGGGGCGGGCTGCATAGGTTGCGGCCAGCTCATCCGAGGATCTGGGACGCAAGGTAGAAGGGGGCGCTGCCACAGGGATGTCGGAGGGGGGCTCTGCCCCCCGGTCTGCGACCTCCCCCCGAGATATTTCTGAGAAGATGAAGGATGAATCCTGCCGGATATGCTCCGGCACAGGGGAGTTCTGGGCGGCTTCGGCGGCGCGGATGATCGGGGCATAGCCGGTGCAGCGGCAGAGGTTGCCAGCGAGTTGGTCGTCATGATCGGTGGCACCATTGGTATGGGCGGTGACCATCGACATGATGAAGCCTGGGGTGCAAAAACCGCATTGGCTGCCGTGGAGATCGACCATTGCCTGTTGCACCGGATGCAGGGTGCCATCCGGATGGGCGACCCCTTCGACCGTGCGTATGGATTTGCCGTGGAGTTGCGGCAGGAACAGGATGCAGGCGTTTAGTGCTCTGGCACCGCTCTGGTCGGTGACCATCACAGTGCAAGCGCCGCAATCGCCCTCGTTGCAGCCTTCCTTGGTGCCGGTGAGACCACGGTCCTCGCGCAGCCAGTCCAGAAGCGTTGTTGTTGGCTGGGGTTCTGGAAGCGAGACCTCTTCACCGTTGAGATGAAAGGTAATCGTCATCTTGAAAAGCCCGTCGCGGTACCCTGTTGTCCCATGCTGCGCGACTTTCGATGCGACGTAGAAAGTGCGCGGGCGTTATTTGATGTCACGCTCAGCTTGTGAGGCCTTGCCAATCAAAGCAAGAACAATGGCTGCAGGCATCGGTTGAGAATTCTTCACGTTTAAGATCGAGGCATTGCACAGATTGCGCAGTTACTGCCTGATTTGTAACAATTTTACTCTGCGCGCGCTACGGTGGAATTCGTCTTCGGGCTAAAGAGTTTCAAAAAAATCCATAAATTGAGTGATGCGTTTCTGGGCGTGTGACGCTGTAATGAGCGCCGCAAGTCTGTGGCGCGCAACGCAAAGGGATCATGCGTCAGCCTTTCGAGGCACCGCATATATTGAGGCAACAAAGCTGACCTATCTGTGGCATGCTGCCCTCGCATTGGGCAGCTGCGACGCTATGGGCCCTTGTTTTCTTGCCTTGCCTTGTGTCGCGGGGGCAATGGCGCTAACAGGCGCTCAAAACAAGCTTCCCGAATTCACAGGTTTTGGTGTCATGACACGCGGCGTATTGGGCCTTCTGGCCAAGAATATCTCTCCTCCCAATCTTTCCATCATGCAGGATGAGGGCTTTACCGTGGCCCGTGTGCGCACCGAGTTGTTGTCGGGGCTGACGGTCGCACTGGCGCTGGTGCCGGAGGCTGTAGCCTTTGCCTTTGTCGCGGGCGTGCACCCGCTGGTGGGGCTTTATGCAGCCTTTCTGGTGGGGCTGATTACGGCGCTGATCGGGGGGCGTCCGGGTATGATTTCCGGCGCGACTGGCGCGTTGGCGGTGGTGATGGTTGCATTGGTTGCAGACCACGGCGTCGAATATCTCTTTGCGACTGTGGTTCTCATGGGCATCCTGCAGGTGATTGCGGGGGTGATGCATTGGGGCAAGTTCATCCGGCTGGTGCCGCATCCGGTGATGCTGGGGTTCGTGAATGGCCTGGCCATCGTGATTTTCCTTGCGCAGCTTACGCAGTTTAAACAGCCGGGTAGCAACGGCGAACAATGGCTCGCAGGGGCACAGCTTTTGATGATGCTGGGGCTGGTGGTGCTGACGATGGTGATCATCTGGGGTATGCCCAAGCTCACCAAGGTGATCCCGGCACCGCTCGCGGGGATTGGGATTACGGCGATTATCGTGATTGCATTTGGTCTGGATGTGCCGCGGGTTGGGGATATGGCCTCGATTGAGGGGGGCTTGCCGATGTTCCATATCCCGATGGTGCCGCTCGATTGGGCGACCCTGCAGATCATCCTGCCCTATGCGGTGATCCTGGCAGCGATTGGCCTGATTGAGAGCCTATTGACGTTGAACCTTGTGGGGGAGATCACCGGTAAACGTGGCGGTGCAAGCCAGGAATGTATCGCGCAAGGGACCTCTAACATTGTCACCGGCTTTTTTGGTGGCATGGGTGGTTGCGCCATGATTGGTCAGTCGATGATCAATGTGAACTCTGGCGGGCGGACCCGGATTGCAGCGATTGCGGCCGCCCTGTTTCTGTTGCTGTTCATCGTTGCGGCCTCCCCGCTGATTGAACAGATTCCGCTGGCCGCCCTTGTGGGGGTGATGTTCATGGTGGTGATCGGCACCTTCGCGTGGAACAGTTTTAAAATCATGACCAAAGTGCCGCTCACGGATGCCTTTGTCATTGTGCTGGTGACTGTGGTGACAGTCATGACCGACCTTGCGATTGCCGTGGTGGTTGGGGTCATTGTTTCGGCCTTGGCCTATGCGTGGAACAACGCCCGCCGCATTCATGCGATCACCCGCGACAGTGTCAGCGAGAAAGGGGCCAAGGTCTATGAGATCCAAGGCCCGCTGTTCTTTGGTTCTACGGACGGGTTTATCGAGCTGTTTGATATCGAGAACGACCCGGATGTGGTGATCGTTGATTTTGCCACCTCGCGCGTTGTGGATCAGTCGGCGTTGCAGGCGATCGAGGCTTTGGCCGGGAAATATGCGGCGGCGGGCAAAGCGTTGCAATTGCGCCATCTGAGCCGCGATTGTCACCAGTTGCTCTCGAAGGCGGGTCATCTGATGGTCGATAGCGATGATGACCCTGAATATGGTCTGGCGGTGGATTACTCGGTGAAAACCGGCATTCTGGGCGGTCACTGAGATCTGACAGGCAAGTTAGCAAAGCGGTCGCGGTCCCAAATGGGACCGCGGCTTTTTTGTTTTAAAAAGGAGGTCGCGCGCCAAAGCGGCAGATCAGTCGGGCGCGAGCGCTTCGAGCATGTCGAGATCGCCAGATGTGATGGCGGGTTCTGCGCGCAGGATCAGCTCTGCTGGCCAGTCCCACCATTTGAGCGCCAACAGACGGGCAATCTGCGGTTTAGGGAACCTGTGGCGGGCAATGGTGGCCGGATTGCCGGTCATGATCGCGTAGGGTGGAACGGTGCCACGCACCACGGCCCCTGCACCGATAATGGCCCCATCACCGATACGGGCACCGGGCAGGATCAACGCGCCGTAGCCGATCCAGACATCATTGCCGATCACTGTGTCGCGGGTGTCGGGTTGAAATCCGGCCATTTGAGCAGGGTCAAACACCGGAAACGGATAGCAGCTGAGGCCATCTTGTGCATGGTTGGCTGAGGCGGTGATGAATTTCACCCCATGGGCAATCTGGCAGAACCGGCCGATTTTCAGCTGTTCGCGCGCGCCTGCAAATAGATAGGGCGCCAGATGGCTGCCCCAATCCCGTGGCGGATCAAAATCCGATGCATAGGTGTAGTCGCCGACGATGAAGTTCGGGTTCTCCACTGCGCGTGCCAGCTGCACCGTGCCTGCATGAGGTGAGCCATCGGGCAGGATGATCGGATGGCGCATCTTTGGATCTGGGAGCGGCATCTCAGTCGTCCGGACGCGTCAGCGCGAACAGATCGCTGACCTTGGCATAATCGCGATACCCAAGGCGCGAGAGCGGCTGGTACTTGGTCACGTCAAAGATCCCGTCCACAAGGCAATCATCGCGCAAGTGCACGCCAACCACCTCGCCAAAGGCCACTTTGTTGGCCTCGCCGGGCAGGTCGATGATCTGGGTGAGCTTGCACTCCAGTGCAGCGGGCACGCCTGCGACACGGGCGCAGTTGATCGTCTCGCATGCAACCGCCTCAAGCCCCGCATGGGCAAACTCGTCGACGCCCTTATCAAATGCTGCAGAGGATTTGTTCATCTGATCGCGCATGGCGTATTCAACGATATTGACGCAAAAGACGCCGGTCTCGCGAATATTGGCCATGGAATCCTTGGTGCCGTCCTGATCCGCCTTGGTCGAGGTGGAGGCAAACATCACCTGCGGCGGCACATAAGCAACGGCATTAAAAAAGGAATAGGGCGCGAGATTGTTGACGCCTGCGCCGGAGCGCGTGGAGATCCAGCCGATCGGGCGGGGGGTCACGACGGCGTTAAACGGGTTATGGGGCAGGCCGTGGCCATCCTCGGGGCGGTAGAACATTCTATGTCTCCAAGTGTTTGCCCCAGACTTACGCCCGTGCTAGGGCGAAATCCACCCCCGCGTCGAGTTGGCCCTGTGGTCGCAAAGCGCAGCAGACGGAGCCTGAGACACGTGATCACAATCGCGCCGGAGATGCCGGAGGATTCTTGGGAGGTGGAAGCCCTCTATGACCTGTGCTTTGCGCCGGGACGGACGGCTTTGTCCTCTTATCGTCTGCGCGACAATGTCGCCCCGGTGCGTGCTCTCAGTCAGGTGGCACGCGACAGCGATGGCATTATGGCAGGCGCGATCCGGTTTTGGCCCGTTCATGTGGGTGACAGCGACGCGCTTTTGTTGGGGCCGGTGGCGGTTCACCCGACACGGCAAGGCGAGGGCATCGGTGCCTCATTGATCCGCGACAGCCTGTGGAAGGCGGAGCACAGCCATTGGCAGCGTGTGATCCTTGTGGGGGATGCCCCTTATTATCAGCGCTTTGGCTTTGTGCGGCTTGAGGGCGTGGAGATGCCACCGCCGACCAACCCCGAACGTATTCTGGGCCTGAACCTGAGCCCAAATGCATGGCAGGGGGTGCAGGGGCGTGTGACGCGCTGGAGCGGTGCGGCGCAGGGGTAACACTCACGGCCCGGATGCGATGTTCAGACCTTGAAACCATGGACGCGGCTCCTGATCTCTTATGGCAGGCGCAGCAGGGATGAGGTCAGACATGGGCGAACTGCCGGGTGAAATTCTGGAGAGCAGCGAGCGCAGCCTGACGGTGCGCGATGTCGAAGCAGAATTGGATGCGATTGCCGCTCGCTACCGGGCGGCGGGGCATTTTGGCATGCGGTTGTTGAATGCGCTGGGCGGTCAGGGAGAAGACCTGATGCGTCGTATGCCGAGGCCCGTGCGCAGCGCGATTGAGGGCGCGGTTTTGCAGGCGTTGCATCTCTCTGTTCGGGGGGCGGCGCTTAGCCGTCGCGTGCTACCCGATCAGCCAGCACAAACCAATCGCTGGGTCAGTACCACCATGGGCATGGTGGGGGGCGCGGCCGGGTTGCCGGGCGCATTGGTGGAATTGCCTGCAACAACGACCTTTTTGATGCGCAGCATTCAGGGCGTCGCGCAGGAATATGGTTTTGATCCCAATGCCAAAAGCGTGCGTTTTGATGCGGTCGAGGTTTTTGCCGCTGCGGGGCCTATGGCGCATGATGATGGGGCGGACACGGGGTTCCTGACCTTGCGACTGGGGCTGTCTGGCGCAGGATTGTCGCAATTGATCGCAGCCGTTGCCCCGCGCTTGGCAGTGGCGCTTGGCCCCAAGCTCGCCGCACAGATGGTGCCCGTTCTGGGGGCTGTGGCGGGCGGTAGCGTCAACTATGTCTACTCGGGCTATTATCAGGAAATGGCGCATGTGCATTTTGCGCTGCGTCGCCTCGCACTCGAGGCCGATACGCCCTATCCGCAGATGGTGGAACGCCTGCAACAGCGGCTTTTGAGCTGAGAGCGTATCCCGAACGACGCGGTATCGTGATCGTACCCGCCGACCGGCATCAAAACGCCCATAACCTTTGCTCCTCTGGATTGAACGGTGAAGAGGGGTAAAAGGAATGTTAACCATTTTTTCGCAATCTTGAGGCGCGTGTTATTTGGTTGGCCCGTGTTTGGGCCGCGATTTTAAAGAGTATAAAGGCAGGAGACCCATGTCAGAGGTCTTGGAAGCAGTCAGGCCGCAAGGCGAGCAGCAGGCCCTGCACCAGCAGGTCGGGGCACTGTGTTATCGGATCACCGCCAAGGGGCGGGTCAAAGTGTTGCTTGTCACATCTCGGCGGACACGGCGCTGGATCATCCCAAAAGGCTGGCCGATGGAGGGGAAATCAGCGGCCCAGGCGGCTGGTGTCGAGGCATGGGAAGAGGCGGGCGTCACAGGAGAGACGCTGGACATGCCAATCGGTCGGTTTACCTATGACAAGGTGCGCGAAGCCGCACCAAATTTGCGCTGTCGGGTGGATGTTTTTGCCCTGAAGGTGCACAAGCTCGCGGATCGTTTTCCCGAACGCGAAGACCGCTTGCGGGTGTGGATGTCGTTGAGCCGCGCAGCGAAACAAGTGGCCGAGCCAGAATTGGCGGCCTTGCTGCGTTCATTCTCGCCAAAGGGCCTGTAATGACGGGGCGGCTGGTTCCGGGCACGGCCACCCTTGCAAACCTCGCCCAGCCGTATTTAATCGTCGCCTCTGAGCACGAGACAAAAAATGATACGTTATGCACTGAAATGCGCTGAAGGACATGGCTTTGAAAGCTGGTTCCAATCGGCAGAGGCCTACGAGAAGCTTTTAGGCACAGGCATGGTTGCCTGTACCCATTGTGGATCCACCAAGGTGGAAAAGGCCCTGATGGCGCCCAGAGTGCGCCCCGGTCGCAAAGCGGCCGCTGCCCCCGCGTCAGAAACTTCACCTGACACTGTGCCAGCTGCACCGAAACAGGTCGCGCCGGCCCCGACATCGCTTTCGACACCATCGAATGAATTGGAAGCGGCGATTTCTGCGCTCAAAAAACAGGTCGAGGCGAACTCAGACTACGTCGGCAAGGATTTCGTGAAACAGGCGCGCGAGATGCATCTGGGTGATGCGCCCACGCGCTCGATCCATGGCGAGGCAAAGCCGGAAGAGGCAAAAGCGCTTCTCGAAGAAGGCGTGCCGGTTTTGCCCTTGCCCTTTGCGCCCACACGCAAGACCAACTAAGGCAGACCTATCTTGCGACTCGCTGGGACCGGTTGCGGATAGGAGCAGGCAGAGCAGACAGGAAGGAGACCGCCAATGCATGTGGTGGTGACAGGCAGCAGCCGCGGTATCGGACGCGAGCTGAAAGCACGGCTGACTGAGCGTGGAGACCGGGTGACCGGCACCTCGCGCGATCATTCCTCGGGTACGCGGCTTGATGTGAGTGATCCGGGCCAGCAAGCGCGCTTTGCGGCGCAGATCAAAGGCGATCCGGTTGATCTGCTGATCTGTAATGCAGGCGTCTACCTCGATAAATCCATGGCGCTGAAGGACTATACCGCTGAGGTTTGGGCGAAATCTCTGGCGGTGAATGTGACCGGTGTGTTCCTGACCGTGCAGGCGATGCTGCCAAACCTGAAACTCGCTGAGGCCCCGAAGATCGCGATTATCTCTTCGCAGATGGCCAGCCATGCCCGCGCGCCGGGGGGATCTTATGCCTATCGCGCCTCAAAGGCGGCAGCGCTCAATATCGGGCGCAACCTTGCAACCGACCTCAAACCCGAAGGTATCGCGGTTGGGATCTATCATCCCGGCTGGGTGCGCACCGATATGGGGGGGCAGGACGGCGATATCTCGGTGCAGGAATGCGCCTTGGGGCTGATCAATGAATTTGACGTCCTGTCGCTCGACACCACGGGGTGTTTCCATACTTGGGACGGTCAGGTCCACGCCTACTGAGGATGCGGTCATGCGGGGTCTTTGCGATCAAGGCAAAACCCGCTATGTGCGGGGCGAACCCCCTCTGATCCACCACCACCGGCCCAATGATCCGGGCCGGGAAACGGGATGACCGCATCATGACTGCCAGCAAACGCATCGTTCTTTCCAGTGATCACGCCGCCATCGAGCTGCGTCAAACCATCGCCAAACATATCGAGGCACGCGGCTATAGCGTGACCGACCTTGGCCCCACCACGCCGGAGAGCACCCATTACCCCAAACACGGTGAAGCTGCCGCGCGTCACGTGGCGGCAGGTGAAAGCGACTTGGGCATTTTGCTGTGCGGGACCGGGCAAGGCATCATGATGGCCGCCAACAAGGTCAAAGGCATCCGCTGCGGTGTCTGCTCTGATACATTCTCCGCCCAGATGATCCGCGCCCATAATGACGCCAATATGCTGTCGATCGGGGCGCGTGTCGTGGGCGAAGGGCTGGCGCTGGAAATCGTTGATGCTTTCCTCAACACTGAGTTTGAGGGCGGTCGTCACGGCACCCGTGTCGATATGATTTCCGCAATCGAAGGCTGATGACAGGTTCAGATCCGGGTCACGTACACATGTGATCCGGCCTTAAAACCCGGCCTTAAAACAAAGGCTCCCGAAGTGATCTTCGGGAGCCTTTTGATGTTCGGGGTGTGGGAGGTCTTAGTCCCAGCAGCTGACCAGCGTCGTAAGGCCGGTGGCCTCTTTTTGCAGTAGCGACAATGGCATCTCGCCAGTGGCGGAGGCTTCTGTCGCGGGCAGGCCGACGCCCGCTTTTTCAAGGGCCATACGGATCACCTCACCTTTGAGCGCAAACCGCACGCCTTCGGGCAATGTCGGACCATCGGTCACAACGGGCAACAGCATGCCATGCACCGTGCCGTCCTTGTCCAAAAGCGGACCACCGGCATCACCGGGCTGAGCGGCGAGTTCCAGACGGGCCAGATAGTCCTCACCCTGCAAGCCCTTGAGGTCACTGAGCGCGCCCCAAGTGAGGCTCGGCGCGCCGAGAACACCGCCGTAGGAGTAGCCAGAAACCGCAAGCGCGCTGCGCAGGCGCGGCGCGGTGGAGGCAAGCGGTGCGGTTGCCATTGGCGCAAGTGCTTCGGTCGGTTTCAGCACTGCAATGCCCGCCTCGCTATCGCTTAGCAGCACTTCGGCGGTTACGTCGCGATCCACGGTGATGCTGCCGCAGCTGTTCACCACATCTGCGGTGGTCACAACCACACCGTCGCCCGACACAAAGAAGCCCGAGCGCGACAGGCGCGGTTTGCGGATTTCCAGACCCGAGACCAGATCGATGGATTGTGCATCATCCATGCCTGCAGCCGGGTCGAGCACATTGTCCAGACGGGTAAAGCTCTCTTGCATGGCAGCCAGTACACGGGTGCGGCGCGCCTCATCCCCGGTGGGCCACACAAGGGTAAAGCCTTTGATCTCCCCATCAATCAGGCGTGCCTCTGCATACGTGACCACCTTGCTGTCGCGCCCTTCGAGGGTGAAGCGGTCGCCAGTGCGTTCGCGCGGACCTGCGAGCGGCATGATCGCCAGCGTCTGCATAATGTCATAAAGACCATAGAGCGTGCGGCGGTCGCCGGGCTGCGAAATCAGCAGCACACGCGCACCAAGATCGCCAGAGGACTCAAAATGCGCAAAAGGCGGCTCGTAGCGGCTGAACGCCACTTCGTTCAACGGCAGATCCAGCGAGATGCCTGCGGCTTCGTCGGTATATGACGCCATGCCGGTGGAAATCAGCGGTGCGTTATATTCATCCATAAGCGCTTTGCGTTGGCCGGTGGTCAAAACACCGGTCGCCTCATAGCCGCGTGCCACTTGCCAATCAGACATGGACGCGCGGGTGCCACGACCAAAAGCGCCATCGATGCCAGAGTTGTAAAACCCTGCCGCTTTCAGCGCGATTTGCAGGTCCATGCGCTCTTCGCGGGTGAGGGCGCGTTCGCTTTGGCGCGCCTGAGCCGGGGTTTCATCAGCCACTGCGACGTCTGGGGTGACGTCGGAAGCAGCATCCTCTGCGGGGGCGGCCTCAACCTCGGAATCCGCCAGCGGCACCGGGGCCGTTCCTTCCGACTCGACTCCTACAGGATAAAAGCGGGTGCGCAGGTTGCTTGTGAAGGTGATGAAACTGTCACGCGGGATCTGGCCCTCAGCGCGGTAGACACGCAGCACTTGTTCGGCGTCAGAGCGTGCATAGGGGCCGATGACGATGCCATACCAGCCCCCGCCAAGCGCATATCCTGACACATCGGGAAGGCGGGCGGCGAAATCACGTGCCTCTTCCTGCGCTTCGCTCAGCGACGGGCGGGCGGCGACCTGAATCCAGACGCCTCCGGCATTGGATTGCTGCGCCTGTGAGACGCCCGGAAGCGCCGCAAAGCACAGGATCAATGCCCACAACACCGAGGCAAATAGGTTCTTCATTGCTAATCCTCTGTACGAAGAAACGGATTTTGTTCGCCGCGCAGGTAACCATTTTGTGTCCCAAAAGGAAACGGCGAGAATCCGCACATCTGCGTGTTATATGCATCTGTTTCTCATCTTCGACACTTCGACGCGAATTTTCCCCCTGTCTGCGGTCTCGCCGGGGTTTGCAACGCACGGGGCCGTTGACCCCGCCGGGGGGCTTGCATAGGAAGACGGTCGAACATTGCACCGTCTGTGTGGGCTTCCGGTGGCTCTCATAAGGCGGGCGCGCCGATGCCCTAGAGGGGAAGAGACATGACCCAGACCACAGCCCCGCGTTCGTTTCAGGAGATCATCCTGCGTTTGCAGACCTATTGGGCCTCCAAGGGCTGCGCCATCCTGCAGCCCTACGATATGGAAGTGGGCGCGGGCACCTTTCACCCGGCAACCACGCTGCGCTCGCTTGGCTCCAACGCATGGGCCGCAGCCTACGTGCAGCCCTCGCGCCGCCCCACGGACGGGCGCTACGGTGAAAACCCGAACCGCTTGCAGCATTACTACCAGTATCAGGTGCTGATCAAACCCAGCCCGCCCGACCTGCAGGAGCTCTATCTCGGCTCGCTGGAGGCCATCGGCGTCGATATGGAGCTGCACGACATCCGCTTCGTCGAAGACGACTGGGAAAGCCCGACGCTTGGCGCCTGGGGGCTGGGCTGGGAAGTCTGGTGCGACGGTATGGAAGTCAGCCAGTTCACTTATTTCCAGCAGGTTGGCGGCCATGATTGCCACCCGGTCTCGGGCGAGCTGACCTACGGTCTGGAACGTCTGGCGATGTATATCCTCGGCATTGATCACGTGATGGATATGCCCTTCAACGATCCGCAGTCGCCACAACCGCTGAGCTATGGCGATATCTTCAAGCAGACCGAAGAAGAATACGCGCGCTGGAACTTTGACGTGGCCAATACCGAGGTGCTCTTGCGTCATTTCGAGGAGGCCGAGGCCGAATGTGCCGCGATCCTCGCCCAAGAGCATATGGACCCCAAAACCGGCAAGCGCATCATCATGGCGCATCCGGCCTATGACCAGTGCATCAAGGCTTCGCATATCTTTAACCTCTTGGATGCGCGCGGTGTGATCTCTGTGACCGAGCGTCAGGCCTACATCGGGCGCGTGCGCACGCTGGCTAAACAATGCGCCGATGCCTTTGTGTTGACCGAAGCGGGCGGGCATACCGGCGAGACAGCGGGCGAAACAGCGGCTTGAGCGGCGCAAGGGAGCATCTGATATGACCGGTAAAATCCTGTCGATCATTCTCATCGTCTCTGGCCTCGTGGCAGGGATCGCGATGTACTACCTGCAGGTCTACGGCTTTTATGACGATGTCGTTGAAAAACCCGGGCAGGATGTCGTGTTGTTGCCGATCGGAGGCGAAACGCCGGAACCCATCGCCTATGGAAACTTTCAGGCCATTGATGCCGATAGCTCTCCGATCCGCTATCGCGCCTGTTTCACCACGCCGCTGAAACCGGCGGAGGTGGCGCAGCTCTATCAACTGTCTGACGCGCGTGAGCCGCGTAATGCGCCAAACTGGTTTGATTGCTTTGACGCCAATACCATCGGGCAGGCATTGCATGACGGGCAGGCGACGGCGTTTATCTCTGAAAAGAACATCGAATTTGGTGTCGACCGTATCGTGGCCATCACTGAGGATGGCCGGGGTTACGTCTGGCACGAACTGAACAACTGTGGCGAAAAGGCCTATGACGGCACCATTGTGGGCGAGGAATGC
The DNA here is from genome assembly GCF_001681715.1 of Tritonibacter mobilis. Classification (GTDB taxonomy): domain Bacteria; phylum Pseudomonadota; class Alphaproteobacteria; order Rhodobacterales; family Rhodobacteraceae; genus Epibacterium; species Epibacterium mobile. The sequence goes on along the minus strand of NZ_LNWY01000003.1, from coordinate 196,416 downwards.
CCCAAGCGGCCGCAAACCAACTGACGGGCGCAGGCGCGTCTGTTGCCACATCCCTTATTGCCGTGAACGCACGGCAGATCCGAACCGTTGAGGACTCGTAATGGCTGATCTTCTGATCGAACTTTTCTCCGAGGAAATCCCCGCCCGCATGCAGGCGCGCGCGGGCGAAGATTTGAAGAAGCGGATGACCGACGGTCTGGTCGAGGCGGGTCTGACCTATGCCGGCGCACATGCGCTGACCACGCCGCGCCGCCTGACACTGGCCATTGAGGGGCTCTTGGATCATTCCCCCACCGTGCGCGAAGAGCGCAAAGGCCCCAAAGTAGGCGCGCCCGACAAGGCGATTGAGGGCTTTTTGCGCGGTGCAGGTCTGAGCCGCGATCAGCTTGAGGAGCGCGACACCCCCAAGGGGGCGGTCTATTTTGCAATCATTGAGAAACCGGGGCGCCCGGCGGCAGAGATCATCGCCGAGGTGCTGGAAGACACCATTCGCAACTTCCCATGGCCCAAATCCATGCGCTGGGGTGCAGGGTCTTTGCGCTGGGTGCGGCCTCTGCATTCGATCCTGTGCGTGCTGACGCGCGAAGACGGCAGCGAGGTGGTGCCGCTGGATATCGACGGCATCACATCCGGCGATGCAACTTGGGGTCATCGCTTCATGGCCCCGGCGCGGATTTCTGTCACCAGCTTTGAGGATTACGCCGCCAAGCTGAAACGCGCCTTTGTGGTGCTCGACCCAAAGGAACGCGAGGCGGCGATCTGGCAAGATGCCACCAATCAGGCCTTTGCGTCGGGCCTTGAAGTGGTGGACGACAAGGGCCTTCTGGCTGAGGTTGCGGGGCTGGTGGAATGGCCGGTGGTCCTGATGGGCTCGATTGATGCGGAGTTCCTCGACCTGCCGCCGGAGGTGCTGCAAACCTCCATGAAGGAACATCAGAAGTTCTTCTCAGTAAAGAACCCCAAGACCGGGCGGATCGAGAAGTTCATCACCGTGGCCAACCGCGAAACCGCCGACAATGGTGCCACCATTCTGGCGGGCAACCAAAAGGTGCTGAGCGCGCGTCTGGCGGATGCGAAGTTCTTCTGGGAGAACGACCTGCGCATCGCGAAATCCGAAGTCGGCATGGAAGGCTGGCTGGAAAGCCTTGGCAATGTGACGTTCCACAACAAACTCGGAACCCAAGCCGCGCGCATCGACCGGATCGCGGCGCTGGCGCGCGAAATCGCCCCCGTTGTAGGCGCGGATGCGGATCTGGCGGAACAGGCGGCGAAGGTCGCCAAAGCGGACCTCAGCTCCGAGATGGTCTATGAGTTCCCCGAACTGCAAGGCCTGATGGGGCGCTATTACGCTCAGGCCGCCGGGCTGCCGCAAGAGGTCGCCAATGCCTGTCAGCTGCATTATTCGCCACTGGGCCCCAGCGATGAGGTGCCGACAGAGCCAGTCTCGGTCGCGGTGGCACTGGCCGACAAGATCGACACGCTCACCGGGTTCTGGGCGATTGATGAAAAGCCCACCGGGTCGAAAGACCCCTACGCGCTGCGCCGCGCGGCGTTGGGAGTGATCCGGCTGGTGCTGGAGAATGATGTGCGCGGCGGTTTGGAAGGTGTGCTTCAGATTGCGGCCAAGGTTCATGCAGAAAAGCTACCGTTTGAACTCTTTGTCGGTGCTAAACATCTTCCTAAAGAACGCTATATGAAAGCCGTTGCATCAGCCGAGAATGATGATGACCAGTTTAGCAAAGCTAAGAATATTTTCTTTTCGCAGGTTTTGCCCGACCTCCTCTCCTTCTTCCACGACCGCCTAAAGGTCTTCCTGCGCGATCAGGGTATTCGTCATGATGTGATCGACGCCTGTATTGCGATGGAGGGCAATGACGACCTGACGCTCTTGGTGAAACGGGCCCGCGCGCTGGAGGTGTTCATGTCGTCGGAGGATGGCGAGAACCTGCTGCAAGGGTTCAAGCGCGCCAACAACATCCTGTCGCAGGCCGAGGAAAAGGATGGGGTCGAATATTCCTACGGGGCCGACAAGAAATTCATCGAGGATGCGGCAGAGGCTGCCCTGTTTGATGCGCTTGCCGCAAACGAGGGAGCGATCTCCTCGGCCATCGAGGCCGAGGATTTCGCGGCCGCCATGGGCGGCATGGCCGCATTGCGCGCGCCGGTGGATGCCTTCTTTGAGGCGGTGCAGGTCAATTCCGACAATCAGGTGGTGCGCCGCAACCGGCTGAACCTGCTGAGCCAGATCCGCAAGGTCTGCGGTCAAGTGGCTGATCTGAGCCGCATCGAGGGCTGATCCTTCGCGTCAACTCGCGTGATCAAAGGCCCTCGCTATTTTTAGTGAGGGCCGTTTTTGTTGCAGCTTTGGCATGCTTTTCCTTGCGGGAGTGATTGCGCGCATTATGCTCGGGTTCAGGGAGGATCGCTGCATTGCAGAAACACACAGGGGACGAACCGATGGATACTACCCCGAAGGCCACTTTGATCACGGCCACCGCGCCGATTGCCAATCAGACACATGGCGGGCGGGCGAAATGTTTGCAGCGGCTGGTGCGGTTGAACCTGCCGGTGCCGCAGACTGTGGCGCTGTCCTTTGATGCGGTGCATGAGATCGCCGAAGGCTATATGGTCGACGTGCAGGCGATCCTTGCGGATCTGCGCCCCGATGCGCTGCTTTGTGTGCGCCCATCCTCGGAAGATCCCGACTGGGGTGGCCCCGGTGCGGTGCTGAACATTGGCATGAATGATGCGCGGTTCGTGGATCTGAGCGACACGCTTGGCGCGGATGCGGCGGCGGCGCTTTATTTGCGGTTTGTGCAGTCCTATGCGGTGCATGTGGCGCGGCTGGACCCGGATGTGTTTGAGGACGTCGAGGATGGCGGCCCCGATGCGCTGAGCGAGATGTTGCAGGCCTATGAGGCTGAGGCCGAAGAGCCGTTCCCCCAAGATCCCGGCGAACAGCTGGCGGCGGTGCTGAGGTCGATGGCGCGCGCGTGGGAGGGCACTTCGGCGCGGCTGTTGCGGGCGGCCAAGGGCGCGCCGGAGGATGCCGGGCTTGGGCTGGTGGTGCAGGAAATGGTGCCGGGGCTGGGGCAGGGCGAATGCGGCTCTGGCGTGCTGCAGCTTGTGAACTCTCAAACCGGGTTGCCGCAGATCACGGGCCGGTATCTGAGCCAAAGTCAGGGGCGGGACGCGCTGGGGGTCGATGCAGAATCGATCTATCTGGAGCAGGACGAACGCGGTCCTTCGCTTGAGGAGTTAGCGCCCGAAGCCTTTGCAGAGCTAAAGGCCCATGCGGCCCTGATGCGGGTGAAGCTGCGCGCGGAGATGCAGGTGGAGTTCGTGATCGAGAATGGCCGCGTGCATATTCTGGATGGGGTGCGGGTGACGCGCTCGGCTCAGGCTGCGGTGCGGATTGCAGTGCGGCTGGCCGAAGACGGGATTATCCCACCGGAAGAGGCGGTGATGCGGGTGGACGCGCATTCGCTCAATGAATTGCTGCACCGTCAGGTGGACCCGGACGCCAAACGCGATGTGATCGGCAGCGGGATCGCTGCAAGCCCCGGTGCTGCCACGGGGCGGCTGGTGTTCACCGCGACAGAGGCGCAGGCCAGCAAATCGCGCGGCGAGCCGTGCATTCTGGCGCGGCGTGAAACCTCGCCGGAGGATGTGCGTGGCATGCACGCAGCGGCTGGTGTTCTCACGGAAAAAGGCGGCATGACCAGCCATGCGGCGGTGATCGGGCGCGGGCTTGGGCTGCCTTGTATCGTGGGGGCCTCCAGCCTGAGATTTGATAGCCGACGCAAGCAGTTAACCGCGCCGGATGGGCGGGTTTTCAAATCCGGAGAGACGATCACCGTGGATGGAACCTCGGGTCAGGTTTTGGCGGGAGAGCCAAAAATGACCGAGGCGGCGGAAGACGATGCGCTTACGACTCTGATGGGGTGGGCCGATGCGGCGCGTGACATCGCGATCCGGGCCAATGCCGACACGCCTGCAGATGCGCAAACCGCACGCAATTTCAATGCGCAAGGGATTGGGCTCTGTCGGACAGAGCATATGTTCTTTGATCCCGGCCGTCTGACGGTGATGCGGGAGATGATCTTTGCCGAGACCTCTTCGGGCCGGGCCGCGGTGCTGGCGCGCCTGCTGCCGATGCAGCGGAAGGATTTCCGCGAGCTGTTTCGGATCATGGAAGGGATGCCGGTTTGCATTCGCCTGTTTGACCCACCTCTGCATGAGTTTTTGCCGACCACGACCGCGGGTCAGCGCGAGCTTTCCGAGGCTTTGGGCCTGCCAGTCAGCGATGTGACCCGCCGGGTGGAGGAAATGGGTGAGTATAACCCCATGCTGGGCCTGCGCGGTGTGCGTCTTGGGGTGACAGTGCCCGAGATCTACGACATGCAGGCGCGTGCGATTTTTGAGGCCACGCTGGAAGCCTCACGCGATGGGGCACCGGTGGTGCCGGAAATCATGATCCCGCTGGTGTCGGCCAAGCGTGAGGTGGAATTGGTGAAGGCCCGGATTGATGCGGTCGCCTCAGCAGTGAAGTCCGAGCGCGGGGCGGATTTCACCTATCGTCTGGGCGTCATGGTCGAAACCCCAAGAGCGGCGCTGCGCGCTGATGAGATTGCTGTTCACACTGCCTTCCTGAGCTTTGGCACCAACGATCTCACGCAGATGACCTATGGTCTGTCCCGGGATGATGCGGGGCGGTTCATGTCGGCCTATGTGCAGCAGGGTGTCTTTGCAGAAGACCCGTTCCACGTGCTCGATGTGGATGGAGTAGGGGAGCTGTTACAACTCGGTGTGCAGCGGGGACGGATGGCAAAGCCTGAAATCACCCTGTCGATCTGTGGTGAGCACGGCGGCAACCCCGAATCAATCGCGTTTTGCCGCGAGGCGGGCTTTGATTATGTGTCCTGCTCCCCCTTTCGAGTGCCCGTTGCACGGCTCGCGGCGGCGCAATTGGCGATCGCCGATAAAACCGGCCGAATAGCGCCGACATACATAAAAAATTAACGAATTCAGGGTTCTTCGGCGGCAAAAGAGACATCGCCGCATCGATGTAAGCCTTGGAGCATAACGGGTATACGTCCGCTTGGGTGGACGTTTTGATACATTTCCGTTACCCGAAGCCGTCGCTTGCGGTCGGAATGCCGCTGCAGGCAGTTGGACCGGGGGTACCCTGAATGAAACGGAATCTGATGTGTGTCGCAGTGATCGCGGCAACACTATGCGGTAGCATTGCCTCTGCAGACATGGGGCTGGATGCGCTTTTCAAACAGGAGCAGTCGACGCTTCAGGCCGCGCCAAAGGAGCGTATGCTACGCTTTTTGGGTGGAAAACGCCAAAGCCGAACCAAAGAAGTCACGCAGGTCGAGTACACGCGGGCCTTCTTAGACAGCCGACCCGAAGCGTCCGGCGGCAGTGAATTTGCGTGCCTTGCCGAAGCGCTGTACTTTGAGGCGCGGGGCGAGACCGTCAAAGGTCAGTTTGCGGTCGCTGAGGTGATCCGCAATCGGGTCAAGAGTTCACAATTCCCCAATACGTTCTGTGGCGTGATCAATCAGGGCACAGGTCGCAAATATCAGTGCCAGTTCACCTATACCTGTGATGGTCAAAAGGAAGTGATCCGCGAGCCACGCGCGTTTGAACGTGTCGCCAAGGTGGCGCGGCTGATCCTAGACGGGGTGAACCCGAAACTCACGCAGGGTGCCACCTACTATCACACCACAGCGGTAAAGCCGCGTTGGTCGCGGAAGTTTACCAAGACCGCGCGTATTGGCGTGCATCTTTTCTACCGTGACGAGCGTTTCCGCACGGCGGCAAAATAAGCGACGCGATTTTCCCTGCCAGAGATCGCCAGACGCCGCTTTCCGGCTCTGGCACGGCGGGTCTGAGCCTGTTATTTGGCCTGAACGGACCTAAGACTGTGACTCCTGACACAGCCTCCTTCCTGTTCTAAGCCAGCCGAGGGCCACACCATGAGTTCCGATATCCACCTCGCCTTCGCGCATCCCTCAGAGCGGTCCGCCGCAACGGCACGTCCCGGTCCGCTGGATCGGATTTCCCTGCGCGATCATATCGTCGAGGTTGAGATCGGTGCATTTCAGCAAGAGCGCGGCACCACGCAGCGGGTCTGTTTCAATGTGGTGGTAGAGATTGCGCCGCTGCCTGCGGATCTGGACGACGACGTCGATCGCATCCTGTCCTATGACAAGGTGACAGAGGCTATTGCCCATGAGCTTGCCCGCGAACGTCTGGCGCTGTTGGAAACCCTTGCCGAGCGGGTTGCGGAACGTATCCTGTGGGAGCCGCAGGCGGTGCGCGCTTTCGTGCGTATCGAAAAACTGGACCGAGGTCCCGGCAAACTCGGCGTGGAGATCGTGCGTTCCTCGGATCAGGTGTCGCATGAGACTGAAGAGGACATCAAACCACACCCTCGGCTGATGTTCCTGTCCAATACCGCAATCGACAGTGACAATCTGACCGGCTGGATCGATCAGATGGAATGCCGCGAACGGCCGCTGATCCTCTGTGTGGGGGCGCATGAGCTGGCGTTGCCGCAAACCGGGCATAAATGGACCCAGCGCCGTATTGATTTGCTGGCAATTGAGCAAAATGCATGGCGCTTGGCCGCCAGAGATGAACGCTGCAAAGTGGTGGAAACACGCACTGAGCTCGACTGGGCGATGAAGAATGGCCAGATTTGCGTCTGGGCGCCGTCCAAAATTGTATTGGATGCGGTCGAGGGGCCAAGCGAGCCGCCGTCGAATGCGGTTGCACTTGCGGCGTGGTTCGCTTCTACTTTCGAAGCAGAAGAAATGATCGTGATCGGCGCAGAGCTCCCGGACAACCCCGGCGTGCCCCTGCGCGCCCATGCTGAGGAGCAACATACCCTGTGAGTTACTACCGCCCCCTGGTTCGTCATGGAGATGCGCGCCCCGAGGGCGCTATTCATCTTGCCGGCAGCGCGCTTTGGTTCACTGAGGTCGAAGTTTTAGATCGTTTGGCCCCGCCCCGTATCGTGCCGGCGGGTCTATTGCCAGAAGAGATCCGGTTCCGTCTGATGAGCCGCCGCGCCGCAATTGCCGGGCTCGATATGACCCATCCGCATATCATGGGCATTCTCAACGTCACTCCGGACAGTTTTTCTGACGGCGGTCAGCATGACGAGCTGACCTCGGCGCGCGACGCGGCTTTGCAGATGGTATCAGACGGGGCCTCGATTATTGATGTGGGGGGCGAAAGCACCCGCCCCGGTGCGGCTGAGGTCGAAGAACTGGAAGAGATCACCCGCACCGCGCCAGTGATCGCCGCGATCCGCGAGGCAAGTGAAGTGCCAATCTCCATCGATACGCGCAAAGCGACCGTGGGGATGGAGGCATTGGAGGCGGGCGCGTCGCTGATCAATGACGTGTCGGGCTTTACCTTTGATGCCGCGTTGGCACCGCTGGCGGCACAGGCTGGGGTGCCGGTCTGCGTGATGCATGCACAAGGAGATCCGCAAACCATGCAGGAAAACCCGCATTACGAGAATGTGGTGCTCGACGTCTATGATTTCCTTGCAGCACAGGTGGACCAACTGGAGGCCATTGGTGTTTTGCGTGAACAGATCGTCATTGATCCGGGCATCGGGTTTGGCAAGAGCGAGGCGCATAACCTGGCGCTACTGCGCAATTTGAGCCTGTTTCACGGTATTGGCTGTCCGATCCTTCTGGGGGTCTCGCGCAAGGGATTCATTGGCGCGATTGGCAAAGAACCGCAAGCTGCACGGCGTGCGCCGGGTTCTATTGCCGTAGGCCTTGCGGGATTTGCCCAAGGCGTGCAATTGCTACGGGTGCATGATGTGGCGGAAACGGCGCAGGCCCTGCGCCTGTGGCAAGCCACGAGATAACGAGATTACGGCAGCTGTTGGACCCTCCGGCGGTGCGCCGGACAGAGGAGCAGCTTTGATGCGCAAACTCTTTGGAACCGATGGGGTGCGTGGCAAGGCCAATCTGCATCCCATGACTGCCGAGATGGCGCTGCGTATTGGAGCAGCTGTCGGTCGGTATTTTCGCCGTGAAACAGATACCGTGCACCGGGTGGTGATCGGTAAGGACACACGGCTGTCAGGCTATATGTTTGAAAACGCGCTGACGGCGGGGCTGACCTCGACGGGGATGAACGTGCTGCTCCTGGGGCCGGTGCCAACGCCTGCGGTGGGGCTGATGACGCGTTCGATGCGGGCAGATCTGGGTGTGATGATTTCTGCCAGCCACAATCCGGCCGAAGACAATGGCATCAAATTCTTTGGCCCCGATGGCTACAAACTCTCCGATGAGGTGGAACTGGAGCTGGAAGCGCTGATTGAGGCGGGGGTTGAGCCTGCACAGTCCCACAATATCGGGCGCGCAAAACGGATTGATGATGCCCGTTTTCGCTATGGCGAGCGGGTAAAGAGCTCTCTGCCACGCGATATGCGTCTGGACGGGTTGAAGGTGGTGATCGATTGCGCCAATGGCGCGGCCCATCGGGCTGCACCGGAAATCCTGTGGGAACTGGGCGCGGATGTGATCCCGGTAGGTGTGTCACCGGACGGCAAGAACATCAACCGTGGCTGCGGCTCTACCAAGCCCGCTGTCGCCGCAGAAACCGTGGTGGCGCATGGTGCCCATGTGGGGATCTGCCTTGATGGCGATGCGGACCGGGTGGTGGTGATCGACGAGACCGGCACCGTTGCGGATGGCGATCAGCTGATGGCGCTTCTGGCGTCCGCATGGGCTGAGGACGGGCGGCTGAGCGGCGGTGCGCTGGTGGCAACGGTGATGTCCAACCTCGGTCTGGAACGGTTCCTGAATGATCGCGGCATCGGGCTCGAGCGCACGGGGGTCGGTGACCGCTATGTGGTGGAGCGAATGCGGCAGGGTGGCTTTAACCTCGGTGGTGAGCAATCCGGCCACATCGTGATGAGCGACTATGCCACAACCGGCGACGGGCTGATGGCGGGGCTGCATTTCCTTGCTGAGATGGTGCGCCGGGAGCAGAAAGCCTCTGAGTTGGCACAGCAGTTTGAACCGGTGCCCCAGCTGTTGAAAAACGTACGTTTTGAGGCGGGGCAGGTACCGTTAGAGGTGGATGCGGTGCAGGATGCGATTGCGCAGGCGGAAGGGCAGCTCAATGGGCATGGGCGTCTCTTGATCCGAAAATCCGGCACCGAGCCGCTGATCCGAGTGATGGCAGAGAGTGAGGATCCAGACCTCCTGAACCGCGCGGTGGATGATGTGGTCGCTGCTGTGGAGGCGGCGACGAGTTGAGGTTTTTCCGCCCGGGTGTCCGGGCGGACCCGCGCGCCGAGCCTTTGGCTCGGCGCGCGAGAGGGGGCGCTGCCCCCTCGGGCGAAGCCCTCACCCCCGGGATATTTTTGAAAAACTGAATAAGTGGGGGTTTTGCCTTAGTGCCTGAGCCTCAGGTCCAGCCAAACAGACGTTTTAATGCGCCGTATTGGCTGAGTGCTACTCCTGCGAGGATCAGGGCCAAGGCCCACAACAGCGTACCCGGCAGGGCTTCGCTGAGGAACACCGCACCAAAGAACACGGCGCAGACAGGGACCAGATAATTGGTGAGGCTCATGAAGGTCGGCCCTGCACCGCGAATGACCAAGACGCGCAACAGGTTTGCTCCGGCGGTTGGGATCAGACCTAAAATTGCCAACCACATCCAGGTTTCTGACGAGATGACGGGTGGCGGGCCTTCGACCATCCATGCGGCGGGGATGATGCCAAGGGTGCCGATCAAGAGCAGCACTGCGGCAAGGCCAACGGAGTCGACCTCTGGCAAGCGGCGCATGGAGATGGATGACACCGCGTAGCAGGCGGCAGCGGTCAGGCAGGTAAGGCGGCCGGCCCATTCCAGATCGGAGCCGTTGCTTTCAAAAGCTTGTCCACCGATCAGCAGGGCGACCCCGAAAAAGCCGATGACCACACCGATCAGGCGGCGCAGGGTCAGAGGTTCTGAGGCGAAGAAATGCGCCAGCGGCAGAACCATCAGCGGGATGGCCGACATGCTGACACCGGCAAAACCGGAGGTCACATGCTGCAAGCCCCAGCTGATCAGGATGAACGGCAGCGTGGAGCTAAGAACGCCAATGAAGACAACAATCCACCAGTTTGGGCGTTCTTTAAACAGTTGAAAACCGCGCAGGCCCCAGACCGCGGTCAGCAACAGCGCCGCAAATCCGATCCGCCCGGACGCGAGCCAAAACGGGGTGATCCCGCGCAGTGCCAGTTCGACCACCATGAATGTCCCGCCCCAAGTGAGACCTAAGGCGGCCACCATGGCCCAGTAACGGGGGGCGATTTCCGGCATGATTTTCTCCTGACAATGGGCGCTGGCTGAACTCGGGTGCCGTGCGGGCAGATGACCTCTGGTGCGAGGAAAGGCCAATGAGGCATGCTTCGTTCCAGAGCGAAGTGTGTCACACCGTGAAAAAGGCGCCCCGGTGTCCCGAGGCGCCCTGCAGAGGTCCGGGCTGCGGAGCCTTAGCTCCGCAAACGGGGTCCTTAGTTTTTGGACTTGTCGACCATCTTGCCAGCAGAGATCCAAGGCATCATTTCACGCAGTTTGGCACCGGTGGCCTCGATCGCGTGCTCGTCGTTGGCACGACGGGATGCTTTGATGGTCGGCTGACCCACTGCGTTTTCCAGCATGAAGTCGCGCACGAATTTACCCTGCTGAATGTCGGCGAGGACTTCTTTCATGCGGGCTTTGGTTTCGTCGTACTTCAGGATGCGCGGGCCGGTGACATACTGGCCGTACTCGGCGGTGTTGGAGATGGAGTAATCCATGTTCGCAATGCCGCCTTCGTAGATCAGGTCGACGATCAGCTTCACTTCGTGCAGGCACTCGAAATAGGCCATTTCTGGCGCGTAGCCTGCCTCGACGAGGGTTTCAAACCCGCAACGGATCAGTTCAACCAGACCGCCGCAGAGAACGGCTTGTTCGCCGAACAGGTCGGTTTCGCATTCTTCACGGAAGTTGGTCTCGATGATGCCGGAGCGACCGCCACCGATGGCGGAGCAGTATGACAGCGCAGTTTCCAGCGCGGAGCCGGATGCGTCATTGTGAACAGCCACAAGGCAGGGCACGCCGCCGCCTTTGGTGTATTCGCCGCGCACGGTGTGGCCGGGGCCTTTAGGCGCCATCATGATGACGTCGACGCCTTCTTTGGGCTCAATCAGGCCAAAATGCACGTTCAGGCCGTGGGCGAATGCGATCGCTGCGCCCGGCTTGATGTTGTCGTGCACGTATTTCTTGTAGGTTTCGGCCTGAAGTTCGTCGGGCATGGTGAACATGATGACGTCACACCAGGCCGCCGCTTCGGCGATGCCCATCACGGCCAGGCCTTCGGCTTCGGCTTTCTTGGCAGAAGGGGAGCCTTCGCGCAGCGCGATGACAAGGTTCTTTGCGCCGGAATCACGCAGGTTCAGCGCATGCGCGTGACCTTGCGAGCCATAGCCGAGGATGGCGACTTTCTTTTCTTTGATGAGGTTCACGTCGCAGTCGCGGTCGTAGTACACACGCATCGGATCAATCCTTTGACCTGAGTTTCTATCTGTCAGCGAGCATAGGCGGCAGGGCAGGGGATGCGAGTGCGATTGGTGTATGAATTCACCAATTTTCACGGTATCTATTCGCGAAAATGTGAATTAGCGTAGCAATCATGCTTGATGATCTCGACAGGCGCATATTGCGCAACCTTCAGGAGGACCCGACCCAATCGCTGCCGGATCTGGCAGACCGGCTGGGACTCACCGCCTCGCGCCTGTCACGCAGGCTGGAGAAGTTACGTGAGGGCGGTGTCGTAAAGGGCACGCGGGCGGTCATCGACTGGCAGGCCTTGGGCTACGCGGTCGAGGTCTCACTGCGGGTGACACTTGATAAGACCAACCCACGCGCTTTTGATGAATTCATCCCCGCCGCGCGTGAAATCCCGGAGGTGCTGGAGATCCAGACCTTCCTCGGGCAGGTTGATGTGCGCCTCAGCGTGATTGCGCGCGATATGGCCCATTATCAGGCGCTGTATCGGGACCGTATTCTGCAACTGCCAAACATCACCGATATTGAGGCGCTGATGCATGTGGCGCGGATCACCACACGGACGGCGCTGCCGCTATGACGGAATTGGATGAAATTGATCTGGCGCTCCTGCGGGCCCTGTCGGAGGACGCAACCCAGACCGCAGGCGCACTTGGCCGCGCGCTTGGCCTCAGCCAGCCCGCCACATGGCGACGGATCAAGCGGCTGGAGGAGGCAGGGATTTTGTCGCATCGGGTGCTGGATCTTGATCTGGAGAAACTGGGGTTCGGTGTCACCGTTTTTGTCGGCGTCAAACTGGCCACCAAAGGGCGTGTCAGCCTTGATGACTTTGAACGCGCGGTCTCGGCCATCCCAGAGGTACAGACGGTAGAGCATGTACTGGGGTTTTATGATTATCGCCTGCGGGTGGTTGCCCGCGACATTGCCGATTTCGAACGCGTCCTGCGGCGGCGGATCATGACATTGCCGGGGGCGGGCAATGTGGACGCCAATGTGCTCTTGTCCGAAGAACGCCGCCCCGGCCCCTTGGGCTGATGCGCATTTAACGGCTTTTGCGACAAGAGCTGTAGCCACGTGGCGCTTGAGCCAGAGGGGCGGCTCTGCCATGACAGAGATAACCGGCCCCAGCCGACCCTATTGAAGCAAGGAGATTTCTCATGGCCCTCTTGGATACAGTCGACCCTGATGGTCTGGATGAGTTCTCGGTGGTGTTCACCGACCGGTCCCTCAATCACATGTCAAAGGAATTCCAGCAGGTGATGCTGGACATCAACGCCATGCTGAAAGAGGTCTACAAGGCGGATGCGACCGCGCTGGTGCCCGGTGGCGGGACCTATGCGATGGAGGCGGTCGCGCGCCAGTTTGCCCGCAATCAGGACACGCTGGTGGTGCGCAATGGCTGGTTCTCCTATCGCTGGAGCCAGATTTTTGAAACAGGCGGCCTGACCAAATCCGCCAGTGTCATGAAGGCGCGCCAGACCGGCAATACTGCGCAATCGCCCTTTGCTCCGGCCCCCATCGAGGAGGTCACCAAGGCGATCCGCGACCAAAAACCCGCCGTCGTTTTTGCGCCCCATGTGGAAACTGCGGCCGGTGTGATCCTGCCGGATGACTACGTGACCCAAATGGCGGAGGCCGCCCATGAGGTCGGCGCGCTGATGGTACTGGACTGCATCGCATCTGGCTGCGCTTGGGTCGATATGAAGGCCACCGGCGTCGATGTGCTGATCTCCGCCCCGCAAAAAGGCTGGAGCGCGTCGCCGTCTGCGGGGCTGGTGATGCTCTCCAAACGTGCGCTTGCGAGACTGGACGAGACCACCTCCGATAGCTTCGCCCTCGATCTCAAGAAATGGCGCGCGATCATGCAAGCCTATGAGGATGGCGGCCACGCTTATCACGCCACCATGCCCACGGATGCGCTGCGCATGTTCCGTGATACCATGGCGGAGACCAAAGAATATGGTTTCAAACGCTTGCGCGAGGCGCAGTGGAAACTGGGCAATGGTGTGCGTGAAATGCTCGCAAAAAAAAGCGTCACTTCTGTGGCGGCCGAAGGCTTTGGCGCGCCAGGTGTGGTGGTCAGCTACACCGACGATCCGCAGATCCAGAATGGCAAGAAATTCGCCGACCAAGGCATGCAGATCGCCGCAGGCGTACCGCTTGCGGTTGACGAGCCTGAGGGGTTTAAGACCTTCCGCCTTGGCCTCTTTGGTCTTGATAAGCTCTATGACGTCAACGGCACGCTGTCGCGGCTGAAAACCGTGCTCGACCAAGTGCTCTGACGCCCCTTCATTTTTTCAAAAATACCTCCGCCGGAGGCACGGGTCTGTCCCATAGGACAGGCCCGTTTTCTATCGTACGCCAAGTCCCATCTGCATCAGCATCTTGCGCACCTGCGGCAGGGAGTACAGCGCGTTCAGCCCACCGGCCCGCAAATCCCTGAGCGGACGGGCCTCGATCATCGAGGCACGATTCAGCAGATCAATACCGCTGACCCGCAATTTGATATCGCTGTGGCGGGCTTTCTCATAGGCATCCAGCATCGCCTGATCGCCCAGTCCCTCGGGGTGCGCCTCCACCAGATCCATCAGCACTCGCAAATCCGCCAGCGACATATTAAGCCCCTGTGCCCCGATGGGTGGCACCACATGTGCCGCTTCGGCCATCAATGCCAGACGCTCGCCCACCAGACGTTCGGCGCGCTGGCTAATGATGGGCCAAAGGGTGCGGCGGGAGGCCAGTTTCAGCGCCCCCAGCACCCCGCAGGAACGGGTGTTCATCTCGCCTTCGAATGCGGCTTCATCAAGGGCTGCGAGCCGGTCGGCGTTGGCATTTGTTTCCATCCAGACAATCGCCGACGAGGGCCGCCCGTCCAGATCCGGCAGGGGCACCAGCGTAAAGGGGCCACCGGTGCGATGAATTTCGGTCGACACGTTTTCATGCGGCAGATCATGGGTCACCGCAAAGGCCAGCGCCTTTTGTCCGTAACGGGTGATCTGTACCTCGATCCCTGCCGCCTCGCGCATGGGGGAGGCGCGCCCATCACAGGCCAGCAACAGTTTGCACCGCACACGCGCGCCATCACTCAGGGTTACACGGGCCTCTCCCATACGGGTGAACAGGCTTTGGGTGCCAACGCCGGGGCGAAATTCCGCATTGGCCAACTCGTTGATGCGCGACAGCATTTCGCGGCGCAGCAGCCAGTTGGGCAGGTTCCAACCAAACGGCAGTTCGGAAATCTCTGCGGCATTGAACTCTCGCACCACACGCGGTTCGGGTTCGGCACCGCCCGCATCAATAATGCGCATGATCTGCAAAGGTGCGGCATAAGGAGCCAACCGCGCCCAGAGCCCTGCATCCTCCAACAGTGATTTTGCCGGTTGCAGAAACGCGGTGGTGCGCAGATCCGCGCCCGCATCCTCGCGCGCGGTCACAGGGGCCGTCGGGTCCACGCAGATCACGGAAAATCCGCGCGCTGCAAACGTCGCCGCAGCGGTCAGCCCGGCAATGCCGCCCCCGGAAATCAGGATGTCACATGTCTCGCTCATCACCTCGGCCCCGCGCTGTTGCTATGAGGGGAGACATAGGGCGCGGGGCGGGCGAATGACAAGCGGCTCTGTGCCGCAGGGGATCAGCCGCGCGAAATCAGGATCAATATGATCCACATTACCGGCACCAGAGCGAGTGCGGGCAAATAGAGGCCAGGCAGGCCAAACAGCATGATGGAAATACCCCAGAGGCTGATGAACGTGACAATCGCGTAGTAGATGTTGCCCTCATCGCCATAGCTCACCTCTTTCCAGATGCGGCCCAGCACGGGCACACGAAAGATAATGCGCTCAAAGGTGGTGAGCTTCGGCGGCAGGGTGTAGGCGGTCATGTCAGGCTCCGTCATGTCGTGTCGCCCTGCGATATAGGGCGCAAAACATGACTAAAACATGTGCATTTTGGTCGCTGCGACAGGCTACCGCAGGTGGCCCAGAAAATCCGTCAGATCCATGGTGTGATGATGGATGTGATCGCCCTCAAAGACCTCGGGTGCCACATGCACCGTACGCATGCCCATCGCATGCGGCGCGGTCAAATTGCGCGGGTCATCCTCAAACATCGCCGCCTTGGCGGTCTCGACACCGGCTTGCGCAAACACCCGTTCAAAGGCGCTGCGCTCTGGTTTTGGGCGATAATCTGCGTGCTCAACGCCGTAGATGCCGTCAAACAGCCCCGAGAGCCCCCGCGCGGCCAGAACGCGCTCCGCATAGGGGGCAGAGCCATTGGTGTAGACAATTTTGCGCCCCGGCAAGGCTTTGATATGGCCTGCCAACATCTGATCAGGCTCCAGATGGTCGAGCGAGATATCGTGCACCGCCACCAGAAACGGATCGGGGTCGATACTGTGTTCCTGCATCAACCCCGCCAGCGTGGTGCCGTGATTGCGCCAATAATCGCCGCGCAGCTTGTCCGCCGCACCATGATCGATCCCGAGCGTGTCCATCACATACGTGATCATCTTCGCCTCGATCTGGTCAAACAGTCGGGCCGAAGGGTGATAGAGCGTATTGTCGAGATCGAACACCCAATGTTCGACATGAGAGAAGGATTGCTTGACCATAATCCGAGACCTAGGCGCTATGTCTCGGATTCGCAATGGATTAGCATGAGGCGCATTCCGCCTCAGACTTGATCGCAGCGCTGGCAAAGCGTAGAAAGTGGCGGTGCAATGGAGGGCAAAGCGCCGATGAGCCAGACGAAGAACAGCACCCAGAAAGACGCCTATGGGCTGATCCTCGACGCCATCGACGTTGGAATGTTCAAACCCGGCGACCGTCTGGTGGAGAACGATCTGGCCGATCGATTTGGCGTGTCGCGCACCCCTATTCGCGAGGCATTGCAACGGCTTGAAACCCAGAGCTTGCTGGAACGCGATGGCCGTTCGCTGATTGTGGCCTCGCTCGATCACAACCAGATGGCCGAGCTGTATGTGGTGCGGCGCGAGCTAGAAGGGCTGGCGGCTGCGCTGGCTGCGCGCCATGCCACCGATGAGGAAGTGCAGGTTCTGCGCGATATGGTCGCGGCAGATGACGCGCTGGTCGACAAACCGGTAGAGCTTGCCAAGGCAAACCGGCGGTTTCATCAGCAAATCCATCTGGCCTCACACAACCGCTATCTGGTGCAGCAGCTGGATTTGGTGCATCGCTCAATGGCGTTGATGGCCACCACATCATTGGCAGCCGAAGGGCGCGGGCGTATTGCGCAAGACGAGCATAAGGCAATCGTCGCAGCCATCGCCAACCGGGACGAGGCTGCAGCTGGGCAAGCGTTGAAGGATCATATCTCGGTCGCTTTCACCACGCGCCTGAAGCAGGACGCAGGCGCGCGCGGCGGCTGACTTACTCCTCCGCCGTGCCGCCGTGATCACCGTGAGCGGTCTTGTCCCAAAAGAAGGGAGCGGCAAAAACCTCCCACAGGGCTTTGTAGGCGGCAAAACAGCCAAGCGCAAAATAGAGTGGCATCAACGGGGCGCAAAACGCGAACAACGGGCGACCTGATGCGCGCGCACCGCTGATCCAGATGCAAAAGTTAAGCACCTCAAAGACCACAAGCGCCCCGGCGGTGACGTGCAGCGCTCCGGGCGGCAGCGCACCCTCTAGCGGATGTGGCAGGCCCAGTGCGACCAGCCAGAAACTCCACAACACCGGGGCCAATAAAAATTGTCCCAAGGTGCCGAGGAAGAACGCCTGAACGCCCAAAAAACGCCACCAGCCGATATCGCGCAGCAGCTGGGTGGGGGCGCGCATATGCACCAGATAGGTCATCATAAACCCCTTGAGCCAACGGGAACGTTGCTTGATCCATGGGGTGATGCGGCTGTTGGCTTCTTCATAGGTGGTCGTGGGCAGCATCTCTGTGCGATAGCCTGCGCGGGCAAGGCGCACGCCAAGATCGGCGTCCTCGGTGACGTTGTGTGCATCCCACGCGCCGAGGCCCTCTAAGGCATCGCGGCGGATGAACAGGGTGGTCCCGCCCAATGGAACCACCAGCCCCAGCCGCGCGATGCCTTGTAACAGAACCCGAAACCAGCCCGCATATTCGAGCGTAAAGCAACGCGAGATCAGATTGCGGGTGGGGTTATAGAAATCCAGAACCCCTTGGAAACAGGCCACTTCGGGGGGCGCGTGGGAAAACGCTTGCGCGGCGATTTCCAGTTGGTCTGGTTCTGGCGCATCTTCTGCATCCCAAATGCCGATGATCTCGCCATGGCAGAAGTTCAGCGCGTAGTTCATGGCCCGAAGTTTGGTGGTAAGAGAGCCATCACCCGGCACCTCAACTACCCGAAACCAGTCGGGGAGATCGGCGCATTTCACCGCATTGCGCGTGACCTCATCGCTTTCTTCCAGCACCAAGAGCACTTCCATGCGGGCGCGAGGGTAGGTGAGGCGACACAGGCGGCGCAACAAATGTCTGCCAATTTCCGCCTCGCGATAAAGCGGCACCAACATGGAGATCATGGGGGTTGCGTTCTGGGGCTCAATCTTGGGCGGGTTCGCGCGCCTGGCCGCCAGCAGACCGGTGATCCTGAGGCTCGTGAACAATACCAAGGTCAACAACGCACCAAAGGTCAGAAAAGCGATGACGACCTGTGGAACAAGCAAGGAGAACAGCACAAACAGCGCCGCAATCGCAAAGGCCGGGGCGCGGGCTGCTTGATAGTCAAACGTCCGGCAACTGAGAGCAGGGGGGACGCTGTTGGATGCCGCTTGCGTCATCTTTTGGCGAAAGACCTGAAGCAGGGTCGCCTCAATCTCTGCCGCGGGGGTCGGTATGGGAACAAGGTCGTGAAAATGCCCCGCAAGCTCTTGTTTTAACGCAGGTAAGCCCGTGGGATCTGCCATCAGTATCAGAGCAGTATGTCCCAAGGTTTCCAACGGCACCGCCTGATGCCGCAACCAAAAGGCAGGAGGACGCAGGGCAAGAATATCCTGATCGGGGCGCTCAGTACCGATCCGCTGCAACCGGGCCGCGCGGCGGGTGTTCTGAAGCCGCGCGATATTTTCCAAATGCTGCTGGTGGAGATTGCCCAGATCCAAGGAAGACGGCGGATCACGCAAACTGCCCGGTCGCGCCGACCGGCGATAGAGCATGCGGCTGCGCCGGTGCAGGTCCATCTGGTTCTTGCCCATAGCTTATAGCTAACAGAGCTTTGGTCAGCGCCTAAGTTAAACACCCGCAACAGATGGGAAAGTCATCGTAAAAGAAACCGCCCAGCTGCAGCGGCAACCGGGCGGTTTTGAACTGTGCTTTGGCCGCTGATCAGGCCTTGCGAGCCGCCATTGCTTCCGCAAAACGCTCAAACAGGTAAAAGCTGTCTTGCGGGCCGGGGCTGGCTTCGGGGTGGTGCTGGACGGAATAAACCGGGCGATCCTTCATGCGGATGCCGCAGTTGGAGCCATCAAACAGCGAGACATGCGTCTCTTCCACACCCTCGGGCAGGGTTTGTGCATCGACCGCAAAGCCGTGGTTCATCGAGGTGATCTCAACCTTGCCGGTGCCGTGTTCCTTGACCGGGTGGTTGGCCCCGTGGTGACCGTGGTTCATCTTGGTGGTCTTTGCACCCAATGCCAGTGCAAGCATCTGGTGGCCAAGACAAATCCCAAAGACCGGCAGGTCAGTCTTATCAAGAATGTCCTTGATCATCGGCACCGCATATTCACCGGTTGCTGCCGGGTCACCGGGACCGTTGGAGAGGAACACACCATCGGGATTATGTGCCAGGACCTCTTCAGAGGTCGCCGTGGCGGGCAGCACGGTGACGTCACATCCGGCGGAGGCAAGGCAGCGCAGAATGTTGCGTTTGGCGCCGTAGTCGATGGCGACCACCTTGTGCTTGGGGTCCTCCTGACGGCTGTAGCCATCGGGCCATGCCCACCGCATCTCGTCCCAGCGGTAAGATTGCGCGCAGGTCACGTCCTTGGCGAGGTCCATGCCCTCAAGGCCGGGCCATGCACGCGCAGCGGCGACCAGCGCTTCGAGGTCAAAATTCCCGTCCGGGTTATGCTCCATCGCCACATGCGGTGCGCCTTGCTGGCGGATCGCACGGGTCAGACGGCGGGTATCGACGCCGCCAATGGCAATGCGGCCAGTGCGGGTGAGCCATGACTTCAGCTCTTCGGTGGCGCGCCAGTTCGACGCCAGCGTCGGATCCCATTTCACCACCATCCCCGCGGCGACGGGGTCGGCGGTTTCGTCATCCTCGGGGGTGACGCCAGTGTTGCCGATGTGGGGGAAGGTGAAGGTGACGACCTGACCCGCATAGGAGGGATCGGTCATGATTTCCTGATAGCCGGTCATTGCGGTGTTAAAGCACAACTCGGCCACGCATCGCCCGGTGGCGCCGAACCCGTGTCCGTAGAACACGGTGCCATCTGCAAGGGCCAGGCAGGCGGTTGGCTTCGGCGAAACGGTTTCGACCATGACTCGACTCTCCATGCGGGCAAAATTCGCGCATCAATAAGTCTCGCATAGCGTGGGGTCAAGCACAGATAAGCCGATAACGGGCCTGCATCGCGTGCAATCCCGAGAGCTTGAATGTTACCGCGGATTTGATTAATACTGCCTCTTCTTGTTCCACATGGACGAAGAGAACACATGGATACGCGAACTCGGGTCAACGAGGCCCTCAAGCAGGCGATGAAGGATAAGGCGATGGAACGCCTTTGCACTCTGCGTCTGATCAATGCTGCCATCAAGGACCGTGAAATCGCAGCGCGCGGTGACGGCGAAGAGGGCGGCATCGGCGACGAAGATATTCTCGCCATCCTCGGTAAGATGACCAAACAGCGCAAAGAAAGCGTGCGCGCCTATGAGGAGGGCGGACGGCTCGACCTTGCTGAGCGCGAGATGAATGAGATCGAGATCATCGAAGAGTTTCTGCCAAAGCAGCTCTCGGAGGATGAGGTGTCCAATGCGGTGAAAGCCGCTGTGAATGAGACCGGCGCCGAATCGATTCGCGACATGGGCAAAGTCATGGGCGCGCTGAAGGCCAAATACACTGGCCAAATGGATTTCGGCAAAGTTGGTCCGATGGTCAAAGATCAGCTCTGCTCGGCTGGTGGCTGCTGAGGCCAACGCCCAGAGCGTGACGAGCAAGAGATAGATAAACCCCGGTTCGAGACGCGAGCCGGGGTTTTTTGCTGCCGTTTAGTCCTGATGTGACGTGGCGGCAGGGCTCTGACGAATGGAATTTCGCAGATCCTCATACAGTGCTTTGCGCTCGTCTTCGGACAGGAACGCTCCGATTTCCACCTCTCGCCCGGCACCGCGCAGGGTTACGTAGTTAGGCACCGGCCCGCGCTCATGGTGCAGGGTGACCTCGGCCCAATGGCGATTGCAGCGCCAGCTTTGTGTGCTGCCGCGTCCATCGGAGCGGATCAACTCTGCGTCCTTTGGTCCAAGACGCAGCACCTCCAGCACCTGCGCATTGCGGCGGTTCTGATCGAGGGCGTATTTCATCCCGAATACGGCCAGCGTGAGAAATGGGATCAGCGCCCAGAACAACGGCGTGCCCATCAGTGGCAGCAGCGGCACCGTGATCAACGCAGCCGTCACCCCCAGAAAGCGTACATAGCCTTCGGGTTGGAGCGACTGATGGGGCCACAGGTGCAACTCGCCATCCTGATCGCTGGGGGGACGTGTCCAGTCATAGGGCATGGGGCGCATTTTAGCTCTCATGCGCAGGCTGTCGAGTGAAATGGCCGCCAGTTCTAGATCGGTGGCACAAAAGAAAACGCCCCGAAGCGCGAGGCTCCGGGGCGTTTTGATTTCAGCTCAGACCTAGCTTAGTGGCTGTGGCCTTTGTCCCAGTCTTCCTGCTTAGGCAGGGTTTCAAAGGTGTGCTCTGGCGGTGGGCAGGGCAGGGTCCATTCCAGCGTGTCGGCGTATTCGTT
The DNA here is from genome assembly GCF_001681715.1 of Tritonibacter mobilis. Classification (GTDB taxonomy): domain Bacteria; phylum Pseudomonadota; class Alphaproteobacteria; order Rhodobacterales; family Rhodobacteraceae; genus Epibacterium; species Epibacterium mobile. Next base: position 174,892 of record NZ_LNWY01000003.1, on the reverse strand, counting down.
CCAGTAGTTGTTCTGGGTTACGCGTGCGCCACGCAGCAGCGAATAGATCACCACACCGAAGAAGAAGATGAAGGATGCAAAGGACAGGAACGCGCCGTAGGACGAGATCTTGTTCCAGTATGCAAAGCCTTCCGGATAGTCGATGTAACGACGCGGCATACCCTGACGACCCAAGAAGTGCTGCGGGAAGAACGTCAGGTTTGCGCCGATGAAGAACATCCAGAAGTGGATCTGTGCGCCCAGCTCGGAATACTGACGGCCAGTCATCTTGCCGAAGTAGAAGTAGATACCCGAGAAGATCGCAAAGACCGCGCCGAGGCTCATCACGTAGTGGAAGTGTGCAACCACATAATATGTGTCGTGATAGGCACGGTCGACCGCAGCCTGTGACAGAACCACACCGGTCACACCACCAACGGTGAACAGGAAGAGGAAGCCGAAGGCAAAGACCATCGGTGCCTTAAACTCGATGGAGCCGCCCCACATGGTTGCGATCCACGAGAAAACCTTCACCCCGGTCGGAACCGCAATCACCATAGTGGCGAGCATGAAGTAGGCCTGTTGGTTGAGGCTCATGCCGACGGTGTACATGTGGTGCGCCCAAACGACGAAGCCCAGAACACCAATCGCAATGATCGCCCAGACCATCGGCAGATAGCCAAACACCGGCTTGCGCGAGAAGGTGGCGATCACGTGAGAGATGATGCCAAAGCCCGGCAGGATCACGATGTACACTTCCGGGTGGCCGAAGAACCACAGGATGTGCTGATAGAGGATCGGGTCGCCGCCGCCTGCAGGATCAAAGAAGGTGAAGCCGAAGTTGCGGTCCATCAAGAGCATGGTGATCGCGCCCGCCAGAACCGGCAGGGACAGAAGGATCAGCCAGGAGGTGACAAAGATCGACCAGCTGAACAGCGGCACCTTGAACAGGGTCATGCCGGGGGCACGCATGTTCAGGAAGGTGGTGATCATGTTGATCGCGCCGAGGATCGAGGAGGCACCGGAGACGTGCACGGCAAAGATCGCCAGATCCATCGAGAAGCCGCCTTCCTTGACCGAAAGCGGCGGATACAGCACCCAGCCCACACCGGAGCCAAGCTGGTTGTTGCCACCCGGTGCAAAGACCGAGCACACCGCCAGCGCGGTACCGGCAACATACATCCAGAACGAAAGGTTGTTCATCCGCGGGAACGCCATGTCCGGCGCGCCGATCTGCAACGGCATGAAATAGTTGCCGAAACCGCCGAACAGGGCCGGGATGACGACAAAGAACATCATCAGGATGCCGTGGCCAGTAATCAGCACGTTCCAGAGATGGCCGTTCGGGGTACAGGGGTCGGAGGCAAAGCCTTCCATACACATGTATTGAACACCGGGATCCATAAGTTCGAGTCGCATGTAGACGGTGAATGCGACGGAAATGAAGCCGGTGAGCGCCGAAACGATCAGGTAAAGGATACCGATATCCTTGTGGTTCGTGCTCATAAACCAGCGGGTGAAAAAGCTCCGCTCGTCTTCGTGGCCGTGACCTTGAATGGCTGCGTCTGCCATTTGGGTGCCTCCTGTTAATACTCCTCAGAGACCGCACGAGGGATTCCCGGCGGCTCTGGACTCTTGCCGGTTTTAGAATGGCCTGCCCGGCCCTTCAATGGCGGAGTTTGATCTGGATCAAGAATAATTGTCGCGCCCCCTTGAGTTTTTTGCCGACCTTACGGTCGAATCCGGTCTACGCGATCCCCCGAGCGTCGCGGTCGCGGTGGGCATAGACCAGTTGCTTGACCGCATCTGCAGAGACTGCGACACCCAAGCATGACGCCTGCGTTGGGCCTTGATACGGAGAGAGTCGACCATGACCGCCTATGATGACGACAATATTTTCGCAAAAATCCTGCGCGGTGAGATCCCCTCCACCCGCGTCTATGAGGATGACGACACGCTGGCCTTCATGGATATCATGCCACGCGTTGACGGGCATCTGCTGGTGATCCCCAAAACACCCTGCCGCAACGTGCTGGATGCCAGCCCCGCGCAACTGGAGGCTGTGATCCGCACCGTGCAAAAGCTCGCACAGGCCAGCAAGGCTGCTTTTGATGCAGATGGGGTTACGATTCAGCAATTCAACGAGGCCGCAGGCGGACAGGAGGTTTTCCATCTGCATTTCCATGTGTTGCCCCGTCACGAAGGTGTCTCTCCGCGCGCGCCGGGACAAATGGGCGATATGGATGCCATCGCCGCCCACGCCGAGAAAATTCGCGCTGCGCTCTAAGGGCGCTGATCTCGCGGCATTTCAAACAATCGAATGGAGGTCATAGTGGCCAAAATCGCACATAGTATGATCCGTGTTCTTGATGAGGCTGCCTCTGTGGCCTTCTACAAAGCGGCCTTTGACATGGAAATCGCCGACCGTCTTGATTTCGATGATTTCACGCTGATCTATCTGACCGCGCCCGAAGGCAGCTTTGAGCTGGAACTGACAATCAACAAAGCACAGAGCGAGCCTTATGAGTTGGGCAATGGCTATGGCCATTTGGCGCTGGTGGTTGAGGATCTGGAACACGCCCGCGCCAAGGTCGAGGCAGCCGGTGGCGCGCCGCGTGATATCGTGGATTTTTGCCCCGCCGGAGAGCGTGTGGCGCGGTTCTTCTTTGTTGCGGACCCTGATGGCTATCAGATCGAAGTGATCGAGGCACGCGGGCGTTTCCGTTAAGGCGCTCTTTGAGGGCCATCACCGCGACAAAGAAAAAGGGCGCTTCGGGCGCCCTTTTTGCTGTCGTTATTGTAGCATGCTGCGGTGTCAGTCGACGTCCTTATAGGAAATCTCACGCGAGTCTGCGCCTTCGCCCATTTTGTCGCGGCGCACGATCAGGCGGTTGAGCGCGTCGATATAGGCCATGGCGGAGGCCACAACCGTATCGGTGTTGGCGCTGTCGCCGGTGGCGATGACGCCATCTTCTTCGAGGCGCACAGAAACCGTCGCCTGCGCGTCAGTACCCTCAGTCACCGCATGTACCTGATAAAGCTGCAGATGCGCGGCGTTGGGATGGATTTTGCGGATCGCCTTAAAGGTCGCGTCCACCGGACCGTCGCCCTCGGCGGTTTCTGTCACGTCCTTGCCGTCGACTTCCATCTCGACAGTGGATTCTGCCGGACCCCCGGTGCCGCAAACCACCTTCATCGAGACCAGTTTCAGATGATCGTCCTCATCGCCGCTGGTGCGCATGAGCGCGATAATGTCGTCGTCAAAGACTTCTTTCTTGCGGTCGGCCAGCTCTTTGAAACGGACAAACAAGTCCTTGAGCTGGTTGTCCCCGATCTCGTAGCCGAGATTGGTGAGCTTGTCGCGCAGCGCCGCGCGGCCCGAATGTTTACCCAAAGGAAGCGAGGTCCCCGCAAGACCAACGTCCTCGGGGCGCATGATCTCAAAGGTTTCCTTGTTCTTGAGCATACCATCCTGGTGAATGCCGCTCTCATGGGCAAAGGCGTTCTTGCCGACAATGGCCTTGTTGAACTGCACGTTGAAACCCGAAACCGTGGCGACACGGCGCGAGATATGCATGATCTTCTTGGTGTCGATCCCGGTCTGGAACGGCATGATGTCGTTGCGCACCCGCATCGCCATGACCACCTCTTCCAGCGCGGTGTTGCCCGCGCGTTCGCCAAGACCGTTGATGGTGCACTCGATCTGGCGCGCGCCCGCCTCGACAGCCGCCAGCGAGTTTGCGGTCGCCATGCCAAGGTCGTTGTGGCAGTGGGTTGCGAACACAACTTCATCCGCGCCGGGCACGGTTTCAATCAGGCGACGGATCAGATCTGCGCTCTCGCGCGGGGCGGTGTAGCCAACCGTATCGGGGATGTTGATGGTGGTCGCACCCGCCTTGATGGCGATCTCGATCACCCGGCAGAGATAATCCCACTCAGTACGGGTCGCATCCATCGGCGACCATTGCACATTGTCCACGAGGTTACGCGCATGGGTCACGGTGTCGTGGATGCGTTCGGCCATCTCATCCATGGTGAGGTTCGGAATCGCGCGGTGCAGTGGCGAGGTACCAATAAACGTATGGATGCGCGGCTTGGCAGCCTTGCGCACGGCCTCGGCGCAGCGGTCGATGTCCTTGAGGTTGGCGCGTGCCAGACCACAGATCACGGAATTCTTGGAGCGTTCTGCGATCTCGCTCACGGCCTTGAAATCGCCCTCAGAGGCGATCGGAAAGCCTGCCTCGATGATGTCGACGCCCATATCGTCCAGAAGCTCGGCAATTTCGAGCTTTTCATCATGGGTCATGGTGGCGCCGGGGCTCTGCTCGCCATCACGCAGGGTGGTGTCAAAAATGAGAACGCGATCCTGCGGGTTCACGGTGTCGGTAATGCTGGTCATGTCAGATGTCTTTCTTGCTCTGATCCCCGGGGACGTCAGGCGTTATGTTCGGGGGGTAGGGTCCAATCCTTGGCGCGCATGCACATCCTCTGAGCGGGCGCGCCGGATGGCACGCTCAGAGGCGGATTAGGAGCAGTAGGCCACGCGAAAGCGCGCTGCAGGTGGCAGCGTCGGCAATCTGGATATGCGGATACGTGGTCATGGCCTGAGTTATACAGGCCATGCGCCGAATGAAAAGGGACAAATTTCTCTGCGCTGCAGCGACCGTGGTGTGCTGAGACTTCGGTTGGATTTGGATATTTATAAGAAGTTGAAAGCAAAGAGTGGAATTCCCCACGCATCACGCCAGTTATGCCGGTCATGACACGGCTTGTATTAATATTGGGCGACCAGCTGTCCGAAGGATTATCAGCGCTAAAGGCGGCTGATCCCGCACGCGATGTGGTGGTCATGGCCGAAGTGATGGATGAGGGCACATACGTCCCACATCACCCCAAAAAGATCGCTCTGGTTCTGGCAGCGATGCGCAAGTTTGCGGCTCATTTGCGACAGCTGGGCTGGCAGGTGGCCTATCGCCGTCTGGATGAGGAGGGCGCTGACAGCATCGTGGGGGAGCTGTTGCGACGGGCCGAGGAATTTGACGCCTCTGAGGTGCTGGCGACCACGCCCGGTGAATGGCGGCTGATCCGCGCGCTGAAATACGCACCTCTCAAGGTCCATTTCCACGCGGATGACCGATTTCTGGCGACACGTGCGGATTTTGCCGATTGGGCAGCGGGCAAAAAGCAGCTCCGGATGGAGTATTTCTACCGGCTGATGCGCAAGAAAACCGGCCTTCTGATGGAGGGATACGACCCCGCGGGCGGCAAGTGGAACTATGATGCGGAGAACCGCAAAGCGCCACCAAAGGAGATCGACCATGCTGGCCCGCTCCGGTTTGAGCCTGATGACGGTGTCAAGGATGTGCTGGATTTGGTTGAGGCACGGTTTGGCACCCATTTTGGTGAGTTGCGCCCGTTTTGGTTTGCCACCACCCGCGATCAGGCGCTGGAGGCGCTGGCGCATTTCATCACCTATGCCTTGCCACAGTTTGGTGATTTTCAGGACGCGATGATGACGGATGAGCGCTGGCTCTATCATGCGATCCTGTCGCCCTATCTGAACATCGGCCTGCTATCACCGCTGGAGGTCTGCGAGGCCGCAGAGGCAGAATGGCAGGCGGGTCGCGCGCCGCTCAACGCGGTGGAGGGGTTCATTCGCCAGATCCTGGGCTGGCGCGAATTTGTGCGCGGCATCTATTTCATCGAGGGCGAGGATTACCCCAGTCGCAACGCGCTGGGTCAGACGCGCGCCTTGCCATCGCTCTATTGGGGGGCGGAAACCGAGATGCATTGCCTGTCGCAAGTGGTGCGGCAAACACAAGAAGAAGCCTATGCCCACCATATCCAGCGGTTGATGGTGACCGGCAATTTTGCATTGCTGGCCGGGGTCGATCCCGCCGAGGTGCACGACTGGTATCTGGCGGTCTATGCGGATGCGTTTGAATGGGTGGAGGCCCCCAATACGGTCGGTATGAGCCAGTTTGCCGATGGCGGCATCATTGCCTCCAAACCCTATGTGTCCAGCGGCGCCTACATCGATAGAATGTCCAACTATTGCGCCAGTTGCGCCTATAAGGTGAAGCAGAAAACGGGCGAGGGGGCCTGCCCGTTCAATCTGCTTTACTGGCATTTTCTGAACCGTCACCGGGATCGGTTCGAGGGCAATCCGCGTATGGGCAATATGTACCGCACTTGGGACCGGATGGACGCTGACAAGCGAGATGTGATCTTGCAGGAGGCCGACGCGTTCCTTGCCAAACTGGAGGCGGGCGAAAAGGTTTAGCGGGTTCTGTTCATCCAGAACTTGCGCCATCTGTCTTCTGTCTCGGGCGACAGTTCGGCGAGCGCCAGAGCATTCGGTGCCAGTTTGGGCAGATCTTTGGCGAGTTTGTCGGGGGCGCGCGCCGAGCGTTCCATCATATCGAGCGCGATATTGGCCCAGACATTGCGCCCCGCCGGCATTGGGGCGGCAAAGGCGCAGAGATAAGCGAGATAACCAAACTCCGTGCCGCGCCCAAGCCCGTGGCGCACTGAGTATGCTTTTGCTTTTAGTCTCAGGGACAAGGGTTTAGGCGGCTCATTTATTGTGGGTAACTTTTGAACAAGTTCCAGGTTCACAGCCCGCCCATGCGGAAACATGACATCAAAGCGCCCATGATACACATGCCGCATATAGTTTGAATATTGGCTCACCGTATCGTTGGCAAAGCGCAATTCCTGCGCGTTTTTTGACAGAAGCGCGCCGAGGTGGACTTGTTCGATATTGTCAATTCTTGGGCCATTTGTCAGCGTGTTGTGCGGCGTTAATGATTGATTTATGAAATCAAACTCTGCTGGGGTCAGGCCTAAAATCCCCGTGTTCAGGACTTCGGTACTGCTGTGAATATGGGCCTCGAGCGCGGTGCCTTTGCAGGCGTCAATGATGGGCGCCCAGTCCGGGCGTCCCGCCAGCCAGCCGTCGCGATCATAGAACAGGGGCGCCTGCGCCGCGATGCGCTCAGTCATCTCACGGGGAGGTGCCTTAAACGCAGTGTCCGTCGCCACCCAGCAGACCGGGGCGGTGCTTTCTGAAAGGGTTAGTTTGAGCGCATGAAGCTGCGCGCGGGCAGGCCTGCGCCCGGCGTCCGTCCACTGTGCGATTTGATCGTCTGACAGGATATGATGGCGCACGGGCAGATCCGGTCGGCGATTGGCCTCATCGCACATCAGCAGGATTTCCACCCCCTCCAGCCCCTGCTTCAGGGCGGAGAGGATGCTGTAAGAGAGCTGCTGTTGTTGGCGCAGTGCGCGCCCAAAGACAAGATAAAGGAGCGTGGCCATACGAAGTGTTAGTCGCTGCCGCCTTCAGTTTCAGCCGGTTGATCGGCGGTGGATTTCAGCGCGCCATTCTCCCAAGTGCCGGAGGCCTCTTGGCCAGAGGCGTAACGCATGGTGCCCGGCCCCTGACGTTTGGAATCCACGAAATTGCCCTCGTAGATGTCGCCATTGGCATAAGTGGCAATGCCCTTGCCACTGATCTTGCCCTCGGACCATTCGCCCTCATAGCTGAAACCATCGGGACGGGTGATTTTGCCGGTGCCATGGCGCTGACCATTTGCAAACTCGCCCTCATAGATCGAGCCATCCGCATAGGTCACTTTGGCCTCGCCGTGGCGCAGGCTGTCTTTCCAGCCGCCCTCATAGCGGTAGCCTTCGGGTGAGGTCATCACGCCTTGACCATCGTTCTTGGCGTTTTTGAAGCTGCCTTCGTAGATTGCGCCATTTGCATAGGTGGCTTTGCCTTCGCCTTCAATGACGCCAGCGACCCATTCGCCCTCATAGGTGGAGCCATCGGGGTAGGTGATTTTGCCGGTGCCATGGGCCAGATCATCGCGGAAATCGCCCACATAGACCGATCCGTCGGGATAGGTCACCTCGCCTTGGCCTTCGATCTGGCCCGCCTGCCACTGGCCAGTGTAGATATAGCCATCGGTGCCAGTGAACGTACCCTGACCCTGCCGCAGGTCATCCTCAAACCGGCCTTCATACCTATCGCCATTGGCATAGCGTAGGATGCCTTCGCCATGGCGGCGGCCATTGACCAGCGGACCCTCGTAGACGTCACCGTTGGGTTGGGTCAGCGTGCCGGTGCCGTTCATCTGATCGTCAGCCCATTCGCCCTCATACTTCAGCCCGTCCGGCATCACCAACGTGCCAAGCCCGTCGAGCTTGCCGTCCTTGATGCCGCCCTGATAGGTGGTGCCATCGGGATAGGTGATCTTGCCGGTGCCTTCTTTACGGCCCTCAATCCAATCGCCTTCATACTGATAGCCGCCGGGGTTTTGCATAATGCCGCGGCCATGATGCTTTGCGTTGACGAATGCGCCCTCGTAGCGCACGCCATTGGCGTAGATCGCGATGCCTTGGCCGTTGATCACGCCGTTTTGCCATTCGCCCTCGTAGGTGCCGCCATCGGCAAAGGTGATCTTGCCCAGACCTTCGGGTTTGCCCTTGGAGAAATCCCCCTCATAGACGGAGCCATTGGGAAAGCGCGCGATACCCTTGCCGCGAATTTCGCCATCGACCCATTGGCCGGAGTATTCATAGCCATTGGGCAATTTATAAGTGCCCTGACCATGTTGCAGCCCGCCCTTGAACTCCCCCTCGTAGACGCCGCCGATTTCGTCTTGGGTGGTCAGGACCTGTCCGTCCTGTGCAAATGCGGGAGCCCCGACACCCGCAGCGGTCAGCGCCAGCAGGGAAGTCAGGATAAGTGTGGAGCCGATGCGGATCATGGAAACCTCAGTTGCCTCAAGTTCTTCGAGAGCTGCCTGGAAATTGGGTTGCTTGACCGCGAACCTATGTCAGCGGCGATCTGGTCGCAACGGTTTTGCCCCCTTAGGCTTCCCCTTCGGCGGGGATCTGATACATGGCTGGGTAAGAGATGAATTCGAGGACCCGTAAGATGGCCGATAGTTTTCGCATCACGCTTGCGCAATTGAACCCGACCGTTGGCGATTTGGCTGGCAATGCCGCCAAGGCGCTCAGCGCATGGCAAGAGGGGCGCGACGCCGGGGCTGACCTTGTGGCGCTGCCGGAGATGTTCATCACCGGCTACAATACGCAGGATCTGGTGATGAAACCGGCCTTTCATCAGGCCGCAATTGCCGAGGTGGAGGCGCTGGCCGCAGCCACGGCAGAGGGTCCGGCGCTGGCGATTGGCAGCCCATGGGTCGAGGATGGCAAGCTTTTCAACGCTTATTTGATCCTGAAGGGTGGCAAGATCGCGTCCAAATGCCTGAAACACCACCTGCCGAATGAAACGGTGTTTGACGAGGTGCGGATTTTTGATGCCGGGCCGTTGGGCGGGCCATATTCCGTTGGCAATACCCGTATCGGCAGCCCGATCTGCGAGGACGGCTGGCATGAGGATGTCGCCGAGACGCTGGAAGAAACCGGCGCGGAGTTCCTGCTGATCCCCAATGGTTCGCCCTATTATCGCGGCAAGATGGAAACCCGCTACAACCACATGGTGGCCCGCGCGGTCGAGACCGGCCTGCCGGTGATCTACCTCAACATGGTGGGCGGTCAGGACGATCAGGTCTTTGACGGCGGGACATTTGCGCTCAACCCGCATGGCGCATTGGCGGTTCAGTTGCCGGTTTTTGACGAATGCATCGCGCAACTCGATCTGGAGCGCACCGCCGATGGCTGGCGCATCAAAGAGGGCAAGAAGGCGCATCTGCCGGACGCGTGGGAGCAAGACTATCGCACCATGGTGCTGTCCTTGCGCGACTACATGGGCAAGACAGGGTTCAAGAAAGCGCTGCTTGGCCTCTCGGGCGGTGTGGACTCAGCCATCGTGGCCGCCATCGCGGTCGATGCCATCGGCGCGGAGAACGTGCGCTGCGTGATGCTGCCCTCGGAATATACCTCCAAGGACTCGCTGGAGGATGCAGAGGCCGTCGCCAAGGCGCTGGGCGTGCATTACGACTATGTGCCAATTTCAGAGGGGCGCGAAGCGATCACCAACACGCTTGCACCGCTCTTTGCGGGGCGTGACGCGGATCTCACCGAAGAAAACATCCAGTCCCGTCTGCGCGGTCTGTTGTTGATGGCAATGTCCAACAAATTTGGCGAGATGCTGCTGACCACCGGCAATAAATCCGAGGTCGCGGTGGGTTACGCTACCATCTACGGCGATATGAATGGCGGCTATAACCCGATCAAGGATCTCTACAAGACACGGGTCTTTGAAACCTGCCGCTGGCGCAACGCCAATCACCGCGACTGGATGATGGGCCCCTCGGGCGAGGTGATCCGCCCCACTGTCATCGACAAGCCCCCGTCGGCCGAGTTGCGCGAAGACCAAAAAGACAGCGATTCCCTGCCGGACTATCCCGAACTGGATGCGATTCTCGATATCCTTGTGGATCAGGACGGATCTATCGCGGATTGCGTCGCGGCAGGCTTTGATCGCGACGTGGCAAAACGGGTCGAGCACCTGCTTTATATCAGCGAATACAAACGCTTTCAGTCCGCACCCGGCGCCCGCCTGACCAAACGCGCCTTCTGGCTTGATCGGCGCTATCCGATTGTCAATCGCTGGCGTGACCCCAGCTGAAAAACGCTGCGGCGCATTCGGAAAACAAGGTGGTTCCGGCCTTGATTGAGGCCGGAAGAACACAGGCCAGAGGAACTGGCCGACAGAGCCTTATACGCGGCTAGACCCGCTCTTCGCCCACGGACTAGAACTGACCCATGCCCGGACCACAGCTGCCTCATTTCAATTCGGACCGCGTGCTGCCAAACGCGGTTGATGTCGTCGTGATCGGCGGTGGAATCGTTGGCGCATCCACGGCGCTGGAACTCGCTGAACGGGGCCATTCGGTGCTATTGTGCGAAAAGGGTCAGATTGCGGGCGAACAAAGCTCACGCAATTGGGGCTGGGTGCGCATGTCGCAGCGCGACCCCCGCGAGATGGAACTGATGACCCATTCCCAGCGCATCTGGGAGGGGCTCGACGCACGTACCGGCTACGCGACGGGTTATGCCAAACGCGGCATCATGTTCACCGCAGGCAGCCGCAAGCGCGAGGCGGAGTTGTTGGCCTGGGCGGAGCATCTCAAGGCGATTGGTGGCGAAGGCCATATGCTGCGCGGCGCGGCTCTGGAGGCGCTGACACCGGGCTATGGTCATCGGTTGCGCGCGGGCTTTCACACACCTCAGGACGGCTGCGCCGAACCGCAGATGGCCACGCATGCGATTGCTTCGGCTGCGCGCGACAAAGGGGCCGTGGTGGTCGCTGGCTGTGCTGTGCGCACACTGGATGTGGAAGCCGGGCGCATTCGGGGTGTTGTCACCGAAAAGGGCCGCGTGACCGCAACGGCTGTGGTGGTTGCGGGCGGGGCCTGGTCGCGCTTGTTCCTGCGCAACGAGGGCATCTTCCTGCCACAACTCAAGGTGCTCAATTCCGTGATGCGCCTCTCTCCGGTCGAAGGTGTCCCTGAAACCGCGCTTTGGGCGGCGGGCTTTGGTCTGCGCAAACGTGCAGATGGCGGCTATACCGTTGCCTCGGGCGGCGAAAACACCTTTGATATCGTGCCCGACACGTTCCGCATCGGGCACCACTTTATTCCGGCCTTTCTGCAGGATGTCACTGCCCTGCGGTTTCGCCTCTCCAACCGCTGGCGCATCGAGGCCCGCGAGGCCCGCCCTTGGACTGGACAGGACCGTACCGCCTTTGAGGAAACCCGCGTGCTTGATCCTCAGCCCTCACAAAAGGCGCTGCGCCGTGGGCTTGCGGCGGTGCGCGACGCTTTCCCAGCACTGGAAAAGGCCGATGTCACCCAAAGCTGGGGTGGCCTGATTGATGTGACCCCGGATGAAATTCCGGTGATCTCCGAAGTCCAGGTCCGCCCCGGCCTGTTTGTCTCCACGGGCTACAGCGGGCACGGTTTTGGCCTTGGTCCCGGTGCCGGGCGGCTCACTGCGGATCTGGTGACGGGGGACGCGCCCATCGTGGACCCGCGCCCCTTCCGCCTGAGCCGCTTTGGGTCTTAACCCATCATCTGATAGCTGACCGGGACAAACCTGAACCCGTCGCCACGCGTCTCCACATAGCCCGCAGCCGGGAACGGCATATGGTAGCCGATCATTGGCGTGCGGCTGTCCGCCAGCATTGAGAGCACCCGCCGCCGCGTTGCCGAGGCCGCATCCTTGTCGGTGTCAAAGCTGGTCTGCCATTCGGGATGGGCAAAGGGGAACACATAGTGATTGGCCAGATCCGCCGTCAGCAGAAGTTGCTGCCCGCCGCTTTCGATCATGTAGACCATATGCCCCGGCGTATGCCCAAAGGCCGCCATGCCGGTCACCCCGGAGGCCACCGCGCCGCCATCCTCGATAAAACTCATCTTCTCGGCCTGCGGTGTCACCTTGGCTCGCACCCGATCCGCGCCGCCATTGCCCTCGGGCAGCCCGGTCCAGTGGTCGTATTCCGCCGCCGCTGTCACATAGCGCGCATTGGAGAATGTCACAGCGCCGCTGTCATCCGTCATGCCGCCGATGTGGTCGCCATGCATATGAGTCAGCACCACCACATCAATCTCGTCGGGTGTCACGCCCGCATCCGCCAGCGCCGAAGTGATGCCGCCTGCGTTGAGGCCGGTATCAAACAGGATTTTCTCTGACCCTGTATCGACCAGCGTCGGGGTAAAATAGAATTGCGCGCTGGTGTCAGAGATGAAATTCTCCTCAGCGACCTCTGCAAACGCTTCATCCGAAGCCCCGCCGCCAAAGATATCTTTCACCCCTTCGCGCCCGGTGCTGCCCGCCAGCAGGCTGTGCACGGTATAATCGCCAACCTTGAAGGCGCGGGCATGCAAGGGTTTCATGGCACCCCCTTCGCCAGCGGCCCGCAGGGGCGCAGCAACACTGGCGGCAATCGGGGCGGCGGCGGCACCGGCCAGCGCGGCACGGCGGGATAGCTTTACTGTCATCCTCTTGGTCTCCCTGTTGAGTGGTATGATCCAAGCCTAGCGCGCCAGCCCGCAAAGTCCCCTGAAGCCCGATCACGAATGCGTGGGAGCACCACATCGCCTTCAACTTCTCCCAAATATCCCCGCCGGAGGCCGCGCCCCGACAGGGGCGCTCTTTGCAGCGAAAGACGCGAAAACTGGACAATTCCGCGCGCCTGTGACAGAGCAACCTCAACAGGAGATTTGCGATGACCACCACCCGTTTTGCGCCGTCGCCCACCGGCTATATCCACGTGGGCAACCTGCGCACCGCCTTGATGAACTATCTGATCGCCCGCAAGGCCGGCGGCACCTTCATCCTGCGCATCGATGACACCGATCCCGAACGCTCGAAAGAGGTATACGTCGACGCGATCAAGCAGGATCTCGAATGGCTCGGCCTCACCTGGGACAAGGTCGAACGCCAGTCCGAGCGGCTCGATCGTTATGCCGAGGCCGCCGACAAGCTGCGCGAGATCAACCGTTTCTACGAGGCCTTCGAGACCCCGACCGAACTCGACCTCAAGCGCAAGAAACAGCTCAATATGGGCAAACCACCGGTCTATGACCGCGCCGCACTGGCGCTGTCGGATGCGGAAAAAGACGCCCTGCGCGCCGAGCGTGGCAATGGCGTGTGGCGCTTCAAGCTCGATCAGGAACGCATTGAGTGGACCGATGGCATTCTTGGCGACATCTCCATTGATGCGGCGTCTGTCTCGGACCCGGTGCTGATCCGCGGTGACGGGCAGGTGCTTTATACCATCGCCTCGGTGGTCGATGACACCGACATGGGCGTCACCCATGTGGTGCGCGGCTCTGACCATGTGACCAATACCGCGACCCAGATCCAGATCATGGGGGCCCTTGGCTTTGGGCACCCGGAATTTGCGCACCACTCGCTCCTGACCGGCCCGCAAGGGGAGGCGCTCTCGAAACGTCTCGGCACGCTGGCGCTGCGCGATCTGCGCGAGGCGGGCGTGAAGCCGATGGCGCTTCTGTCGCTGATGGCGCGTCTGGGGTCCTCTGATCCGGTGGAATTGCGCACCGATATGGCAGAACTGATCGAGGGGTTTGACATCAACCGTTTCGGCTCTGCTCCGACCAAGTTCGACGCCGAAGACCTCTACCCGCTGACCGCGCGCTACCTGCAAACCCTGCCGGTGGAGACCGTCAAGGCAGAGCTTGATGCCATCGGTGTGCCAGCGGATAAGCAGGCAGCCTTCTGGGCGGTCGCAAAGGAAAACATCACTACGCTCAAGGATCTTGAGGGCTGGTGGATTCTGTGCCGCGACGGGGCGGAGCCGCTGATCGCCGAAGAGGACAAGGAGTTTATCGCCGAGGCGATGACCCTGCTGCCCGAAGGCCCTTACGACTCTGAGAGCTGGGGCAAATGGACCGCCGCAGTGAAGGAAAAGACCGGCCGCAAGGGCAAGGGTCTGTTCATGCCGCTGCGCAAGGCCGTAACCGGCATGGAGCGCGGTCCCGACATGTCGGCTCTGCTGGCCTTGATGCAGACCGTGCGCGCGCGCGGCTGAGCCGGGAAGCATCCAAGACAAAAAGCGGGCAGGGCGCAGGCTCTGCCCGCTTTTTTATGGGCTACTGCGCGTCAAAATAGCTGCGGCGCATCTCGCGGGCGGCCTCTGTCATGGCGGTGTTGGAGTGATGTTCCAGCGCTTTGAGCGACGTCTCCATCCATGCCATGACCTCTGGCGCATCTTCTGCATAAAGCGCGATGGGTGGAAAACTTACCTTCAGCAGGTCTTTGGCTGTCACAGGTGGCAGGTGAACATGCGGATAATCCGCCTTTGCCTTTGTGGCGCTCGTGTCTTCGGGCAGGTTTTCCCATAACAGGCGGGTGATGCGCCCCATGACCTCATAGGCGGTGCCCGGATCATTGACGCCGGGGGACAAGGCGCGCTGCGCCGTTTCCGCCAGCAGGGTCAGACCAAAGGTCGGATCTTGTTCGAAGCTGCGTATGTCACCGATATCAATGAGGTCGCAGGCCTCCTCGCAAAAGGCCTCATCAGCGCCCTCCGCCACCGCAACGGGGCGGCCACGCAGGACAAATTCACCGGGCAGCCGGGTGAGGTAGAGGGTGACGCCCGCCTCGTCAGCGCGGGCGTTCAGCGCAGCCATATCCACATAACGGACAAAGCCGCTTTGGGTTGCTGCAATGGGGCGGGCATCTGATGGCGGCGCGCTCGTGCCGCAACAGCCACCAAGACAAGGCGTGTCCTTGCGGGCTTGCAGACTGGTGCAGGTGCGGGTTTCGATCAGGCGCAGCGTGTGGTCCATGCTGCCCAAATCCGACAGGTGATCGATCCAACGCAGGATTGCGACCACGATCAGCACCACCACCAGCGCTGTCATCACAAATACCACAAAGGCCGCCCCCGGCGGGTAGAGTTGCGCCCGAAACAGAATGATCGCGCTCAGGGAATAGACAAAGCCGCCAGTAAAGGTCGCCAGCACGCTCTGGGTGACCGTGTCTTCCAGCAGCAGCCGATAGACCCGCGGTGTCGCCATGGAGGAAGCCGTGCGATAGGCGCTGACCATGACGTTCAGCGAAAATGTCGTCACCGCCAGCATGCCGGAGGCAAGGATCGTCAGCACCGGCAATACCGCATCGCGGCCAAAGCGATCTTCCCATTCTTGCGGCAGCACAGGGGCCAGCAAGGGAGCCACCGCAAGCGCCAGCAAGGAGAACAGCGAAATCGCAACCACCCGAAACCACAGTTGGCGCACAATGCGCCGCAGCAGCAGGAGGCCGCGCGACATCATAGGCTGTCTGCCAGAACCCGTGCGCCAGCCTCCGCGATCAGCGCATCGTGGAACGCGCGCTCGGCTGTGGTCATCTCTTGATGGCGCGGATAGCGCGGGGTGGCGCGATCATCGAGGATCGGCGTGTCCCAGCCATCGGTCGTCGCCATAAAGGCCCGCGCGCCGCCTTCGCCAAAGACCTCTGTATAGCCGCGTAGCACCACGTCGAGATAGCTCATCAGGATCTTGTGGCCATTGGCGTCCCGGTCCTGCGTCTCTTCGGGCACCTGATAGAGCGAGATTTGCGGGGCAGGGGCCATGTCATGTCCCACCTGCGCGGTCACATCCACCCGCACATAGCCGGTTTCCCGCTCATCCAATGCGGCCCAGTCGCCATTCGGCACGGCGGCCAGCAGCCCTTCGATCACGTTGCCGGGCGCGGCGGTGACGCTTAAGAATGCCAGATCGCGTTCAGGCGTGTGGACCCATGCACGCCGCCAGCCTTGCAGGCGCGCAGGGCGGGTGTTGCCATAAACATGGGTGGCGGTGTTCACGAGGCTGCCGAAGCCGAAGAAATGCGGTGTCATGGGGCCTTGTCGTTTTCTGAGCGAGCTTTGATGTATGTCAAACCGCTTTTTGTCCTAATTTGCAACAGTGGGCCATCGCCGCCAATGGGAGAGGGCCCCAGACATGCGTATCACAAAAAGAACCAATATCGCGGTCCGTCTGCTGATGTATTGCGCCCTCAATGAGGGTCGCCTCGTTACAAAATCCGAAATCGCGCAGCGCTGCAACATCTCGGAGAACCATCTGGCACAGGTGGTCAATCAGCTGAGCCAGCTTGGGTTTTTGAAAACACAACGCGGGCGCAATGGCGGGCTGAACCTGAGCCGCTCCGCTGATGAGATCTGCATTGGCGATGTATTCCGGCAGGTTGAGGGCGGCCTGCCGATGGTGGAGTGCTTTGCCGATGTCGACAATACCTGCCCCTTGGTAGAAGCGTGCCGCCTGCGCGATGCGCTCAGCCGCGCGGGAGAGGCCTTTTACAGTGCCCTCGACGGGGTCACATTGGAAAGCCTGACCTGCGATAACTTTGATCTGCAACGCATTTTGGCACCTGTGTCCTGTCCGGGTCCGGCGGTGGCCGCGCACGCCTAGAGGTCTGCGCCCCTAGTCGCGCGCGCGCAGCACCCGTGCGGGCCGGGCGGCCAGCGGGCGCAGCGCATAGGCCAGCCCGGCAAAGAGCGTCACCAATATGCCGCCGCCGATCACCCCAAGCGCATTGGGCCAGATCACCACATAGTCGGTCTCCAGCACAAAATGGCTCACCGACCATGCGCCAAGGATGCCCGCCAAAAGCGCCACACTCCCCGCCGCCGCGCCCAGCAGGGCCGAGCGCAGCGCAAAGCTGCGCAGGATCTGACCGCGCGGCGCGCCAAGCGTTTTCAAGAGCGCCGCCTCGTAGCGCCGCGCAGGTTCCGCTGCGGCCGCCGTGCCCAACAGAACCAGAAACCCCGTGAACAAGGTCGCCGCCGCGCCATAGGCGGTGGCGGTGGCCAGCTGGCCGAGGATTTCGGACACGCGGTTGATCGCGTCGCGCACCCGGATTGCGGTGATATTGGGCATGGCGCGGGCCACGTCGCGCAGGATTGCCGCCTCGGCCTCCTCTTCGGCATAGACGCTGGCGATATAACTATGCGGCGCGCCCCGCAGGGCGGCCTCGTTCATGGTCAGCACAAACCCCATGCCCGCGTTGGAAAAATCCACCTCGCGGAAGCTGGTGATGGTGCCGGTGATGTCGCGACCCAACACGTTGATGGTCATGGTATCACCGAGCTTCAGGCCCATTTCCTCGGCCTCTTCGGCGGCAAAGGAGATCTGGGGCTCCCCATTGTAATCCTCGGGCCACCATGCGCCTGCGGTCACTTTGGTGCTTGCGGGTTTGGCGGCCGCATAGGTCACGCCGCGATCACCCCGGATCACCCAATGATCGCCCGCAACCTCCTTGGCCGGGCGGTCATTGATGCGGGTGATGATCCCGCGCAGCATCGGCGCATTGTCGACCTTGCTGACCTGTGAGTCCCCCTCGACACGCTCCAGAAAGGCGGGCATCTGGTCGCGCTGAATATCGACAAAGAAATAGGACGGCGCCACATCCGGCAGGTTGCCCGCAATGGCGCGGCGCATGTTGCCGTCGATCTGGCCAATCGCGGCCAGTACCGTGAGGCCAAGCCCCAGCGCCAGGACCGCTGGCATTGCGCCTTCGCGGGTCGAAGAGATCGACGCCAGCGCCCAGCGCAGGGCCGGTCGCCCCCGTGCCACCCGGTTGCCCATCCGCGCCAGCGCGCCGATGGCGGCCCCTGCAATCAGCAGCACGATGAGCGCGCCGATCAGCCCGCCAGCGGTCCAGAGCGCCAGCTCCGGTGCTCCGCTAAAGAAGGCGGCGGCGGCGATCAGAAGGCCAAGTGTTGCAAGCGTTGCGAGGATGTACCGTGGCGCGGGCCAATGGATCTTCCCGCCCACCGCATCCCGGTAGAGCGCCGCCGCCCGGATGCGCTCCGCCCGCGCCAAGGGCCAGAGGGTGAACAAGAGTGCGGTCAGAACACCGTAAAGGGCCGATTCCGCCAGCGCGCCGGGATAGACCGAGAACACCGCCGGAAAGGGCAGTTGCGCCGCAATCAACGGCCCCAGCAACAGTGGGCCAAGCCCGCCGAGCAGCAACCCGAGGGCAATCCCGCACAGCGACAGCACACCGATTTGCAAAAAATAGGTCAGAAAGATCACCCGCCGCTCGGCCCCGAGGGTGCGCAGGGTGGCGATCGTCTCTGTTTTGGTGGCGAGGTACGCGCGCACCGCCGTTGAGACCCCGACGCCCCCGACCGCCAGGCCAGAGAGGCCGACCAGCACCAGAAACGCGCCCAAACGCTCGACAAAACGCGCAATTCCCGGCGCGCCATTGCGGGCATCGCGCCAGCGCATGCCGCTGTCCTCAAACCGTGCGCGGGCGTCCTGTTCCAGCGCCTGCAGGTCGGCCTCTGGTGGTAAGGTCAGGCGGTATTGGGTGGAATAGAGCGTGCCCGGTGCCAAAAGGCCCGATTGCGCCAAGGCCTCGGTGCGCACCAAGGTGCGCGGCCCGATGGAAAACCCGGACCCGGCGGCATCCGGCTCCCACGCGAGGAGGCCGCTCAGGCGGAACTCCTGCGTGCCGAGGCGAAACCCGTCGCCCTCGTTCAGGCCCAGCCGGTCAGCCAGCACCTTTTCCATCACCGCGCCGGGGCGGCCATCGACCTCAGCCAGTGCTGCGTGCAGGGGCTGGCCCGAGGTCAGGCGGACCTCACCGCGCAGAGGGTAGGCGGCATCCACCGACTTCACTTGGGTCAGCGCGCGTTCTTCCCCCACCACGGCCATCGAGCGAAACTCCACCACCTCGGAGCGATCACGGGCGATCTCCTCCATCCAGGCGGATTCACCCTCGGAAGCAAAGCGATAGGTGAATGTCAGCTCCGCATCGCCCCCCAAAAGACTCGCGCCTTCGCGCGCAAGCCCCGCCTCGATCGACGCCCGGATGGAGCCGATGGCGGCAATGACACCGACCCCCAGCGCAAGGCAGGCGAGAAACAGACGAAAGCCGCGCAGGCCGCCGCGCAATTCGCGCAGGGCAAAGCGCCACGCAAGGCGAAATTGGCTCGGAGCCGCTGTCTCAACGCTCATTCCGCCGCCTCACGCTGGGCGTTTGTCAGGATGCGACCATCGCGCAAATGCACCGTGCGGTCGCAGCGCTCGGCCAGCTCAGGCGCATGCGTCACCATCACCAGCGTGGAGCCATGCCGGTCGCGCAGATCAAACAGCAGATCCATCACCTGCGCACCATTGGCCTGATCGAGATTGCCGGTGGGTTCGTCCGCCAGGAGGATCTCGGGCCGCGTCACCACCGCACGGGCCAGCGCCACCCGCTGCTGTTCGCCGCCGGACATCTGCGCGGGCATATGATCGCAGCGATGGCCCAGCCCCACGGCTTTCAGTTCCTCGCGGGCGCGGTCAAACGCATCACGCGCGCCAGCCAGTTCCAATGGTGTGGCGACATTTTCCAGCGCTGTCATCGTCGGGATCAGGTGAAAGCTCTGAAACACCACCCCCATATGGGCGCGGCGGAACCGGGCCAAGGCGTCCTCACTCAGCCGAGTCAGATCCTCGCCCATGGCGCGCACGCTGCCGCCTGTTGCCTGCTCCAGTCCGCCCATCACCATCAAGAGCGAGGACTTCCCGGACCCCGATGGTCCCACCAGCGCCAGCGTCTCGCCCGCCTCGACATCCAGAGTGATCTCTTCGAGGATACGTACCGGGCCGGTATTGCCATTGAGCGACAAATGCACATCTTGAAGCGTAAGAACGGGGCGGGCGTCGTTGCTCATATGGGGCTACCTGTCTTTTTGATCTCAAATGGATATGGAGTGTCCAACGCCATGCGCAAGTTTCTTAGGCAAATTGTGGTCAGTTTGGTTAGCATTCCCTTGCTTTTGACCACTGCTTGGGCAGAGCCCCTGCGCATTACCGCCTTTGGTGACAGTCTGGTGCAGGGCTACGGCTTGCCGCAGGACCAGGGCTTGGTCGCGCAACTGCAGGTCTGGTTCGACACCGAGGGCTATGATGTGGCGCTGACCAACGCGGGCGTATCTGGAGACACCACCGCAGGGGGCGCGGCACGGATCGACTGGACCTTGGCGGATCAACCCGATGGGGTGATTGTGCTCTTGGGCGGCAATGACCTGTTGCGCGCCCTGCCGCCCGAAGACACGCGCGCCAACCTGACGCGCATCATAGAGGCCTCGCGCGCGGCAGGGGCGGAGGTCATGCTGATCGGCATGCAGGCGCCGGGCAACTACGGCGCGGATTACAAGGCTGCCTTTGACAGCATCTACCCTGATCTGACGCAGGCGTATGATTTGGTTCTGCATCCGTTTGCCTTTGCTGGCATGGCGGCAGAGACCGGCGAGGACCCGGCCCAAATGGGGGCGTTTATGCAAGATGACGGCATCCACCCAAACGCACGCGGGGTTGCGCTTAACATCAAAGCGATGGAGCCGACCCTGCGCGCGTTTATGCAGCGTCTTACAGAGGTTTCGGCCCAAAGCGGCGGGTGAAGCGGCCTTTGGGCGAGTGATTTTTAGTTAAATGCGCGCAATCCTGTGACCCGCAATAAGGTGACGCTTGACGTTGCGCGCGCTATTGCCCATGGCACCCCAAAAGGCGGCCCAAGGTCGCCCCTGCTACGCGAGGCGCGCCCATGACCATTTCCCATCTTGTCACCCATTCGGGCGGTTTTCACGCGGATGAACTGCTCTCGACCGTCATCCTGAGCCGCCTTTATCCCGAGGCCGAGCTGGTACGGACGCGCGACAAATCTTGGATCGCCCCGGCTGAAGGGCGGATCATCTATGATGTGGGTGGGCAATTTGATGCAGGTGCCGGGATTTTCGACCACCACCAGCGCCCCAACCCGCTGCGCCCGAATGGGCAGCCTTATAGCTCCTTTGGTCTGATCTGGGCGGAGTTTGGGCGTGACTATCTGCGTGCGCAGGCGGTGCCGGAGAAAGATCTGGAGCAGGTCCACGCCGCATTTGACGAGGATTTTGTGCGCCCTGTGGACCTGTTGGACAATGGCGCGGTGGACACGGCAGAGGCGGGGCCGCTGTTTGCAGGCCTCACGCTGCCGGTGCTGCTGGAGAGCCTGAAACCGGTGTTTGATGACCGCAGCGAGGGGGCCGATGATACGGCCTTTCATGCTGCGCTTACGGTGGCCAGAGCCATTGTTGAGGCCCGCATCCGCCATAAGGCGGCCAAGCTGCGCGCCGCCGATGTGGTTTTGACCGCAATCAAAGATGCAGGCACAGGCCGCGTGCTGGAACTGCCCATGGGTATGCCCTTTCGCGGCGCGGTCGAGCGCGCGGGCGCGGATCATCTGTTGTTTGTGGTCCACCCGCGCAATTCCGATTGGGCGCTGACCACGATCCGCACGGGCGACGACACGTTCGAGACCCGCGCCGATCTGCCTGCCGCATGGGCGGGTCTTACCGATGCGGCGCTGGAGCAGGCCTCCGGGGTGGAGGGCGCGAAATTCTGCCACAACGCCCGCTTCCTTGCGATTGCCGACAGCCGCGATGCGATCTTAAAAATGGCCGAACTCGCGGTGGCTGAGGTGACGGAGTAAGCAGCCGCAATGGCTTTTTGCTGCCGGGGCACGGGGTTGGCGTTGATATCGAATAACAAGGGCATATCTGCTAAGGTATTGGCATAATAAAACCGATTTGCTGCAATCATAGGACGCCTTTCATGTTCCGTGTCTCTCTGACCCTTTCTGCCCTTGCGGTGCTCGCCGCCTGCGCCACGCCTCAGGAACGTTGCATCCGCAAAGGGGCCTCAGAACAAACGCAGATTCTGAACAAGATCAAAGAGACCGAAGCCAATATCACGCGCGGTTACGCGATCCATCGACAGACCGTGCCAGAGACGGTTTTCTACAGTTGCCGACGGGTCAACGACGGTAAAGTGGTCGGCTACTACCCCTGTCCAGAGACCTATTATCGCACGATTGAGACCCCGGTCAGTATCGACGTAAAAGAAGAGCGCAAGAAACTGCGCCGGCTTCAGGACGCGCTGCCCGCCGCCCAAAGCCGCGCCGCAGAGGCCGCCGCGCAATGTCGGGTGCTCTATCCTGAAAAAGCCAAATAAGCCGCGCTTTTCCCCGTCGCGCGAGCGCAGAGTGCTATACGCCCACGACGGATTTTATGGTATTCTCACGCAGATGATCTCATCGAAAGGATGGGTTGATCATGCGTGTTTTGATCAGTGTTCTAGTTGTTTTTCTGTGTCTCAACGCCCCCTTAGCGATGGCGCGAAATTTTATCGCGGCGAGTGACGGCTCCAACAATACAGTCAATCAGCGTACAACGCGCGACGTGGTGCGGACGCTGGAGCATGAGGTTGGCTTGTGTCTTCAGCTGTTTGATGCCTACCGCTTTGATTGTATTGTGAAATCTTACAATATTGCGGCGCGACTGATCAAAGGAAGCATTGATTATCTGCCCGCCTATGAGGCGCTCAACAGCGTAGAGCGGCGGGTTGGCGAGATGGTTGCAGCCAATGCCGACCCCACCGCGACGCGCTTGCGCCGAGGCATCATGAGCTATGGCGCGATCAAACCCTGCACGCAGGAGGCGGTGAAACGTGAAACCCTGCGCGCGATGGAAGAGGCGAGGGCGTCACTCCTGCGCGCAACGGGGCCGCTGCAAAAGCCGCATTTCCAAGACATCGCGGATGCGATCGGTGCCAATTATGCCATGATACGCGCGGCCCTCGCTGCGCAACACCAAGGGGCTCCTTTGATCCCGCGCCTAGCCGAATGTCGTGACCACATCATACATCACCGGCTCAAAACTGCGGCACAGCGCATTTAGCTCTCGGTTGCGCTTGCGCATCTCTGTTGAGCGCAGCATCTCCATAAAGTCCTCACGCTTTTGCCATTGCGAGTAATTGGCGACCCGCGTTTGTGCGTCATTCACATGCAGCCCGGCGGCGATAAATCCCGGCTGATGCGAGATGAATTCTGCATAGGCGGCCTCCAGCGTGTCGATCAAATCCTGACAGGTGCCCGGAGTGACCTCGAAGGTGGTGATGACCGTCTGTAAATCGTCTGACTTCTTGATTGTCGGCATGAGAACGTCCTCCCTTTTCAAAGCGTAATCCAATGCGCTTGAAAGTCTACATCGGCTTGCTCTACCATAGGTGGAGTGGGTGTGATTTCAAAAGGCTTGGCCGATGCGTCTGCCCATCCTCATTGCTCTTTTAGGCCAGCTGTGGTCGCTGCCTGCTATGGCGGGGGCGTGGCTGGAGCAAAAGGGCGGTGGTTTCACCTCAACCGCGCTCAGGGCGCGCGCGTCCGGACAAGAGCTCAGCGGCTATGTCGCTTATGGGGGATCGCGGCGGCTGACCTTTGGTCTCGATCTGCATCACAGCACGGATATGAAGACCAAGAGCGCCCATGCTCTTGTGTTTGCGCGGCTGCCGCTGCGCCAATCGGATCAGGGCTGGCAATTGGCGTTTGAGCTTGCAAGCGGGTTCGGGCGCGACGGGGCGCAGTGGTCCGGCATGCGGCAGCTCAGCCTCTCTGCGGGCCGCGGCCTGTCGTGGCAGGGCCGCGATGGTTGGGTTAATTTTGATCTCACACGCGAATGGCGGCGTGGCGGGGATCTCACCGCGTGGAAGCTCGACAGCGCCTTGGGGATTGCGCGCAAAACCGGACCTTCTGTAATCCTGCGTACGGAACTCTATCAGCCAGACGGCGGTGAGATGATCTGGAAGGCGCTGCCGGGGCTGCGCTGGCAGATTTCACCTCAACGAGAAGTGCTGACCGGGTTGGAGTGGCGGTCTTTTGGCGCGGAGCGGCTTGGACTGACGGTGGAGTTGTGGCACAGGTTTTGAGCCTCGCCAGCCGGATTGTGATCCGCCCGCCCGGCCTGTTTTGCAAACCGGAGAGCGCAGCCGTGCCAGAAAATACAAATACCCCGAAAGAACCAAAATCACCCATCCGCCCCACCGATGATGAGGCGCGCGGCCTCGCGTCCGATTTGATGCAGAGCGCGACATTTGCCGCATTGGCCACGCTCAGCGCGGCAGGTCACCCTGTGCAGAGCCGCGTGGCCTTTGCGCTGGATACTGGGGGGAGACCGATCTCTCTGGTGTCCACACTGGCGCAGCACACGCAGGCGATGGCCGCGCGTCCGCAGATGTCGCTCCTGATCGGGGAGCCCGGCGACAAGGGCGATCCGCTGACGCATCCGCGCCTGACCCTGAACGGACGCGCCGAGATCCTGCCCAACGCCTGCCCCGCGCATGAGGAGATGGCCGCGCAGTATCTGCGCCGCCACCCCAAGGCCAAGCTCTACATAGGCTTTGCCGATTTCCACTTCGTGCGGTTCCAGATTGATGAGGCCTTTTTGAACGGCGGTTTTGGAAAGGCTTGTGTGCTCACACCTGCCGATCTGGGCCTGAGCGCCTAGCGGTCGATGCGGATCAGCGCCCGTACGGTGCCGCGCACGGCCTGTTCCCAGACGATGTCGATCTCGTCATTATTGCTGCCCTCCTGCGTGCGCACATAGTGGCCGGGGTAAACCACCGCGCCGCTGCTGCCGCGCAGTGATCCCTCAATGATCACCGCATCCACCGCGCGGCTGTAGCCCTGAAACGGCAGCGTGCCGCCGGTGGGTATGGTCCAGGTACTGGCGGCCGTGTTCTGGTCAAACTCCACCCGCAGCGGATTGCGGCACTGGGTGCTGACATTGTGAAAGCTGTTGGCGTCAAAGAATACGTCCTTTGAGCGCGAGAAATCGAGAGTAGCAAAGCTGGTATCAACCCGCTCGGCCCGGTCGATGGTGCCGTTGATCGACCGGAACTTGTTGCCGGTCACCGATACCCCATTCAGAAAATGCCCGCTGCCATAAGGCTTTATCACGATATAGCTGAACCAGCTCGCCACATCACCGCTGAGGAACACATTGTCGGTGATCGACATGGCCGCAAAGGAGAACCCGCCGGTGAAATCGGGGTTTGCGTCATATTCATTGGTCCACTCGATAAAGCAGTTGTCGATGTAGTTTTCCGAGATCGTG
Source organism: Tritonibacter mobilis (assembly GCF_001681715.1). Lineage (GTDB taxonomy): Bacteria > Pseudomonadota > Alphaproteobacteria > Rhodobacterales > Rhodobacteraceae > Epibacterium > Epibacterium mobile. The sequence goes on along the minus strand of NZ_LNWY01000003.1, from coordinate 149,493 downwards.
TGCGAGGCATAGGTGTCGGTCACAACAATCCCGGCGGTGCGGATGCCGCCCGCAACGCTGTCGCCCTGAAAGAAATGGTTGCCGGTGACCGTGTGGTTTGACCCGGCCATCACCGCCCAATGCAGGAACCGCGTGGCGCGGTTGTGGCGCAGCTTCACATCGTTGGAGTTCACGTTGAGCGCAATACTCTCGCGATCCGCCACATCCATGGCGTCCTCGTCCGACAGGAACTGGCAATTGTCCACCAGCATGCCCTGACAGCCGCTGCCGATCGAGGTGATCCCGCGCGCCTTGGGGCGGGTAAAGAAACAATCATGCAACGCGAACACGGTGCCCGCCGGCGCCAGACGCACCGCGCTGGCGACGCCGTTGCACTGGAATTCCACGCCTGAGATGCCGAACTTCTTCAGCGCCGAGAAGCCGGAGAAATCCAGCATGTATTTGAACGCGGTGAAGGTGAAATTCTGCGTCCCTTCGGCGTCATACAAGGGCTGGCTCAGGGTCAGCTCGGTCGCGCCGACGTTCTTTGCGGTGACATAGACCTCGCGCCCGACACCTGCACCCTCGACCAGCGCCCCCACCGGAATGGCCGAGATATTGGCCACATTGGTCAGTTTCTTCTTGTCTGAGCTGTCATAGGTCGCCTGCGCGGTGACCACGTCATGATCCCAACTCGCGCCCGCCTGCGCCGTGAACTGGCCGTTGCGGATATAGCGGCGGGTGGCATAGCTGGTCCGGTTGGGCACCGCCGCCTGCATGTCGATGGGGCCGCTGACGGCGATGCTGCGCCCGCCGAGGTCGAGGCTTTCGTGATCGACACTGTTCAACAGCGCCTGAAACGCCTTCTTAAAGGCCAGTTCCTCATCCCCAAACGCCGCCGCATAAGTCGGGTAGTCATAGCTCTTGGTCAGCAGGAGCATCGCGCTGTCGGGCATCGACAATGTGCCCTCAAAGATCACATCATGATTGAGCGAAAGCGTGTTGTTGATCTGAAATTCGCCCTCGGGCACCAGAATGCGACGGCCATTGGCGGCGTCATCCGCCGCCTCGAACGCGGCGTGGCAATTGGTGGTGCCATCGCCCACGGCGCCAAAATCGGTCACATCCACCACGCTCAGCATATCGCGCAAAAAGACGCTGGTGATATCCTCGATCGCGATGTCGTCGACGCGGATCACACCACCATTGGCCCCGGTCAGATTCAGCCCGAGGTGCCCGTAGGCGGCGTCCAGCCCCCAAGGCATATCGACGCCAGAGCGGCTGCCGGTGCCGACGATGGCCTGCACCTCGACCACCTCGCCATAGGCGCTGAGGGTGATGCCCGGCCCGCTCTCAACCACGCCAGAGACATGGGAGTTGTTGGCCGCCCCGGCCCAGCCCGCGATGCGCACGGTGGGAAAAGCGCCGCTCATGGCTTTGACGCGCGCGGTCACCCGCAGGTAGCAGCCCGGCAGGATCGGCGTTTCGCCCATGTAGCGCAGCCGCTGGGTACTGTCGGTCTTTTGCAGCTCCAGACAGCCGCCAAAATCGGCGTCCCCGGCAACCACGGCAGCATTTGCCGCCCCGTCATAGGTGTCAGAGCCGGGTGTGCCGTCGCCGCTGGACCAGACGCCCAATCCGTCGCTAAACGCGGGCGGCATCAGTTGCAGACCGTCGGTGATTGCCTTGTTCATGAAAAACCCTTTCCTGTTCCACCACGCCGGGAGTGAGGAAGGGTTTTACCAGTTTGAATTTAACTCTCACTCAGGAGGGCGTACGCCCCATGGGCAACACCCGGCGCAGGCTTGCGTCCAAAGGAAATGGGGCCCCGCAGTGGGACCCCATGCCGTGAGCGGTGTGCGGACAGGCTAGAGCAGAAAACCCGTCTGAAGAGGTGAACGCAGAAGCAAAGCAAGATCGGGCGAGTCGGGATGAGCGGCTGGAGCAATGTCATATGCAACGCGCACTCCGGTATCGTCCTTCAGGCGAAATGTGACCCAAATGCCGGGCGTGCAAGGGCGGATGCTTTCTTCAAGGGATAGGTCGCAATAAGCCAGTTCGTCATGGTCGTCGCACCAGACGATTGCCTCACTGCTCTCTGCATCGACCCAAATGACAACACCATTCATCAAAACACCATAACCCGGTTCAAAGGCTTTTCTCTGCGTTCGTCAGATGCGCTGCACCCCGGTGAAGTTGGGAGGGACATACCTTTGTGCAACACTCTGACGTTTATGATGGTAGCGCACATAGGCCTCTGGTTGAATTTCGTAACTTTAGTTTTCTAAAAACTTCTGTGCAAGAAATTCAGAATATTCGAGTGGTTCGTCACGTATTTGCTGCTAAAGTAAGCGGATGCGTATCTATTGAAACATTCATTTTAACGAGTGCCTAAAGTGTCTGAGGAATCCCAAAACAAGAGCGGGAGTGCATTTGAACGTGATCTGTTCTCTGCGCAGCTCGGTGAGCTTGTTGAAAAACGCGGGGCAATCGCTCACATCTGCAAGAACGCGGGCCTCAATCGGCAGCAGTTCAACCGGTATCTAAGCGGTGAGAACATCCCCTCATTGGCGACGGCCTACCGGATCGCATCGGCGCTTGGTGTGTCTTTGGACAGTTTGGCCGGGCAAGCTGTGACGAGAGAGGCAGATCCTGAGAAAATGCCGCTAGACCAGTTGTTTAATGAAAACGCATCACCCAACACAGGATTGGTCGAACCGGGGTTTTATTGGGAAATCACCCGCTATGGAGACCCGAGTGATCAGTTCGTCCTGAGCCTCACGCATTTTATCCCCCAGAAAACCGGTGGGTTGTACTATCGATATAATCAGGCCGCGCGTGCCGATGGCACCATTGTCCCTCAAGAATTCTGGGGGCGCTACTATGAGGCCGAGGGAAAAGTGACCGTGTTTCAGACCAATACCCGCGTCCGCAACACTATGGGGTCGATGGCGTTGCGGCGTCTGGATGGCTATGGCGCAGAGCTGGCTGGGCAGAAGATGGGGCACCGTTTTATCAGTGGCGCGCGCGTGACCACAAGTATCACAGCTTTGAAATTTATCGGGCGGGAAGTGGAGCAGGAACCCAACCAGTTGTTGACGGGGATCAAGCTGAGATCAGAGATCCCTGCCGATATCATGGTGCTCTATGATTCCGTCCTTGCGCTCTCTGAAGCGGAGCCGGGGCGTCTGCATTTTTAAGGAAGGCTATTTATGCTCGCCTTATGCTCGTCTGACGATAGGGAACGCAAAACGGGCGCCCTGAGATACAGCGCGCCCGTCAGAAGTTTTGTGTTCAAAGTGACCCTTAGGCTAATTCGCCCGCCAAGGCGCTCTCGACCAACGCGATGGTGTCCTCAACGCCATAAAGCGCGATGAAGCCGCCAAATCGCGGACCTTGGCTCGCGCCCAAGAGCACCTCGTAGATCGCCGAGAACCACGCACGAAGGGGTTCAAACCCGTGGATCTTGCCGATAGCAAAGACCACGGACTGCAGGAACTCGTCGTCGGCAAAATTGGCTTCGGGCAGCGGATCACCGTTGCCAACCAGCTCGTTTTTCTTGGCGATGGCCGCCAGTGCCGCCTCTGGCGAACGCAGCGCATCGGCCAGATCCGTGAGGGCTGCGCGCTCCTGATCGGTGGGCAGGCGGTATGTTTTTGCGGGCTTTACGAAATCATTGAAATAGCGCACCGCATGGCCTGCGGCCTGATCCATGCCGGGATGGGTCTCGGCGGTGGCGTCGGGCGCATATTTGTTGATGAAGCCCCAGAGGGTTTCCTTGTCCTCGGCGTTGGAGACGCTGGCGATGTTCAAGAGCATCGAGAACGGCACCATCATATCCGACTGCGGGACATTGCCGCCGTGGATGTGCCAGACAGGGTTGTTGAGCTGCGCCTTCAGGTCCTGACCGTGATAGGCCCGCAATTGCTGGTGATATTCATCCACCGCCTTGGGGATCACGTCAAAATGCATCCGCTTGGCGGTCTTGGGCTTTTGATACATGAAATACGCAAGGCTCTCGGTCGAGGCGTAGGTCAGCCACTCGTCGATGGAGACGCCGTTGCCGGAGGTCTTGGAGATCTTCTGGCCGTTTTCATCGAGGAACAATTCATAGGTGAAATGCTCCGGCGCGCGCTGGCCCAGCACCCGGCAGATGCCGTCATAGATCGGTGTATTGGTGGAGTGGTCCTTGCCATACATCTCAAAATCGACGCCAAGCGCGGCCCAGCGGGCGCCAAAGTCAGGCTTCCACTGCAGCTTCACATTGCCGCCGGTCACCGGCAGGGTCCATTCGCGGCCGTCCTCATCATCAAAGGTGATGGTGTAGGTCTCGGCGCAGACCTTTTTCATCGGCACATAGAGCACGCGGCCGGTGTCCGGGTGGATCGGCAGGAAGATGGAATAGGTCTGGCGGCGCTCTTCACGCAGCGACTTCAGCATGATCGCCATGATGTCGTCGTATTTTTCAACTGCGCGCTTCAGAACCTCGTCGAACTGGCCGGAGCCGTAGAATTCGGTCGCAGAATAAAACTCATACTCGAACCCAAAGGTGTCGAGGAAGCGGCGCAGCATGGCGTTGTTGTGATGGCCAAAGCTCTCGTATTCGCCAAACGGGTCCGGCACCGAAGTAAGCGGCTTTTGCAGATGCTCCGTGAGGCTCTCGGAATTGGGCACGTTGCCGGGGATTTTGCGCATCCCGTCGAGATCATCCGAAAAGCAGATCAGCTTGGTCGGAATGTCGGAGATCACCTCGAAGGCGGTCTTGATCATGGTGGTGCGGGCCACCTCGCCAAAGGTGCCGATATGGGGCAGGCCGGAAGGGCCGTAACCTGTTTCAAAGAGGACATAGCCCTTTTCTGGCGCGCCCTTGGCGTAACGTTTGAGAACACGGCGTGCTTCTTCAAACGGCCAGGCTTTGCTCTTCAGAGCTTCTTCGCGCAGAACAGACATGATGTACTCCAGTCAGCGTCTTTTTCAGGGATCTGTGGTGGCACCATGCACACCGACGCGCTTCTCTATTGTGCCTGTGCAGCATGAGTCAACAAGCGCCGTTCTCTGAGCATGGGCGGAAAACCACTTTTCGCACGGTGCATTGTTGTATGCGGGGCAGGGGGGGCTTATTCTTGGAGGAGGAGAAAATCCGCAGTTTCAGGCACAAAGGACGCCCTAGATGACAGAAGAGACCATCCAGTTGCTGACCCCGCAGGACTGCCTTGTGGCGGTTATGGTGGCTGTGTCGGCATCGGACGAGGACATTCGCACCGCAGAGCTGGTGAAGATCCAGAATGCGGTCAATATGCTGCCGATTTTTGCCGAATATGATGCGGATCGGATTGCAGCCGTCTCGCGCACGGTCTTTGACCTGTTTGAGCAGGAAGACGGGCTGGATGCGCTGTTTGGTTTGGTGCGAGATATCCTGCCCGAGCGCCTCACCGAGACCTGCTATGCGCTGGCCTGCGATGTGGCGGCGGCGGATGGCAAGCTGAACGAAGGTGAGCTGCGTTTGCTGGAAGAGATCCGCTATGAGCTGAATGTGGATCGGCTGCATGCGGCGGCGATTGAACGGGGCTCGCGCGCACGCCACATGGTCTGAGGCGTGTCTGCGGGCGGGATGCGAGGCGCTGCCTCGCGCTCCGGGATATTTCTGGTTAGAAGAGATGTCTTACGGACCGAGAGGGGCGCGAGGATGCGCCCCTTTTTATGTGGGTCAGGAGCCGTAGACCTGCCCCCAGCGGTCCAGCAGGCTTTCTTGTAGTTTCTTGGCACGCGTGTTCCAGCTGCGCCCGCCGCGAGGGCGTTCGCGTTCGGCGCGGCTGATTTTGGCCCGGGCGCGCTGATCGGCGCTGAAGATCGCAAACGCCAGCTCATTGCCGTCCGGGGTGGTGATAAAACCGCCAAGGCCGGAGACGAAGTTCAGCGTGCCGGTCTTTGCTGCGATCTTGACCGGGTGGGTTTTTATGGGGCGGCCTTTGGCGTCGCTGAAATAATAGGGCTTTAGCAGCGGCTTTAGCGCGCCGGTGCGGCGCGAGGCGATCAACGCGCGCACCATGTCGTCTGCGGTGAGGCGGGATTCTTCGCCAAGGCCAGAGTGATCCACCATCCGACAGCGCTGCATTCCGAGGTTGCTGCGCGCCCAATCGTTCATGATCTGAGCGGAGGATTTGAGGCTGGAGGGGCGGCTGCCGCGATTGACGGTTGCGGTCATGCCGATCATTTCGGCCATCAGGTTGTTGGAATATTTGAGCATCGCTTCCAGCAGGTCCGGCAAGGGCGCGCTCTGGATCTGTGCGATGACATTGCCGCCGGGCAGCGAGGAGGTCACTTTGGGGTTGGGAAGCGAGATGCCATTTGCGCGCGACAGCGTCTGGAATACATCCCCTGCATAAAGCGCAGGGTTGCGTACCGGCAACCAGCGCGCGCCACCATTGCCGAGCGCCCCGCTGGCAACGGTCCAGTGATCGACGCCTGCCTTATCCTGATAGCTGTAGACGGGCAGGTCACGACGGGCGAGCGCCATCTTGGAAGTATAGACATCGGGGCGGTATTTTTGAGTGCGGGCGTCCATGGTGATGGCCCAGCTGCCGCCTGCGCGTTTCCACTCAAAGTGAACCCGGTTGAAATTCAGGGCAATACCGCTCACCGAGGGGCTGTAGCCGATGTGGTCGGGCTGATCCGGGTCGATCGAGCGCACATAGGGCAGCATGTCGTCCCAGACCAACAGACGGCCAGAGATACCGCGTACTCCGGCGGCCTTCATCTGGGCTGCAAGATCGGCTAGCGCGTCGGTGTCGAGGGTAGGATCACCCCCTCCGGCCAATACCAGATCGCCTTGGATGATGCCGTTGCTGAGTGGACCTGTGGCAATCAGGCGGGTGCGAAAACGGTAGCCTGCGCCCAGCGAGTCGAGCGCATAGAGCGCGGTCAAAACCTTCGCGACGCTGGCGGGGGGAAGCGCGGCGTCGCCCCGCGCGCTTTCGAGTATCTGACCGGTGCGGGCATCTGCGACCACGCAGGCGCTTTCACCCGAAAGCCCTGCACCTTTGAGGATGGCCTCCAGCCCGTCCGCACCGGGGGTGTAGGGGCTGACGCCGCGTGCCTTGGGGCGCGGGGTGAGGCCGGGGGCGTTGGCGAGGGCCGGGCCGGTGGCGAGAACTGCGAGGGCGGTGCTGAGGAAGCGACGACGTGAAATCATGGTGAACATTGTGAATCAAATTCCCAAGCCAAGGGCAAATGCTTTGAAGGTCATATCACCAAGAAGTTTTTGTGACGTGGCACGTCGGTTGCGCCGGGCGTGGGTCATTCGGACCAGCCACCACGTTTGCGGATCTCCGTGGATGAGGCGTCGATCATCGGGACATTGAGAAAACACCAGGCAGGGGTTTCAGCCCGCGCCAACCGCTGGCTCTGTGCGGCGGGAATGCGGTAGCGACTGTAGATGCGCGCGGCCGGAGACAGTCTTGCGGAAATGCGTTCGCCGGGGCGGGCCAGAACCCCCACTGGCACGCTGTCGAGGATTTCGCGCCAATCTTTCCAGCGGTGAAAATGAGCGAGGTTATCCGCGCCCATCAGCCAGACAAACCGCACGCGGGGGTAAGACTTGCGCAAGGCGCGCAGGGTTTGGGCGGTGTAGCGCGTGCCGAGGCGAGCTTCGATATCGCTGATGCGCACCTTTGGGTGGTCCATGATCTCGCGGGCCGCCTGCACGCGACGGGCCATGGAGGCAGGCGGGTTTTCCTTCAGCGGGTTGCCGGGGGTCACCAGCCACCACAACTGATCCAGACCAAAGCGTTTCAGAGCCGCGCGCGAGATCTGCACATGACCTTCGTGGGGGGGATCAAAAGATCCACCCAATAGGCCCACGGTCATGCCGGGCGCGAGATAGGGATACGCATGTCTCATCATCGGATTGATGCGCAGATTTAGCAGGGGAAGGCAACGGCTTGCGCGGCAGTCGGTTCGTTGTCGCGCAAGATCGGGGGCGGACAGGCGCGCATCTGATATGACACCGCATCACAAGTGGCACATCTATCATCGAAATGCGCGTTTAAGGTGGAGGCTAAACCCCGCCCACGGCGACCGGAGTTAGAAGAGTTCACTTGCGTCGAGGAGTGATCTCTCAGGTGTCAGCCAACCGCGGTTTCATGCGAGGAGTTTGACTCCCACTCGGACGAACGGTTGTGCAACAAATGCGCAAAAAGCGTGACACTCAATGTGCTGAGGGCGCCGACGAAGGAATAGATAAGCAGGCAGACCAAGATCGACAGATCCAATGCGATATACCCGATGGAGGCGGTGATCAGCCCTGCGACCATGCCTAGGAGCAATCCAGCGAAAGCCATTGTTTGCGATCCTCCCTCAGTCAGTTTTCGACCCAATATCGAGCCGAATTACGGTGCTTTGACGTTCAATCTTTAATTGATTTGTTCAAAGCTGCTCATCCTAAACTAGCAGAATTGTGTTGAGAAAAGGTTAACGAGACGGTGTTTGATGCTGTTTGAGCGAGATCGCGCCAGAAACAAAAAGGGCTTATTTCGACACCCGTACATCGCCGGATCAAAGGCCACCTCAGGCATGGGCGATGGACCGGTCGTCGCGTTCCATTGTGTCCTCGCGACGCGCGCGCAAAACTGTTGCAACAAAGAGCGTTAGCACCGTCACAAAGAGCCCTGTCGACATATATATAGCACAGCAGACCCAAAAACTCACATCAAAAAACAGCCCTGCACTGAGCGCGGACAATGCCCCGCTTATGACCCCGAGGATGAGTGCTGCCACGATCATATTTGGTCTCCTGTTGCCTCGCCCGGCGTTCTGCGACTCTCCGCTTCTGCGGATATGGGCTGCATGTCTGGAAGAATTGTAGATAAATGTGGTCAGAATATGGTCAATGACGTCACGGCAAGGCGCGCGATGACTCGCCCGCTCGCGCACCTGCACGGCAGCGATTGCTCCTGCCCGTCGCACGCGCTATCACAGCGGCCAAACTCTTTCCCCTAATGACGGAGCAATCCCATGGCCTCCTACCAGTACGTTTACCACATGCAGGGTGTCTCCAAGACCTACCCGGGTGGCAAGAAATGCTTTGAAAACATCCATCTGTCCTTCCTGCCCGGCGTGAAAATCGGTGTTGTCGGCGTCAACGGTGCCGGTAAATCGACCCTGATGAAGATCATGGCCGGTATGGATACGGACTTCACCGGTGAGGCCTGGTCGGCTGAGGGGGCCAAGGTTGGCTACCTGCCGCAGGAGCCGCAGCTTGATGAGAGCCTCACCGTGCGTGAAAACGTCATGCTGGGCGTGAAGGAAAAGAAAGACAAGGTCGACCGCTTCAACCAGATCGCGGTTGAAATGGCCGAAAACTACACCGACGAGTTGATGGAAGAGATGACGGCGCTGCAAGACGCCATCGATTCCGAGAACCTCTGGGATCTCGACAGTCAGGTCGACGTTTCCATGGAGGCGCTGCGCTGCCCGCCGGATGATGCGGCGATCAAGGATCTCTCAGGCGGTGAAAAACGCCGCGTGGCGCTGTGCAAACTGCTGCTTGAAGCGCCCGACATGCTGCTGCTCGACGAACCGACCAACCACCTGGACGCGGAAACCATCGCCTGGCTGCAACAGCACCTCATTGACTACAAGGGCACCATCCTCTGCGTCACCCACGACCGTTACTTCCTCGATGACATCACCGGCTGGATTCTGGAACTCGACCGGGGGCGCGGTATTCCCTACGAGGGCAACTACTCGAGCTGGCTGGAGCAAAAGGCCAAACGTCTGGAGCAGGAAGCCCGCGAAGACAAAGCCAAGCAAAAAACGCTGGAGCGCGAACTCGAATGGATGCGGCAGGGTCAAAAAGCCCGTCAGGCCAAATCCAAGGCCCGTATCGCCGCCTATAACGAGATGGCCAACACCTCCGAGCGGGAAAAGGTCGGGCGCGCCCAGATCGTCATCCCCAACGGTCCGCGTCTGGGTGGCAAGGTGATCGAGGTCGAAAACCTCGGCAAACACTATGGCGACAAGCAGCTGGTCGAAGGGCTGTCCTTCTCGCTGCCGCCCGGTGGCATTGTCGGCGTGATCGGCCCCAACGGTGCTGGTAAATCGACGCTGTTTAAAATGCTCACCGGTCAGGAGCAGCCCGACGAGGGCTCCGTCACATATGGCGACACGGTGAAGCTCTCTTACGTTGATCAGTCCCGCGATGACCTCAACGACAGTGACACCGTCTGGGAAGCGATTTCCGGTGGTGCCGAGATTATTGAGCTGGGCGATGCGCAGGTCAATTCGCGCGCCTATTGTTCCTCGTTTAACTTCAAGGGCGGCGATCAGCAGAAGAAGCTGAACCTCCTCTCTGGTGGTGAGCGCAACCGTGTCCACATGGCGCGCCTTTTGAAGGAAGGCGGCAACGTGCTGCTGCTCGACGAGCCGACCAACGACCTCGACGTGGAAACCCTGCGTGCGCTTGAGGATGCGCTGGTCGATTTTGCCGGCTGCGCGGTGGTGATCTCGCACGACCGTTTCTTCCTCGACCGGATCTGTACCCACATCCTCGCCTTTGAAGGCGACGCGCATGTGGAGTGGTTCGAGGGCAACTTCGAAGACTATGAGGAAGACAAGAAACGCCGCTTGGGACCGGACGCATTGGAGCCCAAGCGCCTGAAGCACAAGAAGTTTGTGCGGTAAAACAGAATGAGCGGCGGGGGATTACCCCGCCCTCAACTCTACACCTCTACAACTAATAAACTCTTCAATCTTCCAGTCTTAGTTTCGTTGCGGTACGCAGTGAAGCAAACTTCTTTTGTCGGCTCACCCCCTCCTGCAAGTACTTGGGTGGCGTTCGTACTAAGACTCGACGTAATGGCGTTGACAACGCTGGCGTTGCGAACGGTATCACCAAGTTCGAATGGGACGGTGCGTTTTTCCTCAGGAATGTACAACCGTCCACGAAACGTATTGGCGTTGTAGCTGGAAACGACCCCACAGTACTCAGAGAAATTGTCACTCGTGATTGTCTTGTCGATGTATTCGAATGTACTTGCATCCGCGTAGACATCCATTTGACCTTCATCAGGTCCTACACGATATCCAAAACTAGCGACTTCAGCGCTGCCAGAATAAACGATCGGTCTGTGGAGAGATTTTACGCCACTTTCTGTCTTTTCGATTAGTGAGTCAAACCTTTCCACAGATAAATCGTCGGAAATTGACCGCCGTGGTCCCGAATTCCGGTACTTCCTAATCTGCGCACCCAGCGTTTCGTCAAAGTTTGGAGTAAAGCCCAAAGTTTCCTGAATAACATATTCTACAGCAGATTTTGTGAGCCAGCCGAAGGCGGTATCGGGAGCGGCGGTCCCAAAGGCCATAATTGCCGGTCCCATCGCTCCGACCAACCCAACGGTCAGTTTCCAACTCCCCTCCTCGGGAGGAAGTGCCACTAACTTAAATCCTTTGGCGCTGGGAGATTGAGTAATTACCTTGCCGTTGATTAGTAGGTGTGTGGTTAGCGCAACGACGCGCTCAAATCCTGCCATCGCTTGTGAAACATCATAAAACTCAATAGCATGTTGGTCGGCCCATTTTCCTTTGAACTTCAATTCAAAGCTACAATCCATTACGTATCCTTGCAGTCGTTAATGCACGAAATCAAATGCCAGAAGATGTTTTCTGTCAATGATGAAATGCGCGCTTAAAGCGATTTGAAATACACCATGCGCCGAGAGCATTAATCTGTATTTTCAGAGATTTGCATTCGTTTCGAATCACGAACAAAGCTCGTGCCTGACCTTGGGGAGGTGCGAATGCGCCTTCCCGGGGGGAAGGTCAGGCGCGGGCCGTGCGGCTTTGCCTTACGGCCCCGGATAGTAGCTGACTGTTTCGCCTCAGCCCTTCACGACTCCAACTGAACAATCGGCCCCCCTGCGGCCTCGGCGTCTGCGGCATCATGTGTCACCATCAGCACCGGCAGCGCGCGGTCGCGGGCGAAGGTGAACACCAGATCGCGCATCTGGCTGCGCAGGGTGGCGTCCAGTCGCGAAAACGGCTCGTCCAGCAACAAGAGATCCGGCTCGGAGAGCAGCATCCGCATCAGGGCCACGCGGGCTTTTTGACCGCCCGAGAGCGTCTCCGGGTCGCGGTTGTGAAAGCCTTCAAGGCCGATCTCTGCCAGTGCGTCTTTGATGCGCGCGCGACGGGCGCGGCCTCGGACCTGCGGCGCGAGGCCAAAGGCGAGATTGGCCCCGACGCTCAGGTGCGGAAACAACAGGTGGTCCTGAAACAGGATGCCGACACGGCGCTCCTGCGGGGGCAGGGGGCAGAGGTCGCGGCCATTCAGGAGGATCTCGCCCTCAAGGCCGAAATCCGCGCTCATCTGCCCGGTGATCGCCGCAAGCAGGGTGGATTTGCCCACGCCTGATGGTCCCATCACGCTCAGAATGGTGGCGGGGGGCACGGTGAGGTCGAGTTCCAGCAAGGGGCGATCGCCGTGTTTGATGCGCAGGGCGCGCAGTCTCAGGCCCTCAGCCATGTTGCAGTCCTCTCCGGTTGCGCCAGACGATCAGCGGCAGGGTCAGCGCCAGCACAAATGGCAATAGTGCCGCCGCCGTTTGCAACAGCCCGTATAGGCCAATGGCACGGCGGTCGCCACCGGCGGCAAGGGCGACAGCCTCGGTGGTGAGGGTCTGGACACGCCCGCCGCCCACCAAGAGCGTCGGCAGATATTGCCCGACCGAGACCGCCATACCCACTGCCAGCGCAGTCATCACCGGGGCCAACAGCATCGGCAGCCGCAGGGTCAGGAAAATACGGCTCGGAGAAGCCCCCATCGCCGCGCCCACCGCACCAAGGCGCGCATCCCACGCCTTGTAGGGGCCTTCGAGGGACAGGCGCAGATAGGGCAGCACAAAGACCAGATGCGCGAGCATCACCGCCCAGAGTGTGCGATCGATGCTAAAGCCCAGTAAAAGCGTCTGCATGCCCGGCAGGAAGGCGGTCTGTGGCACCAGGAGCGGCAAATACAAGAGCCAAAGCCCCTTGCGCGTGAGGCGCAGATTGCGGCGCTCTTCGGTTTCAAGACACCCCAGCGTCAGGACCAGCCCGGCAAGGGTGGCAGCAAGGGCGATGGCAAAGGTGGTCGTGAGTGTCTCCATCGCGGCAGGGCCGTTGCGTTGCCAACTGCGCAGGCTGTAGCCCTCAGGGAGAATGTCGGGAAAGCTCCATCGGGCGGCAAAAGACCAGACCACCAACCCCGCAAGCCCGGCCAAAACCAGCCCCACACAGAGCAAAGCCGTCATGAGACCAAATGCGCGCCAGAGGCCATCCCGCGACAGGCGCGGCCCGCAGTAGATCAGACGTCGGCCCAGTGCGGCAAGCGCACGTTCCCCCCCGTGCCAGAGCAGAAGCGCGCCGATGACCAGTGCCAGTTGCACCAATGCCGCCGCCGAGGCCAGTGTGCGCAGCGTAAGGTCCGGCTCTCCCATCCAGCGCACGATCTGTACGGACAGCGGCGGTGGCGTGTTGGGCCCGAGGATCACCGCCACATCGACCACCGACATGGAGTAGGCAAGCACCACATAGACCGGCAGACGAATACGAGCATAAAGCGCAGGCAGCACGCCAAACATCCATGCGGCCATGCGCCCATATCCAAGCGCCAAGGCAACGCGCAGGCGGCCTTGAGTGTCGATCTGGCTAAGGGCCGCGAGGCTGATCAGCAGCAGGAACGGCACTTCCTTGACCACCAGCCCCAGCGTCATCGCAAGGCCCATCGAGTCCTGCACAAACAACACATCGGGCGGGCGCTGCCAACCCGTGAGCCACGGGCTGAGCGCGCGAGAAATCCAGCCTGAAGGTTGGATCAGGAACATCAGCCCAAAGGCGGCGGCGGCATGCGGCACCGATAATAGCGGCGACAACAGCCGCAGGACCGCACGAAAGGGGCGCGTACCGGACCAGCCTGCGAGCAGCAGCAGCGTGATCGCCAGCGAAAGAAATGTGGCAAGCCCGCCCGTTACAAGGCTGAGGCGCACCGAGGCCGATAGCCCCGGCCATTCCCACAGCGTCTGAAACGGCGTCAGTGACGGCCCCTGCAGCCCCGCCACCGGCAGATGCCCGAAGGCCGCACTAACGGTGCCCCATAGCCCGGCCAGAACAGGCCCGATGAGAACCAATATGGTCAGCAGCGGCAGGACCGGGGGCAGGGCAAGGGAGGGGCGCACAGAAGTTGCGTTCTAAGGCTCAGTTGCCGACGCCGTAGCGGGCCACCCAATCCTCGGAGATGCGGGTCATCCAGCTCGGATGTGGTTCCGGCTGCACAGCGCCGAGTTCCTCGGGCGAAAGCGTCGCAATTCCCAGATCCAGCGTGCGGAAGGCCGCCCGATCCTGAACCGGCAAGGCGTTCATATCAAGCACGGTGCCATAGCCCAGTACCTCGGGGTCTTGGGCGCGCAACTGGGCCTCGGGCGACATCAGGAAGTTTGCCACCACCATGGATGCAGCCTTGGAGCCTGAATTATAAGGGATTGCCACGAAAGACGCATTGCCAATGGTGCCCTTGTCGAGCACGAAAGTGCGCACGCTTTCAGGCAGTTGATAATTGGCGATTGCGGTGCTGGCCTCGCCGGGGCTGAAGGAAATCGCCAGATCAATCTCATCATCGTTCATCAGTTGCAGCTGGCGCGGGCCGGTGGGTGGGTAGGCGCGCCCCTCACGCCACAACAGCGGCGTCAGCTCCTCAATGAAAGCCCACAGCGGTGCGGTCACCTCGACATAATTGTCTTCATTGACGGGCTCAGAGAGCGCCTTGGGGTTGTCGCTCAGGTCGACCAATGCCTGTTTCAGGAAAGTGGTGCCGAGGAAATCTGGCGGCTGCGGATAGGTGAAGCGTCCGGGGTGTTCGCGGGCCCAGTCCAATAGCGCATCCATTGATCCTAAGCGTTCGGGCAGGTCTTTGGTGTCATGCATAAACACCACCTGCGCCATCGCCCATGGGGACTCATAGCCCTCGGTCGGGACGGTAAAATCATGCGTCAGGGTGCTGTTCTCCGTGTTGGCATATTGCCAGTTCGGCAGCGCCTCGGCGAAGGGGCCAAACAGCAGATCGGCGTCTTTCATGGAGGCAAAGTTGGCGCCGTTGATCCAGATCAGGTCCACCGCACCATCCTCGTCCTGACCTGCGGATTTCTCTGTCAGCACCCGCGTCACCGCATCGGCAGTGTTTTCCAGTTTCACATGAGTGAGGGTGATATCGTAGTCGTCCGCGAGCCGTTCCCCGACCCATGCGATAAAATCATTGGTCGCGGTGGAGCCTCCCCACGCATGCCAATGCACGGTTTGACCCTGCGCTTCTTCCAGCACAGTGGGCCAGTCCGCCGGATCGGGAGAGGCCCACGCCGAAAGCGGCGCGAGGGCAAGGGCAAGAGACAACATGCGTTTCATGGCGATCCTCGTTCTGGGACAAATCTTGGGTGCAGTATAAGCCGCATATCTGCGGCGATACTCCTGCAATCTCCCTCTGATTGCGCGATCCGCGCCGCCGCGTCCATGGGCATGACGAAAATGTGACGCTTGGTGTGGTGAGGGGGAGGCGGATGCTTGCACGGTCAGGGTCCTGCGGGTATGCACAGGCCCATACTCGCATGGTACTATGCGAGGCGTGACCGGACGCGAGCGCTCTTCCACAACCGCGTCCGATTTTTCGGTGCCGTTACGATCTTCAGGCGGCCCGCGACCATACGAGGGGAAAACCCAGCCATGTCGCTCGATATTCCCGTGCTGCGCAGCGCATTGTCCCAGCACTACGATCTCACTCCGAACCCCGAACTCGCCGAGTCCATGTCTGATGTCTATCAGCGCATGTCCCGCGTGGTGTCGCCTGTCGATTGGGTGCTCTATGCGCCATACGTCAAGGCGATCAATGAGCTGAAGGCCAAGCGCAACGCGGTGATCCTTGGCCATAACTACATGACGCCCGAGATTTTCCACGGCATTTCCGATTTTGTCGGCGACAGCTTGCAATTGGCGATAAAGGCCACCGAGGTCGAGGCGGATGTGATCGTGCAATGCGGCGTGCATTTCATGGCCGAAACCTCCAAGATCCTGAGCCCTTCCAAAACGGTGTTGATGCCCGACATGGAAGCAGGCTGCAGCCTTGCGGAATCGATCACCGCCGAAGGGGTCGAGGAAATGCGCCGCCGGTATCCCGGTGCGCCGGTGGTTTCCTATGTGAACACCACTGCCGAGGTGAAAGCGGCTTCTGATATTTGCTGCACCTCCTCCAACGCGGCGCAGATCGTCGGCGCGATGGAGAGCGACACGGTCATCATGACGCCGGATCAGTATCTGGCGCAGAACGTGGCCCGCGATGTGCCGCATAAGAACGTGGTCTGGTGGGAGGGCTCTTGCATCGTGCACGAGCAATACTCTGCCCAGGATCTGCGCGATTTCCGCGAATGGAACCCCGGCACCCGGCTGATTGCCCACCCGGAATGCCCACCGGATGTAGTGGCGGAGGCCGATTTCTCCGGCTCCACCAGCGGTATCCTGAAATATGTGACCGATGAGAAACCGGAAAAGGCACTGCTGATTACCGAATGCTCGATGGCGTCCAACATCGCGGATGAACTGCCAGAGGTCGAGTTTGTCGGCCCCTGCAACATGTGCCCCTATATGAAGAAGATCACGCTGGAAAAGGTCCTGTGGTCGCTGCATTCCATGGAGGGTCAGGTCGAGGTCGAGCCCGAAATGGCCGCCAAGGCGCGTCACGCGGTGCAGGCGATGATCGACCTGTCGCGCAAGCTGGGCATCTAAGCGCAGCATGGAAAGCTCTCAGGACATCCAAAGCAACCGCATCGTCATCATCGGTGCGGGGCTGGGGGCGCTTTATGCGGCGCTGACGCTGGCGCCGCGCCCGGTGGTGATGATCTCCCCTGATCCATTGGGGCAGGGGGCAAGCTCGGCTTGGGCGCAGGGCGGTGTGGCCGCCGCGATGGACGTGAGCGACAGCCCCGAAGCGCATGCCATTGATACCACCCGCGCCGGTGCTGGGACTGTGGATGCCGAGGTCGCCGCATTGGTCACCCGTGAGGCACGCGAACATATCCTTGATCTCACCACGCTTGGCGCGCCTTTTGATCGGACTGAGGACGGCGGCTATGTGATGTCGCGCGAGGCGGCGCATAGTTTTGCCCGCGTGGTGCGGGTCAAGGGTGATCAGGCCGGGGCTGAGATCATGCGCGCGTTGATCGAACGGGTCCGCGCGACGCCCTCGATTCAGGTAATCGAAGGGGTGTTGGCCGAGGGTCTGGAGGTTCACGATGGCACTGTGACGGGCGTGCGGCTCATCTCTTCCGCGCCTGAAGGATCAGCCGCATTATTGCTAAGTGGCAGTGCGGTGCTGATGGCCGGTGGCGGCAGCGCCGGGCTTTATGCGATCACCACCAACCCGCCCCGCATCCGGGGGCAGGCGCTGGGCATGGCCGCGCGCGCAGGTGCCGAGATCGCTGACGCGGAGTTCGTGCAGTTCCATCCCACCGCGATGGATGTAGGCGAAGACCCGGCCCCACTGGCGACTGAGGCGCTGCGCGGCGAGGGTGCAATCCTTGTGAATGCCGCCGGTGAGCGGTTCATGCTGGACGAACACCCCGACGCGGAGCTGGCGCCGCGTGATGTGGTGGCACGGGCCATTTTTGCACAGTCTCAGGCAGGCAAGCGCCCCTTGCTGGATACACGGGCCGCACTTGGTGAGAGTATCACCACGCTATTCCCCGCAGTCAGCGGGTCCTGTGCGCGGAACGGTATCGACCCCACACAGGACCCGATTCCGGTGGCGGCAGCAGCGCATTATCATATGGGCGGTATCGCCACAGATCTGGACGGGCGCAGTTCGCTTGCGGGGCTTTGGGCCTGTGGTGAATGTGCTTCGACGGGGCTGCATGGTGCCAATCGTCTGGCCTCCAATGGTCTCTTGGAGGCGCTGGTCTATGCCCGTCGCGCGGCAGAGGATATTGCACGAGGGCAGGGGGAAACCCGCGAGGCGGCGCCGGTTCATCTTGAGTTGCCGCCCGGCGGCGAGGGGGCTGATCCCGCGCTTGTGGCATCCCTGCGCCAATGCATGACACGCAATGTCGGTGTTGTGCGCGACGCCGATGGGCTACGCGCTGCGCTGCGCGAGATCGCGGCCCTTTGCGCCAAACAGCCCGACTGCGAGTCGTTTCAGAACATCTGTACCGCTGCCACCATGATCGCGGTCGCCGCACTGATGCGCGAAGAGAGCCGTGGTGCGCATGAACGGTCTGACTTCCCCGAACCCTTACCCGCGCTGGCCAGCCGTTCCCGCCTGACATGGGATGCGGCGAAGGCGCTGCGCGACAGCCTGCTTGACCCTTACGTATCCGACCCGGAGACCTCATGAGCTTTGCCACTCTGCCTGACCTGATCCTTGAACCTTTGGTCAAATCCGCCCTTATGGAAGATCTTGGCTCTTATGGCGATGTGACCACCCGCGCGGTGATCCCGGACGATGTGACCTATTCCGCCCGTCTGTGCGCCCGCGAAGAGGCCGTGGTCTCTGGCATGCAGGTGGCTGCACTTGCGTTCCGACTGGTCGATGCAAACCTGCGGGTGAACACCCTCGTTGCAGATGGGGCCGCCTGTCAGCCCGGCGATGTGCTGATGGAGATCGAGGGCAAAGCAGCCTCGATCCTGATGGGCGAACGGGTGGCGCTGAACTTTGCGGGCCGCCTGACGGGGATTGCAACCCTGACAGCGGCGATGGTGGCCGAGACGCGCGGCACCGAGGCGCGCATCACCTGCACCCGCAAGACAACGCCCGGCCTGCGCATGGTGGAAAAACTCGCAGTGCTGCATGGCGGTGGGTTCAATCACCGCTATTCGCTCTCGGATGCGATCCTCATCAAAGACAACCACATCGCCGCTGCGGGCGGTATCCGCGCGGTACTGGACGCCACGAAGGCGAACGCTAGCCATATGATGGCGGTGGAAATCGAAGTGGACACGCTGGATCAGCTGCGCGAGGTCCTGGAGGTCGGCGGTGCCTCTGTGGTGCTCTTGGACAATATGACGCCGGATCAGCTGCGTGAGGCAGTGCAGATCAACGCCGGACGTCTGGCGCTGGAGGCCAGCGGCAACGTCAAACGCGACACGGTGGCAGCGATTGCCGCTACAGGCGTGGATTATATCTCCTCAGGGGCGCTCACGCATTCGGCGCGCACAGTCGATTTGGGCTTGGATTTTTAAACGCTCAGCCCACAGCCCTTGCTGGATGATAACGCCTGAAGGACGGGGTCCGCGCGCAGCCGGTCGCGGGCAAAGTCAATAAAGCTGCGCACCTTTGCCGGTGCGCGCCGCCCTTCTGCATGGACCAGATGGATTGGCATGCTGTCTGGCTCAAACTCCTCCAGCAGGCAGGCGAGGTGCCCCGCAGCCACATCGCGTCCGGCCTGATAGGACAGCATCCGGCAGATGCCCCAGCCTGCGCGCGCAGCGTCCAGCCCGGCCGCAACGGTACTGACACAGAGCTGCGGCGTAATGCGCACCGCGTCTTGTTGGTCGGTGCCAAACCTCCACTCCGTCGCGGAAGAGACCGCGTTGATCGCCACGATGCGATGCGCAGCAAGGTCTGCCGGAACCTCTGGCGTGCCGTATCTCTCCAGATAGGAGGGCGCAGCACAGACCACCCGGCGCACCGCGCCGACTTTGACCGCTGACAGCGTTGAGGAGGGCAGATGCCCGATCCGCAGGGCCACATCAAAGCCCTCTTCGACGATATTCACCACCCGGTCCAACAGCACCAGCTCGGCCCGCATCTCCGGGTATTGATCGAGATAGTCCAGCAGGATCGGCAGGATGTAAATCCGCCCGAACTCATTGGGGCAGGTCAGCCGCAATAGTCCCACCGGGGCGCTGGCCGCCCCGCGCGCCGCATCATCGGCGGCCTGCAAGGAGGTCAGGATATGGCGCACATCGTCCAGATAGCGCCGTCCCACATCCGTCAGATGTAAGCGCCGGGTGGTGCGGGTAAAAAGCCGCGCGCCCAGTTGCGCCTCTAAGCCGTTGATCGCCCGTGTGGCCGATGGCGCACTTAGGCCTACCCGGCGGGCCCCGGCGGCAAAGCCCTCTTCCTCCGCCACGG
This sequence comes from Tritonibacter mobilis, assembly GCF_001681715.1. Taxonomy (GTDB): domain Bacteria; phylum Pseudomonadota; class Alphaproteobacteria; order Rhodobacterales; family Rhodobacteraceae; genus Epibacterium; species Epibacterium mobile. The sequence goes on along the minus strand of NZ_LNWY01000003.1, from coordinate 129,371 downwards.
CGACAAACACCTGCATGCTTTGAATGCGGTCCATGGATTTTGTCCTGATTGCTGTCAAAATCTGAAATTATCTCTTTCTTTCATGCCGTATTATTTTACACAACGGGGTGATTTATCTCTGTCACCAGAGGCGCTGACCACCGCGCCACAACTGGAGACCAAAATGACCCTCACGCCCCGCCCACCGCTGCCACCCTTCACCCGTGAAAGTGCGATCGAGAAAGTACGTCTTGCCGAGGACGGCTGGAACAGTCGGGACGCCGCCAAGGTGACGCTGGCCTATACGCCCGACAGCCGCTGGCGCAACCGCGCCGAGTTTCCCGTGGGCCGGACCGAGATCGAGGCCTTTCTGACCCGCAAATGGGCGCGTGAGCTGGAGTATCGGCTGATCAAGGAGCTTTGGGCCTTTGACGGCAACCGGATCGCCGTGCGCTACGCCTATGAATATCGCGACGACAGCGGCCATTGGTTCCGCGCCTATGGCAACGAAAACTGGCAGTTTGACGAGAACGGTCTGATGGAAGAACGCCATGCCTCCATCAACGAACATCCCATCACCGAAGCAGATCGCAAGTTCCACTGGCCGTTGGGCCGTCGCCCCGACGACCACCCAAGCCTGAGCGATCTTGGCCTTTGACCCCTGAGGAAAACCAGATGACCCCCGATTTCCCCGCCAACGCCGCCCCGATCAAATTCTACCGCCACCCGCTCTCTGGTCACTGCCACCGGGTGGAGATGATGCTGTCGATCCTAGATCTGCTGTATGAGCTCATTGAGGTCGACCTGCTGAAGGGCGCGCATAAAGCGCCGGAGTTTCTCGAACTCAATCTGTTGGGTCAGGTGCCGGTGATCGACGACAACGGCACTCTGGTTGCGGATTCCAATGCGATCCTTGTCTATCTGGTGCAGGCCTATGGTGCGGGGACCGACTGGTTGCCGACCGCGCCCAAATCTGCCGCCGAGGTGCAGCGCTGGTTGTCGCTGACGGTATCGCATGTGGCAACCGGCCCCTCACGCGCGCGGTGGCGGACATTGATCGGCGCGGGAGATACGGCTGAGGCCATCGCGGCGCGCGAGGCCAGCCATACGTTCCTTGGTCTGATGGAGGGCATGATCGCGGGGCGGGATTTCCTTGTGGGCGACAGCTCCACGATCGCCGATGTCGCGGCCTACGCCTATATCGCCCATGCGCCCGAGGGGGGCGTGAACCTTGCGGACTATCCTCTGGTGCGGGCGTGGATCGACCGGGTGCAGGGGGTCAAGGGCTTTGTGCCGATGCAGGCCTCCCCCATTCCCGAAATCGCCTGAGGAGTGCCCGCATGTTCCGTGCAAACCATGTCTTTCACGCAGGTGAGCTGATCCTGCAACGCCGGGCGGGTGTGGCAGAGAGTTACCGAGAGCGGGTGGCCCATGCCATCCGTCCGGAAATGCCGCAACAGCACCGTGATTTCTTCGAGAGCCTGCCGGTGCTGTTCCTCGGCCTCCTGGATGCGCGCGGACAGGTTTGGGCGACGCCTGCGGTGGGCGAGGTCGGGTTCTTGCGTGCACGCGATCCCCGGCGTTTTGCGGTGGGCGCGCGGCCGGTGCTGGGCGATACGCTCTGGCTCGATGTGCGGCCCGGTGCGAAAGTGGGCGTTGTTGGCATGGAGCTGTCCAGCCGTCGCCGCAACCGGATGAATGGCACCATCCGCGCGGTCAATAGCGAGGGGTTCGAGATCGCTGTGGACCTGAGCTTTGGCAATTGTCCGCAGTATATCCAGACGCGCGATCTGTTGTGGCCCGCCAATCCGCCCGCGCCGGTGGCGACCGCACTGCCCGATTGGGACGCGCGCAGCCGCGCCTTGGTGGCGCGGGCCGATACCTTCTTTATCGCCTCGCGCGCGGCGGAGATGTCGGACGATCCAACCGATGGCATCGATGCCTCGCATCGCGGTGGGCGACCCGGATTTCTGACGATCAACGCCGATGGTTCGCTGTCGTTTCCGGATTTTTCGGGCAACCGCTTTTTCAACACGCTTGGCAATATCGAGGCCGACGGTCGCGTGGGGCTGTTTATCCCCGATTTCAGCAGCGGGGCGGGGGTCTTTCTCACTGGATTGGCGACGGTCGACTGGAACCCAGACCGTGTGGCGCGTTTTCAGGGTGCGGAGCGGATTGTGGACGTGCAGCCTGAGGAGATCTGGTATTGCGACCACGCGCTTCCGGGGCCTGCGCCGCTGGCAAGTTCATGGCCGATGCTCGCTGAAACCGGGGTCTGGTAGAGCGCGGCGCACCACGCGACTCGGGTAAGTGGCGGAGAAAACCCGCGCCTTATGGTCCCCTGCACATGTAAGCTATGGGGTGCTGAAGGGGTGGTGTATCGCAATCAAAGCGTTGCTTTAGTTGTGGTGACACAGGTTATTTCTAGTAAAAACAACGCATTAATCTGCATGGTGATGGGTGTCGGTCCGAGGGCATTTGACGCGGCGTCACAGTTAATGCTTTAAAAATAGAAATTTCAAGCTTGAAATTGTTTTGAGATGCGCAGAACCTTCTCCCATCAATAACCGAATTGGGGATGAGGATCAGATGCGCATTGCATGCTTGGGAGGGGGGCCTGCGGGCCTGTATTTCGCGATCTCGATGAAGCTGCGCGATCCCGGTCACGACGTCACCGTGATCGAGCGCAACCGCGCCGATGACACCTTTGGCTGGGGTGTGGTGCTGTCGGATGAGACGCTCGACAATCTCGCCGCCAATGACGCCACAAGTGCGCAGTCGATCCGGGCGCATTTTGCCTATTGGGACGACGTGGCGCTGCATTTCAAAGGCACCCGGCAGGTGTCCTCCGGCCACGGGTTCTGCGGCATTGGACGCAAGCAACTGTTGATCCTGCTGCAAGAGCGCGCACGCGAATTGGGCGTCGATTTGCAATTTGAGACCGAAGCAAAAAGTGCCGAGGACTATCGCAAGGACTACGATCTGGTTGTTGCGAGCGATGGGCTCAATTCCCGCACCCGTAGCCTTTATGCAGAGACGTTCAAACCGGATGTGGACACGCGCCTGTGTAACTTTGTCTGGCTGGGCACCCATCAGACCTTCAAAGATGCCTTCACGTTTATCTTTGAGGAAACCGAGCACGGCTGGGTCTGGGCGCATGCCTATCAGTTTGATGACGACACTGCGACCTTCATCGTGGAATGCACGCAAGAGACCTTTGACGCCTTTGGCTTTGGCTCCATGAGCCAGCAGGAGAGCATCAAGGTCTGCGAAGAGATCTTTAAGGATCATCTGGGCGGCCATGCGCTGATGACCAATGCCAACCACATTCGCGGCTCGGCCTGGATCCGCTTCCCGCGGGTTCTGTGCGAAAAATGGAGCCACGAGAATGTGGTCCTGATGGGCGATGCGGCCGCGACGGCGCATTTCTCGATTGGGTCGGGATCGAAGCTGGCGCTGGAATCCGCCATAGCGCTGGCTGACCTGCTGCATGAAAAGCCCGATCTGCAAAGCGCCTTTGAGGACTACGAAGAACAGCGTCGCCTTGAGGTGCTGCGCCTGCAATCGGCGGCGCGCAACTCGATGGAGTGGTTCGAGCGGGTCGAACGCTATCTTGATCTCGATCCGGTGCAACTGAATTACTCGATGCTGACCCGTAGCCAGCGCATCAGCCATGAAAACCTGCGCGAACGCGACAAGGACTGGCTTGAGAGCGCGGAACGCTGGTTCATGGATCAGGCCGGTGCGCCTAAGGACGCTCCGCTGCGCGCGCCGATGTTTGCGCCCTTCCGCCTGCGCGACATGGACCTCAAGAGCCGCATCGTGGTCTCGCCCATGGCGCAGTACAAGGCCGAGGATGGCTGTCCCACCGACTGGCATCTGGTGCACTACGGCGAACGCGCCAAGGGCGGTGCGGGGCTGGTCTATACCGAGATGACCTGTGTGTCGCCAGAGGGCCGGATCACCCCGGGCTGTCCGGGGCTATATGCGCCAGAACATGAGGCTGCATGGTCCCGCATTGCCGATTTCGTACATACGCAGACGGATGCCAAGATCTGCTGCCAGATCGGTCATTCGGGGCGCAAAGGCTCCACCCAGCTCGGTTGGGACGAGATGGATGCGCCGCTGCCAGAGGGCAATTGGGATATCGTCAGCGCCTCTGCCATTCGATGGTCGGATCAAAACGCCACCCCGCGCGAAATCACCCGCGCAGAGATGGACGAGGTCCGCGATCAATTCGTGAGCGCGGCTGAGATGGCGGATCGTGCGGGGTTCGACATGATCGAGCTGCACGCGGCTCATGGCTATCTGATCTCGTCGTTCCTGTCGCCGGTCTCAAACCAGCGCGGTGATGACTATGGCGGCAGTCTTGAAAACCGTCTGCGCTACCCACTGGAGGTCTTTGCCGCCATGCGCGCGGTCTGGCCCGAGGGCAAACCGATGTCGGTGCGCATCTCCGCCAATGACTGGGTGGGCGAGGATGGCGTGACCCCGGACGAAGCGGTCAAGATCGCCCGTGCCTTCTGGGAGGCAGGGGCGGATCTGATCGACGTGTCTGCCGGTCAGACCACCATTGATGCCAACCCCGTCTATGGTCGCATGTTCCAGACGCCATTCTCGGATCAGATCCGCAACGAGGCCGGGATTTGCACCATGGCGGTGGGCAATATCTTTGAGGCCGATCACGCCAACTCGATCCTGATGGCGGGCCGGGCTGATCTGGTGGCCGTGGGTCGCCCGCATCTGGCCGATCCCTACTGGACCCTGCGTGAGGGCACCAAGATTGGTGACCGCGCCGCTCCGGACTGGCCGCTGCCCTATCAGGCGGGCCGCGATCAAAGCTGGCGGCTGGCGGACAAAGAAGCGGAGAGCTTGCGCGCATGAGCAGAGATCTGAGCCAAGAACACGTCCTGATTACCGGCGGTGGCACGGGGGTGGGGGCGGCCTGCGCGCAGGCTTTTGCCGCTGCGGGGGCCACGGTCACCCTGATGGGGCGCACAGAGAAAACCCTTGTTGAGCAGGGGCTTCCTTATGAGGTCTGCGATGTGACCGACGCGGCGAGCGTCACATCCGCTGTGGCGCGCGCGGCGGCTGCGCGCGGGCCGGTGAGCGTGGCGCTTGCCAATGCGGGTGCCGCTGAAAGCGTGCCTTTTGCCAAGATGCAGCCAGAGATGCTGAATGCCATGATGGCGGTGAACCTCAACGGCGTGGTGAACCTCTGGCAGGCGGTGCTGCCGGGCATGAAGGAAGCCGGACACGGGCGCATGATTGCCGTGGCCTCGACCGCCGGGCTCAAAGGCTACCCTTATGTCAGTGCCTATTGTGCGGCAAAACACGCGGTGGTGGGGCTGACCCGCGGTCTGGCCAAGGAACTGGCCCGTACTGGCATTACCGTGAATGCAATCTGTCCGGGGTTTGTGGAAACGCCGATGCTTCAACGCAGTATCGACAATATCCGCGCCAAGACGGGCATGAGCGCCGAGGATGCTACGGGCGCGCTCAAGGCGGACAATCCGCAGGGGCGTTTTGTGCAGCCGGAGGAAGTTGCGGATGCGGCGCTGTGGTTGGCATCGAGCGGTGCGGCCTCGGTCAACGGCCATGCCTTGGCCCTGACGGGGGGTGAGATATGAGCAGCGCCAAACCGCGCGCAGAGGTCCGCGATGCGGCCTCCAAGGCTCGTCTGCGCCTGTGGCTGAAACTCTTGAAGACCTCTGGCAGTATCGAGGCCGAGCTGCGCCGCCGCTTGCGCGATCGCCACAATACCACGCTGCCGCGTTTTGATGTGATGTCGGCGCTGTCGCGCAATCCCGAGGGCCTCAAGATGAGCCAGCTGTCGCAGTTTCTGCGGGTCTCAAACGGCAACGTGACTGGCATCGTGGATCGGCTGACCGACGATGGCCTCGCGCTGCGGGTTGCGGTGCCCGGGGATCGCCGTGCGCAGGTGGCGCGACTGACCCCTGCGGGTGAGGCAGAGTTCGCCCGCCTTGCCGCCGAGCATGAGGCCTGGATCGATGAGATGATGGCGGGCCTTGGCGCAGATGACATCACGGATATGAGCGCGCTTCTGGATCAGATCCAGCCCATAGGCGCAAACCAGACTTCTAAGGACGACCTCACATGAGCCTGCACGACACAACCCATTTCAATTGCACCATCGAAGGCGGCATTGCCCGCATTTCGCTCAATCGGCCAGAGCGTAAAAACCCGCTGACGTTTGACAGCTACGCCGAGTTGCGCGACTGGTTCCGGGCGCTGCCCTATTCGGACGAGGTGCATGCGGTGGTGATCGTGCCCAATGGCGGCAATTTCTCCTCTGGCGGCGATGTGCATGACATCATCGGCCCGCTTACAAAGATGAACATGAAGGAGCTTTTGGCCTTTACCCGCATGACAGGGGATCTGGTGAAGGCGATGCTCAATTGCACCAAGCCGGTGATTGCGGCGGTGGATGGCATCTGCGCCGGGGCCGGTGCGATCATGGCGATGGCGAGTGATCTGCGCATTGCCGCCCCTGAGGCCAAGGTGGCCTTTCTGTTCAACCGTGTGGGCCTTGCGGGCTGCGACATGGGGGCCTGCGCCATGCTGCCGCGTATCATCGGTCAGGGCCGCGCGGCGGAGCTGCTCTATATGGGCCGATCGCTGGGCGCCGAGGAAGGCGAACGCTGGGGGTTTTTCAACCGCGTGGTGGCGGGCGACGCGCTGGAGGCGGAAGCCATGAAGATGGCGGAGCGCATCGTGCAGGGGCCGACGTTTGCCAATGGCATGACCAAGACCATGCTGGCGCAGGAATGGTCCATGAGCCTTGAACAGGCCATCGAGGCCGAGGCGCAGGCGCAGGCGATCTGCATGCAGGGCAATGATTTCCGCCGTGCCTATGAGGCCTTTGTCGCCAAAGAGCGGCCAGTGTTTGAAGGCGACTGAGAGCGCCGGATTTCGCCTTCGGCGAGGATATTTAACAAGAAGATGAAAACAACGGGGAAGATAACGTGGCGGACCAGAGTTTTCTGAATTGGCCCTTTTTTGACCAAGAGCACCGCGACTGGGCGGCGCAGGTCGAGGCGGTGACCTCCGGGTTGGTGATTGATCACAGCGACACCGATGCAGCCTGTCGCAAGCTGGTGGCCGACCTTGGCGCGGCAGGTGTTTTGCGGCCCACGGGCGAGGGAGAGGGCGGCGAGCGCCTTGATGTGCGCAGGCTGTGTCTGTCGCGTGAGATCCTCGCCCGCCACGATGGGCTGGCGGATTTTGCCTTTGCCATGCAGGGGCTTGGCACCGGGGCGATTTCGCTGTTTGGGACCGATGCGCAGAAGGCGGCGTGGCTGCCCAAAACCCGCAGCGGTGCGGCGATTGCCGCCTTTGCGCTGACGGAGCCGCAATCGGGGTCGGATGTGGCGAACTCTACCATGACGGCGGTGCGCGATGGCGATGACTTTGTGCTGAATGGTGAAAAGACCTGGATCTCCAACGGAGGGATCGCCGATGTCTACACGTTGTTTGCTCGCACCGGAGAGGAACCGGGCGCCAAGGGGCTCTCGGCCTTTATTGTGACGCCGGATCTGGACGGATTTGAGGTGGTGGAGCGGCTGGAGACCATCGCGCCGCATCCGCTGGCAACCTTGCGCTTCACCGATGTGCGTGTCCCCGCAAGCGCCATGATCGGCGCGCCGGGGCAGGGGTTTCGTATCGCCATGTCGGTACTGGATGTGTTCCGCTCCACGGTGGCGGCGGCGGCGCTGGGCTTTGCGCGCCGCGCATTGGACGAGGCCTTGCAACGTGTCACAGAGCGTCACGTGCAGGGTGCGCCGCTCTTTGATTTGCAGATGGTGCAGGGGCATATCGCCGATATGGCGCTGGATGTGGATGCGGCGGCCCTGTTGGTCTACCGCGCCGCATGGACCAAGGATAGCGGTGCTGCGCGTGTCACGCGCGAGGCGGCGATGGCTAAGCTGTTCTCGACCGAAGCGGCGCAGGTTGTGATCGACAAGGCGGTGCAGCTCTTTGGCGGGGAGGGCGTGCGCTCTGGTGCGATGGTCGAAAAACTCTATCGCGAAATCAGAGCCTTGCGGATTTATGAAGGGGCCAGTGACGTGCAGCGCGTGGTGATCGCGCGGCAAGCCATGATGGCGATGGAGGGCAAGTCATGAAACTGGGCGCAACCGCACATACCGACACATTCACCCGCGACGCGCTGCCGCCGCTGGAACAATGGCCGAATTTCCTGATGGATGGGTTTGACTACCCGGATCATCTGAACGCGGGCGTCGAGCTGACAGACGCCATGGTGGAGCGGGGCTTTGGCGACCGTACTGCCCTGATCGGCAACGGGCGGCAGCGCACCTATAAGGAGCTTGCCGACTGGACCAACCGGCTGGCGCATGCGCTGGTGGAGGATCTGGGCGTCAAACCCGGCAACCGCATCCTGATCCGGTCCGCCAATAATCCGGCGATGGTGGCCTGCTGGCTGGCCGCCACCAAGGCGGGCGCGGTTGTGGTCAACACCATGCCGATGTTGCGCGCCGCAGAGCTAAAGAAATACGTCGACAAGGCACAGATCCAATTTGCCCTCTGCGATACCCGGCTCATGGAGGAGATGGAGACCTGCGCGGCAGAGTGTGACGTGCTTGAGCGCGTCGTCGGCTTTGACGGGACCTCCAACCACGACGCCGAACTCGACAGGCTGGCGCTGGAAAAGCCGGTGCGCTTTGAGGCGGTGCCGACCGGGCGCGATGATGTGGCGCTTTTGGGGTTCACCTCCGGGTCGACCGGAGAGCCCAAGGCCACCATGCATTTCCACCGCGATCTATTGATCATTGCCGATGGCTATGCGCGCGATGTGCTCAATGTGGTGCCTGAGGATATTTTTGTTGGCTCTCCGCCACTTGCCTTTACCTTCGGGCTTGGCGGATTGGCGATTTTCCCGCTACGGTTCGGGGCAACCGCGACGCTTTTGGAACAGGCCACCCCGCCCAATATGATCGAGATCATCGAGAAATACCGCGCGACCGTGTGCTTTACCGCGCCGACCGCCTATCGGGTGATGCTTGCCGCAATGGAAGAGGGGGCGGATCTCAGCAGCCTGCGTGCTGCCGTCTCCGCCGGGGAGACCCTGCCCAAACCCGTCTATGACGATTGGATGGCCAAGACCGGTAAGCCGATGCTGGATGGGATCGGCGCAACCGAGATGTTGCATATCTTTATCTCCAACCGCTTTGACGACCACCGCCCGGCCTGTACCGGCAAACCCGTGGGGGGCTATGAGGCCAAGGTGGTCGATGACGAAGGCAACACTGTGCCTGATGGCGAAGTTGGCCGCCTTGCGGTGCGTGGGCCGACCGGGTGCCGCTATCTGAACGACGACCGTCAGGCCGGGTATGTTACCGATGGCTGGAACATCACCGGCGACAGTTTTATCCGCGACGCGGGTGGCTATTTCCACTTTGCCGCCCGCAACGACGATATGATCGTCTCGGCGGGCTACAATATCGCAGGCCCCGAGGTGGAGGCGGCTTTGCTGGCGCATGAGGCCGTCTCTGAATGCGCAGTGATCGGTGCCCCCGATGAGGAGCGCGGTCATATTGTGCAGGCCCATGTGGTGCTGAATGCAGAATTTGTGCCCTCAGACACGCTCATCAAAGTCTTGCAGACCCATGTGAAGGCGACCATCGCCCCCTACAAATATCCCCGCAGCATCATCTTTGCCGAAAGTTTGCCCAAGACGCAGACCGGCAAGATCCAGCGGTTTCGGCTTCGTTGAATAATAAAACAAACCAACCACAAACAGGGAGTTTGATCATGAAGAAGCTAATGTTGGCCACAGCGGCCGCGGCGCTGGCCGCGGGCGGAGCGATGGCGGATGTCAAAGTCGGGATGATCACCACGCTTTCGGGCGGCGGTGCGAGCCTCGGTATCGACACGCGCGACGGGTTCATGCTGGCGATGGAAGAGGCCAACCGTAATGATGTCAAGGTGATCATCGAGGACGATCAGCGCAAGCCCGATATCGCGGTGCAGCTTGCGGATAAGATGATCCAATCAGAAAAAGTCGACGTGCTGACCGGGATCGTCTGGTCAAACCTCGCCATGGCCGTGGTGCCTGCCACCACCGCGCAAGGGTTGTTTTACCTCTCAACCAACGCCGCGCCTGCGCAACTGGCGGGCAAGGGCTGCAACCCTAACTATTTCTCGGTGTCGTATCAGAACGATAACCTCCATGAAGGTGCGGGTGCATATGCAACCCAAGCCGGGTTCAAGAACACCTTCATCCTCGCGCCGAATTATCCGGCAGGTATCGACAGCCTCACCGGGTTTAAACGGTTCTACGAGGGCGATCTGGCGGGTGAGGTCTACACCAAGCTGGGGCAGACAGATTACGCGGCTGAAATCGCCCAGATCCGCGCGTCTGGTGCGGACAGCGTGTTCTTCTTCCTGCCCGGTGGCATGGGGATTTCCTTCCTGAAGCAATATGCCGACAGCGGCGTCGATCTGCCCGTGGTTGGCCCGGCCTTCAGCTTTGATCAGGGGATCCTGCAAGCGGTGGGCGAGGCGGCTGTGGGGGTCAAGAACTCCTCCACATGGTCAAAGGATCTGGACAATGAGGCCAACGCGGCCTTTGTCGCGGCCTTCCAGCAGAAATACGACCGCCTGCCGTCGATCTACGCGGCGCAGGGCTATGACACTGCGAACCTGCTGTTGTCGGCCATCGACAAGGCGGATGTGAATGATGACGCGGCCTTTGCTGCGGCCCTGAAGGAGGCGGATTTTGCCTCTGTGCGGGGGGAGTTCTCCTTTGCCGCCAACAATCACCCGATCCAGAACGTCTATGTGCGTGAGGTCATCAAGGAAGGCGACGTCTTTACCAACAAGATCGTCGGCACCGCTCTTGAGGATCATGCAAACGCCTATGTGGACGAGTGCAAGATGTAAGTGAGGCGCGCCCGGCCTGCAGAATCTGCGGGCCGGGACACACCTGAAAGAAGACATATGTCCACGATACTTATCATCGAGCAGGTGCTGAACGGGCTGCAATCCGGCGTCATGCTCTTTCTCATGGCGGCAGGGCTGACGCTGATCTTTGGCGTCATGGGGCTTATCAACCTCGCCCATGGCTCGCTCTATATGGTTGGGGCCTTTGCGGCGGCGGCTGTGGCGGGTGTCACCGGGTCGTTTGTGCTGGCACTGATCGCGGCCCTTGCGGCGGCAGCTCTTGCGGGGGCTGTGATCGAGGTCGCGGTGATCCGCAGGCTTTATGACAGTGACCATCTCGATCAGGTCTTGGCGACGTTCGCACTGATCTTGATCTTTTCTGAGGGCACACGCTGGGTCTTTGGCTCTTTTCCGCTGTTTCTGGACATTCCCGATGCCTTGTCGGGGCCGGTGACCTTGCCCGGCGGCATCCAGTATCCTTTGTATCGTTTGGCGCTGATTGGCGTGGGATTGCTGGTGGCGTTTGGCCTGTGGCTTTTGATTGAGCGTACCCGTATCGGCATCCAGATCCGCGCGGGCGAAAACGACCGCGAGATGATTGCGGCGCTGGGCGTCGATATCTCAAAACTCTACACGCTGGTCTTTGCGCTGGGGGCGGCCTTGGCTGGTCTCGCAGGCGCCTTGGTGGGCGCGATCCAGTCGGTGCAGGTGGGCATGGGTGAGCCGGTGCTGATCCTTGCCTTTGTGGTGATCGTCATCGGTGGGATCGGGTCCATCAAGGGCGCGTTTATCGGCGCATTGCTGGTGGGGCTTACGGACACATTGGTCGGGATCTTCCTGCCCGAAGTGCTCAAACTCTTTATGGACGCGGCCCCCGCCACCTCTGCCGGATCGTCGATTGCCTCGATGTCGATCTACATCCTGATGAGCCTTGTGCTGATCTGGCGTCCCTCTGGCCTGTTCGGAGCGCGCGCATGAGCCGAGAAACACTCTTTAACGCAGCCCTGCTGCTGGGTCTCATTGCCGTGCCTGCATGGGCGGTGATGACGGATGAACCCTTTACGATCACACTGGCGACCCGTGCGGTGATCCTTGCCCTTGCTGCAGCTGGCCTGAACATCGCGCTGGGCATCGGCGGTCTGGTGAGCCTTGGCCACGCGGTGTTTTTTGGGATTGGCGGCTACGCCATGGGCATCCTTGCCCATCACGCCCAAAGCTACACCCCGCTGATGGAATGGCCTTTCCTGATTGAGGGCACCAAGTTCATGCCGTTGATCTGGCTTCTGGCCATTGTCGTCTCGGCCCTTGTAGCATTGGTCATCGGCATCCTGAGCCTGCGCACCACCGGGGCCTATTTCATCATGATCACGCTCGCCTTTGGTCAGATGTTTTACTACTTCGCCATCTCCTGGAGCACCTATGGCGGCGAAGACGGCATGTCGATCTATGTCCGCAACGATTTTCCGGGTCTCAACACATTGGCCCCGATCCAGTTCTACGGGCTGTGTCTTGCGATCCTTGTGGTGGTGCTGGTTTTTTCCGCCCGCCTGCGTCGCTCGCCCTTTGGTCTGGCGCTGAATGCGGCGCGTCAGGTGCCTGCGCGGGTTGAGGCCGTGGGTATGGACCCGATGCGCCTGAAACTGGTGGCCTTTGTGATTTCCGGTGTCATCACCGGTCTGGCTGGCGCGCTCTTTGCTGATCTCAACCGTTTTGTCAGCCCGACGATGTTCAGCTGGCAGTTCTCGGGTGAGATCATGATCCTTGTGATCCTCGGCGGGGTGGGGCGATTGTTTGGGCCTGTTGCGGGGGCTGTGACCTTTGTGGCGCTGGAACATTTCCTCGGCGGCATCACCGAGTTCTGGCATATCTTCCTTGGGCTGATCCTTCTGGCGGTCGTGCTCTTTGCGCGCGGTGGCATCACCGGTCTGGTGGCCGGCAAGGAGGCGACCCATGACTGAGACAATCCTCGCCACATATGGCATCACCAAATCCTTCGGCGCGCTGAAGGCCAGCAATGATATCTCGATTGATCTGCGCCCCGGCGAAATCCACGCCATCATCGGCCCCAATGGGGCGGGTAAATCCACGCTGATCGGCCAGATCTGTGGCTCGCTTGCGCCGGATGCAGGTCGCGTAGAGCTGATGGGTCAGGATGTGACCACCCTCAGCACCGACCAGCGGGCGCGGGCCGGTCTGGGGCGGACCTTTCAGATCTCGGCTTTGGCGATGGAAGACACGGTGCTGGAGAACGCCACCCTCGGCGCCATGGGCGCCAGCGGCAGGCCGTGGCGGTTCTGGTCGGCGGCCCTTGGTGACAGGTCTTTACGTGCCCGTGCCGAAGCGGCGCTGGAACGGGTTGGTCTTGCCGACCACAAGACCAAGCGCTGCGCCGACCTGAGCCATGGGCAACGCCGCCAGTTGGAGGTTGCCGTGGCCCTCACGCTGGAGCCCAAGGCCTTTGTGATGGATGAACCCATGGCGGGCCTTGGCGCAGAGGGGTCCAAGAACCTCACCGGTTTCCTTGATAGTCTGCGCCAAGAGGCTCCGATCCTTTTGGTGGAACATGACATGGACGCGGTCTTTGCGCTCGCGGACCGGATCAGCGTGCTGGTCTACGGCGAGGTCATCGCCACCGGCAGCGTCGACCAGATCCGCAGCGATCCGCGCGTGCGCGAAGCCTATCTGGGAGAAAGCGCATGAGCCTGTTGTCCGTCAAATCCCTCACGGCATCCTACGGCGTGAGTCAGGCGCTCTTTGGTGTCGATCTCGATATCAATCCGGGCGAGGTGGTGGCGCTTATGGGCCGCAACGGCATGGGCAAATCCACCACCGTCAAAGCGATCTGCCGCATGATCGCCGCGGGCGGCACGCTGGAGTTTGCGGGCCAGAACCTGCACGCGCTGCCAAGTCATAAGGCCGCGCGTCTGGGCCTTGGTCTGGTGCCAGAAGGGCGGCGCTGTTTTCGCGATCTTACGGTGGCGGAGAACCTTCTTGCCACCAGCCGCCTTGGTGACTGGGACATGGGCCGCGTCACGCAGCTGTTCCCGCGTCTGGGTGAACGCCAGAGCCAGCTTTCAGCGTCGCTTTCGGGCGGTGAGCAGCAGATGCTGGCGATCGGCCGTGCCCTGATGACCAACCCGCGCCTGCTCATTCTGGATGAGGCGACAGAGGGGCTTGCGCCCATCATCCGTCAGGAAATCTGGGCGGCGATCAACCGGCTCAAAGCAGACACCGATATGGCGATCCTGGTGATCGACAAGACTTTGGCGGAACTGGAACAGGTCTGTGATCGTGCGGTGGTGCTGGAGCGAGGCAAGACCGTCTGGAGTGGGACCATGGCGGCCCTGACCCCAGAGATTTCAGAGCGTTACGTGGGGGTATGAGCCATGTATGAGATGCCACAGAAAGTGCTGTTCAAACATTGCGACCCGGCGGGGATTGTCTTTTTTCCGCGCTATTTCGAGATGATGAACGACTGCGTCGAGAGCTGGTTTGCCGATGTTCTGGGCTGGCCGTTTGAGGACATGCATCAAACAGCGGGCGTGCCCACCGCCAATATCCAAACGCGGTTTTCCGCCCCCAGCCGTCACGGTGATCACCTGGTGCTGCGCCTTGTGGTCACGCGGATCGGGAAGACCTCGCTTGCCTATGATATGACCGCAACCTGCGGCGAAGAGCTGCGTTTTGCGACAGAGACGACCTTGGTGCATATCAACGCGCAGGGACGCCCCGCGCCGTGGCCTGCATCAATTAGAACGAAAATTGAGAAAGACATGAAAGGGCAGACATGACCCACCAAACCATTCACCCCGAAGGTTGGGCTCCGGCCAAAGGCTATGCCAATGGCATGCTGACCCATGACGGCGTGCTGCATATTGGCGGCCAGATCGGCTGGGACGAGAACAAGGAATTTGTATCGGATGATTTCGTTGGCCAGATGCGGCAGGCGTTGAAAAACATCCGCGCCATTGTTGAGGCTGCCGGGGGTAAGCCCGCGGACGTGACCCGGCTGACGTGGTTCGTTATCGACAAACAAGAATACCTCGCCCATCAGGCCGAAGTGGGCGCTGCCTACCGTGAGGTTTTTGGCAAGCATTTTCCCGCCATGTCGATGCTGATCGTTGCGGGGCTGGTGGAGGATCGCGCGCTGGTCGAGATCGAGGCCACCGCGCATATCAGCTGATCCCATCCTCAGGTGAACGGACTGAGACGATATCAAAAGGGGCCCCGTGATGATCCTGCGATGATACGGGGCTCCTTTTTGTTTACACGGCCCGTCTAGCGATCTGGTTCTACGACGAACGCGTTGATCAGATCTTCAGGATGGCATTGCCGACCAAAGTACCCGCCTCAACCGCTTCATGCGCGGCGGCGATGTCCTCAAGGGCAAAGCTGCGATCAATGCGCGGGGCAAGCTGCCCAGCCGACAAAAGCGCGTTGATGTCGGCGATGGCCTCAGCCTTGGCCGCGTCGCTCATGGAATACACAAAGACCGGCTGTATCTGGATGTTGCGGAACGCCAGCGGATAGAAAGGCAGGGCGGGCGTCAGGTCACTGGCCGACGCATAGGCCCCGACTGAGCCATTGAGCTTTAGGATCTGCGGATAGATCTTCATATGTGCGGCAATATCCACGTCAACCACATGATCGATGCCGCCTGCACCCAGCAACTGCGTCAACTGATCGGCCAAGGGCGCGTTCTTGTAGTTCAGCACCTCATCCGCGCCCGCCTCGCGCGCGATCTCGGCCTTGGCCTCAGAGGAAACGGTGGCAATCACCCGCGCGCCCTTGGCTTTGGCGATCTGAATGGCGCTGTGGCCGACCGCGCCGGCACCGCCGGTCACCAGTACAGTTTTGCCTGCGACCGCCCCGGCCCACATCAACGCGCGATGCGCGGTCATGGCAGGCACGCCAATGCAGGCGCCCGCCTCAAAACTGGCCGCTTCCGGTAGCTCTACCGCCAGATGCGCGGGCACAATGGCGTATTGCGCAGCCGTACCCAGTGGCCCCTGACCCAAGCCGTCAACGGAACGGTTCACATTATAGAGCCAGACGCGCTGGCCGATCCGCGCAGGGCCGACGCCGTCGCCAACCGCCTCGATGACACCTGCACCATCGTTATGGACCAAGACCTGATCCGCAATCATTGGCCCCTGCGCGCCAGAGCGCAGCTTCACATCAGATGGGTTCACCCCGGAGGCACGCATGGCGACCAAAACCTCTCCGGGACCGGGGGCAGGGGTGTCGGTTTCCTTCAGCACCAAAGTGTCCCGCGCGGTGCCGCGTGCGGTGTTGAAAACTGCTTTCATGCTCGCTCCTGTCGTCTGCTCAGTGGTTTCGCGGCGTATGAGCCCTGAAAAGCACGGTAAAGGCAAGCGCGTTCCCGGACAGCTTGCACCAGTATGAAAATACTGCATTAACCACGACATTAATCTCTGCCGCACATTAGGTTTTCCGAAAACAAATAGCCTTACTGTCAGAGCGATGTGGGAATGGTTGCGGTCGGGGAGACCAGTTTGATGAGCCTGAGACAGGCGCTTGTGTTTTTCGCGCTGATTTTGGCATTGCAGGTTGGTGTGTCCTTTCTGGGCTATCGCTACCTGACACTGGCGAGCGAATACCGCGCGCGAAACTTGGTGCATCTGGGGCTGATGCATCGGTCGCTCGAAATTTTGCAACAAAACCCGGCGCTTGGTCAGGAACCTGCCCGCGAGCTGCACGGCATTTTGGAATCTGCAAGTGAGCAGGCGCGTTGGTGTATCAACAATCTCTCCGGCATCGAGCGTCAGGGCTTTCGGTTGCTGGGAGCCGCGCCGGCGTTTGAAATTTGTGAAAAAGGGCTCGCTGGGGCGATCCACACGGATGAGTTGCTGCTGTCGATGATGCGAGGCGAAACCGCCACCACCGAAGGATCAAGCAGCCCGTTTGCCCTCAACGTAAAGCTCACGGATGGTGTTAAGCGCCTGCAGGAATTGAGCCTTTCGTTTAGGCCGTATGTCGATCAGGTGGAAGAACGTCTGGTGCGCGTGGTCAAAGGCGGCACCGCGCTGATCAGCCTCTGTCTGGTGATGTTCTTTGTGTTTCTCGCGCGTCAGATGGCGCGGGCGTGGCATCTGCACAGCGATCAGGCGCGCCAGTTGAACCGGATGTCACAGCGCGTGACGGCTGCGATGGGGGCGTCAAAGGATGGCTTTGCCATCTTTGACGAGGAAAACCGCCTGTTGACCTGTAACGATACGTACCGCGAACTTAGCCACAGCTGTCCTGAAAAGGTGATCCCCGGTATGACCTTGCCGGAAATCCTCGCAGATGCGGTGGCGGCTGGGCATTATGCGCTCAACGGGATGTCGCCGCAGGACTACGTCAATAATTATAATCAGCGCGTCCTGAGCCATGATTATCGCACGGAAACCCAGCTGGAGCTTTCTGGCGACCGTCACATTATTTCTCGTGTCAACGAGACCGATTTTGGCGACAAGGTTGTGACACGCACCTGCATCACGGAATTGGTGCGCAACGAGCGCGAGCAACGCTGTGCGGCCGAGGCCCTGCAAGAAGCAAAGGACCGGCTGGAGCAGCAATCCCTCAGCGACCCGCTCACGCAGTTGCCAAACCGTCGTCATCTGGACCGTGAGCTGGCACGCAGACTGGAAACCGAGTCCGTGGCGCTGGTGCGTATCGATCTGGATCGGTTCAAGAAAATCAATGATATCCTTGGGCATGAAGCCGGGGATTATGTGCTCTGCCATGTGGCTGATGTGCTCCGCGCGCATACCAAAGCGGGTGATGTTCCTGCGCGGGTGGGCGGCGATGAATTTGTCGTTCTATGCCGGTCTGGCACCACGCTGCGGCAGGCTGAAACCCTGGCGCAGCGGGTGCTGGAGGCCGTGCTGCAGCCGGTGGCATGGGGCAATAAACGCTGCAACTTCGGTGCCAGTTTTGGTGTAGCCCATGGGGAGCCGGGCACGATCAGCGCCAGTGAACTCCTGAGCAATGCCGATGCCGCGCTCTACCGCGCCAAAGCGTCGGGGCGTGCCGCGGTGGAGGTGTTCACCCCGGAAATGCGGGCGCAAGCGCTGGAAGAGCGCGCCCTGTCGGACCGTTTGCCCTATGCGATCGAGCAGGGTGAAATTACGCCATATTATCACACGCAACATGACGCCCGCAGTTGGCAATTGGCAGGGGTTGAGGTGCTGGCACGTTGGGAACATCCTGACCTTGGGGTGCTGACACCGGACAAATTCCTCGGCATCGCAAAGCAGCTGGGGCTTGAGGCGGAATTGGACGGCTGCATTTTCGACACCGCCGTGGCGCAGATGAACAGCCTGCGGGCAGAGGGCATCCTTGTGCCGCGCGTGGCCTTTAATGTCAGTGCGCCACGCATCATGCAGCCCAGTTTTATCGAGAGCGTTCGCGCCCGCATCCCCGATCATCGCGAGAATTTTGCATTTGAAATTCTGGAATCTATTTCCTGCGAAGATGAGGGCGAAGCGCTTATTTTCTGTATTGATGCGCTAAAAGATATGGGTTTTCAGATCGACGTGGATGATTTTGGCTCGGGACATGCCTCTATCAATGGTGTTTTGAATATCGAACCTGATGCCTTGAAAATAGACAGAAATATTATTTTCCCACTTGGTAAAAGTGAACGGGCGGAGCGTATGGTAGCCTCGGTTGTGGATCTGGCGCATACATTGGATGTGAAGATCATCGCCGAAGGGGTCGATACTATCGAAAAAGCAAAAACTCTTGGCGAAATTGGCTGCGATATTCTGCAAGGGTTTTATTTCTCAAAGCCGCGTAGTTTTGAAGCGCTAAAGCAAAACCTGATGCGTCTGGATAGAGATTGGGCACGCGTCGAGAGTGAAGGGTAGGGCTGTTCCACAGACCTCTGGCCACCAGATCTCGCCCTGTGACTAGGGTTCTATCGCTGCGGTTGGTCGCGCGGTGGAGGACGGGTTTTTGTCGTGCATCATGCGCTCCACCTCCTCGATCGCGGTGCTGAGCCGACCTTCTTCTGCGGTGAGCAGATGCTCGTCCTCATCACTGGCGCGGTCGCGGGCGCAATCATCCACGTAGCGGCGCAGCAACTCGGTGTAGAACTTCAATTCGACGGTTTCATCCTCGATCTTGCGCAGACGCGAGCGCACGGATTCAGTTGCACTGCGGTTTTCCAAGATGCGATCGAGATGCGTCGCGATATTTGCGAGTGGAGTGCAAATGCTGTCGAGCGCTTGCACAGCAGCGCGTTCGCGGTGTGGCAGCGGCATATGGTGACCAAACTCGTCCCGTTGAAACAGCCGTGACATCGCCCCGATGAAATAGGTGAAACGGACGGTGATGTGGCGTCCTCCATCCATCGCTTTGTTGACCAGCATGCGCATCCGCGCCACCACTGCGCCGCCAAAGGACTGGATGACATCGGGATCTGTCAGCACCATCGGTGCATCAATCGCGCGGGCGATAAGGTTTTGAAGGTAGTCAGCAAAATCCGGGTGAAAAACATCTGCAATACTGCGCCGTCCTGAAAAATGCAGTGTGTTTTTCAATTGGTCTGAATGTAGGGAAACCGCTGCAACGGTTTGATCTCTACCCCCTGCCGATTCACGAATTTCTACTGTCAGCATATTGCCGGCGTATTCACTTACCTCATACACGGGGATCACCATCAGATTTAAAAAGCGCGATATTAATACCCTAAAGGTTGCGTTTGTTAATACAAGACTAGACAGAATGGAATAATCGTGCCGCTATTCCCTGCCAGTGCTGGGTGTAATTAAATTAATGATGCTTTATTGACAGCTTGGCTTGAGCCAATTGCTTTTTGTGAAACGCCCCCTCGCCATTATGCGCGAGGGCACGAATTTTCAGCACAACGCGTGTTTTCTGCCGCGCATGGCTGAGTCGCAGCGCGTGCCATGCTGCGCAACGCTTGGAAGGGAGAGGTTGGCGATTCGACGAAAGAGCTAACGCCTCAACCCTGCGCCTAGAGAACGGTCACGATGACGCCGATGATGTCCTGCGTGATCCCTTTGAAAATCGGCGTAAACGTAAGGGTTTTGGTCCCATTGCCATCATCGAACTCCAGCGTTTCGCTTTCACGATGGCGGAAACACTCGGCCACTTTGGGCACCAGATGGGGCATCCCATTCGCGTCCACGCAGGCGCTGACATGGGTGCCACTCTGTGGCAATTCCGAAAGGCCAAAATAGCGGATCGCTGCGTCCGAGCCGTGCCGGATTTGCAAAGCGGGGTCGACCACCAATGTCGGGTAGGGGGTCGCCTCCAGGATGGCGGCCAACTCAATAGAGAGCTGCTGCAACTCGGTGGAGTTGATCTGCATCTCTTCATTGACGGTGATCAGTTCTTCGTTGGTGGCCTGCAACTCTTCGTTGGAGGTCTCCAATTCCTCATTGGTGGCCTGCAGTTCCTCGTTGGTGGCCTGCATTTCCTCGTTGACCGATTGCAGCTCCTCGTTCGAGGTCTGCAGCTCTTCGATCGTTTGTTGCAATGCTTCGCGGGTCGAGGCGATTTCATCCTCGATTTGGCGCACATAGACCATCCGGTCGCGGTTGGTCATGTCCTCAGAGGTTAGATTTCGCGGCTGTGCTTCGCGCTTTTCGACCGAGAACAGGACGTGGTCCTCTCCGTCACCATCCATCAACAGGGGGTAGCAGGTCAGCCGCAGTTGATCGAAATCGGGTCCCTTGATGTTGTACCAACGACCAGAACGCGCGGTTTGGCTGCGCAGGCACAGGGTGATGAGGCTGCCGGCTTCCGGGCGCAGATCGGATTTGAGGATCTTGGTCGAAAGCCTCAGTAAGGCGCTGTTTTCATTCAGTTCGGTGACGTCGGAAATATCACCGATGATGCGAATGATGACATTATCGCGGGTGGCGATAAATCCGTTTGGAGCCAAAATCCGGATCAGGGTTTCGAACATATCGAACGTCTGGGTATTCGATGAGTTGCGGGTTTGTGTCTGCGTGCCGCGATGCAGGGTCGTCAGCGGCAGGAAATTCGCCGTCGCCTGAACGCTTTGGCGCAGCCCGCGTTTGGAATAGATCTTGTCGGGTAGGGACTGGGTTTCAAAATGCCCATGCATGGCCCCCACGGTCTCGGACGACCCAAGAAACAGCTTGCCATTGGGCACCAAGGCATAGGCCATCCGCGACAGGACTTTTTCCTGCAGCGAGGAGCCAAAATAGATCAGCAGATTGCGCAGGCTGATCATATCCATGTTGATGAAGGGCGGGTCCTGAATGATGTTGTGCCGGGAAAACAGCACCACCGCGCGCAGGTGTTTGTCGACTTCCAGCGTGTCGCCACTGATGTGCAGATAGTCATCCACATAGTGGCGTGGCACGTCATTGGCAGCAGAGAGCGGGTAAACCCCGCGGCGTGCCACCTCCAGTGCTTGGGTGTCGATGTCGGTTGCAAATATCTGGATGCGCTCTTTGCGGATCGCTTCCAACCCGCCCATAGCCTCTGCAAAGAGAATGGCGAGGGAATAGGCTTCTTCGCCGGTGGCACTGCCTGCGACCCACACCCGGAGCTGACGATCCTGATTTTCGTTAACCATGGTCTGGATGACCTTGGTGAGCTGGTTGAACTGGGATTGATCGCGGAAAAAGCGCGTGACCGAGATCATCATGTCTTTATAGAGCGCATCCACCTCTGATGGTGTCTCACGACAGAATTCTACGTAATCGTCATAGACGTCGATATCCTGCGCAACCATTCTGCGGGCAATGCGCCGGTTGATGGTGGTTTCCTTATATTCACGAAAGTCCACCCCGGTCCGCGCCAGAAGAATATGATAGAGATCGAGCAGCTTGCTGGGATTGCCGGTAAAGCTCTTGAGTTCTGCAAAATCACGCGGGCTCGCCAAAATCCCGGTGAGCTGCTGCCCGATCATATCCGGTGACATGGTCAGATCGATGCAACCGGTGTGAATGGCCGAAGACGGCATGCCCTCGTATTTCGCGGTGCCGGCCTCTTGGGCAATGGTCACGCCGCCCGCTTCGCGAATGGCGCGGATGCCGTAGCTGCCATCGCTGCCAGTGCCAGACAGGACAATCCCCACGCAACGCTCGCCGCATTCATCCGCGAGGCTTTTGAACAGACGATCGGCCAGTGGTTTGGGCGTGCCGGGGTGGCCGCTGGGTTCTCGCAGGCCAATTTTTCCGTTGTCCATGATGACATCGAAATTGGGCGGCGCGATGTAGATGGTGTCGGGCTGTGGGGTGAGGTCTTCGTTCTTCAGTTCGATGACCGGCAGTTCGGTCTCGCGCCCGATCAGCGACCACAACAGGCTCTTGTGAGTGGGCGACATATGCTGCGCCACCACATAGCTGGCATTGGCCTTCGCGGGGAGATTCTTCACCAGCGACGTGGTTGCTTCCAAGCCACCTGCGGATGCCGCTATTCCAATGATCACTGGCAGCTCTGCCTTGGCCATACGCCTCTCTCCTGAACTTGGCATTGCGAAGTAACGATGCCACGGGCTGACAGTATGACGCTGTCATGGGAATTGCTATCCGCTTTGGGGTCTTCTCAGGGTTGTTTCAGATTATTTAACGATATTCCAGAGTTGAGGCGTCATCGCCTGCGGTCAGATGCAGGCGATGACGCGGCATCTTTTAAGCTTAAAGCTTTTCCCTTGCGTCACTGGCGATGGCGCAATACCGTCTGGCCCATGCAGCCCTCCGAGAGGGCCGCCCGCATATTGCACGAGAGGTCCATCATGAGCGATTCAGCCTATAATCCCGGACAAGAGGGGGCAAAGATGGGCTTTGCCGATGCGATGTCTTATGGCGATTACCTGCATCTGGATGCGCTTCTGGATCAGCAGCATTGCAAGAGCGATGCCCATGACGAGATGCTCTTTATCATCCAGCACCAGACCAGCGAATTGTGGATGAAGCTTGCGCTGCATGAATTGCAAGCCGCCCGCACCGCCCTGCAACAGGGCCAGACCGCCGAAATGTTCAAGATGCTCGCCCGTGTGAGCCGGATCTTTGAACAGTTGAACAGCGCCTGGGACGTTCTGCGCACCATGACCCCGGCGGATTACACCCGCTTTCGCGAGGCTTTGGGGCCATCCTCGGGCTTCCAGTCCCATCAATACCGGCTGATTGAATATGTGTTGGGCAATCGCAACCCGAACATGCTGCGCCCGCATGAACATGTGCCAGAGGTCCACGCGATGTTGAGCGCAGAACTGGCCCGCCCCAGTTTCTATGATGAGGTAAATCGCTACCTGTTCCAGACCGTGGATGGCCACACCAATCATCTGCCCGCGCCGGTGCTGGATGCGCCGCATGCCCTTGATGACGATATTCAGGCGCGCTGGCTCAAAGTGTATAATGACATCGACACCTATTGGACGCTCTACGAGCTGGCCGAAAAGCTAGTGGATCTTGAGGACTATTTCCGCCGCTGGCGTTTCAACCATGTGACCACGGTGGAACGTGTGATCGGTTTTAAACGCGGCACCGGCGGCACGTCCGGTGTGCAATATCTGCGCCGCATGCTGAGCGTTGAGCTCTTCCCCGAACTTTGGACCCTGAGAGGCGATCTCTGACATGACCAACCTGCCCAAAAAACACCTCTTCGACATCCCAGAGGGCATGATCTACCTCGACGGAAACTCACTCGGCCCCCTGCCCAAGGGCGCAGCGGAGCGGGCTGTCAAAACCCTCACGCAGGAATGGGGCACCCAGCTCATTAAGGCGTGGAATACAGCTGACTGGATGGCCCTGCCGCAAAAAGTGGGCGACCGGATTGCAGGCTTTATCGGGGCCGCACCGGGCAGCGTGGCCACAGGCGATACGCTCTCGATCAAAGTCTATCAGGCTCTTGCGGCGGCGCTGAAAATGCGTCCCGAACGCCCGGTGATCCTGTCGGACACTGGCAACTTTCCGACCGACCTCTATATGGCGCAGGGGCTGATTTCGACCATCGGCAAGGATTATGAGCTGCGCACCGTCGCCCCCGAAGAGGTCGCCGATGCGATCACTGACGATGTGGCTGTGGTGATGCTGACGGAGGTGGATTATCGTTCCGGCCGCCGCCACGACATGGTGGATATCACGGCGCGCGCGCATCAAAACGGTGCGGTGATGATCTGGGATCTGGCCCATAGCGCGGGCGCTTTGCCGGTGGATCTGACGGCCTGTAATGCAGAGTTCGCGGTGGGCTGTACCTACAAGTATTTCAACGGCGGTCCCGGCGCGCCTGCCTTTATCTATGCCCGCCCCGACATCGTTCTGGAGGTGGAGCCTGCGCTCTCGGGCTGGCTTGGTCATGACGCACCCTTTGCGATGGAACCCGACTACCGTCCCGCCATGACAACCGAGCGCCTGCGCGTTGGCACGCCTCCCATTGTGCAACTGTCGATTCTCGACACCGCATTGGATGTCTGGGAGGGGGTCTCCATGGAGGAAATCCGCGGCGCGTCTGTGGCGCTTTGCGAGACCTTCATCTCAGAAGTCGAGGCCCGTTGCCCGGATCTGACCCTTGCCTCCCCGCGCGATGCAGATGTGCGCGGCTCGCAAGTGTCCTTTGCTTTTGCGGACGGCTACGCGGTGGTGCAGGCGCTGATTGATCGTGGCGTGATCGGTGATTTCCGCGCGCCCAACATTATGCGCTTTGGTTTCACGCCGCTCTATCTGGATCAGGCGGATGTCGTGCGCGCCGCAGAGATCCTTGAGGACGTGATGAAGAGCGAGAGCTGGAAAGACCCCAAATACCAAGTGCGCTCGCGGGTGACGTAAATCCGGCGCGCGCCCGGCTGCGGTCTCGACGAGGGGCAGCCGGGCACCTCAGCACAGAACGATTATGGCGGTCCCCGCGACCGCAAGCCCTGCACCGATGATGGCGGTCGGGTGTGGTCTTGTTCCGTCCTTGAGCCAGAGAATAGGCAGTACCAGCACGGGCGATAGTGACCCCAGCACCGCAGCAACGCCTGCGTCGAAATTGGCAAACGCATAAAGCAGCAGGGTTGATGATACGCCATACCCGATAAAGCCCGGCAAGATCGTGCGCCCCAGCAGGGCCGGCGTCATGTCTGGATGTGCCGCGTGCCTGCGTCTTGGCCAGAGTGCGACAATTGAGATCACGAACGCAGCCCCCAGCAGCCGGATCGCAGAGGCCGCAAGCATCGCCGGTTTCATTACCAGAAAGCCGAACCCCTGACAGGCTGTCGCTGCGAGACCCAGCACTACGACCGTCCAGAGGGTTCCGTCTATTGCCTCTGTGGCGGCCCTCTCCTTGCCGCCGAACCCCACCGCAAGTCCCACACCGCAGAGTGTGAATCCCGCTCCGAGCAGATCTGCAGCGCTCGGGGTTTCACCGAGCCAGATAAGGGCCATCCCCGCAACAAGGGGCGCTTTGAGGGACAGCAACAGCTTGGTGCGTCTTGGTCCCCCTCTGCGCAGACATTCGATCATTGCCAGATTGCCTAGGACGATGCCGATACAGATGCTCATGCCAAAGACGGGCCAATACGCCCATGCAACAGTGCTCCAATACCCCAGTCCGCTGCACAGACCAGCGAGAATGGCGGAGCAGGCGATCAGCTGAATGCGGGTGAACTCAAACGCGCCCAGTTGGTGGGCTGGACCATGCGCCAATACGACGCCGGTCGCCCAGCCAGCCGATGCGCCCAAGGCTGCGAGAATGGGAAGGAGGATCATGACAGGACTCCAGTTGGGCGCTACTATTTTAGTAGCATTGGTTCACTACATAAATTGTAGCAATGATTCGAAGGAAGGGACGTGTCATGTCAGCAGGGGTACCCAAACCCGGCAGCCCCGTTCGGGGGTCAAAAACCGGCAAGCCCATCATGGCTCTTTTTGACCTGATGGGACGCAGCTGGGCGCTGGGGATTATTTGGCAATTGTCGTCCGGACCAATGACATTTCGTCAGCTTCAGGATCGCTGCGAACAGGTTTCGCCAACGGTGTTGAACAAGAGAATCAAGGAGTTGTCTCAGAGCGGTTTGGTCACGCGCGATGATGCAGGCTATGGCCTGACGGCTATGGGAAAGGACTTGTATCAGCTGCTGCACCCATTTGGCGCATGGTCTGAGGCTTGGGCAAGGGCGTTGTCAGCGCAACAGCAAGAGAGGTGATTGCGGACCATAGAGATGTGGAAATGCTGAGGGCATGCTGCAGGCAGGGTGGCCCTCCCGCCCCCGCGCAGACCCTTGCTGACGCAAGTCTCCCCTTGGGGTCCGGCGCCACGCCCAACGGGAGCCCACCCGAGCCGATGTTATGCATTGCCGGTGATAAGGGCAGCCAGTGGTCAGCCTAAGCGTTCCAGTAGGTAGATATCCATGATCCAGCCATGTTCCGCGCGGGCACGGGCGCGGGTGGCGAGGATCTCTTCCTGCACCTCAGACAACCGCCCCGCGATATTGATCTCATTGGCCATACCCGCATAGGCGGACCAGTGGATCATCACGCGTTCGGGAGCCGCAATGCTCTGAAAGGAACATTCGCCATCCAGCATAATCACCAGCGTGTCGCAGCCCATAGGCCAGCCCGTATCACGCAGGCGGCGACCTGTGGTGATCTGCACCGGGGCGCCGATGTGATTGAGCGGTACGCCATGCGCGGCTGTCAGCGCTTGAATTGAGGTGATGCCGGGGATCACTCGCATCTGCATTTCCATCCGCGTCTTCAGGCGCTCGGCGATACGCATGGTGCTGTCATAGAGCGATGGATCGCCCCAGACCAGAAACCCTGCCTGCCCGCCCTCGGGCAGATGTGCCGCCAGCGTAGCCTGCCAGACCTCCGCGATAGCATCGTGCCAGTTGTCCACGCGCTGGCGATAGTCTGCTGTGGCCGGATCGCGCACGGGCAGGTCAAACTCAACAATCTTAGGCGGATGCGCCACCCCGGTCAGCACCTCTGCACAGATTGCTTGCCTCAGGCCTGCAAGATCGTCTTTGCCAGCGCCCTTATGGGGGATCAGAATCAGATCCTGCGCGCGGATCGCCTCGACTGCCTCCTGCGTCAGATGCTTGGGGTTGCCGGTGCCGATCCCGATCAGGCAAAGCTGGAGCATGGGCGCTCTCCGTTCGTTCTAGTGGTCTGACCGCAATGGGGGCCTCTGGGAGAGAGGTCAAGAGGGCAGGGTTACCGACCGCCGACCCAGAGTGTCGCCTCGACCGGGACGCCATCGACCGCGACAATGCCGTGGCTGTTGGAGTTGAGCGAGACTTTGACCTCTGCGCCGCCTTCGGGAAGGGCAGGGATATGCATCCATGCGCCATAGAGCCGCGCAATTTTCTCATCGTTTACATAGACATGGGCGTGGCCCTCGCCGAGCTGATCCGCGCCTGAGGCATGTTCTGGGGCAAAGCGGAAATTTTGCGTTTCCACCTGCAAATTCCAACCTGACATTGCATCGGGCGTAACGCTGATTTCGACCCTTGGGGCGTCGTCACCCGCGGGAGTGTTCACCATGGCAGAGTGATCGTGCGCCATCATCCCGGTGGCGTCGCCATGATGCGCGGGATTACTATGGTCGTGACCTTCAAAGGCCACACCATTTCCGGCAGCGGTAACAAAACCGATACCACCCCCAAAAACAAGGCCAATGGCAAAAAGCGCAAGCGAACGGGACATGTGATCTCAATATGTTAGAGGGACTCTCGTGAGAACGGCGAAGGGGCCGCCCTGTGTTAAAACCCCCGCCGCGACATCTGTTGCAGCGGCGGGGGCATAAAGGCGTCAGCTTATGCGGTGGCCTCTGCGTGTGCGGTCTCCGACTGCCAGAAATAGGCACAGAACGCCCCAAGCAAGACCCATGCCGCCATGCCAATCCCAAAGGCGCGTGCTGCAAAAAGCGCCCCAATTTCAGTGGGCACCGGACCGGTAAAGCTATCAGGCTCTGGCGCGCCAATCACATGCGGAGCCATCAGCAACAATGCGGCGATCACATAAGCCACCAGATTGCCGCCGAAGGCGATCAGCCACATGGCAACCCCTGCACTGGCGACGGTGGCGACCCACCAGACCTGCCGCGCGCCCACATCTGCGGCAGCGACGCCGGGTACTTCTGGCGCCAGTGTCAGACCGGGAGCGAAGTGAAACGTGACAAAGCCCGCAAGCCCCCAGATGATTCCATGCCGGGCGGTGATCTCATGGCCCTGCCGCTCGGCCTGAGACATCAAGGCCACCATCACCAGCGCATAGCCAGTGTAGGTCAGCATGGTGAACAGAATGCTGAGCAGATTGCGCATCGGTTCATCAAACAGGCCGGGCAAATCGGGGCGGGCGGAAACGGCCTCACCGCCAAAATGCACCAGCTCGCCGGATTCATATAGCTCCGCATGCAACAGCACAGGTTGCACGAAGAAAAGCTGCAGAAGGGCGGCAATCAGCCCCGCTGCAGCACCAGCGAACAGCGCGCTGGTCAGGATGCGTCCAAACATCTGCTTAGTGGCAGGGGAAGCCGGTGGCGTGGCGCACGTCATGCGCCGCATCATGCAGGGTCGAGGCCTGCACATGGCCCGTCACGG
Organism: Tritonibacter mobilis; assembly: GCF_001681715.1. Lineage (GTDB taxonomy): Bacteria > Pseudomonadota > Alphaproteobacteria > Rhodobacterales > Rhodobacteraceae > Epibacterium > Epibacterium mobile. Next base: position 100,936 of record NZ_LNWY01000003.1, on the reverse strand, counting down.
TGATGATCCCCAGCCCCAGAACCACGGCAAAGAGCACCGGGATGATGCTGCCGGCAGAGGCGGTCGATTTGATCGTCTTGGTCGTCATTATTCGTCCTCCGTACCGTCACACCCGACGGCACATTAACTGTCCTCGTTTGATACGGCCGGTCTCCTGACTTGCGGGTCGCGGCGATCATTCTCCTTCCCGGCGCGGGGCCAGTGGATGCTGAATGTCGCTCTCCGCTCACAGTCGCGGGGGCGGTTGAGGCTCGGGCGCCGCGATTGGGTCCGCCGTTCCTCATTCCCGTTTCAGTCCCGGCGCTGAGCGCTCTGGGACACCGTATAGCGGTGATATTGCGGTGTCGGGGTCTGATCGGTCAAGCATGAAACCGCCTTTGCGGCGCGCGTTCCCGTCATCTAGCCCTGCGATTGAGCGGGTGGCGTTGCGGTCTGGCTTACGGCCGCAGGGATGCGTGCGATCGCCTTGAAACGCAGATCGCCCAATGGGCGCGCATCGCTCAGCGTGCCGTCGGCGCTGGCGTCATAGAGCCGCAAAAAGGTGATGATATCTGGTAGGTCCGCCGTGGTGATCTCGCCAAAGAGATAAGCGGTCTTGCCGCTTTGGCGCACGGCGAGGGTCTGCGGACGGGCACAGCCTGACATGCAATCAACCTCCTGCACCTCTGCCACAAGCCCCGCCGTGCGCAGCGCCGCCGCCAGTTGGTCGGGCAGCGTAGGGTCTGCGTCGCGGCAGGTACGGCAGAGCGAGATCATGGGCTGTGTCATGCCGGGGCGGGGGCGTCTTCTTCTGCCAGTGGCCCATATAGGATCAGCACCGGCGCAGGCGATGTGATCGCCTCCAACAGCTCGGGCAGGGTGGCCACCGTCACCCGGTGCAGCTCTTGCGCGGGCGTCGAGACCCCAAGCGCCACCAGCGCAGGCGTGTCCTGCGGCAGGCCGGCCCCCAACAAAAGGGACAGCAGCGCCGCAAAGGTGCGCTTGCCCATATAGACCACGGTGGTTGCCTCGGGGTCGGCAAGGGCCGCAAGGTTCATGTGATCGGGCAGGCCGCCTGTCACGTCATGGCCGGTGATGAACTGCAGCCGGCGCGCGGTCAGCCGCCGGGTCAGCGGAATTCCCGCAGCGGCGGCGGCGGCAGAGGCTGCGGTGACGCCGGGGATGATCTCATATTTGATGCCAGCAGTGCGCAGTGCGATCATCTCTTCCTCAAGGCGGCCAAATACGCCGGAATCCCCGGATTTCAGCCGCACCACATGGGCCCCGGATTGGGCATAATCCACCAGAAGCTGGCTCACGTGGTCCTGCTTGGGCGAGGGGCGACCTGCGCGTTTGCCCACGCCCACCAGATCCGCATCCTCGCGCGCATGCGACAAGATCGGGCCTGAGGACAGGTCGTCAAACAACACCGCATCCGCCGCCTCCAGACGTTTCACGGCCTTTACCGTCAGCAGGTCCGGATCACCCGGCCCGGAGGAGACAAAGCTGACAAATCCGCTCATGCGTGCTCTCCGGTGATCAGGTGGAAAAAGGTTCCGGTGACATGGCCCTTGATCGATCCGGTTTCGGGGACCGGATTGCCGTCAGCGTCCATGACACGCGCCAGCGGTGCGTCGGGCTCATCCAGAATGGTCGAGTAATGGAACTCATGCCCGCGCAAATAGGCACCGCTGCCAAAGCCCGGCATCGGCGCTTGCAACTCCGCACGGCGATAGCCGAGGTGGAATTTGCGCTTCTCGTATGATGTGACCAGCCCCAAGAGCCCCGCCATCTGGTGCCGGGTGCCGTCTTTGTCGATTAGGGCCTCCCCCAGCGCCATATAGCCGCCGCACTCGCCATGCACGGGTTTGGTCTCAGCATGTCTTGTCATGCCTTTGCGCCAGTTTTCGGCAGCGGCAAGCGTGGCACCATGCAGCTCCGGGTAGCCGCCGGGTAGCCAGACCAGATCGGCGTCAGTGGCGGGGGCTTCATCCTTCAGGGGCGAAAACGGCAGGATCTCGGCCCCGGCGGCACGCCAGCCTTCCAAGAGATGCGGGTAGGTAAAGGAAAACGCCGCATCGCGCGCCAATGCGATGCGCTGCGCAGGCGGGCGAGGCAGGGCGCGCGGCGTAGGTGCAGCAGCGGTGCTGGCCACCGTACGGATCGCGTCGAGATCGACGTTTTCGCGCAAAAAGGCGGCATAGCCCGCAATCGCGGCCTCAAGGTCCGGGTGCTCCACCGCCTGAATAAGGCCAAGGTGGCGTTCGGGCAGGGTCAGATCCCCGCGCCGGGGCAGGGAGCCAAGCACCTTGACGCCTGCGCGCTCCATCCCGAGCCGGGTGAGCCGCTCGTGCCGGGGGCTGGCCACCCGGTTCAGGATCACGCCCGCAAAGGGCAGATCGGGGTTGTACATCTTGAACCCCAGCGCGGTGGCGGCGGCGGATTGTGCCTGTCCGCCCACGTCGATCACCAGCACCACCGGCCAGCCCATTCTGAGCGCGGTCTCTGCCGAGGAGCCAAATCCCGACTGGCCGCGCGTGGCGACCCCGTCAAAGAGGCCCATCGACCCCTCGCCGACGCAGATATCAGCGCCTTGGGCTTGGGTGGTGACAGCATCGAGCAGCGTGTCGTCCATCGCCCATGTGTCAAGGTTGAAGGACGCCCGCCCGGCGGCGGCAAAGTGAAACGCAGGGTCGATATAATCCGGTCCGCTCTTGAAGGGCTGCACGGTCAGCCCATCGTCCTTGAGCGCGCGCAGCAGCCCCAGCATGACGGTGGTCTTGCCGGTGCCGGAGGAGGGCGCGGAGATCATCAGGCCTTTGGGGAAATGGGTCATATGTGCCAGTCCTCATTCGCTCGTGTCGCTTGCGCCTCCACCGAGGCTCGGGCGCTGACCTTGGTGTGCCACATCACGCGATCAGTCATCCCCTTCGCTCCATTCCGACCAAGGGCTGTCGGCACTTTGCGGACGATAGCGGCGGTCATAGTCCGCGCCATAAAGGCAGCTCTCGGCGAAATCCTCTGCGCCTAAGGCATGGCCCACGAGGATCAGCGCAGTGCGCCCGCGCGCGCCCTCGGTTGCCTCGATTATGGACCCAAGCGTTGCCTTGACGATCTTCTGATCCGGCCAACTGGCGCGCCACACGATCGCCACTGGGCACTCCGCGCCATAGGCGGGCGTGAGCCGTGCCACCACATCGTCCAACACATGCACCGACAGGTGGATCGCAAGCGTTGCGCCGGTTGCGGCGAAATTCTCCAGCGTCTCGCCTTCGGGCATCGCCGAGGCGCGCCCCGAGGTGCGCGTGAGCACCAGCGATTGTGCCACGCCGGGCAGGGTGAGTTCGGTCCCCAGCGCCGCCGCACCAGCCGCAAAGGCAGGCACACCGGGGGTGATGTCATAAGCAATATTCAGATCGCGCAGGCGGCGCAGCTGTTCGCCCATGGCAGACCAGACCGACAGATCCCCGGAATGAAGCCGCGCGATATCGTGTCCGGCGGCGTGGGCATCGGCGATCTCTGCCATGATCTCATCCAGCGACAGGGGCGCGGTATTGATGATCCTGGCCCCCTCAGGGCAATGGCTGAGCAGTGCTTCGGGCACCAGAGAGCCAGCATAAAGGCACACCGGACAGGCCGCGATCAGGTCACGCCCGCGCAGGGTAATCAGGTCGGCGGCACCCGGTCCGGCACCAATGAAATGAACGGTCATCTCTCTATCATCTCCGCAAGCGCCACGGTGGCAAGCCCGTCCGTGGTCACACATCGTCTCTGGATCAGCCGCGCGCCTGCGCCCGCTGCCACAAGGGCGCAGGCTTCGGCCACCGATCCGGTGTTGAACCGCGCATGGATACGCGGCGAAAGGGTGGGGGTCGCGACTCCGGCGATCCGGCCCTCGTCAAGGGTCTCGACCGTGAGGTTTTGTGCCAGCGCAAAGGCGCGAAACACGGGGCTGTCGGCCTTGGAGCGCAGGGTTGCCACCCGGTCAGGGCGCGTGTGCAGCGCAGTGTAAGCCTCCGCGAGGCTTGCCTCGGTGGCGCGGTTGGAAAAGCCAAAACCTGCGACCATCATCGGGTGACGCTCCATTGGATCACGGGACGGGCACGTTCCCAGCTGCGCATGGAACCCAAAGACCCAGCTTCGGCGATCTCCGCTTTGAGCAGATGACCGCCATGGGTGGCATGAGCCTGCATTAGCAGGGTCTCGGTTTCCAGCGTCACACCATTGGCAACAAGGCGCGTGCCTGCGGGCAGGATCTGCCAGAGGTGGTCAATGAGGGCCTGCGACCCTCCGCCGCCGATAAACACGCAATTGGGCGGGGGATGACCCTCCAGCACCTCCGGCGCGCGGCCCTCAAGGGCTGTCAGGCGATGCGAAAGGCCAAAAGCATCGGCATTGCGGCGAATATTTTCCAGCCGATCGGCGCGGGCCTCAAATGTGGTTGCCGTGGCCCCTCGGGCCGCAAGGCACCATTCCACCGAGACAGACCCCGATCCGCCGCCAATATCCCACAGATGTTCGCCCACGCGCGGTGCGAGGGCCGAGAGTGTCAGCGCACGGATGGGGCGTTTGGTGATCTGCCCGTCACTGGCAAAGAGTGCATCCTCAAGGCCGGATGCCTGCGGCAGGCCCGTGCCTGATGCCGTGAGTGCCGCCACCACGGGGGCGTCTATGTCGGTGAGGTCAAACCCTTGGGCGGTGGTCGTGCGGACGCGTTCCTTTGGTCCGCCAAGGCGCTCCAGCACGGTGATCTCGCTGGTGCCAAAGCCGATTTCGCATAGATAGGCGGCCAGTTCCGTCGCCGCCGCGCCATCGCGCAGGGTGCAGATCGCTTGGGTGCCACGGCCCAAAACCGGGCGCAGGCGCGCATAGGGCGCGGCATGCAGACCCAGACAGAGCGTGTCCTCCAGCTTCCACCCCAGCGCATTGGCGGCCAGCGCAAAGCAGGAGGGTGCCGGGTGGGACGTCCATTCGCAGCGGTCCAGATCGCGCAGCAGGCTGCCGCCTGCGCCGTGCCAGAAGGGATCGCCCGACGCCAAAACCACCGTCGCGCGACCGCGTGCGGCCAGCACCGGCGTGGTGGAAAAGGGCACCGGCCAGACCTGCCCACGTGCGCCTGCATCGACCAGTTCCAGATGACGCGGCCCGCCGATGATGATTTCTGCGGCCCGAAGTGCTGCACGGCTTGCATCCGACAGCCCTTCGGGGCCATTTTCCCCGAGCCCGATCAGGGTCAGCCACGGGCGCGCTCCGCCCTTTGTCAGAGGATCAGACATGACCAAGCTCCTGCTTCTGGGCGGCACCACCGAAGCCTCGCATCTGGCGGCGCATTTGGCGCAAGCCTGGGTTTCGGACGATCCGGTGGCCGGGCGTCAGGCGGTGTTTTCCTACGCAGGCCGCACCGCGCGCCCGGCAGAGCAGCCGTTGCCCTGCCGTGTCGGCGGGTTTGGGGGCGTGTCTGGATTGGTCGACTATCTGCGCCGCGAGGGGATCACCCATGTGGTCGATGCCACCCATCCCTTTGCCGCGCAGATGAGCGCCAATGCAGTACGGGCCTGCGCTGAGGCGGGGGTGGGTCTGGTGGCCTTTGAAAGGCCTGCGTGGCAGCCGCAGTCGGGCGATCACTGGATCCATGTGGTGGATATGGCAAGTGCCGTTGCCGCCCTGCCGGAGACGGGCGCGCGGGTGTTTCTGGCCATCGGCAAGCAACATGTGGCGGAATTCGCGGCAAAGCCCAAAAACCACTATCTGCTGCGGCTGGTGGATGCGCCGGAGGCACCGCTGTCTTTGCCCGATGCCAGCGCGGTTGTGGCGCGGGGACCGTTTGAGGCAGCTGGCGATGAGGCCCTGATGCGCCAGCACAAGATCACGCATATCGTGGCCAAAAATGCCGGTGGCGCAGGTGCCGAAGCCAAGCTGAGTGCCGCGCGCACGCTCTCCTTGCCGGTCGTGATGATCGACCGGCCCAAGGTGCCCGCACGCCCGGTGCGAGGCACTGTCGCGGAGGTGATGCGCTGGCTGGAGCACGGCGCTTAGGTGTCCTTGTCGGTCGGGGTCTGCCCGGTTTGATGACCAGGTTGATGACCGGGTGCAAAGCGCGGCGTATAGACATAAGGCCCCACGCGCCGCGTGTCGCGATTGCCGACGATCACCACGGTACGCATGTCGGCCATGTCTGGCCGGGCATCCTTCAGTGGTACGGTGAGGATCTCCTGCCCCGGTTTGGTAACATCACGAGCGAACGTAATAAGGGTTTCGGCGCCACAAGCCGCGCGCAGTACGTCCAGAGCGCGGGCAAACTGATGCGGGCGGGATTTGGAGCGCGGGTTGTAAAAGGCCATCGCCAAACCTGCCTCACCCACGAGCTGCAACCGGCGTTCGACCAGCTCCCATGGTTTCAGATTGTCGCTGAGGTTGATCGCCGCAAAATCATGGCCCAGAGGCGCGCCGATCGCCGCTGCGGCAGCCAGCATGGCGGTGATGCCGGGCAGCACCCGGATGTCCAGGTCGAGCCACGCGGGCTGCGCCTTGGACCCGTCTTCCAGTGCTTCAAACACCGCCGATGCCATGGCAAAAACCCCCGGATCGCCGGAGGAGACCACGACCACGCGTTTGCCCTCTGCCGCCATCTGCAGGGCCTGCGTGGCGCGGTCCACCTCAACCCGGTTGTCGCTGGCATGGAGCGTCAGGCCCGCGCGCGGCGCGATGCGCGCCACATAGGGGATATAGCCAACCACGTCTGTGGCCTCGGCCAGAACCTCCTGCACCTCGGGGATCACCATGCGTTCGTCACCGGGGCCAAGCCCCGCGATCACCACCCAGCCTTTTTGCGCATCGTTCATGGGCGACGTCCTTGCCCGTGCAGCAGCACGATGGAGAAATAGGGTACATCGCCGGTGATCTCGGTGAGCTTTTGCACTGTCTGGCTCGGCATGGTGCCGCGCTCCACCAGCCATGCGTCCTGAAGTCGGCCTGCAGCCTCAAGCGCGCGGCGCAGCTTGGGCAGGTTGCGGCCGATTTTCATGACCACCAGCGCGTCCGTCTCAGAGATGCGTTTGGTCAGCTCTTCTTCGGAGAGGGTTGCCATCGCCACGGTCAGAACATCATCGCCCCAGGTGATCGGCTGGCCAGTCGCGGTCCAACAGCCGGACATGCCGGTGATGCCGGGGATGATTTCCACCTCCGCGCGGCCTTCAAGGCGGGTGTGCAGATGCATGAACGACCCATAAAGGAAGGGATCGCCCTCGCAGAGCACCACCACCGTGTCCGTCGCCGCAATCTCGGCCAATGTGTCGGCCCATTGGTCATAAAACGCGGCCAATTGGCGGTTATACTCGGGGTCAGAGAAATGGATCTCGGTGGTGACCGGATATTCCATCGGGTATTCGGTGACGCCCTCGGGCAGGATGCCTTCGACGATGGCGCGGGCCTGCCCTGCGCGGCCTGCCTTGCGGAAATAGGCCACATGGGTCGCGCCTTGCAGCGCGCGCCAGCTTTTGACGCTCATCAGGTCCGGATCGCCGGGGCCGAGGCCTGCGCAGATGACTTTGCCGGTTTTGGGCGCGTTCATGGTCATTCTTTCCATGATGCCAGCGCATTCACTGCGGCAACCGTGATGGCAGAGCCCCCAAGGCGGCCTTTGACGATCATCGCGGGCACCGGCAGATCCTCCATCAGTGCCTCCTTGGATTCGCGTGCGCCGACAAAGCCCACGGGGCAGCCGATGATTGCGGCAGGGCGCGGGCAGGCGGGATCTTTGAGCATGTTCAGAAGATGAAACAACGCGGTGGGGGCATTGCCGATCGCGACCACGGCCCCGTCGAGTTTCGGACGCCACAGTTCCAGCGCGGCCGCCGAGCGGGTGTTGCCCATCTCGCGGGCCAGTTCCGGCACTTTGGGGTCACGCAGGGTGCAGATCACCTCATTGTCGGCAGGCAGGCGCGGTCGGGTGATCCCCTCGGAGACCATATAGGCATCGCACAGGATCGGCGCGCCATTCGCCAGCGCCGCGCGGGCGGTTTCGGCCATCCCGTCTGAGAATTGCACATGTTCCTCCAGCCCCACCATGCCCGCGGCGTGGATCATGCGCACGGCCACCACCTCCTCGTCTTTGGTGAAGCGCGCGAGGTTGGCCTCGTTGCGGATGGTGGCAAAGCTCTCGGCATAGATCTTGGCGCCATCGGTCTCATAGGTGTGCAGCATGTCAGGTGTCTTTCGTCAGAAGGTGCGGCGCAGCGCGCAGGGTGCGCGCAGAGAGATCAGAACGCAAGGGGCGGTCGTTTGCGCGGCCATTGCGAATGAGGTCAAAGCGGTCTGTGCCGGTGGCGGTCAAGGTTACATCGGCAGCTTTGGGATGGGCGCAGCCCTTGGCGCAGCCCGAGACGTGCAGGCTGGTGCCCTCCGGCAGATGCGAGGCGAGGTCGCGGGCCAGCGCGCGGGTTTCAGAGAGCGCCTGCAGGCACCCGGGTGCGCCGGTGCACGCGCTCACCCGCAGGCGCGGATCCGTTGTGCCAAGGATCAGGCCGGGTAGGGGCGCGAGGTCGTGGGCGTTCTCGATCAGCAGCATCCGCCAGGGGGTCAGGCGCAGGGGGCCGAGATCGGCAAGCGCGGCGAAGGTCTCGGCGTTGATCTGGCCAAACTCCAGCGCAACCAGTGCGCCGCTGCGGGTCTGGCCGGGGGCGGGCTGAGCAGCACCCCTTGCGACATCTGCGGTATGCGATGCGGGGGCTGCGCGGCGCGCGAGCAGGGCGTGCATCCTGCCCCGGCCCTCCGACGCGCCGCCTTGGTCAAGGAACCAGCGCGCGAGGGTCAGCGCCTCGGCTGCGGCATCGTCTTTGCACACCTCCAGCGCCACATCGGCACCGTCTGCGCGCAAGGTCAGCCTGTCGCCTGCACCCTCGATGCGGATATCGGCAGCGGCGCCTTGCAACACGGGGGCCGGACCTGCGTCCACGGCAAAGCCGAACTTGCCGGGCAGGCGCAAGTCCTCTGCCCTAGCGAGGCCCTCTGACAACGCCAAGGCGATATGGTGGCTGCGGTCTCCTTCAGCCCAGAAGGGCGTCATGAGGATATTGCGGCGTGCCTCGGCGTGTGCGTTCTGTTCCACAAGCCCGAGATCCTGAAGCGCTGCGATCAGGGCGGGATGGCTGGCCTCGTGGACGCCGCGCAGCTGCAGGTTCGCCCGCGCCGAAAGATCAAGCACGCCATTGCCGTAGCGCGTGGAAAGATCCGCCACTTCCTTGGCCCGCTCAGACGTGAGCCGCCCCAGTGGCGCGCGGATGCGCACCACCAGCCCGTCGCCGGACATCATCGGCCTCAGCGCGCCGGGGCACCAGCCATAGACCTTGGGGGCGGAGCTCATGCTGCGCCCTCAAGTGTGGCAAGGATCGAATTGCGCCGCGTCACCCAAAGCCCTGCGTCGCGCAGAGCGTTGAACCGATCCCGCATGGCCTGAAGGGCGGCGGGGTTTTCGCGCTCCAGAAACGCCACCAGATCGTCGCGCCCGAGAGTGGCCTCGAAATAGAGGTCAAACAAATGCGCGGGCACCACCTGGGCCAGATGCGCAAAGGCCGCCATGTGATCCAGCGTTGCCGCAATCTCTGCCGCGCCGCGAAAGCCGTGGTTCATCATTGAGGTCGCCCAATGCGGGTCAGAGGCACGAGCGCGGGTGACGCGGGCGATTTCCTCCTGCAAGCTGCGCGCCTGCGGGCGGTCCAGACGGGTGGCGTCCATGTGATAAAGCGCTGGGGCCTCAGCGCCCAGACGCTTCATCGCGGCGGCAAAACCGGCCTCATGGGCGGCATAGTCCGAGGCGACCAGAACATCCGTTTCCGCCAGATCTTGCAGGTGTACAAAGCTGTCGGCGCTGTGCAGTCGATCCTCAAGCGCAGCGCGCGCCTCGTGAATGTCCCCTTTTGCGTCAATCGCATGCGATGAGGCCGCAAGCCAGGCCTCGCCCGCTGCCGCGCGGGCCTCTTCGGAGTAGTCATCGAGATGCTGGGTCATGCCAAGGCCATATAGCCCGGGCTTGGGGCCAAAGACGCGCGGTGTGGTCTTGAGGTAGGGGTTGTCGCTTGGATCTTCTTCGCGGGCACTCAGTGCGGCAGCGGCGGCCTCGAACATCTGGGCAAGGCCGGGAAACACGTCGCGAAACAGGCCGGATACCCGCAGCGTCACGTCGATGCGCGGACGGCCCAGAAGCGCCAGCGGGATGATCTCAAAGCCCGAAACACGCTCTGATCCTGCGTCCCATTGTGGGGCAAGACCCGCAAGATGCAGCGCCATGGCAAATTCCTCGCCCGCCGTGCGCATGGTGGCAGAGCCCCACAGGTCCACCACCAACCCGCGCGGCCAGTCGCCATGGTCCTGCAGGTGGCGGCGCAGCAGCTCTTCTGCCAGCTTGACCCCTTGCGCTTGCGCCGCCCGCGACGGCACCGCGCGAGGATCGGTGGTAAAGAGGTTGCGCCCCGTGGGCATCACATCCGAGCGCCCCCGGTAGGGCGAGCCAGACGGGCCGGGGGAGACCAGCTTGCCCGCCAGCGCATCCAGCACCCCGCGCAACTCTGCCGCGCCGTGATCGCCTTGGCCAAAGATATGCAGACCTTCGCCGTATTGGCTTTCCTTGATGTCGCAGACAAAACGGTCGATGCGGGTAATGGCCTCTGCGGCCGAGGCGTCGGTGGGGATGCCCAGATCTTCTTCGACGCCAGTGCCCTGCGCCTCGGCGCGGATGTCGGCGATCAGCCGGTCGCGGCGCGCAGGATCCAGACCGTCGGCGGTGGAATATTCATCCAAGAGGCTTTCAAGCCGCGTCATACCGTCGAGTAGCGTGGTCTGAGCCAGCGGCGGCGGCATGTGGCCCAACGTGATGGCACCGATGCGGCGTTTGGCCTGCGCGGCCTCGCCCGGATCATTGACAATGAACGGATAGATCACCGGCAGATCCCCCGCCAGCACCTCGGGCCAGCATTGCCCCGAGAGTGCCACCGCCTTGCCCGGCAGCCACTCCAGCGTGCCATGGGCCCCCACATGCACCAGCGCATCTGCTTGCCTCTGGAGCCAGAGATAGAAGGCGACATAGCCATGGCGCGGCGTGCGGTCGAGGTCGTGATAGTCGTCATCGCGGGATTGCACGTCCCCCCGTTCGGGTTGCAGCGCGATCAGCGCCTTGCCCGCGCGCAGCGCGCGAAAGTGCACGAGACCGCCCCTGATCGCGGGGTCCTGCTCGGGCGCGCCCCAAGCCGCGGTGAGATCCGCGCGCAAGCAGGCGGGCAGGCGGTCGAGCGCGGCGAGATAGTCCGAGAGCGGCCATGTCAGCGTCTCATCCGAGAGGCGCGCGCCAAGGTCTGCCTCGGCGGTGACGTCATAGCCTTCGGTCGCAAGGGCGCGCAAAATCTCGGACGTTGAGGCCAGCGCGTCCAGCCCCACCGCGTGAGCGAGGTTGTAATCGCGCCCCGGATAGGTCGAGAGCACCAGCGCGAGGCGTTTGTCGGCGGGCGTTTGTCGGGCGAGCCGCAGATGCGCCTCGATGCGATCCAGCGCCGCCTCTACTCGCTCCGGATCGGCGCGGTGGGTGAAACGGGAATATTCCAGATCGGGATCGCGTTTGGTGGGGGATTTGAAGCTGACAACACCCGCAAACAGCCGACCGTCCACCTCTGGCAGGACCACATGCATGGCCAGATCCGCAGGCGACAGGCCGCGATCCGCCAGATCCCAATCCTTGCGCCGGGCCGTAGACAGCGCCACCTGAAACACCGGACAGCCCGTGAGGCTCAGCGGGGAGGCGCTGCCATCGCGCCCCTGCGCGGAAAAGGCGGTCGCGTTGATGAGTGCGGCGGGGTTCAGGGCGGGCAGTTCCGCGCGTAGCCAGTCGACCGCTTCGGGGACCTTGAGGCTCGGTGCGAAAACGCCATAGGCGGCATACCCGCGCGTGCGCAGGCTACGGATCATCGCATCCACAGGGGCGGTGTCGGCAGACGTCAGATAAGAGCGATAGAAACTGACCAGGATCAGGGGTTTGTCGATCTCGGGCAGGGCATCCAGCGCGCCTCGGTCGGGGTCGTAGAACCCGAAATCCGGCACGGTTTTCTTGCCGATCACCGGGCTGGCATAAAGGCCAGAGGCCAGCGCCAGCTGCGCCAGTGCCGCCTGCGCGGCGACAGCACCGCCCGCATCGCACAGCGCCTGAAGGCGGCGCAGGGTGGAAGCCGGCAGGGTGGACAGCTCATCAAGGCGCGGATCTTCCTGACCGTCGGCGGGCAGGATCGCCAGCGCGATGCCCTTGCGCCGGGCCAGATCCTGAAGCGTGGCCAGACCGTAGGACCAGTAGCTCTCGCCACCGATCAGCCGGACCAAGACACCCTTTGCGCCCTCCAGCGTTTGTTCGGCGTAGACATCGACCGAGAGCGGGTGTTTGAGCGCCACCAGATTGGCAAGCCGAGTGGAGGGAAGTTTGCCGTCCGCGCGATGCCAGCCCGCTGCAAATGCGCCAAGGTCACTGTCGGAAAAGGACAGCACCACCAGATCGCCGGGGGTCTGCCCGACGTCATAGGGGGTGTCTGTTTCTCCGAGCCCGTGGCTTTCGCGGAAGACGACGTGCATGAGGTTGGTCCGCTTCGTTCAAATCGGAGAGGGCAACGTCTGACCCTGGGTGGGTGCGACGCGCCCTCCCGGGGGAGGGTCGGGCGGGACCTCACGGCGAGAGGTCAGCGCCCTTGGTGTTGAAACTCAGGCCCCGAGATCGGCGTGGATGCCTGCCGTGTCGATGTTATCATGCTCGGCGATCACCACCAGCTGGGTCTTGCGCTCCTGTGCGCCCCAGGGTTGGTCGTATTGCGCGCGCAGGCGCTCGCCCACCGCTTGTACCAGCATTCGCATCGGTTTTCCTTCCACGGCCACATAGCCCTTCACCCGCAGGATGTTGCGGGCGCGAGCCATCTCGATGATCCGTTTTTGCAGGTCTTCGGGATCGGAGACTTCGCCCATTTCGACCACGATGGACTCAAAATCGTCATGTTCGTGATCGTGATGGCCATCGTGATGGCTGGGGCGGGCTTCAAGGTCGTCCTCGGCGGCGGCCCCCAGACCAAGGATCACGCGTGGGTCGATCACGCCCTCGGTCATCGGCAGGATCGGCAGCTTGCGCGGGGCCTCGGCCTCGATGATGGCGCGGGCTTTCTCGACGCCGGCCTCACCGGCCAGATCGGCCTTGGACAAAAGCACGATGTCCGCGCAGGAAATCTGATCCTCAAAGACCTCGGACAGAGGTGTTTCATGGTCAAGGCTCTCGTCCGCCTCGCGCTGGGCCTGCACGGCGTCCAAATCGGGGGCGAACTGGCCCTTGGCGACGGCCTCGGCATCGGCCAGAGCGATCACCCCGTCGACGGTGATGCGCGAGCGGATCGCGGGCCAGTCGAAGGCTTTGAGCAGCGGTTTCGGCAGCGCCAGACCAGAGGTCTCGATGACGATATGCTCGGGTGGCTCGGGCAGCGCCATCAGGCTCTCGATGGTAGGGATGAAATCATCGGCCACGGTGCAGCAGATGCAGCCATTGGCGAGTTCCATGATGTTTTCCGCCGGGCAATTGTCATCGGCGCAGGATTTCAGGATGTCGCCATCGACACCAGCGGTGCCAAACTCATTCACCACCACGGCGAGGCGCTTGCCCTGCGGGTTTTGCATCAGATGACGGATCAGAGTGGTTTTTCCTGCCCCCAGAAAGCCGGTGATGACGGTGACGGGGATTTTGTTCAAAGTGGTCATGTGAAATGGGCCTTTCGGGTCAATCCTGCGTAAGCTCGGTGGCAGGCGTGTCTGGGGTGTCATTGGCGGTGTCGCGACGCTCCGGTGCGGGTGTCGGGGTCAGCGCGACGCTCGGCATGGAGACGGGCGGAATACGGGCGATGGATTGTTTGCGAAACACCACCGGGCGTTCGCGCCATGGCACAAACCCATCCTCGGTCGCGGCATAGGCGGCCGCACCGGCGAGGATGTCCTCAAGATGGGCATCCGGGTCGAGATCGCCGTAGATATAGCTCCAGCGCGCAGGGCCACCGGAGAGATGTAGCGTGCAGGACCGCGAGCAGGCTGAGAGGCACTCGACCCCGCGCACGGTGACGCCCTCGGGCAGCGCGCTGCCAGCAAGACGGTCGGCAAGGATGCGGCCGGGGCGCATGGCTTCGGGATCGCTGCCGGTCTGGCGACAGGTGGTGCAGACGGTCAGGACAACCGGCTCCGGGCTCTGGCTGGGGGTATCTCCCATGCGGCCTTTTCTCCTCCTCAGCGGCGAGGCGGGGCAGGCCAGATGGGGGCGCATGCCACATGTGGCAGGCCCTCAACCGGTCGCGGCACACCCCGTCCGCCGGTTTCACACGCGCTGGCAGGTCTCCCGGCTTGCGGATGCCAGACCCGGGTGGGGCGCTGACGGTCGTCCCGCCTTCCCGGTGCCGCCCCTAGGGGTGCGCCAGTGGCGTCGGGAGACCTCTCCGGTCACGGTCGCGGGGGCGGCTGTGCTTGGGGCGCGCTGCGGCGCGCCTTGTCACATTCCCTCTTCGCCCGAAGGGTGTCACCTTCGGGAACCAACGAAAATCCCTTGCGCCATGGGGGCACTCTTTGTCAAGACATGGGGCCAAACAGCAGGAGCGACCCCGTGAGCGACCAGACCACCTCAAGTAGTGAAACCGACATCTCGGACGAAGAAGCGGCACGCCATGCCTCAAAGATGGCAAAGAAAAAAGCCGCCCGTGATCGGATGATGAAAACCAAGGATGGTGAAAAGGGTCTGATCATCGTTCACACCGGCCCCGGCAAGGGCAAGTCGTCCTCAGGATTCGGCATGATCATGCGCTGCATCGCCCATGGCATGCCCTCGGCGGTGGTGCAGTTCATCAAGGGCGCGTGGCAGACCGGCGAGCGGACGTTGATTGAGGAGAATTTCTCGGATCTGTGCCAGTTCTACGCGATGGGCGAGGGGTTTACGTGGGAAACGCAGGACAAGGCCCGCGATATTGCGGCGGCCCGCGCGGGCTGGGAAAAGGCCAAGGAAATGATCCTTGATGAGAAGAACACCATGGTGCTGCTTGATGAGATCAACATCGCGCTGCGCTATGAGTATCTGGATTTGCAGGAGGTTCTGGAGTTCCTCGTCGAGCATAAGCCGCCGATGACCCATGTGGTGCTGACCGGGCGCAACGCCAAAGAAGAACTGATCGAGATCGCCGATCTGGTGACCGAGATGGCGCAGGTGAAGCACCCGTTCCGGGCTGGTATCAAGGCTCAGAAGGGCGTGGAGTTCTGAAACCTCAGCGTGTGTCGTGCGCGGGGATGCGAGGCGCTGCCTCGCGCTCCGGGATATTTTGAGTTAGAAGAGGGAGGGGCGCTGTGCCCCTCTCTCTTGTCAGTCTGTTTTGTTAGTCGGTGACGCGGGATTGGATGTATGTGTCGACCGCAGTGCGCGCATCAGGGTCCAGACGCAGGCCGAGTTTTGTGCGCCGCCACAGAAAATCCTCGCCCGTGCGCACCCATTCGCGGGCAATCGCCCAGTCAAGTTCGCGGGCCGTGATGGTCGCGCCGAAGCTCTCGCCCAGATCGCTCTGCGCCTTGGCGTCGCCCAGCATGGCCCAGGCCTCGGTGCCATAGGCGCGGATCAGGCGGCGGGTGGCGTAGGCCGACAGGAAGGGATACTCGCGCGCCAGTTTTTCGCGCAAGCGGGTGACATCGTCGACCGGGAAATCGCCGCCGGGCAGGGGCACACCTGCGGTCCACTCTGAAGGCAGGCTTGGGAAGACCTCGTTGATTTTATCCAGCGCCGCCTCGGCCAGTTTGCGGTAGGTGGTGATCTTGCCGCCAAACACATTGAGGAGCGGGGCCTGTGTCTTGTCGAGCGTCAGCACGTATTCGCGGGTCGCGGCGGAAGCGGAACTGGCGCCGTCATCATAAAGGGGCCGCACGCCAGAATAGGTCCAGACGATCTGGTCGCGGGTCACGGGTGTGTCAAAATAGTTCGACGCGAATTTGACCAAATAGTCCTGCTCTTCCTCGGTGCAGATGGGTTTGGTCTCGGGATCGGGGTGATCAGCGTCGGTGGTGCCGATGAGGGTGAAATCCTCCTCGTAAGGAATGGCAAAGATGATGCGCCCGTCCTGCCCTTGGAAGAAATAGCAGCGCCCGTGGTCGTAGAGTTTTGGCACCACGATATGGCTGCCGCGCACGAGGCGCACGTTTTCGCGGCTGTTTTGTCCGAGCTTCTGGCGCAGCACATCGGCCACCCAGGGACCACCTGCGTTCACCAGCATTTTTGCGCGGCGGGTGGTTTCTGTGCCGGTGGCCAAATCCTTTAGGTGGATTTCCCAGTGATCCGCGTGGCGGGTGGCATTTACAACCTCGGTGCGGGTCATGATCTCTGCGCCGCGGGCCTCGGCGTCGCGGGCGTTGAGCACCACGAGGCGGGCGTCCTCGACCCAGCAGTCGGAATACTCAAACGCCTTTTTGAATTTGGAGTTCAAGGGCTTGCCTGCCTCATCCGTGGTCAGGTCCACGGTTGCGGTGCCGGGCAGGATGCCGCGTTTGCCGAGCGTGTCGTACATAAAAAGACCCAGCCGGATCAGCCACGCAGGGCGGCGGCCTTTCATCCATGGCATGAAGGTGGTCAGCAGTTTGGAGGTCGGCGTGGTGTTGTCGAACCGCATGTCCTTGTGGAAGGGCAGCACGAAGCGCATCGGCCATGAGATATGCGGCATGGCCCGCAGCAGCACCTCGCGTTCGATCAGGGCCTCGCGCACCAGACGGAATTCGAAATATTCCAGATAGCGCAGGCCGCCGTGGAACAGTTTGGTCGAGGCCGAGGAAGTGGCGGAGGCGAGGTCGTTCATTTCGGCCAATGTCACGGAGAGGCCGCGACCAGCGGCGTCGCGGGCGATGCCACAGCCATTGATGCCGCCGCCGATGATGAACAGGTCGGTGATGTCGGAGGTCTTGGGCGTATCAGTCATTTTCGCTGCTTTCGGTTTCGGGGCCGCCGTCTGCGATCAGGATTCGGGTGCCGGAAGCGGCTGCGGCTTCGGCAAACTCTGCCGGAACAGGGCGGTCTGTGATGACAAAATCCAGCTCCGCGAGGGCGCAGATGCGCACGGGGGCGGAGCGGTCGAATTTGCTGCCGTCGCACATCAGGATGCGCGTGCGGGCATTTCTCAGGATCGCGCGGGCGACGGAGACTTCGCGGGCGTCGTGGTCGAGGATCGCACCGTCTGCGTCCATGGCGGAGGCGCCGATGACGGCGTAGTCGACCTTGTAGCGGTTGATGAAGTCCACCGCCTCTTCGCCGACAATGGCACCGTCGCTTTGGCGGATGGTGCCACCCACAAGGATCAGGTCGCGTGCCTCCATACCCATCATCATATTGATAATGTTGATATTGTTGGAGAGGACCGTCAGGCCCTTGTGACCGGAAAGAGCACGTGCCACCTGTTCGGTTGAGGTGCCGATATTGAGCGCGATGGAACAGTTTTCAGGGATCACATCGGAAGCCAATGCGGCCATCGCGCGTTTGCCGCTGGCATTGAGGCTGCGGCGCTCGGCATAGCCGCGATTGGCGGCGGAGCTGATGCGCACGGCACCGCCATGGACGCGGCTCAGCTGGCCACGGGCAGACAGATCGCGCAGGTCGGTGCGCACGGTCTGCAACGAGACACCAAAGCGGCGCGCGAGGTCTTCTACCTCGACACGATCCTGCTGCGTGAGCAGGGAGAGGATTTCGTTTTGGCGGTCGTTTGCGTCCATGAGCTTTCCTTTTCACGGATGCATATAGGTCACATCGCTTGTTTTGTCATGTGAAATTTTCGTTTTGATGCGATTGTGCGTGAAAAAGAAAACCCCTCGCGCGGGCGCGGAGGGGATTGGGCCGAAACTGGCGGCGCTTTTGGCCTTGTGGCCGGACAGAGAGGCTCAGAGCAGTGAAATGAGGTGATTGTCCCAGGCCAGCGGCGCGGTGGCGAGGTGCTCCACCTCTGTTCCGATCCGCGCCACGGCACCTGTTCCGGTGCTGGCGAGGAAACCTTCGCGCAGGGTCGCAAGGCCGCAGACATCCAAGAGAGCATGTTCGGCCAGCAAAGCACCGCTGGCGCAGTCCATTACCTGCACCACGCCACCGCGGGGCGAGGTCACGGCGATCTGCGTCTCATCGCCAGAAAACGCAATGGAGCCGCCATAGCCATTGAGGTTGCGCAGGCGCGGGTCGTCCGCTGCCATCAGGCGCGGCGCATCGCCGGGGTGATGCAGGCCCACGATGGGCACGACTGCGCCCAGATCGCCCTGCCACTGCATGGCAAACCCCACGGTGCCATCGCTGCGCACGGCGATATGGCGGATAGAGTTCTTGTGCAGATCCGAAGGCAGTTCCATCTGCTCCTGTATCTCGCCCGACAGGCTCAGATAGCTGAGGTTGGGGCGCATAAAGGGGATGTTGAGCTTGGCGCGACCAGTATCCGGGTGAGTCTCGATGCCGCCATTGGCGACCACCAGACCGGGGGCGTCGCGGCGCAAGAGCATTTCATGCGGGCCGATGCCGCCGGAGGGAAACTGGCCGATGCGGCGATAGTCGCGGGCGTTCCAGACGCCAATCATGCCTTCGCCGCTCTCGAAGGCATTCTCGGTCGTATACATCACCTCGCCCTCGGGGGAGAACACGCCGTGACCGTAGAAGTGATGCCCCTCCGGTGGCTCCAGTCGCGCCAGTTGCGCGCCGCTGCGGCAGTCGATCACATCGGCAAACCGACCGGGACGGCGGGCAAAGGCCACCGCTTCGGGCCGTGTGGGGTGGGCACTGGCGGCATGGCCCCGATCCGGCAGGGAATGGCGAAACAGCACCTCGCCCGCCTCAGAGAGCCCCGCGACCACAAACAGCCCCAGTTCGTCCTTGCCCGCAGAGAGATAGGCGGGCGCGCCCGCGTCCGCCCAAGTGGCGGAAGGGGCCATGCTGCTGGCCATCAGGCCTGCAATGAAGCCGCGTCGAGAGGGCATTTGTGAACTCCTGTCTTTGATCGGAATGGGTTGTGAAGTGTCGGGTCAGTCGCCATCCAGCGCGTTGAACCCGGCCTCCACCCCCAGCTTGGGGCCAAGGTCCAATGCGGCGATTTCTTTGATCTCGCGCACATCCTGTTGCAGCGTCTCCAACAAAAAGCGTTTTTGCGGATCACTCACCCCGGCAAAACTGGGGTCATCGACAAGGTTCGCGGCATGGCGGTCGGCCTTGTCGAACAGCTGTGTCAGATGTTGCGAGAGTTCCTGATCGCATTCGGACAGGAGTTGTGCCAGCTGACGCAGGCTATCCAGCTGGATCTGCACATGGCGCAAAGAGCGGCCAGAGCGGCGGGCCTCGGCGCGATTGGGGCGCGGATTGTCAAATGTGCCGAGCGGGCGGCCAAGGCGCATATCGGCGAGGATCTCCAGCCCGGTGGTGAGCGCTTTGAACAGTTCCTGATGCGCTTCCTCATCGCTGCGGTAACGGTCATCGGGGTGACGCAGCTTGTCGGCGTAGTCCTCTTGCCATTCGGTCAAAATCGCGGCGCTGTTTCGCGACACACCTTGCGCGACCGCTTTGACAAACGCGCAGGCATAGTCCGGGGACGTCAGATCCGCATAGGCGGGGTCATAAAAGAGGTACTCCAGCGCATAAAACCCGCGCACCGCGACTGAGGCGGTGGCGAAGTCTTCGGGCGTGTTGACCACCGGGTCGCTGTCCAACAGCAGGCTGCGCAGGGCCTTTGGGGTCTTGGAGCGGCTGTCGGGCCAGAACGCGATGGCAAAGGCGCGATTGTCAGATTCGGAAGGGCCAAAACGCAGGTGGCTGGCCGCAACCCATGCGTCAAAGGCCTCACCCCAAGCGGCGCGCACGGCCTCTGATGTGGGGGCGCAGTCGTTCTCTGTAAGGGTCGCAAATTCGGCAGTCTCGGTGGCCAGACGCGCGTAGGTGGGCAGGATATGCTGGTCGATGACCGCATCCGTGAGCGCATCCGCGCGCGCCATTCCGGTGAGAGCAACAAGGGCGCAGGCAGTGGACGCCAGTCGAGACAAGACAGACATTAAAGAGACTCCAGAAAGGTGATAAGGGCGGCGCGATCATCAGGGGGCAAGGCGACGATGGTGTCGCGGGCGGCTTGAGCCTCGCCACCATGCCAGAGGATGGCTTCCAGCAAAGTGCGGGCGCGGCCATCATGCAAGAAGGTGGCGCGGTCTGAGACCTGCTGCGTCAAGCCAATCCCCCAGAGCGGTGCGGTGCGCCATTCGCGCTCGGTGGCACGCGCTTCGGGTCGGTTGTCGGCAAGGCCTTCGCCCATGTCGTGCAATAGCAGATCGGAATAGGGCCAGATGAGCTGAAAGCTCTGCTCGGGGCGATCAAGCAGGCGGTGGGTGACAAATTTGGGCCGGTGGCAACTGGCGCAGCCGCTGTCATAGAACACGGATTTGCCGCGCAGCACTTCGGGCGCGTCCAGATCGCGGCGGGCAGGTACCGAGACATTGCGGCTGTAGAAGGTGACCAGATCCATATTGGGCTGGTCAATTTCGGTCACGCGCACATCTTTGTCGCCGTGCGGCGCGCTGCGGCAGGCGTCCTGCAAGGCAGTGCAATCGCCATAGGGCTGCGGAAACAGCGGTGTCGAGATGCCGATATCGCCGGAAAACGCCGCTGCGGATTGTTCGTGGATGGTGGCGGTGCCCGCCTTGAGGCCAAAGCGCCCCAGCATCACCTGACCAAATTCCTTGGACCAGACGAGGTTTGGTCGCCCAGAAATGCCATCGCCGTTCTGATCGTCGGGGTCGGCAAGGGCGAGGATATCAGCCGCCGGGATCGCCTCTAACAGGCCAAGGCCGATCATCGGTGGAGCCACGCGCGGCGAGAGCATCGCCTTGGCATGCAGCGGGCCGTATTTCAGCGCGGTGGCTTCAAACGAGGGTTTGCGCAGGCGGACCACCTCGCCGCCATTCAGGGTGATTTCTTCCTCGGTGTAGGTCACCGACAGGCGGTATTCGGGATTGACGCCGGGGCTGGAGAAATCCTGCAATTGCCAGCCATAGGTCGGCTCTGGCGACATGCCGATATAGTCGGGAATGGCGCGCAACATAGGGGGCACCGGGCCGGGAATGGAGACGCGTAGAAAGGTCGAGGCGGAGCGATAATCGGGCCCCTCGGGCAGATGCCCCCGCCCGTCGCGGATGTGGCAGCGTTGGCAGGCACGTGCGTTGTAGACCGGACCCAGCCCATCAGACGCGCGGGTCGAGGATGGCGAGAACACCCAGAGTTTGTCAAACAAGGCCTCGCCCAGCCGAAACTCCAGACCCTGTTCAAACGTCAGGTTCACGGGCGGCGTGCTAAAAACCTCGCGGTCGTTGCGAACGGGCAGGGTGGCGGCCCCGGCGGGGTTTTCCTCGAATGGCTCGGGCGCGGTGAAATCGCGCGCAGGGGCGGTGACGCGCGCAATGCGGCTGGTTTCGTCTTTGGTTCGGGGCAGAAAGGAGAGATGCGGCTCCGATAGGCCATCCGGTGCGGGAGGGGCGGCGCGGTCGGTTGCATGAAGCGGTGCGGCCAGCACCAGAGTGAGGGCCGCACTCAGAAGAAAGACCGTGTTACTCGGCTTCGTCCATCTTGGAGGCGTTGAGTTGCGCGTATTTTTCTTCGCCAACGCGGTCGTGCAGTTCAAGCTGGGTCTCCAGGAAATCGATATGGCCTTCTTCGTCGGCCAGCAGCTCTTTGAACAGCTCCTCAGAGACGAAGTCACCATTGGTCCTACAGTACTCTGCCGCTTCCTTGTAGAGGGCGCGGGCCTCTTGTTCTGCGGCCAAATCGCATTCCAAGGTTTCCTTGGGCGTCTGGCCGATGCGCAGCGGGTCGAGCGTTTGCAGGTTGGGATGCCCCTCGAGGAAGATGATCCGGTCGATCAGCTTGTCCGCGTGGTTCATCTCTTCGATGCTTTCCTCGCGGCTCTTCTTGGCCATGTGGCCGAGGCCCCAATCCTGTTGCAGGCGATAATGCAGCCAGTACTGGCTGACCGCTGTCAACTCGCTCCTAAGCGCCTTGTTGAGATATTCGATGACTTTGGGGTCGCCCTTCATAATTGCTCTCCGGAGAAATGGCTATACGCAGGTTCTGCAGATGTGCAGGTACACTAACCTTAGCGTTGGCGCGCATGGTGTCCAGAAAGAGCGACATGCAACCGCCACAATCCGCCTTCTTACCGAGGGCGCGATAAATTTTCCCAGGAGTTATAATAGTTTGCGGGTCAGAGCTGCGCATCCAGTCGATGGCCGAATGGATGTCGTGATCCGAGATCGCAGTGCAGTGGCAGATGATCATGGCGGGGCTGTTATCCCAAGAGATTCTATAGGCTACTTGCTCGCCTCAATATCTGAGCAAAAGAATAAGTTTTCAAGGATAAATAAGACAGATTTGCTCAGGAAATCGTGAGCGCCGCATATTGTGAAGATTGGCGCACACAAAAAAAGGAACCGCACACGGGGGCGCGGCTCCTGTCAGATCGGGGACCTGATCTATATTATTCAAAAACCGCCGTAGGGTTGTCGAGCGAGTCAGAGCCTTCAATGGCGACGCCGTCCAGCTCCAGTGCGGCGACCGCGCGCTCAATGGAGCGGGTCTGATCCACCAGTGCATCCACGCCGCCCATGACCAGTGCTTCGCCGGCATCGCTGCCCTGCGCAAGCATCTGGTCATAGGAGAAGCCTGCCTCAGCAGCCGTCTTGATGCGGCCTAGCTTCATCATGGTGGTGGAGAGTTTGCCGGTCAGTTCCGCGTTCAGTTCAGAATCCGCAGCCTCGACCAGATCGGCCAGTGCCGGGCCGGACACCAGATCGCCGTTCACCCGCACATATTCGCCCAAGTAGACGTTCTGGATGCCCAGACCATCGTAGTAGTGGCTGTTGTGGGTGTTGTCGGAGAAGCAATCGTGCTCTTCTTCGGGGTCGTTCAGCATCAGGCCAAGACGCATCCGCTCGCCCGCTTGTTCGCCATAAGACAGCGAACCCATGCCGGTGAGGATCGTGGTGATGCCTGCGTCCTCGTCCGAAAGCACGGTTTCGCGCGCTTCGCCGCCTTCGGCCCATTGCGCGGTGATCCACTCAAGATCGGACACCAGCAGATCGGTCGCCGCCTGCAGGTAGGCGCCACGGCGGTCACAATTGCCGTTGGTGCAGCCCTCGCCCGCCGCATAGTCAGTCCATGCGCGCTCGCCTGCGCCATGCTCGGTGCCGTTCAGATCCTGACCCCAGAGCAGGAATTCGATGGCGTGGTAGCCGGTTGCCACATTGGCTTCGACACCGTCGGCCTCGTGCAGGGTCTCGGCCAGCAGCTCGGGCGTGATGTCAGAGGCGTCGATGGTCTCGCCAGAGAGGGTGAACTCCGGGTTGGCAACCACGTTCAGCGCTGCGGCGGCGTTCTCATCCGTCGGGCCACCATAAGAGGCGTCCACATAGTCGATCAGGCCTTCATCCAGCGGCCATGCGTTCACTTTGCCTTCCCAGTCGTCGACGATGGCATTGCCGAAACGGTAGACCTCGGTCTGCTGATACGGGACGCGCGCCGCCAGCCATGCGTGTTTCGCGGCCTCAAGGTTTTCAGCCGAAGGGTCCGCAATCAGCGCATCAACAGCGGCCTGAAGCGCCTTTGCGGTGATCAGGCTGTCTTCGTATTTTGCCTCGGCGATGTTTGCGTAATTGGTCAGAACATCGGCCTTGGAAGCTGCGAAAGCGGCCGATGTGCCTACGGTCAAAGCCGCAATGGCGGCACCGGTGAGAAGCGGCGTTTTCATGAAGTATATCCTCGCTGGAACTTTGATATTTGTGGCGCTGTTGCGCGTGGGGTGAATTACTTGGTCAGGATCAGCTTGCCTGCGCGGGTGATGCGCAGCGAATAGATCTGACCATTGAGAATAATGCGCGCCTGCACACCGCCGCGGGTCAGATCCTCGGCGTGGTAGGTCGGGTAGGTTTCAGGCTGGGCGGCTGCGGCAATGTCTTCTTGGGAAATCGGTTTCAGGTTGCTCATCGGGGAGACCTCTGTTTCTGCTCCACCTTGTCGAACAGCCACTCAAAGCAAAAGCTCTGCTGCGGCAACTCTCCCGACAGGACATTGTGCCACAAATCCGACAACGGCAGCGGATCTGTGTCGCGGTCACTATGTGTTGGTGTTTGGCCAGAGAGTTTCAACATGTGCGGGGCGCAAGGTTCAGGTTGTCGGCTGGCCCGTGTGACACACAGGTTGGCTGGATTGCCTTATACCTGATTTATTTGGTCGGATATGTCAATTGATTAAATAACCCTCCTGTTTCCTTTGGCTTATCCGATGCCGAAGTGGGGATTTACAGCGCTGAAAACAGGGCAGATGTGGATTTATCGCAGGATTTTGCCGTGGTCAGCGACTTTGCTCCGGCTCGGAGGGGGAGGAAAACTCAGCCACCAGCGCGTCTATGAACAGGCGTACGCGCTGCGGCTGGTGGCGGCGGTCCTGATAGACGAGGTAAAGCCCCAGTTGCGATTCTACCCCCGGTGGTGGTGGCGCAATCTCGACAGAGTCCGTTTTGGCATCCTGCTCACATAGCGACAGCGGCAGACAGGCGCGGGCGGCACCGGCCAGCGTCAGTTCCCGTGCCAGTGCAAAGGATTCGCAATGGGCCTGCCCGGGCAGCGGGCTGCTGTTCAGGTGCCGGGTGAGGGGGCCGAGGATCGGCAGGCTCTCATCCCGCAGCCGCCCCGGTGGGGCCACCAGCTGCACCGGCATTTGCGACAGGAGCCGCGCAATCAGATCCGCGCCGCCGGGTCGGTGGCCACGCAGAGCGACATCGATCCCGTCGCGGACAAAATCGGTGGCGCGATCCTCCACGGTGATGTCGACATGGATTTTTGGGTGGCGCGCAAGAAAGTCCCGGGTGAGACGGGCCAACCGGTCCATCGGCAGGGCGGTCGGTACCGACAGCCGCACTGGCCCGCTGGCGCTGACATCGGCCGAGACAAGGCTGCGTGCCGCCTCAATCTCGGCCAAGGCCCGTTGGCAGCGCTCCAGAAACACCGCGCCCTCGTTGGTGAGGGCGGTGCTGCGGGTGGTGCGATCCAGGAGGCGTACGCCCAGGCTCTGTTCCAGCGCCCGTACCCGGCTGGTGACGGTCGAGGGCGGCAGACCCAGACGCCGCGCCGCGCCCGCAAAGCTCAACTGGCCCGCCACTTCGGCGAAGGTTTCGATGTTTTGCAGATCGTTCATTGCGCGATTATCTCGTTTAGTGTCTGCAGTATTATGGCGATTATTTCGCCTGATGCGAGGGGTTACATCCGTTTCATCAGAAGTGGAGAAGCAGATGAACAGACGTAGCTTTCTAAAATCCGGTGTTGCGGTTGCCGCAGCGAGCCTGGTGCCCGCCACCGTGCGCAGTGCGACGGCCCCCCTGTCGGTGCGTTGGCTGGGGGGCGCGATGATGGAGATCGAAGCCGCAGGCCTGCGCATTCTCACCGATCCCTGCCTTGGCGAGGGGGAAGAGGCCTTTGTGATGGGTGATCCCAATGAGATGTTTGACCTTGCCAAAGGCCCGAACATCAAGACCCACGCCCGGCTGGCGCCCTTTCCGGGGCTGAAGCACAGCAGCCCGGATCTGGTGCTCTTGAGCCATCTGCACGAGGATCATTTCGACCAGAAGGCCCAAGCCTGGCTGGACCGCAGCCTGCCCTTGCTGGCACCGGAGCATGACACGGAGCATCTGCGGCAGCAGGGCTACGGCGCACAGGCCTTGCGGCACGGGGCGACGCGTGTGTTCAACGGCCCTAGTGGTGAGGTCCGGATCACCGCCCTGCCTGCGGTGCATTCGCTCAACCCGCAAATCTCGGCGGTGCTGGGCCTTGGCAACGGCTATATGATCGAGGCCCGCCGTGGCGCGCAGGTGCAGCGTCTGTATTGGGCGGGCGATACGTTCCATGCCGAGCCGGTGGCGCAAGCGCTGACCCAGCAGGACACCCCGGATCTGTTCATTCCACATATCGGTGCGGTCGGCGGTGAGGGCGCGCTGGGGCAGATTTCCATGGATGGGGGGCAGGCGATGGATTTCGCCGCACAGGTGGGCGCGCACTCCGTTCTGCCGGTGCACCACACAACCTATTCCCTCTTTCGCGAAGGGCCAGAGGTGATGCAGCGCTTGTATGCTGCGTTGAGGCCCGACTGGAACCTGCTCTTGCCGGGGGAGGGGGGGGAAGTCTTGCTCTGACAGGCGGCGCTCCGGCGATCAAGCCCTGCCCCAAGGGGTGGGGTTTGATGGGGCAATGTGCGCTTGCGGGCGGTTATTCAACCTCTGCGGCGAGCCGCCTTGCGAGCACAGAGATCAGAAACACGGCGACAAAAAGAAACACTGCGCCAATGATCCATGCCGTGGGCGTGGAGTAAATCTCAGCGACAGCACCCGCAAAGACCATCCCCAACGCGCCGCCAAGTTGCTGCATCAGCGACCTCAGAGACAGCATGGTCGAGCGCTGGTGATCTTCGACGCATCTGTGCAAAATGCTGCTGGCGGGTGTCTCGGTAATCCCAAGGCAAACGGAATAGAGGATAAAAACCACAACAAAGCCGATGATGCCGCCTTGGAGGGCCAGTGCGATCTGAACCACGGCCAGCCCTGCAAACGCCGCCGCAAGCGTCGTGGCATGTCGCCGTTTGAAAATCCGACTGATGCGAGGGGAGAGCGACGCCCCAAAGGCGATAGAAAAGAAATACGCCGCAGTCAGCACACCAATGAGCGTATTTGCATAGCTTTCGTCCAGCATCGGCTTTGCATGCGTGGGCCAGATCACCTCGACCGGGTTGGTCGCCATCAGGAACAAGGCTAAAGCCGCCAAAAGCACCGACAGTGCCGGATGTCTCAGCGCAAGAAGGCCTGCGGCTTTGACTACCAGCGGGACGGAGACAAACCCTTGTTTCAGGGCGCGCAGGTGCAGCGGGCGCGGTTTTTCAACAATGACACGCAGGGTGTAGACGAACACGCCAAGCATCACAGCCATGCTCGCCGCGTAAGAAACATCATAGGGACTGAAACCCAGTCTCTCTGCCGCCGGGCCAAACAAATCGGGCAGAATGCCTCCCAATACGGCTCCCACAGCCAGGCCCATAGCATTGGCCCACTGCGCTTTGGCAAGTGCGGGCTGCACATCCACATTGGGCGCAACTGCTTTGAAGGTTTCAACAAACCACGCATCCAGCGTGCCCGACCGAAGCGCACGTCCAAAGCCGATGAAGGCAAAAGAGAGCGCGAGAACATAGAAATCGCGGGTTGAAAGAAATAGGGCGAGGGAGATCAAGCTGGCAACAACCGCGGCCAGAAAAACCGGCTTACGCCCAATGTTATCGGCCAAGCCCCCAAATGGGAGTTCCATCGCCATGGTGGTGATGGAGTAGATCCCAAAAAGCAGGGAAATCTGGAACAGGTCCATGCCACGGTCGGTCAACGCCAGCGCGACAACGGCAACCGTCAAACCCATCGCAAAACGATCAAGGAACTGATGTACCTGAAACACCCGGATGTGGCGTCTTGCCGGGGTGGTCAGTGCAGAAATGGAGAACTCTAATTCGGTTGCCATGGCGGCACCTTCGCCGTTGCCGGTGACTTCTGCAATAGGTCAGGAGGGCGGGCGTCACAATGGCGTCCTGATTTTCGGATATCTTTGACAGGCAAGGTGCGCGCGCGCAATTTCACATTCAAAGGTACGGGCATAAATGGTGGGTTGGCGGTGACGGAAGATGAGTTTCTAACGATTGTGCGCGGCAATCCGGTTGTGGATCAGGTTCTGGACCGCCTGAGTGCGGCCGACCTGAAGGATGCATGGCTGGTTGCTGGGTGTCTTTTTCAAACCGTGTGGAACCAACAAACCGGTCGACCTCCGGAGTTTGGCATCACTGATTACGATGTGTTCTATTTCGACACCTCCGATCTGTCGTGGGAGGCCGAAGATGCAGCCATTCGACGGGCACTACAGGAGTTAGGGGAAGTCGATGCGGATATTGAGATCCGCAATCAGGCGCGGGTGCACCTGTGGTATGAGGCGAAATTCGGCATTCCTTACAAACCCTTGTCTCGCGCCACAGAAGGCGTTGACCGGTTTCTGGCGAAGGCGTGTATGGTTGGCGTTCGAAAGACAGAGCGCGCAGGGTACGAGGTCTATGCGCCACAAGGGTTTAGGGATTTACAGGATTTGACGGTTCGCCCTGCTGAACATGAGACTTTCGATCCGGTCACATATCGCAAGAAGGCGAAGAAGTGGTTGGAGTTCTGGCCAGAATTGCATGTGATTGACGCTTCTGCCGCCTGATTGTCCTGATTGCTGACGGCTCGGTCTTTGCCTGTCGGGACGAGCGCAAAGCCAATGAGAAAAGCCGCCCCCTCAGGCGCGGCTTTTGATTTTTGCATTATCCGCAGCAGCAGATCAGGCGTCGCGTCCGCCTGCAAAGCGCGCCTGCCATTCCTCGCGCTGCTCGTCGGTGATCTTGGCAAAGAGCACCTCCGGCACGGTAAAGGCATGGCCTGCGGGCAGGGCGGCGAGCGCTGCAGCGACGTCTTCGGGCCAGTCGCGATCCTCGGTGCCCAATGCCTCAAACAGGCGATCAGAGGCATCGGGGATGAAGGGGGCTGACAACACCGCATAGAGGCGGATCAGGTTGAGACCCAGACGCACCTGACCAGCGGCGCGCTCGGGGTCTTCCTTGAACACCGACCACGGCGCGGCAGATTGCAGGTATTCATTACCCGCAACCCAGATCGCGCGCAGCTCTTGCGCTGATTTGCGCACCTCCATCGCCTCCATGTGGCGCTCATAGGCGCCGATGCGGGTGGAGAGCTCCTCAATGAGGGCCTGTTCCTGCTCGCCCCATGCGCCACCCTCGGGCACCTGCTCGCCAAATTTCGAGCGGCAAAATTTGGTGATGCGCGAGACAAAATTGCCAAGCACATCCGCCAGATCCTTGTTCACGGATTGCTGGAAGTTCTCCCATGTGAATTCCGAGTCAGAGCTTTCGGGCGCATGGGACAGCAGCCACCAGCGCCAGTAATCCGACGGCAGGATCTCCAGTGCCTGATCCATGAACACGCCGCGCCCCTGCGAGGTGGAGAACTGACCGCCGTCATAGTTCAGGTAGTTGAACGATTTGAGGTGATCCACCATCTTCCACGGCTCGCCCGACCCCAGCAGGGTCGCGGGGAAGGACAGGGTATGGAAGGGGACGTTATCCTTGCCCATGAACTGGACGTATTTCACATCATCTGCGCCCTTGTCGGTGCGCCACCAGCGTTCCCAGTCCGCATCCAATTTGCCGTGTGCCTCGGCCCATTCGCCAGCAGCAGCGATATATTCGATCGGCGCGTCGAACCAGACGTAGAAGACCTTGCCTTCCATGCCGGGCCAGTCCTCGGTGCCTTTCTTGACCGCGATGCCCCAGTCGAGGTCACGGGTGATGCCTCGGTCCTGCAAACCGTCGCCGTCATGCAGCCATTTCTTGGCAATCGAGGTGGTCAGCACCGGCCAGTCAGATTTGCTGTCGATCCATTGATCCAGCTGGTCGCGCATCGCGGATTGGCGCAGGAACAGGTGCTTGGTCTCACGCACCTCAAGGTCGGTGGACCCGGAAATCGCAGAGCGCGGGTTGATGAGGTCGGTCGGATCGAGCTGCTTGGTGCATTCCTCGCACTGATCGCCGCGCGCCTTCTCGAAGCCGCAGTTGGGGCAGGTGCCCTCGATATAGCGGTCAGGCAGGAAGCGGCCATCGGCGTTGGAATAGACCTGTTTTTCCGACACTTCGGTAATCAGCCCGGCCTCTTCCAGCTTGCCCGCGAAATGCTGGGTCAACGCGTGGTTCTGCGGGCTGGAGGAGCGGCCATAATGGTCAAACGACAGGCCAAACCGCTTGGCGATGTCGGCCTGAACCTCGTGCATCTCGGCGCAATAGTCGGCCACGGGTTTGCCCGCCTTGGCTGCGGCCAGTTCGGCGGGGGTGCCGTGTTCGTCGGTGGCGCAGAGGAACATCACCTCATTGCCGCGTCCCCGGTTGTAGCGGGCATAGAGATCGGCGGGCAGCTGGCTTCCCACGAGGTTGCCGAGGTGCTTGATCCCATTGATATAGGGCAGTGCCGAGGTGATGAGAATTCGGGCCATATCGTCCATCCACGTCGCTTGTCTGGCCGCTCATCTATCCCATGCGGGAAGGTACGAAAACCCCATGTTATCCGGCGATGCGAAGAAAGCGGCAAATATGGCGTGCAATCGGTGCTCTTCACCTTGACCCTCTGGCGGGGTTGCAAGAGGTTAAGGACGAATTTGAACCCCAAACCCTTGAAAGCTCACGGTTGCGTGACCACATAGGTTGCATACGATGGCATACAAAGTGGATATTATTTGCGAATGACAGATCTTCTTCTCGATGGGGCCTTTGCCCCTTTCACCATGGCACTGGCACTTTTGCTCGGACTGGTGGGGATGGAAGTTCTGGCATTGCTGCTCGGGGGCAGCCTTCTGGCCGGGGACAGCGACGCTGATCTGGATGGTCCCGGCGGTATGGAGCTGGACGCTGATCTCGATATTGGCGGCGTCGATCTGGACGTGCTGGATGGCGTTGATCTGGATGCGCTCGACATCGACGGGCTGGACGGTCTGGAGGCGGATGCGCCCGCAACCGCGCCAGAGATTTCCGGCGGGGGCGGCGTGCTCAGCTGGCTTGGCATCGGGCGGATGCCCTTTCTGATCTGGCTCGGCTCTGCGCTGATGGCCTTTGGCCTTTCGGGCATGGCCTTGCAACTCAGCCTCAGGGATCTGTTCCAGATCTTTGCCCCGGCTGGGCTGGTTTCCCTCCCGGCAAGTGTGTTCGCGCTATGGTTTGCACGCGGTTTTGGCGCAGCCTTTGCGCGGCTGTTGCCGCAAACCAAGACCGAAGCCCTGTCCGAAGGGTCCCTCGGCCGCCGCCGCGGCACCATCACCCAAGGCACCGCCTCGCGCGGGCGCCCTGCGGAGGTCCGTGTCATGGACCGTTTTGGCAACGCCCATTATCTGCGCGCTGAACCCCTGAGCGATCAGGACGAGATTGCCCAAGGCACCGAGGTGCTGGTGATCCGTGACCGACGCGCCGAACGATATGTTCTCGTGCCGCTCTCTGACTGAGTCGCACTGGGGCAGCCCAACCTTGAATTTAAACGTAACTTTGACCTGAAGGAGGATTGGGATGGACTTTTCATTCCTGCTGGTGAGCGTGATCACCATATTGATGTTTGTGGCCCTGATCGGGCTTGTTCTGGGGCGACTCTACCGCCGGGCCACCCGCGAGGTGAGCCTGGTGAAGACCGGTTCGGGCGGCAAAAAGGTCATCATGGACGGCGGGACCATTGTGATCCCGTTGCTGCATGAGATCAGCCCCGTCAACATGAAGACCCTGCGTCTGGAGGTGCAGCGTTCGGGCGAAGCTGCGCTGATCACTCAGGACCGTATGCGCGTCGATGTGGGCGTGGAATTCTACGTCTCGGTGATGGCCACCGAAGAAGGCATCTCGCGCGCGGCACAGACGCTGGGCGACCGGACCTTTGATGTGGAACAGCTGCGCGAGATGATCGAAGGCAAGCTCATCGACGGTCTGCGCGCCGTGGCCGCACAGATGACCATGGACGGGCTGCATGAAAACCGCGCCGACTTTGTGCAAGAGGTGCAGAATGCGGTCTCTGAAGATCTGCTGAAAAACGGTTTGTCGCTGGAATCTGTCTCGCTCACGGCACTCGATCAGACGCCGTTTGAGGCGCTGGATGAAAACAACGCCTTTAACGCGGTGGGCATGCGCAAATTGGCCGAGGTGATCGCCACTTCGAAAAAAGAACGCGCCCAGATTGACGCCGATGCAGAGGTTGCCGTGCGCCGCGCCGCGATGGAAGGGGAACGCCAGAAACTGCTGATCGATCAGGACGAACAGCAGGCCCGTATCGAACAGATGCAGCAGGTAGAGACCATGCGCGTGGCGCAGGAGGCGGAAATCGCCGCCCGGACCGAGGACTCGGTGCGTGAAACCGAACGCGCCCGCATCGCCCGAGAGGAAGCCATCCGCTCTGCCGAGATCGAGCGCGAGCGCAAGATCCGGGTGGCCGAGATCACTAAGGAGCGCGAGCTTGAGGTGGCCGAGCAGGAACGTCAGGTCATCATCGCGCAGAAATCCGAGGAAGAAAGCCGCGCCCGCGCCTCGGCGGATCTGGCCCGCGCCGAAGCGACCAAAGCAACCGAAGCCGTGGCAACAGCCCGTCAGGTGGCCGAGGCTGAGCGTCAAAAGCAGATCGTTCTGATCGAGGCTGCCCGCGAGGCGGAACGTCAGGCCACCGGCATTCGTCTCGCCGCTCAGGCCGAAAAAGAAGCCGCCGCCGACCGCGCCGAAGCGCGCCGCGAGGAAGCACAGGCCGAGGCCGATGCGCTTAATATTCGCGCGGAGGCCAAGAAAAACGACATGCTGGCAGAGGCCGAAGGTAAACGCGCGCTGGTCGAGGCCGACAATGCGCTCTCGCCGGAACTGGTGCGCATGAAGGTTGACCTCGCCCGCATCGAGGCGATGCCCTCGATCATTGCCGAGATGGTGAAACCGGCCGAGAAAATCGACTCGATCAAGATCCATCAGGTCGGAGGCGTGGGCGGCGGCGCGGCCTACAGCAGCGTGGGCGCCTCTGGCGACAAACCCGTGGTCAATCAGGCGCTCGATTCCATCATGGGCATGGCGGTGCAGATGCCCGCGCTCAAAACACTGGGGCGTGAATTGGGGATCTCGATGGAGGATGGTGTGTCCGGCGTGGTGAACGGCATGCTGGAGGGCAATGACATCGCCCCCGAAGTCGCCGCCGACCCGGAGGCAACGGATGAGGCCAAGACCTCAGAGGTGCACTGAGCGCTGATGCGCTGAGACATAGGAAAGGGCTGGCCGCGCGCTGGCCCTTTTTGTTTTGAGCGCAGTGGAACGGGAGTTCGGGTCTGGCAGCTTTGAGTCCTAACTTCTGCGCTTCTGCAACGCGGCGAATGTCTGCTAGATCGCGTTTAGCCAAATTTGTGACAAACCAAATGTGGCCTTGCCCACCAATGAAGCCAAGGATTCCTATGGGCTCTGGTTTGCCGTCCGCTTGCCCCATGGCCGAGTGATCACAAACGCCACCGTTCCGCCTAATGTAAAAACAAACAGGAAGAACAAGACTGAGTAGGGAACATAGAGTAGAGAAAAAACTGCGAGGAATGCCATTCCCAGAAAAGCAGTAACACTCAAGAAAACTTTAAGGACTCCAAAGAACCGTACTGGCTTGATTTTCCAAT
This sequence comes from Tritonibacter mobilis, assembly GCF_001681715.1. Taxonomy (GTDB): domain Bacteria; phylum Pseudomonadota; class Alphaproteobacteria; order Rhodobacterales; family Rhodobacteraceae; genus Epibacterium; species Epibacterium mobile. The sequence goes on along the minus strand of NZ_LNWY01000003.1, from coordinate 67,612 downwards.
CATTGGCCCGCCAACGCCAGAACAGACGCGCCATTGGTGCCAACGCCAAACACCACCAAAAGATAGCAAAAAGAGTTGAGCCAGGAGCGTGCGCGATACCCGCAACCTCAAATGAGACCTTCTCCGCGAATGTGGCGGGTCGCTCAATAAAGCCATAAGATATGTCGATGTATTCGGGGTATGCGTCGCCTGACGGCCTGCCATCTTCCACAATAGTTCGTCCACGCTCCCACAGACCAAGTTCGGGCTGATAGACCAACCCGCGCACAGCGTCATAGGCGCTGCAAAATTGCCCATCATTTGAACGGTTACATCGAATGATAAACCCATCAGATAGGGGAGTGGCTGCCAGTAAGCGCCCCTCACTATCAAAGACGATGACTTGCGAAGGATCAGCAAAGATGATGCCATCACCGAACAAGATGGCAAATTCGACTTCTCCGAATTCTGGCAGCTCGACCTTTTCGCGTTGGCCAAAGTAAGGAGAGTGAGCAAATGCGGAAGTGGCAGAAACTAATACGGAAAAAATCAACAACGATATGAGTTTCATAGCACGTGACTGTTCCACAGAACGTTTGCGTTCTATTTAGTCATTTTCGATGATCGCTGCAAGCAAAGCGGCCATTGGCGCAACCGCAGCGAAAGTCAGTAACGTCCGCATCGCAAACCGACACGCGTGCCTCGCCTTTGACAGGTTGGGCAACCTCACTGCCGCCCTTCACGGGCGCGTTTCAGCATCTTGCCGATCGTGAACGACGTGCGCGGCGCATAGACGTAGCGGGTGCGTTCGGTTGGGGTGGCGCGGCTGCGCATCCTTGCAAGGCCAAAGATGATCAGCCCGGCATGCCCCACCGCGATAAAGGCGAACAATGCGCCGGGGCCGAAGGCCTCAATGAGGGCAGAGGCCAGCAAAGGGGCTGCAATCGCGCCGGTGGCATAGAAAAACATCAAGGCTGCCGACAGCTCCACCCGCTCTTCTGAGGTGGCAAAATCATTGGCGTGCGCGGCTGAGACCGAAAAAATCGGCACCGTGGTCAGGCCAAAGAATGCGGCTGAAACCATGATCGCCAAAGTGCCACCGCCACTTGCGGGCAGGGTCAAAGCGCAGGCGACCATCGACACGCCCGAGAGCCATATCAGCACCCAGCGGCGGTCGAATTTATCCGCAAGCCAGCCCACGGGATATTGCGCCAGCGCGCCGCCCAGAACAAAGGCTGCAAGGAAAAAGGCGATCTGGTCGATCATCAGGCCGACCTCCTGGCCATAGATCGGCCCCACCATCCTGAAGGATGCGCCGCTGAGGGCTGAGACGATGACACCCGCCACCCCAAGGGGCGAACACCGCCACGCCAGACCCGGGCGCAGGCGCGGTGCGGAGGGTATCTTGGGCTGGCTTGCGCGCGTCATCATCAGCGGCAGCAACGTGGCGCAACACAGGATCGCGAGCAGGTTATATGAGATGTAATTTGCGGGCGGCAGCACCGCGATCATCAACTGTGCCGCCAGAGAGGCGCCGGTGTCGGCGATCCGGTAAAGCCCCGAGGTGCGGCCGCGGTTCTCATTGGTGACCTTGGCGTTCAGCCATGCCTCAATCACCGTGTAACAGCCCGCCACACAAAGGCCCGATGCAATCCGCATCGCCGCCCATGCATAGGGGTTATCGGTGAGTGTATGTGCCAAAAGGCCCATCGCCCCAAGCGCGGTGCAGACTGCAAAGGCGCGGGAATGGCCGACGCGGCCCATCAACCGGGGTGCCCACCAGCAGCCGATAAAAAAGCCAAAGAAATGCGCCGAGCCGAGCAAGCCGATCTGGCGATTGTCAAATCCCATAGCCGCGCCGGAGATCGCATCCAGTGGCCCAACGCCCCCGGTCGAGAGCTGCAGCAGGATGACGGACAAAAAGAGGGCGGCAAATGAGAGGATCGTGCGCATAACAGGGCCGACCATAGGGATTCGTCCGGCCCGTGCAGTCGTATTTTCGACGAAGGGGGGTCGTTTTTTATGCGATGTGGCCAATCCGGCGCGCATTCACGGCGGATCTGTCCAGCGCGGTGGTATGTAGGGGCCGAAGGGCAGGCGCGCATTGGGTGTCGCCAGCCCTATCGTGGTTCAGGGGCGTTGCGATTACCAATGGTAGGGAGATACCCGGCCCTGAGCCGTCGTCCAGCGATCAAGCCCGCCTTTGAGGCAATGGGCGTTTTGCAGGCCCATGTCCTGAGCGAGCCGGGTGCTCAGTGTCGAACGCCAGCCGTTATCGCAGTAGAAGATGAACATCTTGTCGAGGGTAAAGATCTCTCTTGCGTAGGGGCTTTCCTGATCGAGCCAGAATTCCAGCAATCCGCGCGGGCAGGAATGGGCACCCGGTATTACACCGGTTTTCTCCAGCTCCCGATAGACCCGCACATCAATAAACTCTGCGTTGCCCGTCTCGAGGAATTTCTGCGCATCGTCGACAGAAATGTAGGAAATTACGCTCTCTGCCTCAGCGACGAGGTCGCTACAACTTTTGGTGGAAATGAACGTCATGAGTGCCTCCGGTATCTTGGAAGGGGATGAGGTCAGTATACCACGGCACACAACCTTTCCGCGCAACAAAGCTACCAATTGGTTAATGTCGGGGCGGGCTGAGGGTGACATCGGCTTGCATCATCCCGGCGGCGGGTTAGGGTCCGCGCAGAAGACGATGACAGGAGAGCGCGAGATGAAGAAGAACCGGCTTGGCCGCACAGATATGATGGTGACCGATCTGTGCCTTGGCACCATGACCTATGGCACCCAGACCGACGAGGCGGATGCCCACGCGCAGATCGACATGGCGCTGGATGCGGGGATCAACTTTGTTGACACCGCAGAGATGTATCCGGTGAACCCGATCCGGTTGGAGACCTTGGGGCGCAGCGAAGAGATCATCGGCAGCTGGAATGAAAAAACCGGACGGCGGGGAGAGTATATTCTTGCTACCAAACATTCCGGCGAGGGATCGGTCGCACGCGATGGCGCGCCGATCACGGCCCAGACCATCGGCGCAACGATAGAGGCCTCGCTGAGGCGGCTGAAGACCGACTACATCGATCTCTATCAGTTCCATTGGCCCAACCGTGGCAGCTATATGTTCCGCAAGAACTGGACCTATGATCCGACCGCATCGCGCTATGACCGCGCGCAGGTGATTGCGGATATGGAAGACTGTCTTGGCGCGCTGCAGGATCAGGTCGACAAGGGCAATCTCCGCGCCTTTGGCCTCTCGAATGAGAGCGCATGGGGCACGGCACAGTGGTTGCGTCTGGCCGACGAGGGCAAAGGCCCGCGTGTGGCTTCGATCCAGAATGAATACTCCTTGCTGTGCCGTCTCTATGATACCGATCTGGCGGAGCTGAGCCATTACGAGGATGTGGGGCTGTTGTCCTTCTCGCCCTTGGGTGCGGGGTATCTGACCGGCAAATATCAGGGCGGTGCGGTGCCGGAGAAATCGCGCAAATCGATCAACCCCGAGATGGGGGGACGTCAGTCGGATCGGGTCGAGAGTGCCGTGGCGGCCTATCTGGCGATTGCTGCCGATCACGGTCTTGATCCGGTGCATATGGCGCTGGCGTGGTGCCGGACGCGGCCCTTTATGGCCTCCGCAATCTTTGGTGCGACGGATGTGGACCAGCTGGCGCATATCCTTGAGGGCGCGGATCTGGAGCTGGCGCCGGAGGTTCTGGCTCAGATCGACCACGCCCATCGCGCCCATGCGATGCCCTATTAAACGACGAGAGGGGGCGCTGCCCCCTCTTGCCCCAAGGGGCAATTCACCCCCGAGATATTTATAAAAAGCTGAAGGGGCTAGTTGGTGCTGTGGCTGGCGTGGCTGTTGGCCTGCATCATCGGGTAGTTTGCAAAAGCGGTCTCTGTTCCGCTCTGCCGGAGTTCACGCGCTGACAGGCCATGGGCGGTGCGGAAGGCGCGGGCGAAGGTGGATTGCGAGGTGAAGCCGGTGGCCACTGCAATCTCCATCAGGGGCAGGTTGGTGTCGGTGACCAGACGGCGGGCCTCGGCCAAGCGCAATTGCAGGTAGTGGTCCTGCGGCGTTGTATTGAGGCGCAGGCGGAACTGTTGTTGCAGGCTGCGGGGGCTGGTGCCCAGAACCTCGGCAATTTCCGCCAGAGGCTTGGGCTCATCCAGCGCCGCTTCCATGATCGCATTGGCCTTGGCGGTGAGGGCATTGTGTTTGTGATGGCCAAGGCGGCTTTGGCTGCGCTGGGGCGAAGAACTGCCATCATAAAGGAACAGGCCTGCCACCCGAGAGGCAAAGCCATGACCGTGACGCGCGCCGATGATATGCAGCATCATCTCGATCGCGGGCGTCGCCCCGCCGGAGGTCATGCGACCCTCAGAGACGGTGAAGCGGTCGGTGCGGCAGTGAATGTCGGGGAAGCGGGCGGAGAAGTTCTCCAAATCTTCCCAATGGGTGGTGGCGGCATGGCCGTCCAGCAGCCCGGCTTCGGCCAAGAGCCAGGGTCCGCCGTCGATCCCGGCAATGGTGGCGCCGGTGCTTGCGATGCGGCGCAGACCGGCCAGCAGGCTTGGGGTGGCATGTCGGGCCAGTTGGAAGCCGGCCACCACGATCAGCAGATCACAGCCATCCAGCCGCGCCAGCGGTGTGGTAGGCACGGTAAGGCCGGAGGTGAGCATCGGCGGCTCGGCGGTGGCGCTGATATAGTCCCAGTCAAAGGCCGCACGCCCTGCCAGACGGTTGGCGGCACGCATCGGGTCCACCGCTGCGGCAAAAGAGAGCGTGTTACACTCGTCCATCACCAGAACGGCGGTCTTGAGGGGGCGGTTCTCCGGCTGGAGGATGTTTTTTGCGGATTTCATCAACTTCGATTCGCTTCGCGTAAACTCTTGCCGCCAAGGCTGAGCGAGAGTCAGGATCAGCGCAAATTGGAATCCGGGGAGAAGCCTGGGGATAACCCGTGGCACAACCCTGTACATCAGAGGGAAAATCAAAAATGCCGCTTTCCATGAACCGCGAGGTCTTTATCACCTGCGCCGTGACCGGCTCCGGAGGGACGCAGGATCGCAGCCCGCATGTGCCCCGCTCGCCGAAAGAAATTGCCGACAGTGCCATTGCCGCTGCCAAGGCAGGGGCGGCGATTGTGCACTGTCATGTGCGCGATCCCGAAACCGGTGCGCCCTCGCGCGACCTTGGGCTGTATCGCGAGGTCACCGACCGAATCCGCGACAGCGACACCGATGTGGTGCTGAACCTGACCGCCGGCATGGGCGGTGATATTATCTTTGGCGGGGTGGAGAACCCGCTGCCGGTGAATGCGGCGGGCACCGACATGATTGGCGCCAGCGAACGGGTGGCGCATGTGGCGGACTGCCTGCCGGAGATCTGCACGCTGGATTGCGGCACCATGAACTTTGCCGAGGCCGATTACGTCATGACCAACACGCCGGGCATGTTGCAGGCGATGGGTAAGATGATGACGGATCTGGGCGTGAAGCCGGAAATCGAGGCCTTTGACACCGGCCATCTGTGGTACGCTAAGCAACTGGTGAAGGATGGCATCCTTGAGTCGAACGCGCTGGTGCAGCTCTGTATGGGGGTGCCATGGGGTGCGCCCAATGATCTCAACACCTTTATGGCGATGGTGAACAATGTGCCTGATGATTGGAACTGGTCTGCGTTTTCGCTGGGCCGCGATCAGATGGCCTATGTGGCGGCCTCGGTGCTGGCGGGCGGCAATGTGCGTGTGGGGCTGGAGGACAACCTCTACCTCGACAAGGGCGTGCTGGCGGAGAACTGGCAGCTGGTCGAACGGGCTGGCACCATCATCTCCAACCTTGGTGCGCGGGTGATCACCCCGGCCGAGGTGCGCGAGAAACTGGGGCTGAAGAAACAGGCTCCTGTGGCACAGTAAATGGGAACTCCCACCGGGGGACAGGCGTTTCGGGTGAGAACCCGAAGCACATGCCCCCGGAGGCCCAGACCATGATCACATCCGCTGTCCGCACCACATTCGCTGTATCGCTTGCTGTTTTGACCGTCTCGACGTCGGCGCAGGCAGGGGGCTATCGCGACACGGATGTGCCGCTGACAGTGGAGGAGGATCTGGACCTCTCGCGCTACCTTGGCAAATGGTATGAAGTCGCACGCTTTCCCAACAATTTTGAGATGGGGTGCGAGGGTGTCACCGCAGAATATAGCGCACTCCCCGAGGATCGCATCAAGGTGGTGAACAGTTGCCACAAAGGGGGGCTGAACGGTCCGATTGATACCGCCGAAGGCGTGGCGCGCGTCACTGGGCCGGGCATGCTGGAGGTGAATTTCGTCCCATGGCTGCGGATCTTGCCGTTTACCTGGGGGGATTATTGGGTGCTCAACGTGGACGCAGAATATGAGGTCGCGGTGATCGGCACCCCAAAGGGCAAGCACGGCTGGATCTTGGCCCGCACGCCCGAAATCAGCGCAGAGCAACTGACCGAGGCGAAATCGGTCCTGCGCGACAATGGATATGACATCGGGGCCTTGGAAATGGTGCCCCAGAACTGAGGACAACGGGATATGACAAAAACGGCGGCGGTACTGGGCGGCGGAGTGATAGGCGGCGGCTGGGCCGCGCGGTTTCTGCTCAATGGTTGGGATGTACGGGTGTTTGACCCGGACCCAGAGGCGGAGCGCAAGATCAGCGACGTACTGGCCAACGCACGCCGTAGCCTGCCGGGGCTGGGGAATGTGGCCTTGCCGCCAGAAGGTGCGCTGACGTTTCACGCCACAATCGAGGCGGCCGTGCAAGGGGTCGACTGGGTGCAGGAAAGCGTGCCAGAGCGGCTCGACCTGAAGCAAAAGGTTTACGGCGAATTGCAGGCGCATGTGCCGCCGGGCGCGGTCATTGGCTCATCGACCTCGGGCTATAAACCCTCGCAACTGCAGGACGGGTTCACAAACGCCGCGCAGATCGTGGTCGCGCATCCGTTCAACCCGGTCTACCTGATGCCGCTGGTGGAGGTGGTCACCACCGATGTGAACACGCCTGAGGTGATCGCCAAGGCCAAGGAGATCATCAGCGCGATTGGCATGTATTCCCTGCATCTCAAAAAAGAGATCGATGCCCATGTGGCGGATCGCCTGCTGGAGGCCGTCTGGCGCGAGGCGCTGTGGCTTGTGAAGGATGGCATCGCCACCACCGAGGAACTCGACAATGCGATCCGCTATGGCTTTGGCATCCGCTGGGCGCAGATGGGTCTGTTTGAAACCTATCGTATCGCCGGTGGGGAAGCTGGGATGAAGCACTTCCTCGCGCAGTTTGGGCCGTGCCTCAGCTGGCCGTGGACCAAGCTGATGGATGTGCCGGAATATAATGACGCGCTGGTTGATCTGATTGCGGGGCAATCCGATGCGCAATCCGGGCAGCATTCCATTCGCGAGCTGGAGCGTATTCGCGACGACAACCTTGTTGGGATGATGCGGGCACTGGGCGCAAATGACTGGGGCGCAGGAGCGCTTCAGAACGCCCATGATGCGGCGCGCATGTCCGAGGCGGGTCTTGCACGCAGTCTCGATGAGGTTGCGGATATCAGCCAACCGATCCTCACCCAGAGCCGCGTGGTGCCGCTCGACTGGACCGATTACAACGGACATATGACCGAGAGCCGCTATCTGGATGCCTTTGCGCAATCCACCGACCGGCTGATGGAGATCATCGGCTGTGATGCCGAGTATATCGCCTCTGGCGGCAGCTATTTCACCGCCGAGACCCATATTCGCCACATCGACGAGGTTCACGCGGGCGACCCCATTCAGGTCAAGACGCGGGTCATTATGGGCGCTGGCAAAAAAATGCACCTCTGGCACGAGATGTATGAGGGGGAGCGACTGTTGGCGACGGCGGAGCATATGCTGTTGCATGTGGACCTTAAAACCCGCCGCTCCGCCCCGCCTGCCGCGCAGATCGAGGCCAATCTGACACGGATTGCTGAGGCGCATGCCGCTTTGCCTGCCCCCGAAGGTTTGGGCCGCGCCATTGGGGCACCGCGTTAGTTCAGGCGCTGTGCTGGGGCGATGCATGTGCACACTCACCTGCGACAACGAGATCAGGGTTCGGGCCAAAGGCCCGGACTGAGCCTCCCCCGGGTGGTCCTACCGGATTACATGGATCAATGCCCGATCTGCGCCCTCAAGGCGCCGACGCGTCGGGGCATTTGTCGGGCGGTGATATCGGCCTCGCGCACCAGCCGGTCAAAATGGCCAGTATAGGTCTCCACCCGTTCACGGTCGCGAAACGCCATGTAGTGACTGCCCGCGTAAAACACGCATAAGAGCGGGCCAAAAATCGTCAGCGGCGAGGAGTACAGCCGTTTGGCATCATAGAGATAGATCCGCAACCGTGGGTAAAGCTGCGTGGTCAGCCGTTCCAGATGCTCCAGCTGTTCGATTCTGATCTCGGCAGAAAGCTCCTCGTAATAGCCAACGCCTTTGGCAAAACTGTCGATCTCGTAGATCGGCATCGCGATCTCATAATCCGACCCTGATTGCCGCATCCATGCCAGCCGATCCTCGGATGCCCCGATGGCCTGATCGGCAGTGCGGCCCAAATGTGGCGCATATTCCCATTCCAGCACCGCGCGGGTTTTTAGCATATCCGGCAGGGTCGCAGGCACATGGCGGATTTTGTACCCCGCTGCCTCGCGGTGCCATTCATAGATGCGCTCATCCACCAGCGCGCGGGGCGCTTCGGTCATGGCAATCGAGGACGCCAGCAGTTCCGCCGCGCTTTCGGGCCGATCCGACAGGCTGAGCAGCCAGTCCGCCGACACGCCGAGCGCAGTTGCACAGGCCCCAACCACATGCGCATTGGGCAAACGCGCACCCTCATCGGTCAGGAGCTGCGAAATGGTAGAACGATCCACGCCAGTGGCCCGCGCCAGCGCGCTCTGGCTCAGGCTGCTGTCGCGCAGCGCGCGGTTCAGGCGGTCGCGGAACTGCGTCGCACGCAGACGCTTGTCGATATTTTCCCTCATATGGTGACAAATATCACATCTGATGAGTTTTGTTAATCACATACAGAATTTCGCACAGCCTGCGGATCGCCTAGCCTGAGTGCATATCAAACATCGGAGGACTTATGGAAACGCGCGGGCGCTCCCTCGTGAAGGCTGTTGTGTGGAATGTGATTGGGCTGATCTCAATGACCGTGGTGGGTTTTGTCGCCACCGGGTCATTCAGCGCAGGGGGCCTGATGGCCGGGATCAACACCGCGCTGGGGTTCACAACCTATCTAATTTACGAACGCGTTTGGGCTGGCATCCGTTGGGGGCGGCACCATGCATGACATGAGCGCCATAGAACTGGACGACCAGACGGTGGCCCTGCCACTGATTGCGCCGGACCTCGATCCGGCAACAGCGGAGGCCAAGGCCGCGCTGCCGCAGCACCCGGAATGGGGGACCTTCCTGCTGATCGTGGTTTGCTATCTACTCTGGGCCGGGGCGGTTTTTGGGCTGGCGCAGATCTCGCAAACCTTGGCGGTGATGGGGGCTGGGCTGATGGTGGCGCTGCATTCCTCGCTCTGTCATGAGGTGCTGCATGGCCACCCGTTCCGCAGTCGGTCCCTGAACGAGGCGCTTGTGTTCCTGCCGCTCAATCTCTGTGTGCCCTATGGCCGCTTTCGCGACACGCATCTGGAGCATCACCGGGACGAAAACCTTACCGATCCATATGATGATCCGGAGAGCAACTTTCAGGATCCCCGGATCTGGGCAAGCTTGCCGGCATGGCGGCAAAATCTTTTGCGAGTGAACAATACGCTCTTGGGGCGGATCCTGTTGGGGCCGCTGATCGGGCAGGTGTGTTTTATGAAGACCGACTGGCACCTTGCGCGGGACGGCGTGCCGGGCATCAAGCGGGACTGGGCCTTGCATGGGATTGGAACGGCGCTCGTGTTGTGGCTCGTCAGTCTTTCCGCGATGTCCTTGCTGGCCTATCTTGGGGCGGCCTATATGGGGCTCGCGCTGCTCAAGATCCGCACCTATCTGGAACATCGCGCCCACGCAGATATGCATGGCCGGACCGCGATCGTCGAAGGGCGGGGCGTATTGGGCGCAGTGCTGGGATTTCTGTTCCTGAACAACAATCTCCATATTGTGCATCATCTCTACCCCGGCGTACCCTGGCACCGGCTGCCACGCCTTTATCATGAGCATCGCAGCAGATTTCGGCAAAGAAACGACGGCTATGTGCTGCCAAGCTATGCCAGCGTGTTTCGCCAGTTTGCCTTCCGCGCCAAAGATCCGGTGCCACATCCGCTCTGGAAATCCTCTGAGTAAAGGCGCATAAGGGCGGTATGCGATAGTATACTGTAAAGGTTGCCCGATGCCTCTCTGGATTCCCGTCACCCTCGCTGCCGCCAGTTTTCAGACCGTGCGCTTTATGCTGCAAAAGGTGCTGAGCAGCGTAACCCTGAGCGCGGCAGGCGCCACGTTTTCGCGTTTCGTCTATTCCGCGCCGCTGATCCTGTTGCTGCTCTGGGCTTATGTGGCGGCCACCGGGGCTGAATTGCCAGCGCTGAGCGCGCGGTTCTGGGGCTTTGCTACCATCGGAGGCCTGTCGCAAATTCTCGCCACGGTCTGCGTCGTGGCGCTCTTTAAGGAGCGCAATTTTGCGGTGGGCATAACCTTTAAGAAAACCGAGGTGATCCAGACGGCCATCGTCGGGCTGGTGGTTCTGGGCGACGAGGTCTCTCCACTTGGTTGGCTGGCGATCCTGATCGGATTGGCGGCGGTGCTGGTGCTCTCAAAAACCAAGGACGGCCCCAAGGGGATCTGGCGGCAACTCACCGGACGGGCACCGCTCCTCGGGCTTGGATCGGGGGTGCTTTTTGCCTTTTCCGCGGTAAGTTACCGTGGCGCATCATTGCAATTGCTCGAGCCGGACGCGGTGCTGCGTGCGGCGGTGACGCTGGGCGTGGTGGTCTGTTTGCAGACCGCGATGATGCTGGTCTGGCTGGTGCTGCGCGATCCGGGCCAGATCGCCCGCGTTTGGGCCGCGCGCCGGGTGGCGGTCTGGGTGGGGCTGACCAGCATGGGCGGGTCGTTTTGCTGGTTTCTTGCCTTCACCTTGCAAAATGCAGCCTACGTCAAAGCACTGGGGCAGGTGGAGTTGCTATTGTCGCTGCTCGCGTCGCTGGTGTTCTTCAAAGAAGACGTCACCCGCCGCGAGATCATCGGCATGGCGCTCTTGGTGCTGTCGATCCTTGCCCTGATCCTCGCTCTTTGAAGTTGAGAGTCTGATTCAAATCACCTCAGCGAGACACGTTAGGGTCGGGGAGGCTCCCGCCCGTCGCTGCAGTCTTCCCTATCGGGAAGCACAGCGCTCCCGTTGGGCCGGGCACCGCGCGTGCCGCGCGGTGCCGCAGCCTGCCCTCAGGGCAGGCTGCCGGGCCCAAGACCGATTGGCGGTGACCCTTTGATAAAAGGGGCGCAGCCGAGGGCGCGGGAGGCCCCCTCATCTGCGGGTTCACCGCCGCGCTCAGTCTGCCCGTGACATCGGACGGCCGTGCAAGCGCAGAAACAGGCTCTCTTCGTCGTCATTGCAGAAAAAGGGTGTGCTTTCCGGCGGGGTCTCGCTGCGCAGATTGGCGGTGACCTCTGCCAGCACCACTTCGGTGATGAAGGGCAGATCAAAGCTGCGCACCTGACTGAGCGGGATCCATTGCAGATGCGACAGCTCGTCCGAGGCGCGGGAGAAATCATCGAGATCGCCCACCAGCGCTTCGGCCTCCACCAGAAAGAACCGGGCATCAAACCGGCGCGGGCGTCCGGGCGGGGTGAGGGCGCGAAACACAAATGTCAGCGCCGAGGCATCGGGCAGGTGACCCGTCGCGGCAAAGCTCTGCCAATCATCAGGCACCGCGTCATCCCATGTCCCGCGCTGGCCAAGGATCAGGCCGGTTTCCTCCCACAACTCACGCGCGGCCGCCACACAAAGTGCGCGCCACACATCCGCACCACCATCCGCCTGCAGGCGGCCCCGGCAGGGTTCGGCGATGTCACCGCCCAAGGCGATCTCGCGGTCGCCTGCATCCATCGCGCCACCGGGGAAGACGAATTTGTTGGGCATAAAGGCCGCCTTGGCACCGCGCTGCCCCATCAGCACCCTTGGGTCATCGCTGTCACCGTCGCGCACCACGATCACCGTGGCAGCATTGCGAATCGCGGTCTTGTCGACCCGTGCTTCGCGTTCACCAATCTGTGTCATCGCTGCGGCCTCCGAAATGAACAAAACGGCCCGCAATCTGCGAGCCGTCCTCAGTGTCACGTCTTTAACATGGAAAGGAAAGAGGCAGGATCAGGCCGCCGATACCTTTTGCTCTGACGTTTTGTCAAACCCATGCATCCGGCGTGCCCATTGATAGGCGACCACCACACCTTTGAGATGCGGCAACAGATAAAGCGACGCCGCCAGACAGCCGGTCGAGAACACAGATGCCATGACCCAGGGCGAGGGACGCCACTCAAACGCCATATAGTGCATCAAGGGCGCCATCAGGTGCCCCACGATCAGAATCGTCAGGTAGGCCGGGCCGTCATCGGCGCGGTGGTGGTGGAATTCTTCGCCGCAGTTGGAGCAGCTGTCATTCACCTTCAGGTAGCTGTGCAGCAGCTTGCCTTCGCCGCATTTGGGGCATCGCCCGCGCCAGCCCTTCCACAGGGCAGGTTTGGTGGGGCGGTCTTCATGGATCGGAGCCTTCTGCGGGGTGAGGCCTTGCGTGTCTGTCATCTGATACTCCGTGACCTATGCGCGCCGTGTGATTTAATCTGAATGGCAATGGTCGTCTTAATTTCAATATTAGACCGAAATATGCAAATCACAGATTTATTTCGCTGTGACCGGGTGACGCGGGTGTGGAGAAATTGACTAAAAGTCCTTTTCCAAAAGGGACATAGAAAAAATCCACAAATATGCGACGGAAAGCGGGGAGCGGGCCGTTTTACTCATACATCGGGCAGCATGGTGCTGCTGAGGCTCAATAAAGGAACGATGTTATGAAGAAACAGATCCTGATTGCTACCCTTCTTTCGCTGACCACTGCTGCGGCAGGAACGCAGGTTTTGGCAAAGCAAGGGGCCGGGCCACGGCACGAAAAGCCGACATTCGAACAGCTGGACGCCAATGGTGATGGCGCATTGACACGTGACGAGCTTGAAGCGCGCGGGCAAGAGCGGTTTGCCAAAGCGGACCAAAATGGAGATGGCGTGCTGAGCGCGGATGAACTCAACGCCCGGGCGCAGGAACGCGCTGCAAAACGCACCGCTGCCATGATCGAGCGGTTTGACAAGGATGGCGATGGTGCATTGAGCGCAGAAGAAATGCCCAGCCGCCGCGGCCCGTTCAATTTGCTGGAAAAGGCAGATACCGATGGCAATGGCTCGATTTCCAAGGCGGAATTCGATACGGCTCAGGCTATCATTGAAGCGGTGACAAAACGTCAGCATCATCGCGGCGGGCCGGACAAACCCCGTCATGGCCAAGGTCACGGCGAGGCATCGGAGTAAATCATATCCGAACGACACAGTGCATATGCGTGCCACAAAACCGGTGCTCCCGCCAAAGGGCGGAGCATCGATGACCGAGGCGGGCCAGCGACTGCAGGCGCGACAGGTGGCGTCTCGGTCGGATCCCGAGGCCAGCGATGAGGCGTTGCTGGTCCGCTTTGGCAATGGCGATCCATCCGTGGCGGCCGAACTCACCCGGAGGCTCGCTCCACGGGTGCTGTCACTGGCGACACGGGTGCTGGGGAGCCGGGCCGAGGCGGAGGATGTGACCCAGGAGGCCATGATCCGGCTGTGGAAGATCGCGCCCGAATGGCGTTCGGGCGAGGCGCGGGTGACCACTTGGCTCTACCGTGTGGGGATGAACCTCTGTATCGACCACAAGCGCAAGGCGCGCGGCGGTCATGTGGATCTGGATGCCATCCCCGAACCGCCAGACCCGGCCGCAGGGGCGGCGGAGGCCCTGCAGGAGGGCGCGCGGCGTGATGCGTTGCAAGAGGCGCTTATGACCTTGCCGGAGCGGCAGCGTCAGGCGGTGGTGCTGCGCCACATCGAGGAACTGACAAACCCGGAAATCGCCGGGATCATGGACATCAGCGTGGAGGCCGTGGAAAGCCTGACCGCGCGAGGAAAACGGACCCTCGCCAAAGCACTGGCCGGGCGTCGCGAGGAATTGGGGTATCAAGATGGCTGATCATCACAACCAGCGGGATGGGTTCGACGATCTCGATACGCTCTTTGCAGAGGCGCGCGCGACCCGCCCCGAGGTGCCGGATCGGCTGATGCAGGCGATCCTTGCCGATGCCGCAACCGAGCAGGTGCAATGGCAGCTTGAGAGTGCGCCCGAGCGTGCGAGCCGAGGGCCAATTGCGTTGCTAGTTGCCGCGCTCGGGGGCTGGCCGGCGGTCGGCGGTCTGGTCGCCGCAAGCTGCACCGGGTTGTGGTTTGGCATCAATGCGCCGGACCTGATGCTTGATGCACCGGGGTTGCAGACGCTGGCGATGACAGGCAGCGAGACCTCTGACTATGAGGTTTACGAAACTTTTGATCTGGCCACGGTACTGGCTGAGGACTTGCAATGACACAGACACCTGAACCCAAACGCGCGTCGCGGATGCCCCGCTGGATGAAGGCGGTGTTTGCGCTGTCCCTAGCGGGGAACCTCGCCGTGGTTGGCATCATGGCAGGGGCGGCCCTGCGCGAGGATGGCCCCGGTCATCGCCGCCACAAAGCGCCGCCACCGCCTGCGGCTGCTGATGCCATCGGGGCGGTGATGTATCGCAGCTTTGACCGTGATGAGCGCCGCGCCCTGCGCGACATGGCCGGTGGCAAGCATGGTGATATTGTTGAGCGTCGGCTTGCGGAACTGAACGACTTGCTGGAGGTGATCCAGAGCGATCCGCTGGATGTGGACACCCTGCACGCCCGGATTGAGGCGCAAACACGCGCGGCGCAGGCGTTTCGCAGTACTATGCATGAGGTCTGGATTGCTGAGCTGCAAAAGATGACACCCGAGGAGCGCGCCGCCTTTGCCGAGAAGGTCAAGGAACATGTGGCCCGCTTCCGCAAACCCCGCAGCGAACGCGAGAGAGGCGAGGCCCCGCGCAACTAACCGCGGGCACATTACTTTGGGCGTTACCTAGGGAGTGTTTGGGCGGATCAGGCCGCCGCGCTTTGCGGCAGGCCTTTGATCACGGCCTGGTTGCGCCCGGCGTTCTTGGCCTCATAAAGGGCGCGGTCAGCGGCAGTAAACAGCTCCTCTGAGGACAGTTGGCGTTCGCCCTGACCCCCGACAATTGCGCCGATACTGATCGTCACATCCAGTGGCGTGGCGCAGCCTTTGACGACAAAGGGCGCAGCATTGATCGCGCGACACAGCCGGTTGGCCATGGTGGTGACCTCATCGCGGCGCAGGTTCGGCAGCACCAGCATAAATTCCTCACCGCCGATGCGGGCCAACAGATCACAGCCACGCAGTTCGGCCTGCAAGCGACGGGCTGCTTCGATGAGCACCGCGTCACCGACCGGATGGCCATGCGCGTCGTTGATATGTTTGAAGTGGTCCAGATCCGCGACCATCACCGCAAAATTCGACCCCGCGCATTGGGCGTCCTGTGTCACCTGCTCAAGGAACGGGCGGGCGTAGCGGCGGTTATAAAGCCCGGTCATCGGGTCGCGCATCGCCGCGCGGTAGCCGTCGCGCAGGTTGTTGCGGATCATCTCGGCGCGGTGCTGGTGTTGCAACTGAGTGTTGATGCGCAGCGCCAGCTCATCCACCTGAAAACCGCAGTGCAATACATCATGCGCGCCACGGTCCAGCGCTTCGGCGGCGATGCCAGCATCGGCGGGGTTGGGCACTGCAATCACCACACTGTCGCGGGTGCTGATGCGAGCGCGCAGATCGGCCAGCAAGCGCAGCGCCATGCCTGCGGATTGCTCGTTGAGTTCGATCACGATCACATCCGGCACCGGCGTGCGCATGAGATCCTGAATGGCGTCCACGTTATAGGCACGTAGGCTGTAACCGACGCTGGCCCCCAGCCGCGCCTTCCATTTATGAGCGGTTTGCAGGTCATGACAGACCAGCGCGACACTGGCGTCGGACTGACTGATTTGCCCGCCAACGGCGTCTTTAGGCGCCATAACAAAGGCGGCAACCCCGTCTTCGCGCAGGTGCAAATCGTCCTCTTGCATGCGCATGCGCAACAGGCTGCGGATGCGGGCCTGCAGGATCATATCGTCCACCGGCTGCGGCAGTACCTCGTCGATACCTGCCGACAAGGCCATGATCCGTGTGCCGCGATCATTGTTTGCGCTGAGCGCGATCACCGGCACCCCGGTGCCGTGCTGCATCCGGTCAAGCGCACGCTTTACATCGGCGGCGTCGCCATCAGGCAGGCTCATGGCGGTGAGAACCAGATCGGGACGGTTGTCCTTCATCAGCGCCATCGCAGCCGACAGGCTGTCTGCCTGCAGCACCTGAAAACAGGCGGCAGTCAGTTGCACCTTTAAAACGATGCGATTGGTGGATACCCCATCTATGACCAGGATCGTGCCTTGCACGTTAAAACACCTTCAGTTCCGGCTTTTGCTTGCGATTGAGTGTTGATGAGACTGGTTAACAAACCCTTTCGGGGTTAGTGCAAATTGACGTAAAAGTGTCGACAAGGGGGCTGATATGCCATTTTCCGCCGATCACGCCGAGGTTCTGGGCTTAAAGGCGCTGAGTTGGCTGGCCAGCAGCGATGAGCTGTTGCCAGTGTTTCTGGGATCAAGCGGTGCATCGATCTCGGATCTGCGGGATCGGGTCAATGATCCGGAGTTTTTGGGCGCGGTGCTCGACTTTCTCCTGATGGATGATTCTTGGGTCGTGGCCTTTTGCGACAACGAGGGCGTGGCCTATGCCTCGCTCGTTGAGGCGCGCGCGATGCTGCCCGGGGGTGATCAGGTCCATTGGACGTGATAACCGCACTGACAACAGATACTTCGACCAAGGATGTCCCATGACCCTCTCTGCGCTTCTGTTTGACAAGGATGGCACGCTTTTTGACTTTGCCCGCACATGGAATGGCTGGTCGATGGCGATGCTTACGGAACTCGCTGCGGGGGATCAGGCGCGCCTTGCGGCGATGGCCGATGCGGTGCGTTATGATCTGAGCGCGGCGGCGTTTCGCGCCGACAGCGTGGTGATCGCGGGCACCAACGAAGAGGTGGCGGAGGCCCTGCTGCCGCATCTGCCGCACATGACGCTGAGCGATCTGGAACAATTCCTGATCCGCACGGCGGGTGAGGCAGAATTGGCGCAGGCGGTGCCGCTCGCCCCTTATCTCAGCGCGTTGCGCGACATGGGGCTGAAGCTTGGGGTGATGACCAATGACGGGGCGCATTCGGCCCAGCGGCATCTGACGCGTTCAGGGGTCTATGATCTCTTTGATATGGTGATCGGGGCCGACAGCGGCTTTGGCGCGAAGCCCGACCCAGACCCGCTGCTGGCCTTTTGCTCAAACGTGGGTGTTGCGCCCGAGGCAACCGCGATGGTCGGCGACAGCCGCCACGATCTGATCGCCGGACGTGCGGCAGGCATGCGCACCATTGGCGTGCTGACGGGTATGGCCCGCGCCGAGGATCTGGCGGATCTGGCCGACGTGGTGCTGCCAGACATTGGCCATATCCCCGAGTGGCTGGCGCGCGCATAAGCGGCAGGGCGTTTTCGCGGCATCAGGCTGGTCAAAAACGACATGCTGTGTCGGTAATGGACAGGTGTGTCTGGTGCCTTCCGTCCCAATCTGGACCGGAAACGATCCGTCGCAGGAGAGGGGACCCCATGTCGCAGACACAAGCGCGCAGGCGCCGGGGCGGTGGCAGGGCAGGCGCAGCCGCCCGTCGCGGAACCGCCACATTGGAGCAGATGCCGTGGAAGCCTCCGACCAATATTGATCGCCCGGTTGAACCGCTCACCGAGGAGGGCATTGCCGCGATCCACGATGGCGCCATGCGTATTCTTGAGGAAATCGGCGTCCAGTTTCTCAATGACGAGGCGCTGGAGATCTTTAAAGAGGCGGGTGTTCAGGTCGACGGCGAACTGGTCCGCATGGACCGCGATTTTGTGATGGAAATGGTGGGCAAAACGCCGTCGGAGTTCACTCTGACACCGCGCAACCCAGATCGTGCCATCCGGATCGGCGGCAATTCCATGGTCTTTGGCAATGTGTCGTCGCCGCCCAACTATTGGGATATGGACCTGAACAAAAAGGTCCCCGGCACCCGCGAACATTGCCAAAACCTGCTGAAACTGACCCAGTATTTTAACTGCATCCACTTCGCCGGGGGCTACCCGGTAGAACCCGTGGACCTGCATGCGTCGATCCGGCACCTTGATGTGCTATATGACAAACTCACCCTTACCGATAAGGTGATGCACGCCTATTCGCTCGGCAAAGAGCGGGTCGAGGACGTGATGGAGATGGTGCGGATCGCAGGTGGCCTGAGCCATGCGGAGTTTGACGCCACACCGCATATGTACACCAACATCAACTCCACTTCGCCGCTCAAACATGATGAGCCCATGATTGACGGCTCGTTGCGGCTGGTGCGGCGCGGCCAGCCGGTGATCGTCTCTCCCTTCACGCTGGCCGGTGCAATGGCGCCGGTGACGATGGCCGGTGCGGTGGCGCAATCGCTGGCAGAGGCGCTCTGCGCGATTGCCCTGTTCCAATATGTCCGCCCCGGCACCCCCTGCGCGATCGGGACGTTTACCTCCAATGTTGATATGAAATCCGGCGCGCCTGCTTTTGGCACTCCTGAATATATGCGCGCGACTCAAATGACCGGGCAGATGGCGCGATTCTACGGCCTGCCACTGCGCTCGTCGGGGGTCTGCGCGGCCAATGTGCCCGATGGGCAAGCGATGTGGGAGACATCCAATTCGCTCTGGGCGGCGGTGCAGTCGGGGACCAATATGGTTTACCATGCCGCAGGCTGGTTGGAGGGCGGTCTGATTGCCTCGCCTGAGAAGTTCATCATGGACTGCGAAGTCCTGCAGATGATCCAGCGTTACATGGACCCGGCGGTCAATGCGACAGGCCCCGAGGAGATTGCGTTGGATGCGATCCGGGAGGTTGGCAACGACGGTCACTTCTTTGGCATTCAGCACACGCAGGACCGCTATGCCACCGCCTTTTACCAACCGTTTCTCAGCGACTGGCACAACTATGAGGCGTGGGAAGCTGCGGGTGGCACATGGACGGCCGAGCGCGCAAACGGGCTCTTCAAGCAGATCATCAATGAATTTGAGGCCCCGGCGCTGGATGAGGGCATCCGCGAAGAGCTGCAGGCCTTTGTTGCCCGTCGTAAGGAAGAGGGTGGCGCGCCCACAGATTTTTAACCATTGTTACCATTTGGACGCGGCATGGGCAATTTTACGCGCTTATGTGCGATCTATGTTCAGTATTCGGTTGGAGCAGCCCCGCGCCTTGCGGTATGGTCCGCCCCGATACGATTGAGTGGGGTAGGGCTTTCATAAGTTCAGAGCTTTGGATTATTGAAATCCGCAGGCAACGTAACTGAACGCAACGCAGCAAGTAGACACTACAAGTCTTGGTGGTATTCTTTGGCCGTGGGAAATGTCCCTCAGGCTTTTGTTTTGCATGGGCGACATGCATGATTTCGGAGCCGTTTCACATGATTTTGTGACATCCGGCTTCGGGTTGGACGCAGATATTTGGGCTTTCTTAAGTATGTCAGCTTAAGAAGGGGCAGAGGTGAAATAGGGAAACGACCGTATGCACGGTTTGATCAACAGGGCTGTTCAGGCTTTTGTCATTACCACCTATGGTGACAAGCGTTGGATGGAAATCATGGATGAGAGCGGCCTCGGGTTTACCGAGTTCGAAGCAATGCTTGTCTACCCCGAAGAACAGTCCACCCGTATGCTGCGCGCGGTCGAAACCAAGCTGGAGCGCCCTCTGGATGAAATCCTCGAGGATGTGGGCACGTTTCTGGTGTCCAATCCGCAGGTCGAGGCCCTGCGCCGCCTGTTGCGCTTCGGCGGCGTGAACTACGTGGATTTCCTGCATTCCCTCGATGATCTTCCGGACCGTGCGCGCCTCGCGGTTTCTGATTTGCATTTGCCGGGGCTGGAATTGATCGAACAGGCTCCCGGACAGTTTCAACTGCTTTGCCAACCCGGGGTGCTGGGCTACGCGCAGGTGATGACTGGCGTGCTGCGGGCGATGGCCGATGATTACGGCGCGCTGGTGATTCTCGATATCACGGGCAAGCAGGACGGATCGGATGTGATTTCAATCACCCTCGTTGAAAGCGAATTCAGCGAAGGGCGAGCCTTTGAATTGGGGGCGCATACATTATGATGAGCTTCGATCAACTGACGGGCCTCGCCGATCAACTGTGCCCGATGCATGTGATTATTGATGCAGAGGGTTTGGTGGTGAGCCACGGCCCAACACTGAACAAGATTCGCGGCGACGAAAGCTGGGTCGGAAAACCGTTCCTTGAGGTATTGGACCTGCAGCGCCCGCGCTCGGTCAAACAGGTCTCAGACCTGATGCAAACTGCTGGCAGCAAACTGCATTTCCAACTGAACGAGGCGCCGCACACGCGGATGAAAGGGGTCTTGGTGCCCCTGCCCGAAGGACAGGGCGCGTTCATCAATCTATCTTTCGGGATTTCGGTTCTGGATGCGGTGCGCGATTTCAACCTGACCAGTCAGGATTTCTCGCCCACCGACCTCACGATTGAGATGCTCTATCTGGTTGAGGCAAAATCCGCCGCGATGGAGGCTTCGCGCCAGCTGAACCTGCGTCTGCAAGGGGCCAAGATCGCAGCCGAAGAGCAGGCCTTTACCGATACGCTCACCGGGCTCAAGAACCGCCGCGCCATGGATCATGTGCTCAATCGCCTGATCAGCGGGGGGCGGGATTTTGCGCTGATGAATGTCGATCTCGACTTCTTCAAATCCGTGAATGACACCTACGGCCATGCGGCCGGGGATGCGGTCTTGCAGCGTGTGGCTGCAATCATGGTCGAATGCACCCGCAAGTCGGACACCGTCGCCCGCATCGGCGGAGACGAGTTTGTGCTGGTGTTCGAGGGCCTTATGGACCGCAACCGACTGAATGATCTGGCCTGCCGCCTGATTGCGCGCCTAGAAGAGCCGATCATGTACGGTGCCGATGAATGCCGGATCTCCGCATCTGCGGGCACGACGCTCTCGACGGATGTGGTTCAGCCACTGCCAGCGACGCTGCTGCATCAGGCCGACATCGCGCTTTATGCCTCCAAGCGGGCGGGTAAAGCGCAGCATATGTTCTACACCCCGCGTCTTGAGGACGAGATGGAGATGGAACTGATCGAACAGGACAGCAAATCCGCCTGACGACGTCTCGCACTTGCCACCGCCGCTGTCATGGGGCTGGCAATCTCGCCAATCCCCACGTTTGATGCTTGAAGGCGAACACCAATAAAACGCGTATATTGAGCTGTTAAAACAGACAGCTTTCCGAAACGGCGAGTCTGATAATTGGTCTGCCTGAATTGATCATTATTGGAACTTCTGGCTGGGCTTATTTTGGTTTAGCCAAAAATAAAGCCATTATGGAGCACAGCCATGTCCAGCCAACGCCCGTCTTCCGCGCTCACACAGGTCTTGCCCAGCGTCTGCCCGTTGGATTGCCCCGACACGTGTAGCCTCACCGTTGAGGTCACGGGCGATCAGATCACCTCGGTGCGCGGCTCTGACGCCAATCCGTTTACCGCCGGAGTGGTCTGCAACAAGGTCACGCGCGCCTATCCCGATTTTGTCCACGGCCCTGCGCGGCTGACCCATCCGTTGCGGCGAGTTGGCCCGCGCGGGTCGGATCAGTTTGAGCGCATCAGCTGGGATGCGGCGCTGGACTTGGTGGTGGCGGGCTTTCGCGCCGCAATCGACGCCCATGGCGCGCAATCCATCCTGCCGCTGAACTACGCCGGCCCGCATGGCGAACTGGCTGGCGGCTCGCTGGACCGGCGGTTCTTCTACCGCCTCGGGGCCACCCGGATGAACCGTGGCCCGCTCTGCGGCGGGGTGCGCAGCCTCGCCTACGAGAGCCTTTATGGCAACGCGCCCGGCATGCCGCCAGAGCAGGCGCAGCACGCCGATCTGATCGTGGTCTGGGGCAACAATGTCACCGTCTCTAACCTGCATCTGACCCGCATCGTGAAGGCGGCGCGGGCCAAGGGCGCGCGGTTGGTGGTGATCGACCCCAAGCGCATCAAGATCGCGCAGCAGGCTGACCTTTATCTTCAGGTCAAACCGGGCACCGATGTGGTGCTGGCCCATGCGCTCGCGACTGAACTGGAGCGGCGCGGGGCCTTTGATGCGGAGTTCATCGCGCAGTGGGTGCATGCTGCGGAGGCCTATATGGCCGAGGCGCGCAGATACTCCATTGAAGACGCAGCAGAAATCTGCGGGCTTGAGGCGCGCGACATCCTGCAACTGGCCGACTGGATGCAGGCGGCAGAGCGCCTCGCGACCTCCACCGGCAACGGGATGGAGCGTGGCCGCTCCGGCGGGTCCGGCCTGCGTGCGGCCATGGCGCTCAATGCGCTTCTGGGTCAGCACGGGCGGCTGGGGGCCGGGGTGGTGGCCAAATCCGGCCTTGCCTCACCCAAGACCCGGGCACGGCTGCAAGGCGACCACCTGATCGACCCGGACACACGGGTTGTGAATATCCTCGACGTGGCGCGGCTGATGCTGGACCGGAACCAGCCCACGCCGATCAATGCGGTAATGATCTACAATCACAACCCCGTGGCCACCCATCCGGATCAGGCCCGCATGATTGCGGCGCTCAGCCAGCCGGAGATGTTCACCGTCGGCTGCGACGTGGTGATGACCGACAGCATGGCCTATTGCGACGTGATCCTGCCTGCCGCCACCCATTTTGAACATGACGAGATCTTTGCCGCCTATGGTCAGAACTACGTGCAACGCGCCGAGCCGGTGATCGCGCCGGTGGGGGAGAGCCTGCCCAATACGGAAATCTTCCGCCGTTTGGCGGCGCGCTTTGGCTATACCGAGGCCGCCCATCAGGCCTCGGACGTGCAGCTGATGGATGACGCCATGGACGCCAGCCATCCGCAGTTCGAGGGCCGCCCACCAAGCCAGATGCCCACCGACCACGCGCTGGAAATGCAAAACAGCGACGGTGCGGCGCTGATCCTGTGCGATACGGTGACGCCGGACACGGAAACCGGCCGGATTGAACTCTTCAGCGCCGCGCTGGAGGTTGAGACCGGCTTTGGCGTGCCGCGCTTTGATCCGGTGCCGCAGGATCTGCCCTTGGTGCTGATTACGCCCAGTTCCGACAAACGCATCAACGCGACCTTCGGCAGCGCACCGCTCTCTGCCGGTCCCGAAAGCATCGAGGTCCACCCCGAGGACGCCGCCGTGCGCGGGCTTGAGGAGGGTGATACGGTCGAAGTTGCAAATGCCCGTGGGGCCGTGACCTTCCGTCTGAAACTCTCGGACGCGATGCAGCGGGGGGTGGTCTATGCGCCCAAGGGCACATGGCGCATCAGCTCTGAAACCGGCCTCACCGCCAATGCGCTGATTCCGGTGGAGGTGCGCACGGATATCGGCGACGGAGCCTGCTATAACGAGACCTTCGTGGAGCTGCGCGCCTACGGTGGGCGTCACGCGGCCGAGTAAAGATCCCGCCGAACGCGACCAAAAGGCCGGGCCGTGTGTCCGGTCTTTGCTTGTGTGCAAATTGGCTGAGGCATAACTTTGATTTTGGATCACTCTGAACGGACCAATTCTATGCCCGGTGACACGCCCGCCTTTATGCCGGATCGCACGTCAGATGTGCCGATCTTTGAGCAGATCTGTGCCTCGTTTCGGGGCCGTATCCGCTCCGGCGCGCTTGAGACCGGTGCCCGGCTGCCCGCCACCCGCGCGCTTGCGGGGGATCTGGGGGTGGCGCGGGCCACGGTGGTCACCGCCTATGAGCAGCTCGTCGCAGAAGGCTATCTCGCGTCGCGTCGCGGTTCTGGCTACACGGTCTGCGCCATGGGCGAGGTGGAGCTGTCACCGGGCGCGTCAGCAGCCCCTGCGCCCAAACTCAGCGAACGCGGCGATCTGCTGCTGGAGGCGGGCCAGCCCGATATGCGGCTGTTTCCGCATCGTGCCTGGGCGAAATGCGTCGCCCGCCTGTGCCGGACCCGGCCCGAGGACATGCTGACGGGCTGTGGCCGCTTTGGTCACCCGGAGCTGCGGCAGGCCATCGCCAGCCATGTGCGCGACTGGCGTGGGATTTCGGCACGTCCCGAACAGGTGCTGGTGACCTCTGGCGCGACCGAGGCGCTGGACATTTGCCTGCATGCGCTGGCCTCGGCTGAGGGCCGCGTCGGCGTCGAGGATCCGGGCTTCCCGCCGATCCGCCGCTTTGC
Organism: Tritonibacter mobilis; assembly: GCF_001681715.1. GTDB lineage: Bacteria > Pseudomonadota > Alphaproteobacteria > Rhodobacterales > Rhodobacteraceae > Epibacterium > Epibacterium mobile. The sequence continues at coordinate 43,126 of NZ_LNWY01000003.1, read as the reverse complement.
CGAGGCACAGGGCCGCCGCACCCGCGATCTGGCACTGGATGCGCAGGGAGCAGAGGTGCCGAGGCTTGGGGATGAGACCGATGTGGTGGTGCTCACCCCGTCGCATCAATATCCGTTGGGCGGCGCGATGAGTGCGGGCAGGCGGCAAGAGTTCGTGCGATGGGCGGCGCAGTCGCAGGGCTGGATCATTGAGGACGATTACGATTCGGAGTTCCGCTACGCAGGCCGACCGATTCCGGCCTTGGCGGGCGTCGACGGGCAGGGGCGTACCGTCTACATCGGCAGCTTTTCCAAGATCTTCTCCAATAGTCTGCGGATGGGCTACATCGTGGCGCCCGAGGGGCTGATCGACCGGCTTGCGCAGGCGATGCGCATGAAGGGCGCGCGGGCCAGCGCCATGCCGCAGGCGGCACTGGCAGAGTTCATGCAGCGCGGCGAGTTCTACCGTCATCTGCGCCGCGTGCGCCGCACCTACGCCGAACGACACCGCACGCTCATCGACCGGCTGCGCCGGGATTTTGCCGATGTGGGTCATGTGGAGGATCATCACGCGGGCATGCAGGTGGTGCTGCATCTGCGCCCGGATCTGTGCGATCAGGCCATCACCGCGGCAGCGCGCGCGGGCGGGGTGGGGGTGGAATCGCTCTCGACTTATAGCCGACGTTCCGGGGCATATAATGGGGTGGTTCTGGGGGCTTGTCTCAATGATCTGGAGGAGCAGGCAGAGGCGCTCACACGCCTGCGGCGGGCGATTTCCTCAACAGGATAATCCCCCGCCGCGTGCGCAAATAATGCGCGCGTGAGTGGTGGAACGTGCCAGTTTTCAAAATGAAAAATGGTACTCCGTAGGGGAATCGAACCCCTCTTTCCAGGTTGAAAACCTGGCGTCCTAACCGATAGACGAACGGAGCACACTTGGTGTGAGCGGGTGTTTACTGAAGCCGTCCGGGCCGCGCAAGAGGAAAATTGCACAAACTGCAAAGTTTTTGCGACAGCGCGAGTTTTCCAAATAATCGAAATTATTTCAACGCGTTAAGCGCCGCATCTGAGGGCAGAGCAGCGCAATAGCGGCATCCAGACAGGATGTGTGTCAGATTTCTACGGAAGGAGAAAATGGTACTCCGTAGGGGAATCGAACCCCTCTTTCCAGGTTGAAAACCTGGCGTCCTAACCGATAGACGAACGGAGCACTCTTGGTGTGAGCGGGTGTTTAGGGTTTTGTGCCGGGTGCCGCAAGCGAAAAAAACGCTCGCATCGCAAAATTCTTATCCACAGGCAAAATCCTCGCCAGATGTGGCGAGGCTCAGGCCTCCGCCGCATCCTCCAGCCGCAATTGCGCGCTTTGGCGGCCGCCCCATGTGTTTATTTCCAGCCGTCCGGCCACATGAAACCGCGCGCCGCCATGCTCCAGCAGGCGCGGGCCAAGGTTGGTGTCAAACGCGCCAAAGGCGATGGCATCGATGTTGCCGCCCATACCATCGGTGAAACTCACCTTGAGGTGCGATTCTCCAACCCGCTTGGCAAAGCGCACCGCCAGATCGGGAAAGCCATAGCGCGGGGCAGGGGCCCCGGCCCCAAACGGTCCGGCCTGTTCGATCTGCTCGATCAGCTCCACCGTGGCGGCGCCGGGCATCAGCATCCCGTCCAGCTTCAGATCCGCCGGGCCCAGATCGCCCGCGCCCTGTTTGTCCAAGAGCTCCGCCAGCCGCGCCATCGCAGGCTCCAACTGGTCGCGCGCCACCGTGAGGCCCGCCGCCATCTTGTGGCCGCCGCCTTTCAGCAAAAGCCCCTCCATCGCGACCTTCTGGATCGAGGCCCCAAGGTCGATGCCCGACACCGAGCGTCCCGACCCTTTGCCCTCATCGCCATCAAGCCCGATCACCACCGCCGGGCGGCCCGTGGCTTCTTTCAGGCGCGAGGCCACGATGCCCACCACGCCCGGATGCCAGCCTTCGCCCGCCGCCCAGACCAGCGGCGCGTCAAAACCGCGCTCCTCAGCCTGCTCCAGGGCGGCGGCGCGCACGGCGTTTTCAATGTCGCGCCGCTCGGTGTTGAGTTGATCCAGCCGCTCGGCAAGGGCTGCGGCCTCATGCGGATTATCCGTCGACAGCAGCCGCGCACCCAGATCGGCCTTGCCGATGCGCCCGCCCGCATTGACGCGCGGACCCAGCAGAAATCCGAGGTGATAGGTGGAGGGCGCCGAATCCATTCGGCTCACATCCGCCAGTGCCACCAATCCTGCGCGCTGACGCCGCCCCATGACCTTGAGGCCCTGCCGCACCAGCGCCCGATTGGCCCCAATGAGCGGTGCCACATCCGCCACCGTCGCCAAGGCCACCAGATCCAGCATTGCCATCAGATCCGGTCCCGCGCCAAGCCCCTTTTCACGGGCCTGACGGCGCACCTCCACCAGCATCAGGAACACCACACCGGCAGCGCAGAAATAGCCCAGATCGCCGTCTTCATCCTGCCGGTTGGGGTTCACCACCGCCACGCAGTCGGGCAGGGTCTCGCCGCCGAGGTGGTGATCCAGCACCACCACATCCGTGCCCTGGGCCGCCGCGATCGGCCCATGCGAGAGCGTGCCACAATCGACACAGACAATCAGGTCGTGATCGCGCGCCAGCGCCGCCATCGCCTCGTCATTGGGGCCATAGCCCTCGTCGATCCGGTCGGGGATATAGAGCGTCGCCTGCTGACCCATCTGCCGCAGATAGACCAGCAACAATGCCGCCGAAGATCCGCCATCCACGTCATAATCGGCAAAGATCGCAATCCGCTCGCGCCGCTCCACCGCTTGCAGGAACCGCGCAGCGGCGGTCTCCATGTCTTTCATTCGGCGCGGATCGGGCAGCAGCTCCTTGAGTTGCGGTGTCAGGAATCCCGTTGCCTCATGCGCGGGCACGCCCCGGCGCGCCAGCACCTGACAGACCGCAGGGGGCAGGCCGGTTTCCTGCGCCAGATGTTCGCCAGCACGGGCCTGCTCCACACCGGGACCGATCCAGGACCGCCCGGTCAGAGAGGTCTCAACACCCAGAAAACTCAAATCCACTCTCCCGATCTTTTTGCAGAAAAGGCCGGACCCGCGCGGGACCCGGCCTTTCATCTTTTCCCAAATACCTAAATCCCGACCGCAGCTGCAAGCGCCGTGGCCCGATCAGGATTACTGATGCGCGCTCAGCGGTGTGCGGTAGCTCATGCGGCGCACCGATCCGGTCTTGGAACGCATCAAGAGCGTGGTGGTCTCAACCCAGCCCGGCTCGCGCTTGATACGCGGCAGCAGCGAGCCACCGGTGACGCCAGTGGCGGCAAAGATCACATCCTGCGTCACCATCTCGTCACGGGAATAAACGCGGTCCAGATCGGTGATGCCGGCCTTGGCGGCACGGGCTTTTTCATCGTCGTTGCGGAACAGCAGACGGCCAAAGATCTGGCCCCCCATGCATTTCAATGCGGCCGCAGCCAGCACGCCTTCGGGCGCGCCGCCTTGGCCCATATACATGTCGATGCCGGTGGTTTCGGCCTCGGCGCAGTGCATGACACCCGCGACATCGCCATCGGTGATCAGGCGGATCGACGCGCCGGTTTCGCGCACCTCGGCGATCATCGCCTCGTGGCGGGGGCGTTCCAGAATGCAGACGGTGATATCCGAGGGCGCGCAGCCTTTGGCTTTGGCCAGCGCCTCGACCCGCTCGCGCGGCGACATATCGAGCGAGACCACGCCCTCAGGGTAGCCCGGACCCACGGCCAGCTTGTCCATGTAGGTGTCGGGCGCATGCAGCATGGAGCCACGCGGCCCCATGGCGATCACGGTGAGCGCGTTGGGCATGTCCTTGGCGGTCAGCGTGGTGCCTTCCAGCGGATCCAGCGCAATATCGACGCCGGGGCCGTTGCCGGTGCCCACTTCCTCGCCGATATAGAGCATCGGCGCCTCGTCACGCTCGCCTTCGCCGATCACCACGGTGCCGGCGATATCCAGAAGGTTCAGCTGCTCGCGCATGGCGTTCACGGCGGCCTGGTCGGCGGCCTTCTCGTCGCCGCGCCCGATCAGCGGGGCAGAGGCCAGAGCGGCCTGTTCCGCAACCCGGGCGAGGCCCAGGGACAGCAGGCGATCATGAAACGGCGCGTCGGCGGTGGTCGATGTCATTCCCAATATTCCTATCTCAAACTTGCGCGATCCAACCCGGCATAGCCCGCCCGCCCCCGGAGGGGCAAGGCCATGGCAGCGGTGGTGTCGCTAACAACACGTCTTTTGCGTCTCAGTTGTGCGGATCAGCGGCGCGTTGCCAGCCGCCGGTCCGCATATGCCCAGCCTAGGGCAGCAATGTCACAGTTCTTCGATGCGCAGCGCCACGGGCGCGCCTTCGACCACGCCGGTGGCTGCCAGCGCCTCTAGCGCTTGTTCCAGCATGGTGGAGGTGCATTTGTGGGTCACGATCAGCACCGGCGCGACAGTGGTCGCGTGGTCATACTGGCGCATCCGGTGGATCGACACGCCCGCATCGCCAAGGGCTGCGGCCACTTTGGCCAGCGCGCCGGGTTTGTCTTGCAAGGCCATACGCACGTAGTAGGGCGCAGGCAGGCCGGTCTGGGCGGCGGGTTCTTCAGAGAGGGTGGTTGCGGGTTGACCAAAGGTGGCAATCCGCAAGCCGCGCGCGATGTCCAGAACATCGCCCATTACCGCACTTGCGGTGGGGCCTTCACCGGCACCGGGGCCGCGCAGCACAACCTGATCGATCGCATCGCCTTCGATCACCACCATATTGGTGCCGCCCTCAAGCTGCCCCAGCGGCGAGTCCGCAGGCACCAGACAGGGGGTCATGCGCTGCTCCAGCCCGCGGGCCGAGCGCTGCGCCACACCCAAGAGTTTGATCCGGTAGCCCATGTCGGCGGCGTGGCGGATGTCCTCAATGGCGATGCGCTGGATACCTTCAAGCTTTACATCATCAAAGGCGGGTTTGGTGCCAAAGGCGATGGAGGCCAAGAGCGCCAGTTTGTGCCCGGCATCGATGCCGCCCACATCCAACAGCGGGTCCGCCTCAAGATAACCAAGCTGGCCGCATTCTTCAAAGAGGGCGTTATAGCCCCGGCCCGTGGCTTCCATCTGGGTCAGGATGTAGTTGCAAGTGCCGTTCATCACGCCCATGACGCGGGTGATTTCATTGCCTGCAAGGCTCTCGGTCAGGGATTTGATCACCGGGATGCCGCCCGCAACAGCAGCCTCAAAGCGGATCACGCGGCCATTGGCCTCGGCCTGCTCGGCCAAGGCCTGACCGTGAATGGCCAAAAGCGCCTTGTTGGCGGTGACCACATCCTTGCCTGCGGCAAGGGCGGCTTCGGTTGCAAGTTTGGCAGGGCCTTCGTGGCCGCCCATCAATTCGACAAACACATCCACGTCATCGCGGGTCGCGAGTGCGACCGGGTCGGTCTCCCAGGCGTAATCCTTAAGCGACACGCCGCGATCCTTAGTGGCGTCGCGGGCAGAGACGGCGGTGATGACCACCGGACGACCAGTTCGTGCCTCCAACAGGGCAGCATGGCGGCGAATGATCTTCACCACGCCAATGCCGACCGTGCCCAAACCTGCAATCCCCAGTCGAAGCGGTTCAGTCATAGTGGAGGTCCTTATTGTCTTGACGGTCTATGGGTTCGATGTCGCCTTAGCGGCTCTGGCCCGGTGGTGCAATGTTCAACACTGTGAACGCGAGGCTTAGGGCTGGCGGCGGCGCAGCGCCTCAGCCCGTCTGCGCAACCGGTCCGCGCGAGCATCCAGCGCATCCGACAGCGCGGCGCTTTCCTCTTCTGGCAGCGGCTCCTGCGCCAGCGCGGTGTCCAGCGGCAGCAGTTCAGGGTAGGGCTGGCTGCGCAAATCCGCAGGCAGGCGGTCTTCAAGCTGAGGCACGCGCGAGCAGGCGGCCGATACGCTCAGGAGGGCACAGGCCGACAGCACCGTCAGGCGCGCCAGTCGGGGCGCGGGTGTCATTCGCATCAAGGCGGTCTGTCTGGCAGGCATGAAAGTCCCAAATCTTCTGTCTGAGGTTTCGCCCTTGATGCACAAATGCGCCTAAGGGTACAAGTTAATCCGCGCAGCACGCCATGGTGCTTTTATCTGAACAGATGTTCAGATACCTTGGGTCTATGGCACGTACGCAAGGTTCTCATTCCGAATTCACCGGCCCCCGCATCCGCGCGGCGGCACAAGAGCTGTTCGCCCGGCACGGCTATGCTGCGGTGTCCATGCGCCAGATTGCGGGCGCGGTCGGGGTGCAGGCCGGGGCGCTTTATAATTATACCGCAGACAAGCAGAGCCTGCTCTTTGATCTGATGCAGGCGCATATGGAGGGCTTGCTGTCCGCATGGGCCGCAGAAGAGGTGCCGGTCGATGTGATGGGGCAGCTTGAGGGCTTTGTGCGGTTTCACATCCGCTACAATCTGGAGCGCCCAGATGCGGTTTTTATCGCCTATATGGAGCTGCGTAACCTGACAGAAGAGAACTTTGCCAAGATCGAAGACCGTCGCCGCGCCTATGAGGACCAGCTGGAGGGGATCCTGAAGGCTGGCGTCGCGCAGGGGCTGTTTCAGGTGCCCGACACCAAGATCGCGGCCCTTGCGGTGATTGCGATGCTGAACGGGGTTTTGACGTGGTATCGCGACGGCGGGCGGCTGTCTTTGGTGGAGGTGGAGACGCTCTACTGGGACATGGTGCGCAAGTCGGTGGGAGTGTAGGCCACATGGCACTATTGGACTTGCAGTCGGAGCTGTTGCGGGCGGTTCCCGTCGCGCGACTGTCGCCACAGGATCGCGAAGCGCTTTTCGAACCCGAGGTGGTTGCCTATCTGCCGGACGGCTTTCAGAGACTGAAGACGGATGCCGCACGCTGCGCGCTGCTGGACGGGGTGCAGCAGGAGGCAGAGGTCGTGGTGCTGGCAACCCGGGGTGGTGACGCCATCGGTCTGCTGATCCTGTCGCATGGGGCTGCGGGAGATCGCCTGCGTCATCTCGGTTATCTCTTTGTCCGAGTGGCCTGGGGGCAGGGATACGCCAGTGAAATGCTGCGCGCGCTTCAGGACTTGTATCGTGGCCAGCCTGTGGTCCTGTCCGGTGGTGTGATGGCGGACAACGCCGCCTCTGCCCGTGTGCTGCAGAAATGCGGTTTTGTCTCGGGAAAGGCGAGCGAGGCTGGTGAACTCACCTATATCTGGGATGCGCAGCGCGGCTGAGAGGGGCCAAGCGGAGTGCTTCCGCGCGCTTTTATTCTGCTGGAGGCGAGGTGATGGCTGTTTGCAGGCCAGAGTGTTTGGCGCTGGCGTTTTAAGACAAGGCTGCTGAGACGGTCCTGAGGGGCAGGTCTGCCCTCAGGAGCCGCTTTCAAGTGTGATGAGGTTGGGCGCGTCAAGGGCAGGCCGCCCGTGCCGGGCGGGGCCTCTGGCCCCCTTGACCCGATCCGCGCCTGTTGTGGCGTATTTCGGGCGAGCGGACTCAGCGTGCCGCTCGCAGGGGGCAGGAGATACCGGTTTTCCCGATCAGGTGGCGGGCCGACGCCGCTCGCAGGGAAAAGTGGATACCGGTTTTCCCAATCAGGGGGCGGGCCTTATAAATGTCCCGTTGCGCAGCTCGGCAAAGGCTTTTTGCAGCTCAGCCTGCGTGTTCATCACAATGGGGCCGTGCCAGGCCACGGGCTCCTCGATCGGAGCGCCGGAGATCAGCAGGAAGCGCACGCCCTCGGGGCCCGCTTGCACGGTGATCTCGTCGCCGGTGCCAAAGCGCACCAGCGTGCGGTCGCCGGACATATCGCGGATGTTGACCTCTTGGCCTGCGACCTCCTTTTCCAGCAGCACGCCTGTGGGACGCGAGGCATCGGCAAACGCCGCCTGACCGTCAAAGACATAGGCGAAGGCGCGGCGGTAGGTGTCGATCCTGAAGGTCTTCTTGATGCCCGCAGGCACATAGATATCGAGATATTGCGGATCGGCTGCAATATCGTCGACCGGGCCGCGTTTGCCCCAGAATTCGCCCACGATCACCTTCACACGAGTGCCGTCGTCGTCGATCACTTCGGGGATGTCTTTGCCCTGCACGTCCTGATAGCGCGGCGCGCACATCTTCTGGCTGCCGGGCAGGTTACCCCAAAGCTGAAAGCCGTGCATCTGGCCCTTGGTGTTGCCGCTGGGCATCTCCTGATGCAGGATGCCGGACCCGGCGGTCATCCACTGCACATCGCCCGCACCCAGGGTGCCGGTGTTGCCGAGGCTGTCACCATGCTCAACGGAGCCTTCCAGCACATAGGTGATGGTCTCGATGCCGCGATGGGGGTGCCATGGAAACCCCTGTTGGTAGAGCTCCGGGTGATCGTTGCGGAAATCGTCAAACAACAGGAAGGGATCAAGCTCGCTTGGGTCCTGAAACCCAAAAGCGCGGTGCAGATGCACGCCTGCGCCCTCCAGTGTGGGCTGTGCGGCGCGTTTTTCCAGAATGGGACGCAGGGACATGAGACTTCTCCTGATGAGAGGGTGTGGCTCATAGATAGGAGGATCGCGCCTTGGGTAAAATCTGCGCAGACTCACCGGGTCTGTGCGTGAATGCAGGGCAGGCGCAGGGGCCTGCACAAAAAAGGGGCAGGATGATCCTGCCCCTGTTGGGTCGTGACATGTGTCTGCGGTTATTCGCCCGCGACCACCTGCAGTTCCGGCTCATCATGGTGGTGATGTTCCCGTACCGGGCGCATCACAAGGTTGGCGACAAAGGCCACCACCAGCAGCGCTGCCATGCAATACATCGTGGTATTATAGAGCGAAGGCGTCGGGTCGATGGTGCCTGCGGGCGCGATCTCCATCAGCTTGGCGATGGTCACGGTCTTGGCCGCAACCAATTGATCCAGCTGCGCCAGCGGCGCGCCGAATTTCGCCGCAAAAGCTGCCGGGTCGACGCGGGTCGCCAGATCCTCGATTGCGCTGGTCACCGACATCTGCCTTAGCGAGGTGATCGCCAGCGGCCCCAGCACACCAGCGGTGGACCACGCGGTCAGCAGGCGCCCATGGATGCCGCCCACATGCATGGTGCCGAACATATCCGCGAGATAGGCCGGGATGGTGGCAAAGCCGCCGCCATACATGGAGAAGATAATCATCGTCGCCGCATAAAAGCCGATCAGATAGATCAGCGACGGGTTGGTGGCCACTGCGCTGGCGAAATAGGGGATCGACAGGTAGAGCAGCGTGCCCAAGACGAAAAAGCACATATAGGTGGCCTTGCGCCCGATATAATCGGAGGTGGAGGCCCAGAAGAAACGACCCACCATGTTGAAGACCGAAATCATCAGCACGTAAGTCGATGCAAACGCCGCCGTCACCACCAAGGGCATCACCGAGCCGAAGATCTCTGACATCATGGTCTTGGCCACGCCGATCACCCCGATGCCTGCCGTCACGTTAAAGCACAGCATCACCCAGAGCTGCCAGAACTGTGGCGTCTTCAGGGCTTGGTCGATATGGACGTTGTTCTGCGACACCATGCCGGAGGCCACGGGCTTGGGTTCCCAACCTGCGGGCTTCCAGTCTTTTGCAGGGACGCGGTATTGGAACGACGCGAGGATCATCACGATGAAATAGACTACGCCAAGGGTCATGAAAGTCTGCGCGGCACCCGTGTTGCCGGTGCCCACCACATAGACGCCTGCCTCGCCGCCAAAGCTCGCGGCCTGCGTGGCAGTGGCCACCACCACCTCCAGCCGCCCAGTGGCGGTCTCTGCAAAGACACGACCGCCCTCGACGATGGTTTGCACCGTGTCCGAGGAGCCGAGGAATTCGGGTGCTTTTTGATAAAGACCCAGCAGCCAGCCCTTGACCGGGGCGGCAATCATCGCGCCGCCGCCAAAGCCCATGATCGCCATGCCGGTGGCCATACCACGCCGGTCCGGGAACCAGCGCAGCAGCGTGGATACCGGGGACACGTAGCCAAGGCCCAACCCGCAGCCACCCAGCACGCCATAGCCGATGTAGACCAACCACAATTGATGGGTGGAGATGCCAAACGAGCCCAAAATAAAGCCACCGCCCCAGAGAAACGCCGCAACGACGCCCACCATGCGGGGGCCGACCTCTTCGAGCCATTTGCCAGCAAAAGCCGCCGCAAGCCCGAGGAACACGATGGCGACCGAAAAGATCCAGACCACCGAGCTGAGGCTCCAGTCCTCCGCGCTGGAGGCCAGCACCCCCAACTCGCGCGTCAGCGGCGGATTGAAGACCGACCATGCATAGACAGAGCCAATGCAGAGATGAATGGCGATGGATGCGGGCGGCACCCGCCAGCGGTTAAATCCCGGCTCTGCGACGATGTGTTCCTTGCGCAGAAATGACAATGCGCCACCTTGTGCGGTGCTCATGTGGTTTCCTCCCTTATGGCCTAAGCTCAGGCTGTTCGCTCTGCGGTCGTGCCTCCTCATGCACGCGGCCGCATATGAGAGGGAGAAAGGCAGGTGGAAACTTGCGATGTCAAATAATTTATTATCAATAACAATCGCTTATGTATATTTTCTGTCCTTGGGGCGGCGGTCAGATGGCGCAGTTTGAGACAAATTGTCCTGCGGGCAGGCCGTGTCTGCGGGAAAACCGGGTTAGTTTGTCCGGTTTTGCAGTTTTTGCGCTTTTTCGCTGTTTTTAGTCGGAAATACGCAGATCGGGCGCAGCGCACCCAGATGCGGCCCAGATGCGGTTCGGGCGCGCGATGCAGGACTCACAGCCCCCAAGTGGCGCATTTGCGGTCTATGGTCTTGCGCGACACACCAAGCCGTCTTGCGGCCTCTGTGCGATTGCCCCCCACCAGTTCGAGCGCGCGCAGGATCTCGCGGCGCTCCACATCCTCCAACGGGGCAATCTCGGCATCATGGCCATGGTCTTCACCAATGGCGGCGGGGAAGCGGCCAAAAATCAGGGCGCGTTCCACAAAATTGCGCAGCTCGCGGATATTGCCGGGCCAGTCATAGCGCAACATGGCCGAGCGCACGCCGGGAGGGATTTCCAGCGGCGGCACACCCATGGTGCTGGCAATCTCAGAGAGGAACAGCTCCGCCAGATCCACCACATCCGCGCCACGCAGTTTGAGCGGCGGCATGTCCAATTCGACCACATTGATCCGATACAGAAGATCGCGACGGAACCGGCCTTCTGCTACCGCCTGTTGCAGCGAGTGCGCCGAGGACATCACAAAGCGCAGATCCAGCTGCACGTCGCGCTCTGATCCGACCGGGCGGATCACCCCATCCTCAAGGACGCGCAACAGGGCGGTTTGCGCATGGGCGCTGAGTTCCGCCATATCGTCCAGAAACACCGTGCCGCCCTGCGCGGAGGCCAGCAGCCCCTCGCGCGCACCCTGCGCACCGGGAAAGGCACCGGGGGCATGGCCAAACAATTCGACCTCAATCGTCTCGGTGGGGATCGCGCCGCAATGGATCGCCACAAAAGGCGCATCCGCGCGGGCAGAGCGTTTGTGCAGGTGGCGTGCGGCAACTTCCTTGCCCGTGCCAGAGGCACCGGTGATCAGCACGGGGGTCTTGAGCTGCGCCACCCGTTCCAGCACCGCCCGCACGTCTGAAATGGCGGCAGAACTGCCAATCAGGTCTGTGCGGCGGCTGCCGGGGTCAGATTGCGCCAGCGCCCGGCGCAACGCCTGATTTTCACGCTTCAGCTGCGCCACCTCAAGGCTGCGCCGCAGCGAATTGACGATCTGATTGGAGCGAAAGGGCTTGAGCACCAGATCCGAAGCCCCCGCCCGCAAGGCCTCTAGCGCGATGTGAAAATCTGCATAGGCGGTGATCATGATGGTTTCGGTAAAGCCCCCGGTGCGCTGACGCTCTGCCAGCCAGTCCAGCCCTTTGGTGCCGGGCATGATGTTATCGAGCAGCATCACATCGTAATGCTGGCGCGCGAGACATTGTTCGGCTTCTGCGGCGGTTGCAGCCTCATCGACGCCCCGGCACAGCGGGCGCAGCGTCTTCACGAGGAAATTGCGCATCCCCGGCTCGTCATCGACCACAAGGATTTGCGCGCGCGCCAAAGGCTCGCTTGTCTCCGGGCGCTCCATCACCTCCATGCCCGCGCCTCCTCCTCGCTGCAGTGTCGGGGCATCAAATCGTGACGGGGCGGTGCTGGCAAGCGTGTTTTTCAACGACAAGGCGAACAGGCAGACCTGAGCGCATCACAGCAAAGGCGTTCAGCACAGATGAAGCGTCAGGCGGGGATGTTCGAAAAATGCGTGGCTGCCCGTCAAAAGGGCAATGCCAGAAGGGGGGGATTGCTCCCGGTCATAGCCAGGAGCAATCTTGTCAGAGCTTACTCCGCCGGGCGCTGGGCTGCGTCCGGTGCGACCTCGCCGGTCTCTTCGGCCTTAGGTGTAAAGAAACCCGTCCATGCGTAGAAGATGCCAAACACCGGCGCCAGCCAGCAGGCAAAGGACAGCGGGATATAGAGAAGGTTCTCCATCTTGCCCTCCGAGATCCCCAGCGCCAGCGCCGAGATCACGAAGGCACCGCCTGCGTTCCATGGGATCAGCGGCGAAATGATGGTGCCGCCTTCTTCGGTGGCGCGGGCAAGGTTCAGACGCGAATAGCCGATGCGGTCATAGACCGGCTTGAACATCCGACCCGGCAGCGCAATCGACAGATAGGGGTCGCCTGCCACGGTGTTGGTTGCCATCGACGACAGGATTGCCGAGGTCTGCACGCCCGCGATGGATTTGACCCGCTTGGTCAGCAGCTCGATGATCGCGGCCAGACAACCTGTGCGCTCCAGCGCGCCGCCAAAACCAAGCGCAATCAGGATCAACGAGATGGTCCACATCATCGACTGAATGCCCCCCCGGTTCATCAGCGCATCCATCGCCTCCACCCCGGTTTCAACCGAGTAGCCGTAGTTGGCATAGGTAAAGACGTCATGCACCGATGCGCCCTGCACAAAGATCGCGATCAGCGAGGCCACCACGACACCAATGAACAGCGTCGGGATTGCGGGCATCTTCATCATCGCAAGCCCGATCACCAGAAGCGCGGGCAACAAGAGCCAGGGTGTGATGTCAAAAGAGCCATCCAGCGCGGTCTTAAAGCTCTCGATCCGTTCAAAGGACGGCTCCCCTTCGCCAAGGTTGAAGCCCATCACCGTATAGATCGCCAGCGCGATCAGCATGGCCGGAACGGTGGTCGGCAGCATGTTGCGGATATGGTCAAACAGCTGCGTATCGGTCACGGCGGGCGCAAGGTTGGTGGTGTCCGACAGGGGCGAGATTTTATCGCCAAAGAAGGCCCCCGAAACCACCGCGCCTGCAGTCCAATATGCAGGAATGCCAAAGCCTTCGCCAATGCCCATAAGCGCCAGACCCACGGTGCCCACGGTGCCCCAGCTTGTCCCAAGCGCCAATGAGACGATGGAACACAGGATCATGCCCGCAGCCAGAAACAGCTGCGGCGACAGCAGCGACAGCCCGTAATAGATCAATGTCGGAACCGTACCCGAGGCGATCCATGTGCCGACGATCATGCCGACAAGGATCAGAACCGAGACGGCGGGAAAGGAGACCGCGATCACATGGAATGCGCCTTTTTCGATCTCATCCCAGCTCAGACCTTCGATCAGGCCCACGACGGCCGTCAGTGCGATACCAATGGCCAGCGGGATATGCGGGGTGAAATCCCCAAAATAAAAGATCTGCACCCCAAGGATGCCGAGCGTCAGCACAATCGGCAGCAGCGCCAGACCGATTGATGGACGAACGTCCGTTTTTTGTAATGGCATGAAACATGTCCTCTCTGTTGGGTGGCGAACCGTGACCTGGCCTCAATGAGGGCATCACCGAGTGCAGTAGGGTCCGGTGCCGGTTGTCGTCTCTTTGGGATCAGCTGGTGGATCTGTAGGCGAGTATTGCGGCCGACAGATCTTCAATCGCGGTACCGACCCCTTTGAAAAGGGTAATTTCCTCTGGCGACTGGCGCGGGGACAGATCCCCTTCGCACAGGTCCTTGAGCGTAGCGCGAATGTCGCTTTCGACGAGCACGCCGGTTTCCAGCGGGGTCTTGATGTCGCCGCTTTCCACCAGCGCATCCATCGTGTCCACATAGACCGTAGCACGGGTCAGCACCGCGTCATCCGCTTCGCGCATGGTTGGAGTAAAGCTGCCGATCAGGTCGATGTGCTGGCCGGGGTGCAGCCACGCACCTTGCAGCACCGGTGTCTGCGACAGGGTCGCGCAAGAGATCACATCGGCCTCTGCTGCGGCGGCCTCGACGCTTTCGGTGACCTCGGCGGCAATGCCCATCTCGTTCAGGTTTGCCACCGTGCGCGCCGCATTGTTCGGCATGATGTCATAGACCAGCGTGCGCGTTATCGGCAGCACCTCGCGGTAGGCCTGCGCCAGATTAAAGCCCACGCGCCCGGCGCCAATGATCAGATGCGTGGCGCTCTCGGGGCGGGCCAGCCGCCGTGCCGCCAGCGCCGAGGCGGCTGCGGTGCGCCGCGCTGTCAGCTCTCCGCCATCTGCCAGCAGCAAATGCGCGCCGGTTTCGCGGTCAAACAACACATAGCTCGACGACAGCGCCGCGCGGCCACGTTTGCTGTTGCCGGGCACCACATTGACCAGTTTGATGCCGCCAAAGCCCTCCGCACGCCATGCTGGCATCAGCAGCAGCACATCGTCTTCTTCTTCGGCGTTTTCCAGATAGTGGTGATGGCGCAGCGGCGCTTCATACGCGCCGCAAAATCCCTGATCCAATGCATCAATCAATTCCGCATAAGGCAGGGCGGCGCGGGTCTGTTCCTGGTCGAGAATTTTCATTGAACGATCCTAACTGTGAAGAGGAGGCAGCGCCGGGCGGATAACGCCCGTGCCTAGGCGGCGATCAGCCAGCGGGCTGTCTCGGAAACGCCGTATGAGGGAGATTGAGCGCCATGCAGCCGCTCGGCGAGGAGCTGTCCTGCGCCCGCCGCCATGGTCCAGCCAAGCTGGCCATGACCGGCGTTGAGCCAGACATTACTGTGGGTGCGCAAACGGCCCAGATAGGGCCGCCCGCTGGGGGTGGTGGGGCGCAGACCGGCCCAATGTGTAACCGCATCCAACTCGACCGCGCAGCCAAAGTGGCGCGCCACATAGTCATCCAGATACGCCGCGCGCTCCGGGTTGGGGCTGCTGTCGTGACCTGCAAATTCGGCAATGGCGGTGACGCGCAGGTAAGACCCCAGCCGGGTGACTGCGATCAGATTGGTTTCATCGACCAGCGGGCGGGCTGGCATATACGCCCCATCCCGTATCGGGTAGGTCGCCGAATAGCCTTTGACCGGGTAGATCAGCGGGCGCACCCCTAACTGTTTGCCGAGCGCGACCGTGCCAACACCTGCCGCGATCACCACCTGATCGCAGGGCACTGGCCCGTTTGTGGTCTGCACCGCCGACACGCGCCCCTGTCCACGCTCGAACCCGGTGACCGTTGCGCCATAGTGGAACGTGACCTGCCGGTACTGCTCCAGCCACAGCGCCAGCGCTCTGGTGAACCGGCGGCAATCGCCCTTACTGTCGACCGAGGACAACAGCCCGCCTTTCAGCCTGTCGCCGTAAACCTTCAGCGCCGGGTCCCATTGGGTCAGTTCTTCGGCGCTCATGGGGGAGAAGCCTTCGAGATGATCCGACGCCTTGCGCGCGGCAAAGGCGCTCTCTTCCCCATAAAGATAATAGGCCCCGTCATGCCCCTGCTCAAAAGCAAGCCCAGTGGCTTGCTCCAAGGCTTGCAACTCTTGCCGCCCATGGCGGGCGAGCCACGCCATCGCGCCGGAATTTTCCCGATGCGCCCGCGCCGAGCACTGACGCAAGAACGCCAGCCCCCAGCGCCACAGCTGCGGGTCCATCAGCTTGCTGATCTTCACGCTCGGGGTACGGCCCAGCAGAGCATGTATCATTTGCGCAGGCGCGGCAGGCCCGGCCCAGCTCTCGGCATGACCGACAGCAATGATCCCCGCATTGGCAAAGCTGCAGCCCTCGGCCGGGGCCTTTGCGCGTTCGATCACGGTCACATCATGGCCGCGTTCCGCGAGGTGGTAGGCGGTGGCCATCCCAACCACCCCCGCTCCGATCACGGCAATTCGCTGGCCACGCTTCTGCTGGTCATGCATACTTTCATCCAAATAGCTCGGGCACGCGGCCTATGGGCAATTTTTTGGTAAAATAAGAAAAATCATGTCCCAAACAACAAAAAAAGACTCTCCCTTTTCCTCCGATGTCCAAGCGGCATTGCTGGATGACAGTGAAAAGCAAAGGATCCGGCTTGAACTCGGCAGGCGTGTCAAAGGCTTACGCAGTTCCGCTGGGATGACGCTGGAACAAGCCGCAGAGCGCACGGGCCTTGCGGTTTCGACCATTTACAAGATCGAAAACGGCAAAGTGTCCCCGAGTTTTGAGAATCTGCTGCGACTCGCACGGGGCTATGGTGTCGGGCTGGAGAAGCTCATCGCTGAGCCCGAAGACGAGGTCAGCACCACCCGGCTGACGGTCACGCGCGCCGGGCAGGGGCGCTCGGTCGAGGGCAAGGTGTATGAGTATGAGGTGCTCTGCAACGGGCTCACCGGCAAGAAGATCATCCCCCTGATCGGCACCATCAGCGCCGCCGGCGACAGCGTGCCCGCCCATCTTGACCGCCACGACGGCGAAGAGCTGTTGTTCGTGCTCGAAGGCGAGGTGGAACTGATGGTCGAACATTACGAACCCGTCCTCCTCGGCGCGGGCGATTGCGCCTATTACGACAGCACCATGCGCCACGGCGTGCGCAGCACCGGCCCGAATGAGGCGCGGGTGTTCTGGGCCTGCACCCATCTGGGGGGTCTCAGCTGATCCACATGCGGCAGATGCGAAAAGGACTGTTAGATCCCGGCATTTTTCGCTAACCCGACGCCAAGGATCTGAGGGAGAACAACAGATGAGCAGCCAGATGGACCGCGGCGAAATCCTCGCCACCGTAGAAGCATCGCCCGCCCGCCGGGTGATCGGTGTGGGCATGCTGGTGGTGCTGGGATTGGTGCTGCTCTATCTGTCGATGATCAGCACGCCCGGTTTGGCGTGGCAGGGGTTCTTGCTGCTGGTCGCGGGGGGAGCGCTTTGGATGGGCTACCGCATGTGGCACGCCACCGCCCATCGGATCGAACTCACCGCCGAGGGGCTGCGCTGCTCTGACGGCACCGAGATCATCCGTATCAGCGACCTGCAACATCTGGATCGCGGGTTCTTCGCCTTCAAACCCTCAAACGGGTTTTTGATGCGCAGCAAAACCGCCGGTGACAAGTGCTGGTATCCGGGTCTGTGGTGGCGCCTGGGCCGCCGCATCGGCGTCGGCGGCGTCACACCGGGATCACAGACCAAGACCATGACCGAAATCCTCGCCGCCATGATGGTAGAGCGCGACGCGGGGTGATTTTAGGACTGTTCGGACCAAGCGCGCTCCGTGCGTGCCTTCACCACATGCAAGATCACGTCGTGGAAATCGTCAAAAAAGAAGTTGTGCCAAAATTCGGCGTAAACCCCCATGCCTGATCCATCATAGGTCCAGCTGGTCAGGGTCAGCTGCGTTTTGCCGTCTTTTTCCTCAAGCAGATACTCGCCGCGCAAGACATCAAAATAGGGTCCGCCAACTTTGACATGCTGATCCTCAATACCTTCTGGGGCCCAGCCCTCGGGGAACTCAAAATCCCATGCGATGCGGCGGGCAGGATCATATGCGGTGATGCGTTCAAGGAAATGCACCTCATCGCTCCAGTAAGAATGCCGCAGCGCACCGTTTTCCCCCTCTTCCCACACCGCTGCGGTCGGT
Source organism: Tritonibacter mobilis (assembly GCF_001681715.1). Taxonomy (GTDB): domain Bacteria; phylum Pseudomonadota; class Alphaproteobacteria; order Rhodobacterales; family Rhodobacteraceae; genus Epibacterium; species Epibacterium mobile. The sequence continues at coordinate 25,293 of NZ_LNWY01000003.1, read as the reverse complement.
TTGGGCACGCCCAGCAAATGGGTGGGGCGCGTCTCCACCTCATCTGGCGAAATGTCGGGGATGGATTTCAACATCTGAAATACAACAGCGGGCGGAGCATCTATCAGTATGCTGTTGGAAATTTGATAAACTTCAGGATTTGCGGGTATAACGTCTGCCAGAGCAATGGCCAGTATCGGCAGGCTCGCAACGCTCAGGGTGCTCTTTGAGAGCTTTTTCCAGCGGTCATAGCAGAGATATAAAACGCCCCCAAGCAATGTGCCAAACAGGATCGGGATGAGGGCGACCGTGATGCAGATCAGCCCCTCAAGGCCACTGACCCAAGAGCCAAGCACAGACAGCAGCATGATGGACAACAACCATGCAACCGATTTGCCAAAGGTCTTGAATGAATTCTTGGGGCGGAACCACATGATAATGAAACCGGCCAAGGCAGGAAAGCCGAACAGATACCCAAAGCCCACGGGATCGACCATCGACACGCTCAGGGCAGCAAGGCCCAATACGCCAACAACCAGCGCAATGGCTGGCGCAAGTATCCGAAGTAAATTTGAGAGCATGTCCATAACGACTTTCTGTAAACTGCAAAAAACAAAGGAAAAATTCAATTCGCTCTGGGCGGGCCGGGTACCTGAAAATAACTCAGGCAAAAAGAGACGGTGATCGCCCTTAGTTGGGATAAACCAAAAACGCGGCTGAGGGAACGCGACCAATGGTGCGATCATCGGGACTTGACGCACCTCAAGACACCGCCTATCCGATAGCGCAGGGGAGCAGACCCCCGCCGCCCGCGGGCCTTTGGCCTTGGTGAAGTTCTGCGGACATCTCTGTCTATCGATCATCCTCCACGCATATCGCGCGGGTGGTAATGCGGGCTCCATCCTGTTCTTGCGCGACACTTGCAAGAGGAGATCGGGGATATGACGTCTTCCCCCACCAACCATTTTTTGACCGGACGATTGGGTCCGACCTATGCCAAAACCGCTTTGCCCATCATCTTTGTGATGGGGATGAACGGGTGTCTCACGGTGGCCGATGCGCTGTTTCTGGGGCATTTCGTCGGGCCGGAGGCGCTGGCCGCCGTCACCCTGATGTTTCCCGCCTATATGCTGGTGGTGGCGCTGGCGACGCTGGTGGCCAGCGGCATGTCGAGCCGCCTTGCCAGGCACCTCGGTGCGGGTGATGTGCCAGCGGCGCAAGCGGATTATGCCGGGGCGCACGGGCTGGCGCTGGCGGTTGCGGTGGCGCTGATGGTGGCCTTTGTGCTCTGGGGCGATGCGGTGACGCAGGCCGCTGCCGGGGGCGATGCCACACTGGCCGCCATGGGCCATACCTACCTGCGCATCACCGTGGGCTGCACGCCGCTGTTGTTTGTGCTGTCGGTCAACTCCGACGCGCTACGCAACGAGGGCCGCGCCGGGCTGATGGCGCTGATGAGCCTTGTGGTCTCGCTCTCCAACATCGCCTTCAACTATTTGCTGATCGCCAAAGCCGAACTGGGCGTGGCAGGTTCGGCGCTGGGCACCGCTCTGGCGCAGGCCTTGGCGCTCGCGCTGATCCTCGGGTTCCGGTTGCGCGGCAATACCGTGCTGCGCCCTGCGACCCTGTGGCAACAGAGCCTAATTGCAGGGTGGGGGCGCATGCTGGCGCTCGGCGCGCCACAAAGCCTCAATTTCATCGGCATCGCCTTGGGGTCGGCGGCGATCATGGCGGCGCTGCAATGGGTGGAGGCACCAGATTACGCAAAGACCCTCACCGCGTATGGGGTGATCACCCGGCTTTTGACCTTCACCTTCCTGCCGCTTCTGGGGCTGTCGCATGCAATGCAGAGCATCACCGGCAATCTCTATGGTGCGGGTGAGGGGCTGCGGGCGCGTCAAAGCCTCCGGCTCGCCATCTGGATTGCGCTGATCTACTGCGCGGTGACACAGGCGACGCTCAGCTTGGGTGCGGCGCAGATCGCGGGCTGGTTTGTTGCGGACCCCGGCGTCATCGCGCAGGTTGCGCGCATTCTGCCGATCCTTGGCGGGTTGTTCGTGCTGGCGGGGCCGCTGATGATGGTGGCGATGCATTTTCAGGCCATCGGAGATGCGGCGCGGGCGGCACTCTTGGGGCTGGCAAAACCCTATCTCTTCTCGATCCCGCTGACCTTCGTGCTGGCAGCATATTTCGGAGAGACAGGCATCTGGCTGGCCGCCCCTCTGGCGGAGGCGGCGCTGCTGTTGCTCACACTGTCGGTGTTGGTTGACCTGCGGCGCAGACACGGCCGACGGCGATATGCAGCCCCCACCCGCGCTTCGGAGGGCAACTCATGAGACAGCCTCTCCCAAGCCTTTCTGAGGCCAAGGCTTTGGCGCGCGCATGGCGCAAGGAACGGGCGCAGGCGGGCGAGATACGTAGCCATAGCGCGGCGCTCGAACATGTCGCACAGCAGCTGGGGTTTCGCGATTGGAACGCCTGCGTCGCCACATTGGCGCAGTCCGAGGCGCGCAGCTATGCAACGGGTGATCACGTGAGCGGCCACTACCTGTCGCAGCCGTTCACCGCCCGCATCCTGCGCGCCATCCCCGCCGAGGGGCGTCCCGGTTGGGTGCAGCTGGAGCTTGAACTGGATCACCCCGTCGACGTGGTCACATCCGAGCGGTTTTCAAACCTGCGCCGCCGGATCAGGGCCGTTGTGGGACCAGAGGGCTACAGTCGGGAAAAGACCTCTGACGGGGTGCCGCATCTGGTGCTGGGGGTCTACGGCGGACACACTCAGGCATAAACAGAACGCTAAACTGGTCATTAAAACGCAAGGCCGCCGCTCCAAAAGGAGCGGCGGCCTCAGCCTGACGAAACAGGCTGCGTCAACAGATCACCTCACGTGCCGGCGTTATCGTCGTCGTCATGTACAGAGCCATCGCTGACCACGGAGCCTTCAAACGCCACCTGTGATGCAAAGCGGGGGCGGGTGAAGACGAGGTTATAGATCTCGCGTTTGCCAACCCCGATCGCCTCAAGCCTGAAGGCAGGCTCCACATCGTTCCACGTTTCCACCACGATGACCCGTTCCTGATCGGGCATGAGGGGCAATTTGTTGTTGAGTGCGGTCACATTGGCGTCGGTCCAGATCTCCATCTGATCGCCACGTTCCACCGACCAATCCACATAATGGCGATCATCGTCCGCATCCCAGCGGATCACCGAGACCCGCATCGACATATCAGAACCCGCCCGCGCCATCAGCTTGCCCAGCGTATAGATACTGTCGATGTAGTCATCGTTCAGCGCGGCTGTCTCTCGGGAAATCAGGTCCGATACGGTATAGGCGGCTTTGCTGTTGACGGTTTCCTGCCGGAACAGGTCAAACAGCGTGTAGGTCGCCGCAAAGACCCCAAGCAAAAGCGGCAGATACAGCGCGGCCTCAAGGGCGATATTGCCATCTTCTTTGCGGCGAAACTCTTGTAACTTATGTGTGATTTTTCTGAACATGGGTCACTGAGGCTCCTGAACAAACGCACTGGACGCATAGAGGTTCACGCGCCCGCCTTCGTCTTTCTGCAACGCGTCACCAAGACCCCAATTCGGGAAGAGCACATCGACACTGGCACAGGCGCGCAGGAACATCAGGTCGTTAGAGCCACCATTGGTGAAGTTGATCAACGGATCGGCTTCCTCGATGCTGTCGACGCAGTCGGCTTGTGGTGGGATGCCACCCCAGTTGAACGGGTCCAGACGCACCATCTCCAGCTTCAGCGACACATTGCATTCCGCCATTTTGATAAAACCCGAGCGGGCACAAATGGTGTCGCGGATATCGTCATGCTGCATATCGCCACCGGTGCCGAGCCGGATGTCTCGCACCGTCATATCCATGGCGCGATCCAGCATGATCTGGCGGTAGTTGATCATACCCAACTCAACCGCGGCAAACAGCATCATCAGCATCAGCGGGAAGAGGATTGCAAACTCGATGGTCGCATTGCCATCCTCGTTGCGGCGGAACTTTTGGACCAGTGCAGGTATAGAGGTTCGATAGATCATTCTGTCAGCCTCAGTTGGCGGATCGCAGAGGCGATCGATGCGAAGGCGTCTGAGATCTCCAGCCCGTCCACATCATAGTAGTGGGACGCGGAGCTCGCACATTGTTGCAGGACTTGCTGACCTCTCCAGGGGGCTTCGAAACCGATGGTGAAGACCACGATCCCCTTCTCTTTAGCGGCATCACAGACCGCCAATGTGCGGGAGTCTTTGGTGCTGTCGCCGACGTAGCTATAGAGGCGGTTGTACCAATACCAGCTGGCGTTGCTCATCCAATCGCCAAAGAGGTCTCTGTAGAGATATCGCAAAGAGGTCTCGGCAAAGAGGTCAGCGTAGCTGAGTTGCAGGGCTTCACCGGGTTCATCCACGGTCCTCGTCTTCCAAGAGCCGTCATAACATCTGCCGTAATACTCTCTGCCGTCGCAATACGTCTCTTGATAGGTGCCATTGCCATAGGGGTGATCTTCCCACTCTCCAGTTTGGTGCCAATAGTACTTATCGCTTCCGTACCGGTTGGGATCGTAGGTGGAATATACATTCTCTTCAGGGTTGTACCAAACTGGCGTCAAACCCTCGCGGTAGTCGTTCTTGATGTAATATTGCGCGGTGTTTTGACCATCGGTCATCATTACGATGACCTTCAGCGTTTCGGTGTCCTGATAGGATACCGGGCGATTGGCGTAGCGGGCTTCAATCGACTGGTTCGGGTTGGCGTCATTCGCAAGCGTGGCGATAATCGGCTGCACGGAGGGGTCCAGCAGCGCGGTTCCCCATTTCATGCCCAGATCGATGGATGTGTTCTCGGAATGCTCAAAGGCATCGATATAGTTTTGCAGCTGTGCCACGTTGTCTGACATCAACAGCGCCGTGCGCTCTGGATTATCCGCGTCAGAGGCACAGGTCGGCTGACGCACATGCTCATCGTCGTCGCGGTAGTCATAGTAGTTCCAGACGCTGAAGTGCATCGTGCGTTCATATTCGCGCGACAGATTGAGGCCCGTCGTGCTGAAATCGGAGCCATCGAAGTTGATGCAATTCGAATAGCTGTGCTCATCGCTGACACGCATCTCATCAAGAAAGGCCGCAGGCATCGACACTTGGGTCGAATAGGGTACGATCGAGATCGACATTTTGCCGTCTTCGGTGTTGTCGTCCATGGTCTGGACGAACTCCTTGGCGGCGCGTTTCAGGTTCACCAGACGATTGTTGCTGCGCATGGAACCCGAGACGTCGAGCACCAGAGAGATCTCCACATTGCCGATGCTCTCCACCGCGGTCGAGGACGCCAGCAGCGGCAGTGTAATCGGCTCCAGCTCATAGGTGTCTGGATTGCGCATGTAGTCTTCGTAGAAGATGCTGTTCATCCACCCGGCGGTGAATTCGGTGTCCACGCTTGCCTTGACGCGCTTGGCGGTGGGCGAGACCTCGGGCACAACCACGGTTGTATATTCACCCAGACCCGATTTCGACATGTAGTCGATCACCACCGCTTCCGGGTCCAGCGGCTGGTCGAGGTCGGCCGCCGCCAGCACCGCACGGTCCAGCGTATATTGCAGATTGGTCCGGTCGCGCTCCATGCGCACAAGGTCCATCCCCAGACCGCCTAACGCGAACATCAAGACGAGGATCATGATCATCGGCTTGGCGAGAACACCACTTTCGTCACTGCGAAACGCGCGCAATTCGTCAACAAAGCCCAGGCGCGGCTGCGGTCCGGTCAAGGCAGATGAAGTCCAGAAGCTTACCTTCATAGTTCATTCTTTCCTTCGGTCAGCGGGCGCGGGGCGCACAACAGGCAGGCGCAGGCACGCGGACATGAAAATACTCTTTATTATTCGTTGACGAAGGTGGCTGAACTGGGGCGAAATCCCGCCTAAATTGGCGTTTCTAGTGAAAGTTTGAGCTTAATCCGCTGGGTGTCTGAGGGGTTGTTTGCAACATAGAAACAATCCCGCCGTGGCCCGCCTGAGCGTGAGCAGGGCCATTAACGATTCGTTTTCGAAAAAGTTCACAAACTGCCAAAAATTTGTGCAAAATCGGGGAATACCGGTCGCAGTTGGTAACGTTCTCTGCATAGATGGGGCGCATAGTAACTGCTTGAGTCGTTTCAGAAGGACGGGGATCATCCCATGAGCAATCTCAAAGAACCCAGCTTCCGCGAAAGTGTGGATCTCATGTTCAACCGCGCGGTGGCGCTGATGGACCTGCCGCCTGGACTTGAGGAGAAGATCCGCGTTTGTAACGCCACCTACACGGTGCGTTTCGGCGTGCGCCTGCGCGGTCAAATGCATACGTTCACCGGTTATCGCTCGGTCCACTCCGAACATATGGAACCCGTGAAGGGCGGTATCCGCTATGCCATGGGTGTGAACCAGGACGAAGTGGAGGCGCTGGCGGCGCTGATGACCTACAAATGCGCGCTGGTCGAGGCACCCTTTGGTGGCTCCAAGGGCGGTCTGCGCATCGACCCGCGCCAATATGAAGAACACGAACTGGAACTGATCACCCGCCGCTTTGCCTATGAGTTGGCCAAGCGCGACCTGATCAACCCGTCGCAGAACGTGCCCGCCCCCGACATGGGCACTGGCGAGCGTGAGATGGCGTGGATTGCGGACCAATACGCCCGCATGAACACCACCGACATCAACTCCCGCGCCTGTGTCACCGGCAAGCCGCTCAACGCAGGCGGCATCGCTGGCCGGGTCGAAGCCACCGGTCGCGGCGTGCAATATGCGCTGCAGGAATTCTTCCGCTACGAGGAAGACAAGGCCAAAGCCGGTCTCTCCGGCACGCTGGATGGCAAACGCGTCATTGTGCAGGGTCTCGGCAACGTGGGCTATCACGCGGCCAAATTCCTCTCTGAGGAAGACGGCTGTAAAATCGTCGGCGTGATTGAGCGCGATGGCGGGCTGTTTGACGAAAACGGCTTTGACATCGAGGATCTGCGCGCGTGGATTGAAAAGCACGACGGCGTCGATGGCTACCCCACCGGGCGCTACATCAAGGACGGTGCCAAATACCTCGAAGAAGAATGCGACATCCTGATCCCGGCGGCGCTTGAGGGGGTGATCAACCTCTCCAACGCCGAAAACGTGAAGGCCAAGCTGATCATCGAGGCGGCAAACGGTCCTGTGACCGCAGGCGCGGATGAGATCCTGCGCAAAAAAGGCACGGTGATCATTCCTGACATGTATGCCAACGCCGGTGGTGTGACGGTCTCTTACTTTGAGTGGGTCAAGAACCTGTCGCACATCCGGTTTGGCCGCATGCAGCGCCGTCAGGAAGAGGCGCGCCACCAGCTTGTGGTCGACCAGCTTGAAATGCTCTCGGAGAGCATGGGCAAAGCCTGGACGCTCGATCCCAAGTTCAAGGAGAAATACCTCCGCGGCGCGGGCGAACTGGAGCTGGTGCGTTCGGGTCTCGATGACACCATGCGCATTGCCTATCAGTCCATGCGCGAAGTCTGGCACGAGCGTGACGATGTCTCTGACCTGCGCACCGCTGCCTATCTGGTCTCCATCGGCAAAGTGGCCGCAAGCTATCGCGCCAAGGGCCTCTGAGGCGAACCCTATCGCAATCAATGGAAACGGCGGGTGTCATCCCGCCGTTTTTGTTTTGAAGCAGATGGGGGAAGGCGATGCTGCTTCTCGACCACTTGACCGTCATCGCGCCCTCACTGGCAGAGGGCTGCGTGACAGTCAGGACTTCAAGGTATCATTGATTTGAATGCATTTAGGAGGCTTGAAGTGAAATTACTGAAAACAGCATTTGAGAGTATATTTGGGCGCAAAGACAAATCTAACAGCGCATCTGAGACAGAAGTGGGCAAGCCCTCAAGCGGTTTTGTGCCGGACCCAGATTCTGAAGAGCCCTCCGCTGCACGAGCGTGGCTGAAAGAGGTCTCAGAGCGAGATTTTGTATGGAAAGATCTGGGCGTTCTTGCCGTGCCAAGTCAGGAACTATTTGTGTCCGATCCTGCGTGCGGTTCTGATTACCACATGCGCCATACGGCAAGTGTTGAAGCTGTCGAATTGCATATTTGGGTTCTTGAATCTGGTTTGGACCACAAAGGGTTTCATGATCACACCAATGGACTCGTATGGCTCGAAGCGAATGGAAACAGGCCTTTCACACGTGGAACTGAATTGGGTTTCAGTGTGGACTCGGCGAGTCTGGGCATCGGCAATATTGAAGCGGGCCAAGCTTTTACGCGTTTGACGGATTATGAACTGGACGCAGGAAGAGGCGATAGCTTTGATTGGATAAGCCCCTTCTTGCAGGAAAAACCACACTTTGCCCGTTGGCTGGAGATCCCCCCGGACAGGCACCGTATCTTTGTCGCAAGCACGAGTAACGATGGTGGCTTTGCGGCTGTATGGTTGCATGACGCCAATGACCTTTTATCAGGTGTTTTGATCGATATTGCAGGCCGCGCGAGTGACAGGCTGTTTTTAGACAAGCTTTTGCCAGACAGAAGCTGAGTACTCAGTCTCAGAACTTCATAAAAGACCCTTTAGCGGTTAAACCTGTTTCGGAACTGCGTTCAATCTCGACGCCCCTTCCCAGCGTGTGGGAGCGGGATAGATTCTATACTGCAGTCCTCTGTGCCCAAACCGAACCTAGCCCGAGTGGCGACTGTTCCGAGCCGCAGTCAGCCTTCGGTGGCCGCCGATAACTTTTCAGTCTTTTTCGGTTAGACGCGCGAAAATGATCGGAGGCCTCGCATTTCTGGCTGAAGAAGCACTGGACATAACTGCCCAGTTCGTGCCCATCTGCGGCAATCGGCTGCTGCTTTGTCGCGTACGGACTAGGACTCATGGTTCAAACCCGCTAGCACTTGGCACAGAGGGTGCGTTGTGTATTCCTGCAGCGCAACGTCGAGACACCGTTTGGGGAGTGGGCCATGGGGTTTTCGGGAAAATTTTCCGGCTGGCGCGTATTAAAAGAAGGGCTAACCGGCAATAAGGGCTGGACCGCCCATTGGCGCGACCCGGAGCCGAAGCGCGAATATGATGTGGTTATCGTGGGCGGTGGTGGCCACGGGCTGGCCACGGCCTACTACCTCGCCAAGGAACATGGCCTCCGGAATATTGCGGTGCTTGAAAAAGGCTACATCGGCGGCGGCAATGTCGGGCGCAACACCACCATTGTGCGCGCCAATTACTACCTGCCCGGCAACTCGGAGTTTTATTCCCATTCCCTGAAGCTCTGGGAGGGGATGGAGCAGGATCTCAATTATAACGCCATGATGTCCCAGCGCGGCATCCTGAATGTGTTTCACAACGATGGCCAGCGCGACGCCGCCGTGCGCCGCGCCAATTCCATCATCAATCAGGGCGACGATGCAGAGATCCTCTATCGTGACCAGCTGAAGAAACTGGTGCCGTTCCTGAACTATGACAACAACCGCTTTCCCATCATGGGCGCATTGCTGCAGCGCCGAGCGGGGACGGCACGCCATGACGCGGTGGCCTGGGGCTTTGCGCGCGGTGCGGATCAATATGGCGTCGATCTGATCCAGAACTGCGAAGTCACCGGCATTGATGTCGAAGGGGGCAAGGTGACCGGTGTGCAGACCGCGCGCGGCCCGATCAAAGCCAAGAAAGTGGCGCTGGCGGCGGCGGGGCGCTCGGGGCAGGTGGCGGCGATGGCCGGGCTGACCTTGCCCATCGAGAGCCACGTGTTGCAGGCCTTTGTCTCTGAAGGGCTGAAGCCGGTGATCGATCACGTCATCACCTTTGCCGCCGGGCATCTTTATATCAGCCAGTCCGATAAGGGCGGGTTGGTGTTTGGCGGCAATCTGGATTTCTACAGCTCTTATGCGGCGCGCGGCAATCTGCCAACGCAGGAACATGTTATGGAGGCGATCACCGCCATGGTGCCCGCGGTGACCAAGGCGCGGCTGCTGCGCAGCTGGGGCGGCATCATGGATATGACGCCGGATGGCTCGCCCATTATTGATACGACACCGATTGACGGTCTCTATCTCAATGCGGGCTGGTGCTACGGGGGCTTTAAGGCGACGCCCGCCTCGGGGGATTGTTTTGCGCATCTGATCGCCACCGGTCGCCCGCATGAGGCGGCCACCCGGTTCAAGCTGGACCGGTTCCGCAGCGGCTATGGTCTGATGGATGAGGAGGGCACCGGTGCGCAACATAATCTGCACTAAGCGCCTGTCGCGCAGCTGGGGAGCCTCCGGCGGGGATATTTTTAAGAAGATGAAGGGGCGGTTGTCATGAGGATCACCTGTCCGCTGTGCGGCGCGCGCGATCATCGCGAGTTCACCTATAAGGGCGCGGCCTTGCCGGTGCCTGCCTTGGACTCTGGAGTGGCGGAATGGGACGCGCATGTGCATCTGCGTGAAAACCCCGCCGGGCCGCATGAGGAGCTTTGGCAGCACGCGATGGGCTGCGGGGCGTGGTTGAAGGTCCGTCGCAACACCGTATCTCATGAGATTTTGGCTGTTGAGCTTGCGCAGGACGCGGGCCTTGTGATCAAGGAGGACAGGTCATGAGGATCGCGGGCAAGGGGCTGGTCTCGCACAATCGGACCGTCAATTTTTCGTTTAATGGCAAGGATTACATGGGGCTGGAAGGCGACACGCTGGCCTCGGCTCTCTTGGCCAATGATGTGCATCTGGTGGGGCGGTCGTTTAAATATCACCGTCCGCGTGGCATCCTGACCGCAGGTTCTGAAGAGCCGAACGCGCTGGTCAGCACCGGCAAGGGTGCTGCGCGAGATCCAAACATCCGCGCCACCCAGCAGGAGTTGTTTGAGGGGCTGGCGGCACAGAGCCAGAACTGCTGGCCCTCGGTCGAGCGCGATGTGATGGCGGTGAATGACCTGGCCGCGCCCTTTCTTGGGGCGGGGTTTTATTACAAGACCTTCATGTGGCCCGCGCCCCTGTGGGAGAAGCTTTATGAGCCGATCATCCGGCGCGCGGCGGGGCTTGGGGCCTTGTCCGGGGCGGCCAACAAGGACCCTTACGAGAAGGCCTTTGCCTTTTGTGACCTGCTGGTGATCGGGTCTGGCCCGGCCGGGCTGATGGCCGCACTGACGGCGGGGCGTGCGGGGGCGGATGTGATCCTCGCTGAGGACGACAGCCGCATGGGCGGGCGTCTTCTGGCCGAGGTTGAGGAGGTCGACGGCAAGCCTGTGCATGTCTGGGTAGCAGAGGCTCTGGCGGAGCTGGAGGCCATGGACAACGTGCGCCTGATGCCGCGCACCGCGGTCACCGGCGTCTACGATCACGGCACCTATTCGGCGCTGGAGCGGGTCTCGCACCACCTGCCGCCGAGCCAGTCCCTGAAGACCGCGCATCGCCCGCGCGAGTGTTTCTGGCGCATCGCCGCCAAAGCCTCGGTGCTGGCGGCGGGGGCCATTGAGCGCCCCATCGCCTTTCGCAACAACGACCGCCCCGGCATCATGATGGCGGGGGCGGTGCGGGCCTATCTCAATCGCTGGGGGGTGGCCCCGGGCGAGCGGATCACCGTATTTGCCAACAACGATGACGCCCATCGCACCGCGCGGGATCTGGTGGCGGAGGGCGTGCATGTCACCGCCGTGATCGACAGCCGTCATGACGCGCCAGATAGTGGCGAATTCCCCGTCATCAAGGGCGCGATGATTTGTGACAGCGCCGGGCGGCACCGGCTGGAGAGCGTCACCATCCGCAGCGTCAATGGCGAGGAAAAGCTGCAAACCGATTGTCTGGCCGTTTCTGGCGGCTGGAACCCCTCGGTGCATCTGACCTGCCACATGGGCGCGCGCCCGGAGTGGAACCGGGAGCTGGCGGCGTTCCTGCCAAAACCGGATGCGGTGCCGGGCATGGTGGTCGCAGGGGCCGCCAATGGGGTGTTTTCCACCTATGGTGCCTTGCAGGACGGCGCACAGGCGGCGATCACCGCATTGGCCGGCATCGGCACATCGGTTGACGCTGTGCCCTTGCCAGAGGCCAGCGATGCGCCCTACCGGATCAGCCCCTTGTGGGCGGTGCCGGGCAAGGGGCGGGCGTGGCTGGATTTCCAGAACGACGTCACCGTCAAGGATGTGGCGCAGGCGGCGCGGGAGAACTTCCGCTCGGTCGAGCATATGAAGCGCTACACCACCCAAGGCATGGCCACCGATCAGGGCAAGAACTCCAACGTGGCCGCATTGGCGGTGCTGGCCGATGCCACCGGGCGCAGCATTGCGGAAACCGGTGTCACCACCTTCCGCCCGCCTTTTGTGCCCACGTCCATTGCCGCGATGGGGGCAGGGGCCGAGGATCAGGGATTTATGCCGCAGCGCTATCTGACCTCGCATAAGGCATCGCTGCAGCGTGGTGCGGCCAATATCGAGGTCGGCCTGTGGTATCGCGCCAGCTATTTCGCCAAGGACGGCGAGAGCACTTGGCGGCAATCCTGTGATCGCGAGGTCACCATGGTGCGCAATGCGGTGGGCGTCTGCGATGTCTCGACGCTGGGCAAGATCGACATTCAGGGACCGGATGCGGCAAAGCTGCTGGATCTGGTCTATACCAATCTGTTTTCCACGCTGAAGCTGGGGCGCGTGCGCTATGGTCTGATGCTGCGCGAAGACGGCTTTGTCATGGATGATGGCACCACCGCGCGGCTGGGGGAAAACCACTATGTGATGACCACCACCACCGCGGCGGCGGGGCAGGTGATGGCGCATCTGGAATATCTGACGCAGGTGGTGCGCCCGGATTTTGATGTGCGGTTCACGTCCGTCACCGATCAATGGGCGCAGTTCTCGGTGGCCGGTCCCAAGGCGCGCGATCTGATCGACGCGCTGGTGGATGAGGACGTCAACAGTGAGACCTTCCCCTTCATGGCCTGCGGGGCGATCACCGTGTCGGGCGTGGCCGGGCGGCTGTTCCGGATCTCGTTTTCGGGCGAGCACGCCTATGAGATCGCGGTGCCCGCGCGCTACGGCGAGGCGCTCTATCGCCTGCTGCTGGAGCGGGCGGATCCCCTCGGCGGTGGTCCTTACGGGATGGAGGCGCTGAATGTGCTTCGGATCGAGAAGGGCTTTATCACCCATTCTGAGATCAACGGCACCGTCACCGCTTTTGACCTTGGCATGCAGGGGCTGGTCTCGAAAAAGAAATCCTGCTGGGGCAAGGCTTTGTCGGAACGGGACGGGCTGATGGATGACGACCGGATGCGGCTTGTGGGCCTCAAACCCGTGGGCGCGATGCAGGCGCTGAGCGCCGGGGCACATCTGTTTGACCCGGACGCCACGGTGGAGCGGGTCAATGACCTTGGCTATGTGACCTCGGTGGGGTTCTCGCCGACGCTGGGACATATGATCGGGTTGGCGATGCTGTCGGGCGGGCCGGACCGGATGGGCGATACCATCCGGCTGGTGGATCACACGCGGGGCATCGACACCCTGTGCGAAGTGGTGAACCCTGTGTTCTTTGACCCCGAGGGAGGGCGCGTTCGTGGCTGAGACTGAGATGCAACTTGCCGCAAAATCCCCCTGCGCGGGGCTGCTGCCGCTGACCATTGGTGATGTGACCCTCACAGAAGACACACCCGCCGCCATGACCCTGATCGCGCCCTACAAGGGGCAGGAAAAACCGCTGAGCGATGCGTTGAACGCCGCACACGGCATGGGGTTTCCCGCGCCCAACCGCGCCACCGGCAATGCGGAGGCCCGCGCGATCTGGTTTGGCCGGGCGCAGGCGCTGCTGGTCGGCCCCGTGGCCGATCCCAAACTGGCGGCGCATGCCGCGCTCACCGACCTTAGCGATGGCTGGGCGGTGGTGCGGCTGGAGGGCGCGCACGCCGAGGAGGTGATGGCCCGTCTGGTGCCCATTGATCTGCGGCCTCAGGTGTTCAAACGCGGCCACACCGCACGCACGGAGTTGCAACACATGATGGCGTCGATCACACGGATCGGGCCAAAAGCCTTGCAAATCATGGTGTTCCGATCATTTGCAGACACGCTTGTTCACGATCTGAAAAGAGCCATGGAAGCCGTGGCGGCACGGGGCTAGATTAACGGGGATCACGAAACTGATTCCGGAGCTGATCCATGATCCGCAACATCTTCGCAGCCGCACTTGTGGCCGCGCCCCTCTTCGCCAACCCCGCAGTTGCTGCCGCAGACCTCGGCAAGGAGGAAAGCTGCAAATATCAGGGGCAGGTGATGGCCGCCGTGCAAGCCGCGCGTCTGGACCGGGTGCCCGAGGGCAAGGTCGAAGAGACCATCCGCGCCAGCAACCCTGAGTGGCCGGAGAATTTCTCCAATGCGATCCCGCAGCTCACCCAGCATGTCTATCAGATGAAGCGCCGCGATCTGAAAAACGTCGACCTTGGCGATGTGTTCGAGACCCAATGCGTGCAAAACTGGGATCAGATCCAGGAAATGAAGAAAAACCTCTCTGGAAACTGATCTGAACCTGCGTTTGAGCGGCCCCCGGAGAGGGCCGCTCCCTTGCACACAACTGGACCCTTTGTGAATGTCGCTGCCGCCCGGATTCCTTGATGAATTGCGCACCCGTGTGAGCCTGTCTGACGTGGTCGGGCGCAAGGTCATGTGGGATCAGCGCAAAAGCCAGCCGGGCAAGGGCGACATGTGGTCTCCGTGCCCCTTTCACCATGAAAAAACCGCATCTTTTCATGTGGATGACCGCAAGGGGTTTTATTACTGCTTTGGCTGTCACGCCAAGGGCGATGCGCTGAAATTCGTGCAGGAGACGGAGAATGTCTCCTTCATGGAGGCGGTGGAGATCCTCGCGGGCGAAGCGGGCCTTGAGATGCCCAAGCGCGACCCCAAGGCGGCCGAGAAACAGGACCGTCGCACGCAGTTGGCCGAGGTGATGGAACAGGCGGTGCACTACTTCCGCCTGCAACTCAAAACCCAAGCCGCGAGCGAGGCGCGCGCCTATCTGGCGCGGCGGGGGCTCGATCCGGCGGCGCTGGACCGCTGGGAGATCGGCTTTGCCCCCGATGGCTGGCAAAACCTCTGGGATGCGCTCAAGGGCAAGGATGTCGCCGACGATCTGATTCTTGGTGCGGGGCTGGCCAAACCCTCGAACAAGGGCGGCAAACCCTATGATGTGTTTCGCAACCGGATCATGTTCCCGATCCGCGATGCGCGGGGCCGCGCCATTGCATTCGGGGGCCGCGCCATGGACCCCAATGACAATGCCAAATACCTGAACTCGCCGGAAACCGAGCTGTTTGACAAGGGGCGCAACCTTTACAACCACGGGCCTGCGCGGGCGGCCTCGGGGCGGGGCAGCACGCTGATCGTGGCCGAAGGCTATATGGATGTGATCGCGCTGTCTGAGGCCGGGTTTGCCTCTGCCGTGGCGCCTCTGGGCACGGCGGTGACGGATAATCAGCTGCATTTGCTGTGGCGGATGTCGGACGAGCCGGTGATTGCGCTGGATGGGGACACCGCCGGTCTGCGCGCGGCGATGCGGCTGATCGACATGGCGCTGCCCTTGCTGGAGGCTGGCAAGAGCCTGCGGTTTGCCATCATGCCCGAGGGCAAGGACCCGGACGACCTGATCCGCGCTGAGGGGCCAGAGGCGGTGCAGACGGTGCTGGATCAGGCGATCCCGATGGTGCAGTTGCTGTGGCGGCGCGAGACCGAAGGGCGCGTCTTTGACAGCCCCGAACGCAAGGCGGCATTGGACAAATCCTTGCGCGAAAAGATCAAACTGATCCGCGATCCCTCCATCAGGCTGCACTACGCCGAAGACATCAAGGAGCTGCGCTTTCAGCTCTTTCGTGGTCAGCGTGGCGGCGGCGGGCAGGGGGGCACCGGCTATGGCCAGCGGTATGGCGGTTACAAATCGGGCTCCCGCGTTCAGGGCGGGTTTCGCGATGGCAGCCGTACGCCATGGGGCGCACCACCGCCCCCGCGCAGCACCACGCGGGCGTCGATGGTGGCCTCCTCTGAGGAACAGGATTTTGCCCGTGTGCGCGAGGCGGTGATCCTCGCCACCGCAATCACCACGCCAACGGTGATCCCGGAGTTTGAGATCAATCTGGAGCGCATGCAGTGTCAGGACATGGATCACGCCCACCTGCGCGATCTGGTTTTGCGCTATGGAATCGATGCACCAGAGCGACTGCGCGATGAAATTGCCTATGCTCTTGGGCCGGATGCCCTTGAAAACCTCCTGTCGCTGCGCCATGTGGCTATTAGCCCCTGCGTGCGAAAACCCGGCGACCTAGACATGGCCAGCCTGACTCTGGCCGAGGAATTCGCAAAACTCGAGAGCATCGCGGGGCTCAATGCCGAACTGGCGGAAGCCGAGGAGGATCTGGACGGTCTGGCGGATGAGGCCCTGACCTGGCGTTTGCGTCAGGCGGCAGAGGCCCGCAACCGGGCTGTGCGCAGTGAAAATGAGGATAAGGCAACTTATGATGTGGGTGAAAACGGGGCGCGGCTCAATCGGGATGAGCGCGATGCCTTCGGGGACCTGCTCAAGCGAATCGGTTTCAACAGCAAGTGACGAATCAGCCGCGAATCGCACTGCCAACTGTGGCCGCGACGCCGCGATGTGACGTTTTGCTAAAGAAGCCTACAGAAAAATTGGGTAAACGGGGTGACGAATCACGAGAGCGCTCTAAAGATTCGCTCCACCCGAATCGCCCGCAGCCCCTTAGAGGAGCATTGAATGGCCGCCAAAGATACTGACGACCGCAAGCCTGACGATCAGGACGCCGAAATCTCGCTCGACATGAGCCAGGCGCAAGTCAAGAAGATGATCGCCGAAGCCCGTGAGAAGGGCTACATCACTTACGATCAGCTCAATCAGGTTTTGCCGCCGGATCAGGTCTCCTCCGAACAGATCGAGGACGTCATGTCCATGCTGTCGGAAATGGGCATCAACATCATTGAAGATGAAGACGCCGAGGAAGAAGAGAACAAAGGCACCACGGAACTGGTGACGACGGAATCCAACCGCGAGGTTGCCGTCGCCGGAACCGGGACCGAGAAGCTGGATCGTACGGACGATCCGGTGCGCATGTACCTGCGCGAGATGGGCAGCGTGGAGCTTTTGTCGCGCGAGGGCGAGATTGCCATCGCCAAGCGCATCGAGGCCGGTCGCAACACCATGATCCTCGGGCTCTGCGAAAGCCCGCTGACCTTCCAGGCGATCACCATCTGGCACGACGAACTCCTCTCCGAGGATATTCTGCTGCGCGACGTCATTGATCTGGAGGCCACCTTTGGCAACCAGATGGATGAAGAGGGCGATGTGGCAGAGCCGGTGGTGGACCCTTCGGCGGTGTCCGGTGCGGCCAAGCCTGAAAAGGACTCCGGCCCTGAGCTTGACGCCGACGGCAACCCGATCCTCAACAACGACGACGATGACGACGACGATGAGGATCAGGCCAACATGTCCCTTGCGGCCATGGAAGCGGCGCTGAAGGATCGTGTACTGGAGACGCTGGAGCGCATCTCCAACGACTTTGTGACGCTGTCGGAAATGCAGGATCTGCGGATCTCCGCGACCCTTAACGAGGACGGCTCGTTCTCCAAGGACGATGAGGCCAAGTACCAGCAGCTGCGGTCTGAGATCGTGGAACTGGTGAACGGTCTGCACTTGCACAACAACCGCATCGAGGCGCTGATCGACCAGCTTTATGGCATCAACCGCCGCGTCATGCAGATCGACAGTGCCATGGTGAAGCTGGCGGATCAGGCCCGCATCAACCGCAAGGAATTTGTCGAAGCGTACCGTGGTCGTGAACTCGATCCGAACTGGCTGGCGGAAATGGGTGAAAAGCCCGGTCGCGGCTGGCAGATGTTCATCGAACGCTCCACCGACAAGGTTGAAGAGCTGCGCTCAGATATGGCGCAGGTCGGTCAGTACGTCGGTCTGGACATCTCGGAATTCCGCCGCATCGTGCAGCAGGTGCAAAAAGGTGAAAAAGAGGCCCGTCAGGCCAAGAAGGAAATGGTCGAGGCCAACCTGCGCCTCGTGATCTCCATCGCCAAGAAATACACCAACCGCGGTCTGCAGTTCCTCGATCTCATTCAGGAAGGTAACATCGGCCTGATGAAGGCGGTGGACAAGTTCGAATACCGTCGCGGCTATAAGTTCTCGACCTATGCGACGTGGTGGATTCGTCAGGCGATCACCCGCTCCATTGCCGATCAGGCGCGCACCATCCGTATTCCGGTGCATATGATCGAGACCATCAACAAGCTGGTCCGCACCGGTCGTCAGATGCTGCATGAAATCGGCCGCGAGCCGACGCCGGAAGAACTGGCCGAAAAGCTGCAAATGCCGCTCGAGAAGGTCCGCAAGGTGATGAAAATCGCCAAGGAGCCGATCTCTCTCGAGACTCCCATCGGGGACGAGGAAGACAGCCAGCTGGGCGATTTCATCGAGGACAAGAATGCCGTGCTGCCCTTGGACAGCGCCATTCAGGAAAACCTCAAGGAAACCACCACACGGGTTCTGGCCTCGCTCACCCCACGCGAGGAACGGGTTCTGCGGATGCGTTTTGGCATCGGCATGAACACCGACCACACGCTCGAAGAGGTTGGCCAGCAGTTCAGCGTGACCCGCGAACGGATCCGTCAGATCGAGGCCAAGGCGCTCAGGAAGCTGAAGCATCCAAGCCGCAGCCGCAAACTGCGCAGCTTCCTCGATCAGTAAGACCCATGATGATAAAAGCGCCCCCGCAAGGGGGCGTTTTTTATAGGGCTACCTATAGTTGCAATGCATATTATGCGCGTCGTGTGGGGTTTCATTCATCGCAGCGTAATGCCGGACTTATATAGGCGGGCTGGTTTAGGCCGGGCCCTCTGTTTTGTTCCTTTTGGACAGTTGAAATGATCTCGGCCCTGATGTTTCATCTCTGTGTAATTTAGATGCGCGCACTGATGTGCTGCGTGTGATTTAATATAAGACGTCTCAACACAGGTATTTAAAACCATGA
Organism: Tritonibacter mobilis; assembly: GCF_001681715.1. GTDB lineage: Bacteria > Pseudomonadota > Alphaproteobacteria > Rhodobacterales > Rhodobacteraceae > Epibacterium > Epibacterium mobile. Next base: position 6,346 of record NZ_LNWY01000003.1, on the reverse strand, counting down.
AAGCCGTGACCAAATGCGCCGCGATCCTTGCGACCCTCTTTGCAACCCCGGCGCTGTCCTGCCCTGATGGGTCTATTACGCTGGTGTCCTGTACGCTCAAAGAGGGCGCGAAATACCTTGAGACCTGTTTGATGGGCGATCACGCGACCTATGCCTTTGGCACTGCAGAGCGACGCCCGGATCTGGCGCTTGCGCGCCATGTGGATGAGGTGGAGATGACCCCATGGCCCGGTGTCGGGCGCGAAATCTGGGAGGATTTCACCTTTCATAATGGCGAGACCTCTTACCGCGTCCACTACAGTATCGACCGCTTCTCCGAACCGGGGGATGGGCTCAGCGGGGGCGTTACGGTTCTAAAAGGGCAGGAGCCTCTGGCGCAGCTTGAGTGTGATCCGGGCAGCGTCGACGCAGGCTATCCGTTGCCATTGTGGGATGCCAAAGAGGCCGGATCGTTAAGCCGGTAACGCGTGTTGGTCTGAGAGGCGCGGTTGAACTGCATCCCAGCCGGGGCAGCCCAATTGGCCCGTGGCCAGTGTTGGGCATACATATTATTAACCAATTTCGGCAAATTCGTTAACCATTACCACTGTCAGAATATTGATTAAAGAAATCGATAATTTATTCCTACCCCGTGCGCTTGTGATACATTCAAGCCATACACCGGGGGGTGAACATGAGTGGAACCAACGAAATGCAAAGCGCATTGGGTGCGCTTGACGAAAAGCTCGATGCTTTGGACACGATGACAGAGGTTAATTCCTTTCTGGTGTCGGCCCTGCGCGAGCACGAACAGGAGCTCATTCGCATGAGCCCGCAAGAGACCCGCGAAATGCTGCGCCAAAAAGCGCGCGCCTATTATCGCGTGGATGGCGGCGAGCGGCCCAATCCAAAGGCGCTCGATCTCTTGGAGAAAACACTGGGCAACGGCCACACGGCGGAAATCATCCAGTTCCCGGGGCGTCGCTAAACCCATTCCAGCCGGAGAGTGTGCAAGGGCGGCCGTAAGGTCGGGTGTGCGGGCAGGCGATGGCTTGTCCCCGACACGGGGCTACACTACATTCTGGGCAACCCTCCAGAAGGATGCCTTCAATGCCCACACGTTCTCGCTCTGCCACACGCGCCCTGACGCTCTCAACGCTTGCGGCGACAGCTGCTCTGGCAGGCTGTGTCGATCTGCAAAGCACTGGACCACAAGCGGATTATTTCTCGTCCCGCGCGCTTGCCCGCATTTACGCGCTCGATGACGGAAGCTTCGAGGTGGTGCCGGAAATCGGTGCGCAAGGGGCGGCCTACTGGTGCGCGGCCTCTGAATATGCCCGTCGCCGCCTTGGCGCGGACTGGTCGCAGGACATCTATGTCGCCAAAGGGCGCGCCCCCAGCACCGTGAGCGGGCGCATCGACAGTGTCACCTTTACCCTGTCACACGTGCCCAGTGCCGAAGGAAAGCGTCCGTTTATCAATACCTTTGGCTTTAAGCCCGGCGATAATTTCAGCGTCTCCAGCGGCGACAGCTTTTGCCGCGATCTCGAGCCGCTGTTCTTCTTCTGACGCGTTGCCCGCCGTGCAGCAGCGCGAATTCATCCAGCCGACACGCGGGCAGGGTCTTTATGAGATCACCCGCGAGATCCGCGCCTTTGTGGCAGGTTGCGCGCACCCGCAGGGGCTGCTGACACTCTTTGTGCGCCACACCTCCTGCTCTTTGCTGATACAAGAGAACGCCGACCCCGATGTGCAAAGCGATCTCAGCGCCTTTTTTGCGCGCCTCGTGCCGCCGACCACGCATCCCGACATGGCCTACCTGCGTCACACCTATGAGGGCCCGGATGATATGCCCGCCCATATCAAGGCGGCGATGATGCCGGTGAGCCTGTCGATCCCTGTCTCGGGCGGCGAAATGGTGCTGGGCACCTGGCAGGGGATCTACCTCTTTGAACACCGCGACGCCCCGCATCAGCGCCGTATCTTTGCGCATCTCACCGGATAAAGCGATAAGCTAGGCGCGAAACCAACCAAGGTCTTGGGGTTGAATTTCCCCTCTACCCAAATCCTAGCAGCTCCCCTATAGTTGTGGATAAATGCGCAAGCCTGCGCACTAGAACGATCTGTCTCGAGGGGAGGAGCCCGAGGATGCGGTGCCCATTTTGCGGAAATGTCGATACGCAAGTTAAGGACTCGCGTCCGGCGGAGGATCACGTCTCGATCCGCCGACGCCGCTTCTGCCCGGCCTGTGGCGGCCGTTTCACCACCTATGAGCGGGTGCAGCTGCGCGACCTCGTGGTGATCAAAACCAACGGCAAACGCGAGGATTTCGACCGCGACAAGCTGGAACGTTCCATTCGCATCTCAATGCAGAAACGCCCGGTCGACCCGGAGCGTATCGATCAGATGATTTCCGGCATCGTGCGCCGACTGGAGAGCATGGGCGAGACGGATATCGCCTCCAAGAAGATCGGCGAGATTGTGATGGAGGCTCTGGCCCGCATCGACACTGTCGCCTATGTTCGCTTTGCAAGCGTCTACAAGAATTTCCAGGCGGCGGATGATTTTGAGGACTTCGTGCACGAGCTGCGCCCCCCGGCGCCGCCCGAGACGTAAATCCCGGCCCTGCTGCCTGCGCATAGCCCGGCGAAAGGTCTGATTCAGTGAGCAAAAGCGACCATCGGTTTATGGGGCTTGCCCTGTCGCTCGGGCGGCGGGGGCAGGGGCGTACATGGCCAAACCCGGCTGTGGGCTGCGTCATCGTAAAACAGGGTCGCGTGGTGGGGCGGGGCTGGACCCAACCCGGTGGCCGCCCTCATGCCGAACCTATGGCGCTTGCGCAGGCCGGTGCAGCAGCTCGCGGTGCCACCGCATATGTGAGCCTTGAACCCTGCTCGCACCACGGCAAGACACCCCCCTGCGCGCAGGCGCTGATTGATGCAGGTATCGCCCGCGTGGTCGCCGCGATCGAAGACAGCGACCCCCGCGTCAGCGGACAAGGCTTTGAAATGCTGCGCGCCGCGGGCATCAAAGTCACCACCGGGATCCGCACGGAGGAAGCAGGTTTTGACCACGAGGGGTTCTTTCTCAGAACCGAACAGGGCCGCCCTTTTGTGACGCTGAAACTCGCCTCCAGTTTTGACGGGCGCATCGCCACAGGCTCCGGTCAGAGCCAGTGGATCACCGGCCCCGAGGCCCGCCGCATGGTCCATGCGATGCGCGCGCGCCATGACGCGGTCATGGTCGGCGCAGGCACCGCGCGCGCCGATGACCCCTCACTCACCGTGCGCGATCTTGGCATTGATCACCAGCCCGCCCGCGTGGTGGTCTCTCGCCATCTTGACCTGCCTTTGATGAGCCAACTGGCCCGCAGCGCCAAGGACATCCCGCTTTATCTATGCCACGGAACGGGTGCTGATACCGAACGCCTGCGCGCATGGGAGGGGCTGGGTGCGCAGCTTCTGTCCTGCAATGCTCTGGGCACCCAGCTTGATCCGCATGACGTACTGGACCAATTGGGCAGCGCCGGGTTGACACGGGTGTTCTGCGAGGGCGGTGGCGCACTTGCCGCCACCCTTTTGGCGCATGATCTGGTGGATGAGCTGATCGGCTTTAGTGCCGGGCTGGCCATTGGGGCCGAAGGCCTGCCGTCCATTGGCGCGCTTGGCATCGGCCACCTCAAAGAGGCCCCACGCTTTGAGCTGATCGAAACTCGCCCCGTCGGCGCCGACATCCTGCACCGCTGGCGCCGACCGCAAAGTTGAGACCACAACACCCCTCTTCATCTTCTTAAAAATATCCCGGAGCGCGAGGCAGCGCCTCGCATCCTCGCTCAGCGCCAAAGTGGTGCAAATGAGGCAAACAAACCCTGCAGTTTCGACAGGCTGCGGTTCATCGGACCGGGCGATGGCAGATCGCCTGCAATCAGCCGATCCACCGCCACTTCTGGCGAACAGGGTAGGTTTGAAACCGGGTCGAAATAGCGCGGATAATCAATCAATGCCGCATGGGCCAGCCCCAAAATACCGGGGCGTGCATCGCGCCAATGGGGCGCTTCCAGCCGATCCCGCGTTAGCCCCCAGCCTGCATAAAACGGCAGCCCCACGCAGGTCACCGGTACCCGGCGCAGCAGTGCTTCAAATCCCAGAAGCGAGGTCATGGTCCAGACCTCATCGACGCTGTCAATCAGCGCCGCCGGGTTGGCGTGTTCGGCCACCACATCGGCCCAGGTCTCGGCGGATTTAATGCGCCCCTTGCGCAGGCCGGCCTCCACATCGGGATGCGGTTTATAGATCACCACCGCATTGGGGCGTGCTGCGCGCACCGCCTGCAACAGCTTCATATTACTGTTGATCTTGCCCGCGCCCATCTCGATTGAGGCGTCATCCTCGACCTGACCGGGCACCAGCACCCGGTGGCCTTTGGGCAGATCCGGCAGCGTGCCGTCGAGGTTATACTTCGTAACCTCATGCTTGATCAGCCGCATCACCAGCGCCTCAATTCGGCGTTCCTGCTGCGGTGTCAGCGCCACCCGCTCGCGGATCAGATCGTCCAGATCGCTGTGGCGGGTGGGGTCGTAGTAGATGCCCTGACGGTCCAGCACCAGCGACAAGGGCGGCACCAGTTCCGCCCCCAGCCCGCGCGAGCGCAGAAAGCCATCCTCCAGGTGATGCGCCCCGGCGTGGTCCTTGGTGGCCTTGCTGGCCCAGACCATCCAGTTCTTGCCGCTCTTCTTGGCGGTCTTGGTCTTTTCCGTAAAGGTCATGCGCTTGTGCTGACCAAAGAACCGCTGCAAGGGCGCGCGTTTCCACAGGCGGATTTCCGATGCGGCCCAGCCCGCGCGGTCCTCGCGCCACGCCCGCACCTGAGCCTCCAGCGAGTCGATCACCTGTTCGAGCTGGCACAGCCGGTCGTGATGGGGGTCATACCATGTGGGATAGAGTATCATCGCCGCCGCAAAAAGCTGCGCGCGGGTCAGGCGACGGTGGCGGCCGGGTGGGGGAAACTCGTCCTGCGTCAGCCCCCAGCCTGCATAAAACGGCTGGCCAAAGATGCGCGGTTTGTGACCGGCCAGAATGGCCTCGAACCCCAGTTGTGACGACACCGTATAGACGCCGACCGCGCCTTCCAGCAGCAAATGCGGCGAGACCGGCGCGTCAAACAGCTCCACCCGGTCATTGGTATCGCGCGCGTCGAAATAACCCGCGCGGTGGCCCTTGGTGGTTTCGGGGTGAGTTTTAATAAGAACGCGCGCGCCGGGGTTTTCCTCCTGCGCAAAGGCGAGCATTTCCTGAAACCGCCCCTGATCGGCACCGGGAAAGGGGATGGACGCCTTAACAGAGGCATCCTCGCGCAACTGATCCACCACCAGCACATAGCCGGGCTCCGGCGGTGGCACATCAGGGTGGAAGGCGTTGTATTTGCTCAGATGTGCGTCCTGCAAACGCGCCATCGCATCGCGCGCCCGTTTCATCAGGGCGCTGTCATCTAGGGGATGGTCTTTCAGCAGCGTGACCAGATCGCTCGACAGGGAGGGGTCAAAATGCACGCCGGTGCGGTCGATCAGCAGGCCCAGCGGCGGCTCTCCGCTGCGACCCGGATGCACCGAGCGCAAGAATGCATCCTCAATCCGCACCAAGGGCGCGCCATGCTCCTCGGCGATTTTCTTGCCGCGATGGGCGGTGGGGCTGTCGCCCCAGATGCCGACCAGATCGCCCTCCTTGGGTAGGCCAAGACGGATGTCATACCCGGCTAGATCAAGGATACGGCGCACGCGGGATTGGGTCAGAAAGCCGCCGTTATACACAAACAACCGGGAGCGCTGGCTCCCGGTTTTTGTCTCGTTCGGATGCGGCAAAGGCCCTTGCATCATCTGCGCTTAGCTGCCGCCGAACAGGGTCTCGACACTTGCGGCCGTGGACAGCGGGCTGGTCAGAAGCGACAGCGTTTTGGTCCACTGGGCATAGGGTGCTTCGGTCACATAGATGGTGTCACCGTCGCGGATCACGAAGTCCCGGGCGATGAACAGACCGTTGGGCTGAGTGAGGTTCAGCACGTAGATCATGCGCTGTGCGCCGACCAGATCGTCCCGGCCCAGCACCTGATTGGAGATCTCCTCCGGTTCATTGCGGAACACAAAGACGCCGGTCGGATCAGACGCGGTGGCAATCAGGCCACCGACCTGCGCGATGGCCTCCAGCGCGGAGAGGTTCTGGCTCTCGAAAGGCACGCGGGCCTGCGCGGCGGTGGCCCCCAATGCGGTGAACGAACGGGTGTCGCCCTCAACGAGGATCTTGTCGCCGTTGCGCAGCGGAATATCGAGCTGGGGATGATCGTAGAGATCCTCGAACCAGATCGTGCCGGTCTT
>NZ_LNWY01000029.1 GCF_001681715.1 Tritonibacter mobilis | reverse complement strand
GGACAACAGCGGCACGACGCCAACCATTACCTATGCCATCGGCGGCACGCCTCTTGCCGGGGCTTATGCCTTTCCGATTGGGGTGACCACGGTGACGATGGACGCAACAGACAGTGCGGGCAATGCTGCGACACAGGTCAGCTTTACGGTCACCATCACGGATAACGAAGCCCCTACGGTCACCTTGACGACCAATACGACACAGGTGGCCGCCGGAGATCGCGTGGTCGTTAACATTGCATTCTCGGAGCCAGTCACGGGTTTTCACGGGTCCGAACTCAACTTGGGCAATGCCACGCTTACCTCCTTGTCCGGAACAGGTACTGCCTGGGTCGCGACGCTTTCTGCAATAGGTGGAGGTGATGTCACCGTCTCGGTTCCCGCAGGGGCTGCCACAGATGCCGCAGGCAATGGTAATGAGATGTCAAATACACTCAGCGTAAGGGACACGACGATCACTGAGACACAGACCCAGATTTCTCAGTTCATGCAATCACGTGTTGATCTATTGCTTAAAAACCAACCGGAGCTCGCACATTTGCTGTTGGGATCGGAAACCGGGCGTCTCAATAGTCAGGTGTCGCGAGGGACGGGGACTTTCAACTTTGCCAACCGGTCGGACGCTCCGGTCTGGATGATGTTGAACGGTTCTTGGACGAATGAAAGCGACCGTGATCTGACATATCTGTTTGGCTCTATCGGTAGTCATATAAAGGTCAATCCGAACTTGCTTGTTGGCGGCATGCTGCAGTTTGACCACATGGATCAAACAGATGGCGCGGCTGAAGTCCAAGGTACAGGCTGGCTTGCTGGTCCGTATTTTGTGGCTCGCCTTCCTGAGAAAGACCTCTACTTTGATGGGCGGTTGCTCTACGGGCAGTCCTCAAACAAAATCACCCCATTCGGCACGTATACCGACAAGTTTGACACCAATCGATTGCTCGCTTCGCTTCAGGTGTCCGGTGTGCTGGACTACGGGGAGGTCGATATCATTCCAAGCCTGAAGGCATCTTATGCCCGAGAGGCTCAATCCGCGTATACGGACACACCCGGCAACCGGATACCTAAACAGACCGTTGAGCTTGGGCAGATCGAGGCGGGGCTCGCTTTTGTTGCCCCGATGCCCCTTTACACCGGGGAAGGTGAGATGACCCTAACTGGCGGCGTCAAAGCCATTGGTTCGTTCGTCAACGGGTCAGGGCATGCTGCATCGGTTAGCCCTGACTACGAAGGGGGGCGTGCCCGTATCGACCTGGGAATGATGCATAGAATGGTGAATGGCGGGCAGTTCCAGATCCAATCCTACTACGACGGGATTGGAGCCAGTGGATACGACAGCTATGGGATCTCTTTCAGGCTGGAATATCAGTTCTGAGGTGAAATTCAGTCAGAGGTCGGTGTGAAAGCTGACTGATAGTAACGCTCTCCGGGGACGTCACCCGGTGCGGATGGGCAGATAGGTGTCATCGCATCTGCCCATCTGGACATCCAATCAGCTGTGCTTCCGGTCCTTTTTTCGCCATATCGCGTGGCCATGGGATTTCGATGATCTAACCCCTTGATCTGGATGATAAAAGCTTTGTTGGCTGGGTGCTAGATCAAAGCGGTTGAAAGCAAGGGAAAGCGGCTTAACAGAACGAGAATGATCGCCACCGCGAGCAGAAAGGGCCAGAGCGATCTCAGAATACGGCCCGGTGAGACATTGCTCATCGACGAGGCAATGTAGAGCCCGACGCCGACAGGAGGTGTCAGCAGACCCAGCACGAGGTTCAAACACATCACGACGCCGAATTGATACGGGCTGATATCATAGTCGTTCATTGCAATTGGCAAGAGGATCGGTGTGATCAGGATCACTGCCGCGATGCCATCAATTAGCATACCGACGAACAGTAAAATCAGGTTCACGATCAACAGAAACAAGAAGGGATCGCTGGAAATCGAAGTGATCAGAGCGGCCAGCTTTTGTGGGAGAGCTTCGTAGATGATCACCCAGCCAAACACATTGGCGGTCGCGATCATAAAGATGATCATTGATGCATTAACTGCAGTGCGGCGGAACATCCCAAATAGCGTTCTGGGTTTCAGCTCTCCGTAGATCAACCACCCGATCAGAAATGCCAGAAGGGATGCAATCGCGGCACTTTCGGTTGGGGTTGCGATACCAAATAAGACGCCCCCAATGATAGCACAGGGGATCAGTGCAGCGGGCAGGCAGTAGAGCAAAGCCGAGAATGCCTCACGGCCAGTGAACCAACTCCCTTTAGGAAAACCCGTCATGACGCCGATGACAAAAATCACCAATGCAAAGGCCGTGGCAAGCATCAGGCCAGGCAGGATACCGGCGAGGAACATATCGCCAATGGGGACCTGCGCCAGAACGCCAAAAATCACAAACATCATCGAGGGTGGAATAACTGGCGCCAGCAACCCACCTGCTGCTGTCGTTGCGGCGGCGAACCCTGTGTCGTAACCTTCTTTTTCCATCTCGGGCGTCATGGCACGGGCCATAACTGCAATCTGAGCCGTCGCTGATCCAATGATTGCCGCCATGAACATATTCGTCAGAAGGTTGATATAGGCCAGACCGCCACGAAACCCGCCCACAAAGACTCGAGCGGCATTAATCAGTCGGCGCGTCATGCCGCCTTCATTCATCATCTCTCCGGTGAGCATAAAAAGTGGGATCGCGAGTAGGCCGTAGTTTTCGAGCCCTGAGAACATTTTCTGTGCGAAACTGTCATACAGGACAGTGTTTCCGCTTTCCCAAATGTACCAGATTGCGGTCAGTGCCAGAACCAAAGCAACCGGCACGGCGATCAGCAGTTTGAAGGCAAAAATCAGCGGTGTCATGAGGGGGCATCCTGCTGCTCGGTCCCTTGGCTGATCAGGTTGGCAAAGCTATGTAGAGTAGCGCCCAAGGAGAACACCCACATCACCGACCAGATCCAATACTTGGGCACGCCCAGTGTCGTAGTCGGCTCGGCATAGACAAAATTGAAGGTGGCACCCTGAAATGCCTCGACGTCGAAGCCATTTTGGATCAGCGCCAGCGGGGCATACCAACGCCAACAAAACCACACCATCGCGAGCGCAAAGATCAGTACGATCAAGTCCACCAGTTTCGCCGCAATTTTGCGAACCATTGATGGCAGCGTATCCGTGAGGATTGTGACGGCCACGGCATGGCCAAAGTGCAGTGCTGCTGATGCACCCAGAAAGGCCATCCAGGCCATGGCGTAGATGGCCAGTTCATCCACCCAAAACAGCGCCGCGCCAATGCTTCGTGTCACAACATTAAGCAGAATGAGCACTGTGATAGAGACAGCGAGGAATGCAGCCAGTGACAACTCAACCCGCGCCCAGCCTGCCGAGATACGTCCGATCATTTAGGTCTCCGCATAATAATCGCGGGCACGTTTCCGCACCCGCGACGGATACTTCGGGTGGAGTTACTCTTGTGCAGTCGCAGCGGCAGCGTCGCGCAGGTCAGCAAGCATCGTTGAGCGCTGTGACCAAATTTCATTCCAGCTCGAAATCGCATCACTAAAGAAACTCGCGTCTACAATCTTATAGGTGCGACCTGTGTCTTTGATCTGGTCCAGCCAGATTTGCTCTTTCTCGACGTAAGTATCGATTGTGCTGTCGACATGCTGCGCCATCAGATCACCGATAAGAGCACGATCTTCCTCGGAAAGTCCCGCCCAAACCCGAGCTGACACCAGGCCCACCATCGGAAACATCATATGGTTGGATTGCACCACGGTATCTGCGTGCTCGTAGTATTTCAGAACCCAGATCAACTCTGCATCCATGTCGATGGCGTCGACCTGCCCATTTGCAAGTGCATCATAGACTGCGGGCAGCGGCATCGGCGTCGGGGCTGCGCCAATGGCGTTATAGAAATCTAGGATCGGCTCAAACGGGGTGATCCTTAGTTTCAGGCCTGACAGATCCTCGACGCTGTTGACCTCTCCGCGGGTCACAATCTGACGCAGACCTGCCATTCCGTAGCCAGTACCGACCACCCCAGTCTTTGCTGGCAGTTGCGCCAGCATTCCTTTTGCAGTCTCGCTGCGCAGAATGCGACCTGCATGGGCAATATCATTGGCCAAATAGGGCGCATAGAGGGCCCCAAAGTCGGGTGCGCGGTTTGATACCTCGGCAACGGTCATAAATGCCATATCGAGCGCACCAGTTTGCAATTGCTGCAACATCTCCGCTTCGTTGCCGAGCTGTCGAGCGGGAAAGACCGTGACACTATGGGCGCCATCGCTCGCTTCCGCCAGGTCTGCTCCAAACGCTTCTGCCGCTTTGGTCCAGATGTGCGGAGGGGGTGTAATGAGACCCAGCCGAAATTCCTTGGCTTGGGTTGCGACAGCAGAGGCCAGCAGGATTGCTGCGCCGGTGATTGAGTTTCGAATGATGCTCATTGGCCGTTTCCCTGTTCGATTTTTGCTTTGTTTATGTGTTCAAAGCTGTACCCACTCCGCAGGTGGTTTTCCCTTGCCGGGGTGAAGCTCGCCGCAATGCGGACAGGTGCGGGCTTCAATGCTGTCATGAAACTTGCTGTAGATTTTGGGGAGCGCGGTTACGATGCCCTCGGCACCATCCAGAGCGACCTCCTCACGGTGAACCAGCCCCTCGCATTTGAAACAGTACCACTCAAAGCCCTCTTTCATACCGGGCTGACGTGGGGCCTCTACGACAATCCCCACAGATCCTTCCTGTGGGCGCTGAGGCGCATGTCGTACATGCGGCGGCAGCATGAAGACCTCGCCCTCGCGGACGGGGACATCATAGATTTTGCCGCCATCTGCGATCTTGAGCATCATGTCGCCCTTCTGTTGGAAAAACCATTCCTCGACAGGGTCATCATGAAAATCGACACGCGTGTTGGGGCCACCAACAACCATCACAATCATGTCGCCTTCTTTGTGGAGCAGTTGATTGCCGACGGGCGGACGCAGCTTGTCAGCGTTTTCTTCCACCCATTTCTTAAAATTGAAGGGCTTCAATGTGGGATGTTGAGTCATGGGTCTCTCCCGCGTGCAGTCCCTCACTCAGAGGGAGTGGATTTCTGTCTTCTTTCGTTCAGCCTAGAAAATATTGGCCTTGCAAAATATTTATTTCTACGAAAGTAGATATCCGGTTTCCTGATACCCACGTCAGCCAACAACAAGAAGTGCGGTACCGAGTGCCGCAAAGGCGGAGGCCAACAAGAGTCTTTTTATCTCAACGGCTTCACATCTGCTGACGATCAAGACGAGTGCTGCCGAAAACAGCACTTCCAGTGAGCCAAGGATTGCAACCGTGGCGACAGATGTGAACTTCAGCGCAAAGAACTGAAGCAACTGGCCTGCACTCAGTGCAATGGCTGTGCGCCAATGAGCGGGGGTGCGGTCTGATGTGAGGTGCCAAAACCCTTGCCGCACACCGTGTCTGACCATCGTGGCATTCATGAACCAAACAACGGCGACCGAAGCCCCAATTACCGTGCCAAGTGCTGCGTCTGGCACCGTGCGCAATCCCGCTGCACGCAGACAATAGGCCAACGCATATGCGGCGGCTGACAACAAGCCCAACATCACTCCGATCGAGGGCAATCTTCGACTGAGGCCGCGGGACGGGCGCATATAGAAAACGACACCGGCTATAACAATAGCTCCGCCTAAACCGGTGCGCCAATTCGGGATCTGACTGAGGAGCATATACGCGCAGGGCAGGGCAAAGACAGGTATCAGACGACGCAGCAGGCCGGCCCTCACGGCCCCTATTTTTTCGGTCGCACGATACATGGCTTGCCGTCCGAAAATATTTGACGCAAACCCTGCCACTGCAAAAACTGCAACGGCCCAAAGACCTTCCGCGCTCTTCAACGTCAGGGCCGAAGACATGCCCCATCCGAGCCAGAGTACACCTGAAGCGATCAGTGTAATGACCACCGACAGAAAGACGCCATTGTCGCCTTGTGCGGTGGTCTTACTATGTACGATGGAGACGCCAGCACAGCCATATGCCGCTGCAGCGAGGAGCGCCAATGTTTCTCCGAGCATCCCGCGTGATCAGAGCAACAATCCGCAATCCTCAAAGGCGACTGAGGTCGCGGCTTTTTCCGCTTCAGTCAACTCCAGCATCGGATGACGGACACGCCCACCGGTTTGCCCCAGTAACTCCTGCCAGTATTTTCCATGTGCTGTGGGCTTACCCGCAGGTTTGGAGTTGCGAATGGCGTCTCGAACGGGTTGCAGACTATCGCGCACGCGACGCGCAGCTTCATATTTGCCCGCGAATGCCAATTCTGTGTACTCGTGCATGCGCCGGTCATTCTTAGTCTGCAATTGGTATGGCGGCGAGGAACAAAGATAAAGCTGCCAGCCCAGTTCTTCAATATTGTCGAGCCAATCGTCCTCTGCAGACGTCGAAACCAAAATCTTGTCCCCGACCATCTTTGTGAGACGGGCGTACATGTCGCGTGGAACGGAGTATTTAATGGCCATGATGTTGGGAAGTTCAGCGATACGAGCGCAGGTTTCAGGCTCCATCAGATAGCCGCTGTCGGGGTGGCTCCACATGGCGATCCCGATATCGAGCCGGTCACATAGGTATTTGTAGTAGTTATACAAAACCTCATCGCGATCATGGCAAAAGCTCAACATTGGCGCATGCACGACAACATAGTCCGCACCACAATCCTGCGCGTGGCGACCAAGCTCCAGAACGGTGTCGACGTTCTGATCCGAAATCGACATGATCGTGCCCGCTTTGTTGGCGCATTCTTCGACTGCGACGGTCATATTCCGCTTTCGCTCCTCAAGCGACATGGACCAAAACTCGCCTTGTTTCCCTGCGATGAACAGCCCCTGAATACCCAGATCATCAATCCAATGACGAATATTGCTGCGTAACCCCGCCTCATCTAAACGCAGCTCGCTATCAAACGGGTTCAGCGCAGCTGCCCAGATCCCTCGCATTGTCTCGCGCGCATAGTCCTTGGCTTCACTTTTACTGTACTTCATTGATTTAGCTCCAGTTTGCACGAGGAAACGGCAATGTGTTTCCCGGCATTTAGGGCCGGTAACGAGGCAAAACCAACTGGATTGACGGAAACTAGATATCCAATATTCTGATATCAAGGCGCGCGCAGTTTCCGATATTCTAGCTCCAAAATCAGGAGGCACGTATGCAGATCGGACTGATCGGAGAAGGAGCAATTGGGCGTTATGTCATGGAACAGTTGCGGTTACGCGGGTTGCGGCCACAATTTATTTTGACAAGGTCAGATCACGCCCCGGACCATTCGGGTGATGCACTGACTTACGTTCGATCCGTTTCGGATTTGCCCTCAGAGCTGGCGCTTATGGTCGACTGCGCGGGTCATAGTGCTCTGGCACAACACGGTGCATCGATCCTGGAGCGCGGAACAGACTTGGTCACACTCTCGCTGGGTGCGCTTGCAGATGAAACGCTCGCATTCGAACTGGCCCGGGCAGCAGAGCGAGGATCTGCACGCCTGCATCTTGCGAGTGGCGCGATTGGCGCTCTTGATTGCCTGCGCGCGGCCAAAGTCGGCGGTTTGGATAACGTCACGTATACAGGCCGTAAGCCTCCAAAGGGGTGGAAAGGGTCTGCGGCTGAAAATGTCCTGGACCTCGATAGTTTGCAGGAAGCAGCCACGCACTTTCAAGGGAATGCCCGCGACGCGGCCGTACGCTATCCAAAGAATGCGAATGTCGCGGCGGCTGTCGCTCTGGCCGGGCAGGGGTTTGATGAGACCCGCGTGGAACTCATTGCAGACCCCACCATCGCCTCGAACATTCACGAAGTGCATGCATCAGGTGCTTTCGGCAGTTTCCACTTTCGCATTGCAGGGCAGACATTGCCGGATAATCCGCGTAGTTCAGCACTTGCCGCAATGAGTGCTGTGGCCGCAATCGAGCGTGAGATTGCTGCAATCACCACCTAGGGAGATCCAATGGCCACTCGCCATACTCGTATCGTTGAGCGTGCTCTGACACGTCTGAAGTTGCGTCAACTAAGGCTTTTGGTTGCCGTGGGGCAGCATGGTAGCATTCAAAACGCGGCCCATGATCTGAATATTTCGCAACCTGCGGCGACAAAAATGATTCAGGATCTTGAGGTAGATTTTGAGGTGAAACTATTTGACCGAACCAACCGAGGCGTCGTGCCTACGGTTTTCGGCGAGTCCTTGATCCGACACGGAAAGCTCATCTTTGCTCAGGTCTCAAACGCAGCGCAGGAGCTTGATGATCTAAACGAGGGCAACAGTGGTCGGGTGGTTGTCGGCACGCTCCTCGCGGCGTCTCCGTCACTGCTGCCGATGGCGATTGAGTTGCTGCTGGAAGACCGCCCCAAGGTCGCAATCAAAATAGTCGAAGGCACCAACGAAGTGCTGATGCCCGGACTACTATCTGGTGAAATCGACATGGTTGTTGGTCGGTTGCCCAGCCACCGGCACCGCGAGAATATCACGCAAGAGAAGTTCTTCGACGAGCGTGTACTCGCAGTTGTGGGCACACAGCACCCGCTTGCACAACACAGCAGTGTTTCATTTGAGCAGCTCAAGCCCTTTGGTTGGATTTTACCTCCTGTTGAAACAACGTTGCGGCGACAAACAGATCAGTTCTTCGTCCGTCAAGATCAGTACACACCGCGCACTGCCATTGAATCAGTCTCTTATCTTGCCAATCGCTCCTTGTTGCGCAGTCATGACTTTGTCGGGTTGATGCCCGCCCATGTCGCGGCGCTCGACATTGATAGTGGCCTATTGGCTCCGGTCGACTGGGTTGTCCCATTTGGTGCCGGACCGGTGGGCGTTTCGTATCGTGGCAAGCAGAGCCTCTCGCCAGCAGGTAGCGCACTCTTAAAAGCGCTCCATGCTGCGTCGGGTGACATCCAGCATTCACAGCCTCGAGCTTGATATCGGCGTTTGTGATACCTGTATTTGTTCAATTCGGTTGAGGTGATGCCTTTGGCGCAGGACAGTTGAACCATGGCAACTGCAAGCGACGAGGCCGAAATGAGCACCTATCCGGACCTGAAACTCTTTATCGGTGGCAAGTGGCGTGAAACGCCAGACACTCTGCCAGTTGTGAATCCAGCCACCGAAGCAGAGTTGGGGCGGCTACCGTGCGCGCGGGTTTCGGATCTGGAAGAGGCTTTGACCGCAGCTCAGAAGGGGCTGGAAATCTGGCGTAGAACGTCGCCTCGTGCGCGCGCCGAGCTGATTATGCATGCAGCCTCGATCATGAGAGATCGACAAGAGGAGATTGCACAAGCGATCACTGCTGAACATGGAAAACCACTGGCGCAAGCGCGGCTCGAAGTCATTCGCGGTGCTGAGTTTTTCGAATGGGACGCCGGAGAAGCCATGCGAGTCTACGGACGGGTGATCCCTTCTGCTTCTGGCTCCAAAATCTCCGTTCACCATCACCCAATTGGTGTCGTAGCTGCCTTCTCGCCGTGGAATTTTCCGATGAGCCAGCCGGCACGTAAGATCGCAGGCGCGCTCGCTTCCGGGTGTTCTATCATCCTGAAAGCCGCTGAAGAAACGCCTGCGGGTGCGATCCATATTGTTCGGGCTTTTGAAGAGGCAGGGCTTCCCGATGGTGTGCTCAATCTGGTTTTTGGCAAGCCATCCGAGATCTCGGGGTTCCTGATCCCACAGCCAGCTATTCGACTTGTTGCTCTGACCGGATCAACCGTTGTGGGGCGGCAACTGACAGAGCTTGCTGCACAAAGCGATACGCGGGTGTTGATGGAACTTGGTGGCCATGCCCCAGTGATCGTCTGCGAAGACACCGACGTCCAAAAAGCCGCGATCAGCGGTGCAATTCGGAAAATGCGTAATGCCGGGCAGGTCTGCACCTCGCCCACGCGCTTTTTTGTGCATGAACGCATCTTTGACGAGTTTGCCCATGCCTTTACTGCACGGGCTGCGGCAACTGTGGTCGGAAATGGTGTGGATGATGGCGTGGAGATGGGACCAACGGCGAATGAGCGCCGTATCCCTGTTTTGACAGAACTGGTTGAAGATGCCGTGTCTAAAGGCGCAGAACTGCGCACCGGGGGGGCACGCCTTGGGGGCAAGGGATACTTCTTTCAGCCAACTGTACTGGCAAATGTGCCAGACACAGCCCGCATCATGCAAGAAGAACCCTTTGGACCGATTGCGATCCTCAATCCGGTTCGCGATCTTGATGAAGCGATCACACGGGCAAACTCGGTTGACTACGGGCTCGCGGGATACGGCTTCACCAATCGTGCAGACTATATCGATCGCATGATTGACGGGGTGGAAGTTGGCAACTTCTCCATCAACACGTTGGAGGCGTCTCTGCCAGAAACCCCATTTGGCGGCGTCAAAGCGAGCGGTTACGGACGTGAAGGCGGCACCGAAGGATTGGAGAGCTATCTGACAACGCGCAACGTCTGGTATAGCACAGAGATCGTCTGACCTTACACTTACAGTTGCCTGTGCCATCCAGAGCCGTTTGACTTCTCTCCCTACACTTGATACCCGGACAAAGAACCGTTGGGGTGCCTCATAGAGGCTGAGAGGCGCGAATGCGTTAACCCATCGAACCTGATCCGGGCAATTCCGGCGTAGGGAACGGTCTTCTGATATGCGGACTCTCTCTTTGCCGGTGCCCCAATTGTGTGGGAGCATGGCTATGGCGCATATCGCATTGACCATCGCAGGGTCTGACAGTGGAGGCGGCGCAGGCATTCAGGCTGATCTGAAGGCAATGTCGGCCCTTGGTGTTTATGGTGCCAGTGTCATCACGGCAATCACCGCACAGAACACACGTGCAGTCACGGCGGTGCATTCTACCCCGCTCGATATTATAGCGGCACAGATTGATGCAGTCCTAGACGATCTCGATGTGCGCGCGATCAAGATTGGCATGCTTGCGACCCCCGATATTATCGAATGTGTCGCACAAGCCCTTGAAAATTATGGAGAGGCAATCGTTGTTGATCCGGTGATGATCGCAAAATCAGGCGATGCGCTGCTTGCACCAGAGGCGGTGGAAACTCTACGGAAGCAGTTGCTTCCTCGCGCATCGGTGTTGACGCCAAACCTGCCGGAGGCTGCCTGTTTGCTTGGCCAAAACACGGCAACGTCAGCTGATGAAATGATCACGCAAGGCATTGCGCTATGCGACCTCGGGGCAAAGGCAGTACTGATGAAAGGCGGTCACGCCTCCGGAGATATCTGCGAAGATATCCTGATTTCCGGCGGGAGTGTTGTCGCTACATTCAGTGCCGCACGACAGCACACAAAAAACACTCATGGCACCGGTTGCACGTTGTCATCAGCAATCGCTGCGGGACTAGCAAAAGGAATGGTGTTGCGCGAGGCCGTACAAGAGGCACATCGCTACCTCCAAAACGCCATCACCGCAGCAGATGAGTTGAACGTTGGACACGGCCATGGGCCTGTTCATCATTTTCACCCGTTCTGGCCAGCATGACACTCTATTCCGTCATAGGGGCAGGGGTTGCAGGGCTAGCTGTTGCGACCGAGCTGGTAGAGCGCGGCGCAAAAGTTCAAATCTTTGATCCATCTGGCCCTCCCGGCGCACATGGCTGTTCATGGTGGGCAGGAGGTATGCTCGCCCCGTGGTGCGAGTATGAAAACGCCGAGGAACCGGTGTTGCGGCTGGGTCAGGAAGCGATCCACTGGTGGAAGAGCAAAACCAATGTGACCGAACGCGGCACCCTTGTAGTCGCCGGGCGACGCGATCTGCCGGATCTGCGCCGCTTTGCACGCCGTACCGAGGGATACCGTCAGATCGGACCGGAGTTGTCAGAGCTGGAACCGGATCTCTCTGGTTATTCGCAAGGATTGTATTTCGCGAATGAAGCACATCTTAATCCACGCCGAGCGCTGATGGATCTCTATCACGCGCTGCGGGACAAAGGCACCATCTTCCACAAGGAAACCGCTCCAGATCAACTGGACAACGCAATAGATTGCAGAGGCTTACAAGCACGTGAGGCACTGCAGGATCTGCGCGGCGTCAAAGGTGAGATGCTGGTGATCCACTGTCCGGATGTGACGATAACGCGGCCAGTACGTTTACTGCATCCGCGTATACCGCTCTACATCGTGCCGCGCTGCGATGGTGTCTACATGCTTGGCGCGACGATGATAGAGAGCGAAGACAGCGGGCGCATTACGGCCCGCTCCATGCTGGAATTGCTGAGCGCAGCCTACGCACTGAACCCAGCTTTTGGTGAAGCCGAAGTGCTTGAGATCGGTGTCGATCTACGGCCCGCATTTCCTGACAATCTGCCACGCATCCGCCGTCTCGGCGGGCGGATCTACGCAAATGGGCTTTACCGGCATGGCTACCTGCTCGCGCCTGCACTTGCACGCGGCGTAGCTGATTTGGCGCTGAACAACATACATTCGGAGATGGTCGATGAAGATCGTAATTAACGGTGCCGAGCTGGACGTCGTCGCCACCACGCTGGCAGCGCTTCTCGAGGAACGCGGGTTTTCCGGGCGCGTGGCGACAGCGGTGAACGAGACGTTTGTTCCCGCCGCAATGCGCGCAACCCACATGTTGCAAAACGGCGACCGCATTGAGGTTGTCGCGCCAATGCAGGGAGGCTGACAATGAAAAGTTTCTACGGAACCCAATTGCCCAACCCGCTGATGCTGGGCACTGCGCAATATCCAAGCCCTGCGATACTGGAGCACGCCTTTCGCCAGAGCGGTGCAAGTGTGGCAACCGTTTCCTTACGCCGTGAAGGGGCAGGGGGCGCAGGGGCCTCATTTTGGAAAATGATACAAGACCTCGGTGTTCTGATCCTACCGAATACCGCTGGCTGCCATACGGTAAAAGAAGCCGTCACCACTGCTCATATGGCACGCGAAGTCTTTGATACTAAGTGGATCAAGCTCGAGTTGATCGGTCACACCGACAGTTTGCAGCCCGATGTGTTTCAGCTGGTCGAAGCCGCGAAAATCCTGACTGAGGACGGCTTTGAAGTTTTTCCCTATACCACAGAGGACCTGATCGTAGGCGAGCGACTTCTGGCAGCAGGTTGCGAAGTCTTGATGCCCTGGGGAGCGCCGATTGGATCGGGTCGGGGGCTCAACAACCCCTATGCACTGCGCGCGATGCGGGCCGAATTTCCAGATGTACCATTGGTGGTCGATGCGGGCATCGGCCTGCCGAGCCACGCATCCCACGCAATGGAATTGGGTTATGATGCGGTGCTTTTGAATACCGCTGTTGCACGGGCTGGTGATCCTGTGGCGATGGCGCGCGCGATGATGGCTGCGATCGAGGCTGGTTTATTGGCCCATCAAGCAGATCCAATTGAGGCGCGGGATATGGCCGAAGCCTCAACGCCAATCATTGGAAAGGCTTTCCTATCATGACCTTGGATCGTTTCTATCCGATATTCGATCACGCCGATTGGTTGAGACGCATGCTGCCCTTGGGGGTGAAACTGGTTCAATTGCGGATCAAAGACCAGTCCAGGGACGTTGTGAAAGAGCAAATCGAACAATCTCGCGATCTTTGCCGCAGATATGGCGCCGTTCTGGTCGTCAACGATTATTGGCAACTCGCGATAGAGCTCGGTTGCGATTGGCTTCATCTCGGCCAAGAAGATCTGGATGAGGCTGACCTCAAGGCGATCCGCGCGGCGGGTCTTAAGCTGGGTGTCTCAACCCATGACGAAGACGAACTCGACCGCGTGCTGTCAATAGATCCAGATTACGTGGCACTTGGACCAGTCTATCCGACGATCCTCAAAAAGATGAAATGGCATCAACAAGGGCTGCCTCGGGTGAGCGAATGGAAAACCCGCATCGGGGACATCCCATTGGTGGGTATTGGTGGCATGTCGGTTGAACGCGCTGCGGGAGTCCTGGAGGCGGGAGCCGATATTGTCTCTGTGGTGACTGATATTACGCTAAACCCCGATCCCGAAACGCGGGTGCGTCAGTGGATCGAGGCCACAAGATGAGCCGCTACGCGCGTCAGATGATCCTTCCCGAGGTCGGGCTGGCAGGGCAGTCTCGCCTTGCCGCAGCCCGGATTCTGGTGGTTGGAGCCGGCGGACTGGCAGCACCGGTGTTGCCGCTCCTTGCGGGTGCAGGCGTTGGGCATATCACGCTGATTGATGGCGATGAGGTTACCCTTTCCAACCTGCACCGCCAGACATTGTTTGCCGAAGCAGACTGCGGCCACATGAAGGTCGACATTGCCGCAAAACGCTGTCGCGCGCTCAACAGCGAGATCATCGTCGAAACTGTCGCGCAAAGGTTAACGCCGGCCAATGCGCCGGCTCTACTTGCGAATGTAGACTTGGTTCTGGACTGTGCGGATAGCTATGCAGTCAGCTACTTGCTGAGCGACCTTTGCCACGCAAAAGATATTCCGCTCATTAGTGCCTCTGTTCTGGGACTGGGCGGATATGCCGGCGGATTCTGCGGCGGTGCGCCGTCGTTGCGCGCGGTCTTTCCAGAGGCACCGGATAGTGGTGCAAGCTGCGAAACTGCGGGAGTCTTGGGCCCAGTTGTTGCGATGATCGGCGCACAGCAAGCACAGATGGCGCTAAATGTGCTACTGGAGCTGGACCCCTCACCGCTGGGGCAGGTGGTACAAGTCGATTGCCGATCTTTCCGCTCCACCTGCTTTCGTTTTGATCACGCGCCCGAGCCTGAAACCGCATTTCCCTTTGTGGCAGCGTCGGATCTGCAAGATTGCGACCACATTATTGAACTGCGCAACGATGCCGCGTTGCTTCATCCGACTGCGCGATATGCCAGTGCAGAGGCCCTCGAACAAGATTTGCCAGATCCGGCCAGCCGTCTTGTCCTGTGTTGTGCCACCGGCCTGCGGGCCTGGCGGGCCGCAGAAAAAATCCATGACATCTGGCCGGGCAAGATTGTGCTCGTCGCGGCCTCAGCATCCTAAAGACACGAAAGAAACGCACTATGAAATATATCATCGCCGCATTGGCCATTGTGGCTGCAACCCCGGCCATGGCGCAGGACAAAATGACCCTGCTCTTGGACTGGTTCGTCAACCCCGACCACGGTCCAATCATTATCGCTGAGGAGAACGGCTACTTCGCGGATGAAGGCCTTGAGGTAGAGGTCGTCGCACCTGCTGATCCTTCGGCCCCTCCACGATTGGTCGCTGCAGGTCAGGCGGATCTGGCAGTGTCTTACCAGCCGCAACTGCATTTGCAGATCCATGAGGGCTTGCCACTGAAACGCGTGGGCACGTTGGTCGCAACCCCGCTGAACTGCCTTCTGGTATTAAAGGATGGCCCCATTCAGGAGCTATCTGACCTCAAAGGCAAAAAAATCGGCTTTTCAGTTGCCGGAGTCGAAGAGGCCGTTTTGCAGACCATGCTGGGCGAACACGGCGTGACTCCGAACGATATTGAGATGATCAATGTGAACTTCTCACTATCGCCATCTCTTATGTCCGGACAAGTCGATGCGGTCATCGGTGCGTTTCGGAACTTTGAACTGAACCAGATGGAAATCGAGGGCGTTGAGGGCCGTTGTTTCTATGTCGAAGAAGAAGGCGTGCCGTCTTATGACGAACTGATTTATGTCGCCAATCCCGACCGTATGGATGCCGACAAGATCGCACGTTTCCTCGCAGCGACGGAAAAAGCGACCCAGTATATCGTCAATAATCCTGAGAAAAGCTGGGAGATCTTCGCGGCTACCTCCACTGAGCTTCAAGATGAGCTGAATGCCCGAGCTTGGGTCGATACGCTGCCACGTTTCGCGTTGCGTCCGGCAGGATTTGACGCGGGGCGTTATGCACGGTTTGAGGCCTTTCTCAAAGACAGCGGCATGATCGACAGTCTAAACCCTGTTGAGGCGATTGCAATCGACGTGACAGCACAATGAGCACCTCATATGGCGCAGCTTTTGCACTGATGCGCGAAAGTGCTTCGCAAGCGTGGCGCGCCTATACTCGCCACGCTTTTGTAGAAGGTCTCAAAGATGGCTCTCTCTCGAGAGAAGCGTTTTTGCATTACTTACGGCAGGATTACGTCTTTCTGATCCACTTCTCCCGCGCGTGGGCGCTCGCCGTGGTCAAGTCCGAAACCCACGGTGAAATGCGCGCCGCAGTGGCCACTGTGAACGCTTTGGTGGCAGAAGAGATGCAGCTTCACATCGGCATTTGTGAGGCTGCTGGCATATCGCAGGAAGACCTGTTTGCGACGACTGAGCGGGCGGAAAATCTGGCCTATACACGCTTTGTGCTTGAGGCGGGCTATAGTGGTGATCTTTTGGATCTGCTCGCAGCACTTGCGCCCTGTGTAATGGGATATGGCGAAATTGGACAAAGACTGGCGTCTGAGGCAAGTTCGCAGACCTATGCAGACTGGATCGGCACCTACGCGGGGGATGATTACCAGGAAGCCTGTAAAGCCGTGGGTATACTGCTGGACAATGCGTTGGAGCGCCGTTTGGGCAAAGACTTCACCACCTCCCCACGCTGGCCGCGACTGTGCAAAACCTTTGAAACCGCGACCGAGCTTGAAGTGGGCTTTTGGCAAATGGGCCTCACTCCGTGAAGCCTGCGCCCGGCATCATGGTGAAGGGATCGGCGTCGCTTGACGGGGCGCCGCTCTTTCGACCGCTATCATTGTCCCTTGAAGCTGGGTGTTGGACTTGCCTGTTGGGCGGGTCAGGTGTTGGAAAGTCAACGATTTTGCGTCTGGTTTCGGGCTTACCCACAGAGGCGGTTTTCGAAGGCGACGTTACCGCCAATGACAATATCGCAGTTGCCCCGCGCGTGGCCTATATGGCCCAAGACGATCTGTTGCTGCCTTGGGCAACGATAGAAGAGAACGTCCAACTGGGCGGACGTCTTCGTGCAGAACCAAGGTGTAAACAGAAATTGCAGGACATTTTGGCGCGCGTTGGCTTGTCCGATCACGCAGGCAAGCGCCCATCAGAACTGTCGGGCGGGCAACGCCAACGTGCCGCATTGGCCCGCACTTTGATGGAAGACAAACCAATCGTTCTGCTGGATGAGCCGTTTTCAGCATTGGATGCCCAAACCCGCGCCTTGATGCAGGATCTGGCTGTCGATGTGTTGCGCGGCAAAACAGTTCTTATCGTGACGCATGACCCAGCTGAGGCTGCCCGTTTGGGGCATGCGATTGTAGTGATGACCCCAGATGCCCTGATTGCATGCCCGACGCCAGAAGCGCAAGTGCCTCGGCCCGTGGATGATTTGGCGACATTGGAATGTCAGGCGGCGTTAATGCGACTTTTGCGGGGGCAGGCCGCGTGAAGTATTTTCCGGTCCTCGCGGCAACCCTATTTGCGTTGCTCCTATGGCAGGCAGTGGTCAGCCTGACGGGGTTACCCAAGTTCATTTTACCCGGTCCAATCATCGTAGCTGAGGCTTGGTTGGACAATGTCGCGATCATTGCAGAGCATACATTGGTCACAGCCTCAGAAGTTTTGATCGGGCTTTTGATCGGGGTAATTCTGGGTGTGATTACCGCAGTTCAATTGGCTACGTCTCGCATCGCCCGTGTATTGGTTCAGCCAATCTTAGTGTTCACGCAAGCACTGCCAGTTTTCGCCCTCGCACCGATCCTGACGCTTTGGTTCGGCTTCGGGCTTTGGTCCAAGATTGCTATGGCTGTTTTGATTATCTACTTTCCAGTGACGGCATCGTTTTTTGACGGATTGATGAGAACGCCCCAAGGCTATCTGGATTTGGCACGGACCATGCAGGCAAGCCCGTCGCGCATATTGTGGCACATCCGTATCCCAGCTGCATTGCCATCACTGGCGTCAGGCATTCGCCTTGCTGCCGTTTATGCTCCGATTGGAGCAGTTATTGGGGAATGGGTCGGCGCATCCCGCGGTCTGGGCTATTTGATGTTGCTGGCCAATGGCCGTGCGAAAACCGACTTAATGTTTGCCGCGATGCTGACGCTGGGCGTATTTTCAGTCCTGTTGCATCTGGGAGTTAGAAGGCTCACTCGGGATCTGGGACGGCACGGTGTCTAGTTGATGCCCTCGTGCGCAGTGTTAACATAACTACCATTATGGGGTACTTGTGACTGTTGCGGTGCAACGCACCGCAACAGTCATATCTCACGGCTCACAAACCCAAGCGACAGTAAAGACCTGCAGCCAGACGTGCCCGTTCAACAAGGCTGTCTATCTCAATGTGTTCCTGCAAGGTATGTAGGCCCTTCCCCCTGACCCCAATAGAATCGAGCGTAGGCAGCCCCATAAAGCCAGTAAAGTTCCCATCAGATCCTCCACCTGCAGATCCTGCTGGAAGGTCAAATCCGATTTCGCCAGCGATTTCGCGCGCGACGCTAAGCATTGCCATAGTGCCCGGTTGGTCCGGTTCCCACACGGGCCGTGTCACACCACGGCGGACCTCCATGACCACATCGCCCTCTGTCGTATTCAGCGCCATCATTTTCGCGATGCCTTCATCAAGGAGTTCCTGCGTTTTGGCCATCGTAAGCACTTCGGCGTCGCAGACTGACGAGACGCAGTTCACCCATTGGCCTGCGTTGAACACACCGACCGAGTAGGTACAGTCAGCACTGGTCATCGCCTCGATGCGTGTAACATTGCGCGCCATCTCTGCTATGGCAGAGCGTCCCTCCGACAGTGCCCAACCTGCATGACTGGGACGGCCACGGGTCTGGAGATTGAACCGTGCGATTGCGTAGCGGCCGATGACAGCGCCCCCATCAGGACGTGCGGGTTCAGGCACAAGAATATACTGATGGCGCGCGGCCTCCATTTCAATCAGGCGACGCGCCATAGGCGTTCCGATCTCCTCATCCGGAGTGAACAAGAACGTCACCGGTAGCGGTGTCTCGACATCAGCAGCGAGGATCTGGCGCATGGCTTCCAGATAGACGTAGTTGCCACCTTTCATGTCCATGATACCGGGACCGTAGCAGAGATTGCCTTCACGCTTAAACGGCAGGGACGCAAGCGTGCCTACTGGATGCACCGTATCAAGGTGTCCCAGAACGAGGATCCCGCCTTCACCAGCACGCGGATGCGGCATGGTGGCTCGAACGCTATCCCCCAGCCCCATACGCCCGGGGATACGTTCAACACGCGCGCCGAGCGCCGCAAGGTCATGCTGTGCGACGTCCATCATTCGATTAACGGCACTTGCGTCAAAAGTTGGGCTCTCGGTCTCAACCCAAAGCCGCAGCCCCTCGAGCATTTCATTCGCATCAAATGGCAGTGCGATTGGAGTATTCGTCATGCTCAGTTCCTTTTCAGCCGCGTCTCGATTATGCGCGCATAGACAGACGCACCCACCGGCAGGATCGCATCATCCAACACAAATCCAGGGTTATGCAGCGGCACAGTGCCTGCGTGACCGACACGACAATAGGCACCGGGCACGACCTGTAGCATGTCGGCGAAATCCTCGGACCCGGTCGCCTGTTCTTCGGTGATCACCGCCATGTCAGCGCCCACCACATCGGCGGCAGCTTCAATGTAAGCCTGCGACAGTTCGGGATCATTCTGCAGCACGTCAAAGACGTTACGCAGGTCCAGCTCGATCTTGACACCATAAGCTGCAGCCATGCCTTCGCATAGCTCGCGGATACGTGCTTCGGCCATTTTAATCACATCGGAATGGAAATAGCGGATGGTTCCCGCCACACTCGCGCTGTCTGGAACCACGTTGTAAGCGGAACCGGAGTTGAACTTGGTCACTGACAGAACAAGTGGTTTTGTCGGTGGTGTATTGCGGCTGACCACGCTTTGAAGTTGCTGAACCAATGCGGTGCCAATCACAATCGGATCTTTGGATTGATGGGGCATGGCGGCGTGACTGCCTGTCCCGGTGATCTTGATGTCAAAGAAGCTAGCCCCCGCCATTGCCGGTCCGGGCGTGATCTCTACCCGACCCGGCTGACCATTGGGGCTATTGTGCATGCCATAGATCTCATCGACGGGAAACCGCTCGAACAATCCCTCTTCAATCATACGGCGCGCACCACCAAGACCCTCTTCGGCGGGCTGAAAGATCAAAACTGCGGTGCCGTCAAAATCGCGGGTCGCTGCCAGATAACGTGCCGCGCCGAGCAACATCGTGGTGTGACCATCATGCCCACACGCATGCATTTTACCGGGGTTGGTCGAGGCATAATCTACGCCCGAGGCTTCCAAGATGGGCAGTGCATCCATATCGGCACGCAGTCCAATACGACGGTTGCCCCCCCCCTGCCCTCGGATCACCGCGACAACGCCGGTGCCGCCGAGACCCTCGTGCACCTCGTCAACACCATAGGCCCGCAGCTGCTCAGCGACGATACCAGCGGTGCGGGTTTCCTCAAACCCCAGCTCGGGATGAGCGTGAAGGTCCTGGCGGATTGCGGTCAGGTCAGACGCGAAGGCGTCGATCTTGGGAAGTACGCTCATGCGTGATCTCCTGTCTGATGGGCTGCCCCTTCCAGGGCGCGAAAGTTTGCGAAATCCCAGTTGCGACCGGGAGCGGCCTCAATCAGGCTTTGCGTGTATTCATGGGCAGGATTGGCGAGTACCGCCGCCGCTGGCCCTTGCTCCACAACATGGCCGCGCTGCATGACGATCACGTCGTCGCAGATCTGGGCAGCCACGCGCAAATCATGTGTAATGAACAACATCCCGATGCCAA
The DNA here is from genome assembly GCF_001681715.1 of Tritonibacter mobilis. Taxonomy (GTDB): domain Bacteria; phylum Pseudomonadota; class Alphaproteobacteria; order Rhodobacterales; family Rhodobacteraceae; genus Epibacterium; species Epibacterium mobile. The sequence goes on along the minus strand of NZ_LNWY01000029.1, from coordinate 32,699 downwards.
AGCGAGCCTGAACGTCGTCCAATAATTCGAGCACCTGCGCCTGTACGCTGACATCGAGTGCCGAGACAGCCTCGTCCGCAACAAGCAAATTTGGACGCATCGCCACTGCACGGGCGATAGCAATGCGTTGCCGTTGGCCGCCCGAAAATTGATGTGGATACCGATCTAGCGCGTTCCGTGGCAAATCCACGAGTTCCATCAGATCCCGTGCATGCGCCATCGCTTCGTCCTTTGATGTGCCGAAGTTGATTGGCCCTTCACAGAGCGAACGTGCCACAGTCCAGCGCGGGTTGAGAGAGCGATACGGATCCTGAAACACGATCTGAAAATGCTTGCGATGCGGTTGCAACTGACGTCGGCTGAGATCAGCGACCTCAGTATTTGCAACACGGACGGAGCCATCGGTCGGGTCGATCAGACGCATGATACAGCGTGCCACCGTGGACTTGCCCGACCCGCTTTCGCCCACGATTCCAAGGGTCTGCCCCGGTGCAATTGCAAAGTTTACGTTCTGCGCAGCTTGAACCTCATCCCGTTTGCGCAAGAACCCACCGCCACCATAGGTCTTTTTCAGATCACTGACGGTCAAAACCGGCGCTTCACTGACGGGAGGCCGCGCTGGACGGGGGGCAAGATTGGGCACCGCCCGCAGCAGTTTGCGGGTGTAGTCTTCTTGCGGTGCGGTCAGCAATTGCCGGATGGGTGCGCGCTCCACGATCTGGCCTTTTTGCATGACGCAAACCGTGTCGGCGATCTCGGCAACCACTCCCATGTCATGCGTAATGAACAGCACCGCAGTCCCGTGCCGTTCCTGCATTTCTGCGATTAGCTTCAGGATTTGCTGCTGCGTCGTCACATCCAGCGCTGTTGTCGGCTCGTCCGCGATCAGAAGGTCTGGATCAAGAACAAGCGCCATTGCGATCATGATCCGCTGCCGCTGCCCACCCGAAAGCTGATGTGGAAAGGCCGAATAGATCCGGTTTACGTCTGGCAGGTGGACTTGCTCCATGATGTCGAGCGTCCGCGCCTTGGCCTCCGCTCCAGAGAGATCGGTGTGCATGTTCAGCACTTCTTCGATCTGCTCGCCCACGCGCAAAACCGGATTGAGCGCAGTCATAGGTTCCTGAAAGATCATCGCCACGCGTTTTGCGCGTAAATCACGCATCTGGGAGGCACTCGCGGCAGTGATCTCCACTTCCTTCAGGTCAATGCGCCCGCCGGTGATTTCCAGCGCGTTTTTGGGCAGCAATCCCATTGTTGCAAGCGATGTTACCGACTTACCAGAGCCGCTTTCCCCCACCAGACAGAGGGTTTCGCCTGCGCGAATGTCTATGTCGACGCCGCGCAGAACGGGCTCGGCACGCAGGTTTGCCCCGAGGCTTACAGTAAGGTTGCGGATGGTGAGCACCTGCTCCGCGTTTGTGAAGTCCTTTGATTTGAACTGCATCTTATGCCTCCCGCTTTTTCAGACGTGGATCGAGAAGATCGCGAGCGGTATCGCCCAAAAGGTTGATCGACAGGATACAGAGCGACAACATCACTCCGGGCCAAAAGATCAGTCCCGGTTTGATCTGAAAGAACGTCCGCCCCTCGGCCATGATGTTGCCCCAGGTCGGGATTTCAGTGGAAACGCCAGCGCCCAGAAAGCTGAGGATAGCCTCGATCAAAATGGCAGAGGCACAGATATAGGTGCCCTGTACAATGAGCGGTGCCAGCGTATTTGGCATCAGGTGCTGGATCAGAATTTTCGGCATTGACGATCCTAGCGCGATGGCCGCCTCAACATAGGGTTCCTCTCGCGCGCTCAGCACCACCGAGCGAACCAGTCGCACCACACGAGGCACTTCGGGAATAGTGATTGCGAGGATCACGGAATGCAGGCTTGGCCCATTCAACGCAACCAGCGCAATAGCCAGCAGGATTGCGGGGATTGCCATCAGGCTGTCCATGATGCGCATGATAATGCTGTCGGCGGTTCGGAAAAACCCAGCCACCAGACCAATCGCCAGTCCGATCGTCACGCTGACGATTGCTGCGCCGATCCCGATCAAGAGCGACACACGCCCGCCGGTCATCACTCGACTGAAGATATCGCGACCATATTGGTCGGTCCCCAGAATATGGGTGTCCGAAGGTGGTTTGAGGCGCGCCAGCGCATCCATCGACAGCGGATCATAAGGCACATAGAGCGGTGCCAGCAGTGCTGCCAGCACAATGATCACTAACATAAGTGCCGCGAAGATCGGACCGATCCCGATGCGGGCACCGGCAGGCAGCGACAAAAGGCGGATCAGCGGTTGGAAGGCACTCTGACTGGAAGAAGAATGATCGGTCATGTCAGTAACGGATCCTCGGGTCAAAAATAGAGTAAGATATATCCACCAAGAGGTTCACCAGTACGTAGATACCTGCTGTCAGCAGGATCATCGCCTGAATAACCGGATAATCTCGGGCAAGGATCGCATCCACAGTCAGTCGGCCGATGCCGGGAATATTGAATACGCTCTCCGTCACAACCACGCCGGAAATCAGCAGGGCAAATCCAGTGCCGATGATGGTCAGGATCGGCACGGCCGCGTTGCGCAACGCATGGCGAAACAGAACCGTGTTTTCACGCACACCCTTGGCGCGGGCGGTGCGGATATAATCCTCCCCCAACACCTCAAGCATCGATGCGCGGGTCATGCGTGCAATCAAGGCGACATAGATCGTAGCCAATGTGAGCGAAGGCAAGATCGCCCGAATGAAGAAGTTCCCGATCCCATCCGATGGCGCGGCGTATCCCTGCACAGGCACCCAGCGGAGTTCAATTGCAAAGATCTGGATGAGCACATACCCGATGACAAACACGGGCACGGAAAATCCCAGAACAGAGAACGACATCACGGCAAAATCTATCCATGTGCGGTGACGCCATGCAGCGATGACCCCCATGGGCACAGCCAACAACACGGAAATGATGATCGTCATCACTGCAATATTGATGGTGGGGCCAAGGCGGCTGGCGATCATGTCAGAGACAGACGTATTGGAAATCAGCGACGTCCCGAGATCCCCCTGTAGCATTTGCCCAGTCCAAGTGAAAAACTGAACATAGAGCGGATCATTGAGACCCAGATTGTCACGAATACGCTCAAGCTGTGCTGGCGTTGCGGCATCCCCCGCAAGGATCGCTGCCGGATCGCCGGGCGTCAGCCGGAGCAACAAGAAGACAAAGACAGCCACAATGATCATGACCGGCACCGTCGCAAGGACGCGCTTCAGGATATAGCTGAGCATGAACAGCTACCTTTTGAACAGAATAGGAAAAGGCGGGGCGCGGGCCTAGGCCACACGCCCCGGAGTGGGGAGAGGTATCAGTCGCCCTTGGTCATATTCCAGAACACCGGCACAGGTGATGGAATGATATTTTGGATCGTGTTCTGTCGCGCCTGCGGCATCGTGTACTCACCAAGATGGATGTAGTTGACGTTGTCCATCACGTGTTCTTGGATTTTCACTGCGATTTCTTTGCGTTCCGCATCAGATGCTGCGGCGACGAAGTCTGAGCGCAGGGCCTCGATTGCGTCATCCGTGGGCCAGCCAAACCATGCGTCATCACCACGGCCATTGACCATCACATTGATCAGCGGGTCCGAAATCTCAGGCACCATCCAGTTGGTGAAGAAGATGTTCCAGCCCCCTTCAGCCGGCGGTGATTGCTGGGCACGGCGGTTGACAACGGTTTGCCAGTCCATTGGCTGCATATCGACGTTAAAGCCCGCCTGACGCAATGCCTGCGCAGCAACCACGGGCTGATTGACCAGTGAGACCACATCGGTCGGTGCCATCAATACGATTGGCGTGCCGTCATACCCTGCCTCCTCAAGCAGAGCCTTGGCTTTGTCGGGATGCGCCCCGGAGGTAATTGGTTCTGAACCGGCTTCATCACCCAACGGAGTGTCACAGCCAAAGATCGCACCGCAAACCTTGTAGTACTCCGGGTCTCCCATCATGGTTGCCAGAACATCTTCTTGGTTCAGAGCTTCGAGCGCGGCCTGACGGACTTTTTTGTTGTCAAATGGAGGGTGCAGGAAATTTGGACGCCCGATCGTCACATAGCCAAGTGGATCTCGGGTCTCGACAGTCACGTCTGGAGCGCTTTGCAAAATCGGCAACAGGTCGACCTGCACTTGCTCCAGATAATCGATTTCACCTGCAGCCAATGCGTTGATAGCGGTCAGAGAGTCCGGCATCGTGGTCCAGACAACCTTGTCAACGTTGACCACTTTGCCGCCGGCCATCCAACTGGCGGACTCATCGCGCGGCACGTAATCGTCGAATTTGGTATAAGTCACGGAGACGCCCGGCTCATAGAGATCCGTCTCGAACACAAAGGGACCAGAGCCGATATACTCGGTGATGGTTTCATCCGCAGAGGTCTCCGCCACCCGCTTTGGCATGATGAAGGGGGGAACCGCAGACTGTTTGGAGATTACATTCATCAGCGGTGGGAACGGTTCAGACAGCGTCCAAACCACGGTTTTGTCATCGGTGGCCTCGAGGTTCGCGGTGACGTCGAATATCATCTGGCCGCCACTGTCGCGTTTACCCCAGCGCGTGAGCGAGGCCACAACATCTGCGCCGGTTACGGGTGCTCCGTCGTGGAATTTTAGCCCATCGCGCAATGTAAAGGTGTAGGTCAGGCCATCATCCGAAACCGCAAATTCTGCCATTTGTGGCTGCGGCTGGAAATTCTCATCTACCGCAGTCAACACGTCATAAACCATGTAGCCATGGTTGCGGGTGATATGGGCGGTGGTTATCACCGGATCGAGCACGCGAAGACCGGAGTGCATCACCGCAGTAATGACCTTTTCTTCCTCTGCCTGCGCCGCTAGGGGCGTGAGCATAGTGGCACCAGCCATAAGCGTTGCCGCGAGGCTGCCACGCAAGGCTGAGAGGGGACGAAGTGTTTTCATCTTTGTATTCCCTGTTGATGTGAAAATGAACGTTTTGTTCTTTTTTGTATTGGGGTCCGGCGGTTGCCGCCGAAACCAGAGCGCAGAACGCTATTGGATGTCAGGCCGCAAAGGCAGGCCCGTTGGGGGACAAGCGAAGGCCCGATCGCAAACGCGTAAACGGAAGATCCGCTGGGCTGAAAGCCATCGGCCCCGGCGCAAGACAAATAAGAGTCGCCCCTGCAATCGGGTCGAAATCTGCCCGAAAGTGTGTCGAACTTTTCACGACAAGGATCGCTTGTTTCTCGGGTTCAATTCCAACGAAGCGGAACATCTCCCGATCTGCAAGTTGTGCGATCTTGCTGGTCACAACCACACGCACACCGCCGATGCGCAGGCAGGCTGCGGGGCTGAGATCGAGCCAGCTGCCACCATAGTAAGGACCGGTAGCATGTAGTTTTTCAGTGACGAGTCGTTCCACTATCACGTCAGTTTCAAACGGCTGATCGTCGGGAAAGTCGGGATGTCCGCCCAGCGACATATGCACACGCGCGCCCTCGCCCGCATTAAATGCGAGTTGCACGGATGTAGGATCGACCAAGAGGCCCAATGCCGCATTTTGCGCGTCAGCATCTACCAATGCGCGCAACATGCCTGTTGTCGTGGCCGCCCCTCCTGCCCCCGGATTATCCTGGGTATCGGCCAGCACAATGGGTGCGGTGGACCCGGACCTCAGCAATTGCATAGCTTTGGCGACCCCATCAGCTGCCGAATAGATCGGCCCGTCAAAAGCATCCTCGGCATCCTCATAGGCGTTGGCGATGGCTGTTACGGCCTGATCCGCCTCGATCTGACTGGGGGCATAGGCAATCGCAACCGGACCACAATCCGGAATATCCGCTGCCGGGAAACCCATGAACAATGAGGCGCAAACGCCTTGCGCATCTTGCCTTGCAATACCAGCGTAAAGGCTGGCAGCAGGTTCCATTGTGGTGCTCTGCAGAGAAATCGGAACCATGAACGGCAATTGCCTGTAGGCACGTGCATATCTTTTGCCGCTGCGCATGATCTCATCCAAAAGTCGCGCCGCACGCGCGCCAGTCTCCGCCATATCGACATGGGGATAGGTGCGAAATCCAGTCAGTACGTCGACGGTGTCGACCAGACGCCGGGATATATTTCCATGTAGATCCAGCGCCGCTGCAATCGGAACATCAGGGCCAATCGCCTCTCGTACGCGGGCTGCAAGCTCACCTTCGCCATCGTCCAGATGGCTTGTCACCATCGCGCCATGCAAATCCAAGAACACACCATCCAAAGGACCTGCATCGCGCAAGCCACTGATGATACGGGCAGTGATCGTTTCAAACGCATCCTCGGTGACATGGGCCGAGGGGATCGCACCTGCCCACAAGATCGGGACCATCTCCCAAGAACATTCAGCGCCCACGCGGAGCGCCCCACTAATCCCAAGGTTTACGTCCGCACCAGCATCGATCAGTGCGGGTCCCTCTGTCAGCGGAATGTATCCTCCGCCCTGATGGAAAGCGCACAAATCTGCCGGATTTCGCGCAAAGGTATTTGTTTCGTGCAGAAACCCGGCCAACGCAACGCGCATGTCATCCTCCGAATGGAACGAGGTGCCGTTGGGGCACCCTTGTCAAAAGTATCACATAGTAATACAGTCGTATTGATAATTAATCGTACGCATCCAGTTTTGGATTCGTCAACACTTAGGCGGTCAGATGAAATCCATTGTCAGGGCGACACCAGGCAAAGAGCTGAAATTTGAAGCAGACGAAGGAGACGCGCTGTTTGTCAGGTCAGCTGCACGCTCGATGCAGGTGTTGGCGGCATTTCATGGTGTTAGTCAGCCGTTAAGCCTTGGTGATATCGCAAGGCTCTCAGGTCTGGATCGTTCCGCGGCGCAACGGATTGTTCATACCCTCTCAAAACTCGACTACCTGCGTCGCAGCTCCGATGATCGCGGCTATTTGCCAGGCATACGACTGTTGGATCACACACTTGACGTGTTGCGCCTGGATCCGTTGGTGCAGAAAGCAACGCCGGTTTTGCTAGAGTTGCGCCGCACTCTGCGCGAACGGATCGACCTGAGTTTGTTCGACGACACACGTCTCATTTATGCATTTCGCATTCAGAGCAAGCGGGAGACTTTCTACGCCACATTGGTGGGACATAGCGTGCCAGCCTACGCCACTGCTGGTGGGCGCGCCGCGCTTTCGTTGCTGAGTGATGGTGCGGTGCGTGAAGTATTAGAGCGATCTGAGCTGCTCCAATATACCTCTGACACGCGAACGGATGTCGATGATATTCTCGTGCAGGTGCAACGCGCACGCAGTAAGGGCTATGCGCTCATCGTTGACGAATTTTTGCGAGGCGAGGTTGCAATCGGCACAGCAATTGCACGCGACGGCGTGCCGATCGGTGCGATTCACGTCGCGGGATCTTTGTCGGAATGGTCGCCAGACGAGTTCGAGCAGCAGGTCGCCCCTCTCGCGATGGAAGCAGCCCGCGCGATCATGGCCAGCCTATAGACATCGCGCTCAGGGCAAGTTCGGGTAAACAAACGCCTGCCGAAAACTTCCGGCAGGCGTTTGTTTCTTCTTAAAGGTTCGGCATTGCCTTGCGGACTTCACGTGCGATCAAGATGGTCAAAACAGCCTTGATCAAATCGCCGGGCAAGAAAGCGACGGACCCAACGAGGGCTTGCCACAGGGTGATCTCTGCAACGGTTGCAAGCCACGGCACACCGAAGACATAGACAACCCCGATCCCGCCAATCAACACGTAGATCAAGCCTTGTAGAAAAGAGGGCTGCCCAATGTGACGATCGAACAGATAGCCGATGACAAATGCGCCAACAGGGAAGCCGAACAGAAAGCCACCGGATGCGCCAAAGAACACCCCTGCGCCACCGCGCCCACCGGAGAGTAGCGGCAACCCGACCGCGACCAAGACGAGGAATAGCACTATTGCTAGGCCGCCGCGCTTCGCTCCGAGCAAGGCACCAGCCAGCATAACGCCCATAGATTGTGCGGTGATCGGAACTCCGCCCGCCATTGGCAAGGTGATGTTAGGCACAACCCCAAGTGCTGCAACAAGTGCTGCAAACAATGCGATAAGTACGATGTCCTTCGTGGCCATGGATGGCTCCTTTATGTCCGCATGACAGTATTCAGATGTTCAGAATCCACGCGCATCTATGGCGTCAGAGATTTCTTCTGACATCCTGAGCGTTCGGATGATTGATGGGATCGCAATTGCAAAGACGCTGCGTTCAAGACCCCGAGCGCTCTGCGCCTCGCGAACCTCGTGAACGACAGATGTCAGAACCGGAATGAACCTAAAAGTTAGTGAAATCGCCAAGCTGATGCTCTCAGTACGCACCCCCAAACGGTGCAACGGGCGCATTCCTGCTTCTAATCCGTCGATCATATCGCTGGACCGGGTGGTCAATGTCAGCAGTCCGGCCAAGAGTAGCAACACAGCAAATCGAATGATCACTAAGAGACCCAGCTGCCAGCTGTGTAACAGGACTTGCACCACAAAAATCAGCGCGAAGAGCCATAGAGCTGGGCGGATTTGTCGCCAAGCCCGCCAAAGTGGCAGCCCCGCGACAGCGTAGAGAGTGAGCGATATAGCGAGCCACAGGATCGACAGCCAGACATGGTCAACCGCGAAGAGAACAGTACCAGAAAACGCCAGCCCGAGAATTTTCCACCCCGGCCCCAGACGGTGCAGGGCCGAACGCCCTTCGACATAGAGATCAAGCATCCAGCATCGCCTCCACGTAGCGCCGCAGCGCTTTGTTTGGCACGTCATCCGCGATGATCCGCCCTTGGTCAAACACGATCACACGATCAAAATTTTCCACGAGATCAAGATCATGAGTGACCATGATGGCAGTCTGATCCAACCCATCAATCGCCTGACTGACCCGCAGCTTATTACGTAAATCAAGCAGGGTGGTCGGTTCATCCAGCACGACATACGCTGGTTTCATCACAAGCACACCAGCAATTGCGAGCAGCTGCTTTTGCCCACCGCTCAGCGTATGAGACGGTTGCTTGCGCTTAGACAGCAGACCGTAGCGATTGAGCACCTCGTCAACCATCTGCTCGCGTTCTGCGACGGGAACCCCTAGGTTTTTCAGCCCAAAAGCAACGTCTTCTTCGACAATAGGAAAGACGATCTGGTTGTCTGGGTTTTGAAATACAAACCCGACACGTCGACGTACCTTGCGCCCCTCGGTTTGCGTATCATAGCCATCGACGAGCACCCTGCCCTCGCTCGGCGTGCGCAACCCGTTCAGCAATCTTACAAAGCTGCTTTTACCGCTGCCATTGCTACCAACGATCGCGATCCGCTTTTCTGTTAACGTGAGCGTCACCTCGTGCAGGATCGGGTTATCATCCAAAGTCAGGCTGACATTTTGAATTTCGATCATACGTCTTGATCCCGGTTTCCTAGCGGCACGCCGAACAGGTGGTTCGTCAAGCGCTATACGGGAAACAGCTCAATATGAAAAGAATATATTATCTATAATATTTCCGCGCAGTGCTAGGCATGGTCTCTTCCGATGTCCTGCGGCGCAATCGCCACGGACTTCATCACCGCAAATACGGGCTTTCCGACTTCCAGCTCTAACGTCGCAACTGATCTCTGCGTCACCCGGGCGAGCAATGCGCCTGCCGCAGTCTCAAGCGTTACCAGCGCGCCCGGTCCGCCCCCCGAATGAATGGCGGCGATGGTTCCGGGCAAGATATTCAGGGCTGAAAGGCCCTCCGGTTTTTTGAGGGACAGGATGATTTCATGTGCCGCAACCCGCAGACGCATGACGGTGCCAATTGGGCGGTCGATGCGTGGAACGAAAAGCGGAATACCCTTACAGCTCAATTCGCTCAGCCCATCTACGTGATGCTGAAGAAGCTGCGCCGTGATGACCGAGCCCACATTTCGCACACCTGTGGGAACGATTTGCGGATCGGATAATACCTCACTGGCGGAACCAACCTGCGTGACACGGCCCTGATCCAGTACAACAACGGTGCTCGCCAATCTCGCCACTTCCGTGACAGCATGGCTCACATAGAGCACTGGCAACTTTAATTCATCTCTGATGCGCTCAAAATAAGGTAGGATCTCAAGCTTTCGTGCTTCATCCAGTGCTGTCAAAGGTTCATCCGCCAACAGCAGTTCCGGTGCCGCAAGCAATGCGCGCCCAATCGCAACCCGTTGCTTTTCTCCACCAGAAAGCTGCTCAGGGCGGCGTTGCAATAGCGCCTCTAACCCCAAGAGAGATATGATCTGCTCTGGATCGGTCTTGCCGAGGGATCTGGGCAAAAACCGTTGGCCATAGAGCAAGTTCTTCTGAACGCTGAGGTGGGGGAACAGTCGGGCATCCTGAAAGATGTAACCCAACCGTCTTTTGTGAGCAGGAAGTGCAATCTTTTGCTCTGAGTCGAACAAGACACGTTGGCCAACGCGCACCCGGCCACGATCTGGCATCAGCAATCCAGCAACCGCGTTGATCAACGTGGTTTTGCCCGAGCCAGATTTCCCAAACAGCACCGTAAGACCGCTTGGTACGGAGAACTTTGCATCGAGCTGAAAACGACCCTGCGCCAGCGCAATATCGACGTCAAAACTCATGCGGCCGCCAGTCGCTTGATCAGGCGACGATTTAGCGCCTCAGACACTAGCAACGCTGCAAAGGAGATCAAAACTGAGATGACGACCAGCCTGAGCGCGGACGTCTCTCCACCGGGCACCTGAAGAAATGCGTAGATCGCGGATGGTAAGGTTTGCGTCTCTCCCGGAATATTGGCGACGAATGTGATCGTGGCCCCGAACTCCCCCATCGCCTTTGCAAAAGCCAAAACGCTTCCCGCCACAACACCCGGCAGCGCGAGAGGCAAAGTCACACTCCAGAACACCCAAAGCGGCGAGGCCCCAAGGGTAGACGCTGCGCGCTCCAACTTTGGGTCGATCAGCTCAAACGAAAGCCGCAACGCGCGGACCATGAGTGGAAACCCCATGATCGCAGCCGTCAGTGCGGCCCCTGTCCACCTGAACGCAACCGAGATATTCAACGCTGCGAGCAACTGACCCATGGGCCCCATTGGCCCAAACAACAGCAAGAGCAAATAACCGGTTACAACCGGAGGCAGGATCAGGGGCAAGTGAACGAGACCATTCAACAGCTGCTTACCGGGAAAACTCCACCTCGCGAGTGCATAGGCCGTTAGAATTCCAATCGGCAAACTTGCGACCATTGCCCAAGATGCCACTTTTATCGAGAGGCGTACGGCCTGTAATTCCTCAGGTCCAAACCACGTCATCATGGTTGCGATCACGGCGCACCGATGGGGGTAAAGCCCTGAGACAGGAACACTTGTCGCGCGACGTTGGACTGAAGGTGTTGCAGAAACGCGCGGCTGGTCTCTGTGTCGCGCACGGCGGTCGCTGGATAGATAATCGGGGGGTGGGCCGTTTCGGGGATATTGAACGCAACAGACACGCGTGTTTCGGCATTCGCGTCGGTTTGATACACAATGCCAAAGGGCGCCGCCCCAGTTGCAACCAGTGCCAAAGCCGCGCGGACATTGTCGGTCTGCGCAACGCGTTCTGAGATGTCGTCCCAAACACCTGCATGCTGCAGCGCAGCTTTGCCATATATTCCCGCTGGCACGGCATTGGTTTGTGCCATCGCGAGCCGTCCGTCGCCCAACGCATGTGACAATTCCCCGAGATTGCCAAGGGGCACAGATTGTGATGCTGCGATCACAACCAACCGATTGCGCAATAGATCAATCCGGGTGCCTTTAACGACGCGTTCCTGCTGTTCCAGCTCATCCATCCAACCCACATTTGCAGAGATAAACACATCCGCAGGTGCACCCAACCCAATCTGACGCGCGAGTGCAGAAGACCCTGCGTAGGAGATCGAAACCGGCGTACCGGTGTCCTTGGAGAACTCAGTCGCGATTTGGTCCAAAGTTGTTTTCAAACTCGCGGCAGCAAACACGCGCAAAGGCTCCGCCGTCACTTTCGCCGGTGACACCACCGACACCAAGCAAGACAACGCGAGCGCAACATAGGTCCAGAGTGGGAGGCGGAGAGATTTCATGCGACATTTCTTAGCATTGTGAGGTGATGACGAACCTAAGTTGTGAACACCCGCCGCGCAATACTCCGAAGTTCAGAGCGTCTGCACCCACAAGAAAGAGGCCAGAGATTGATGTCTCTGACCTCTTCGGTGAACTACTCGGCCACTCACAAGCATGTATGCTCATGCTAGCGTTCGAATTTCCATCTCAGAACTACGCTCAGGCTGCTGACTTTCGCTTCTGAAAGAGCAGCGAAATCAAGCCAAGCACTGCGGAGACGATGATCAGCAGCAACGACACCGCATTCAGAACGGGCGTCGACCCTTGCTTGAGCTTGTCGAACATTGTGATGGTAAGCGGTGAATCCGAGCCGACCAACATCAACGTGGTGTTAAAGTTCTCAAAACTCATCAAGATAGATACCACCGCGGATGCGACAATTGCCGGGAGCAAGAATGGCAGTGTGATTTGCTGGATTGCGCCCCATTTGCTCGCGCCTAGGTTCAGTGCAGCCTCTTCGAGGCTTGGATCAAATTTTTGCAGGCGCGCTGTAATCACCAGTGTGGCGAACGTCGTGATGAACGAAAACTGACCAAGGATCACCAGTGGCAAGCCCGGTCGCAGCCCATCGAACCACATGCCGGTTGCATCCTCTAGTGCATTGGCCGCAGAGCTCGAGAACACCAGAATTGAAATACCAAGGATCACGCCCGGAATGATCAAAGGCATCAACATCAGCATGTAGAGCAGCGCTTTGCCGCGAAATTCATGCCTGACAAACAGGAAGGCGTTGCAAGTGCCCACTGCCACTGCGAGGCCAGACACCCAGAACGCCACAAATGCCGAGGTACCAATGGAGCGCAGGATGGAACGTTCGTTGAACACACCGATGTATGGCGCCTCTGAGCCAAAGAACCATGCGAGCGTAAAGCCTTCCCACGGCAACGAAGGAAACACACTATTGTTGAACGCAAAGACGCAGACAACGGTCAGAGGCAGCGCAAGATAAACAAAAAACACGGTGACATAGGCACGATAGCACCATTTTGCGAAACCGGGTTGGGGAACTGTAGGTATCATGAGCGCCCCATCGTTTGCGAAAGTGTTTGACCGGAGAGTTTCAGGCCGAGGAACACCACCAGAGATGATAGTCCCAGAAGCAAGAACCCAAAGGCAGACCCAAGTTCCCAGTTAAACCGGGTGATGAATTGCGTGTAGATCATGCCTGTGAACCAAAGGCTGTCTTTGCCCCCGAGTAGGATCGGCGTCAGGTAATTTCCTAGCGACAGCATAAAGACCACGATGCAGCCAGACACAATTCCCGGCATCGCATGCGGAATGACGATTTCGCGCATGATGGACGTGCTCGTCCCGCCCAGGTCATAGCCCGCTTCGATCAGGCTGTCGTCGAGGCTGTCGAGTGTAGTGACAAGCGGGACGACCATGAACAGGATCGACGTGTAAACAAGCCCCACCATGATCGCTGCGTCATTATAGAGCATCTCGACGGGACCACTCACAAGGCCGAGCGACTGCAACAGATTTGAAAAAACACCTGTTTCCCGCAGAAGGATCATCCAACCGAATGTGCGGACCAGTTCTGAGACCCAAAACGGGATCATGCACATCAGGAACAAAACCGTCTTGGTGCGCCCTCGCGTGAGTTTTGCGATGTAATAAGCAATCGGAAACCCAAGAACCAAGGTCAGCGCCGTTGCGAGGATCGACATGATCGCAGTCCGCGCAAATGTCCGCCAGTAGAGCGGTTCGCTAAAGAAGGCCGTGTAATTCCCGAAGCCAGTCTCGTATTCGCGCGGGCCGAGTTTCTCACTGATTGAAACGATGAACAGCCCGATATGCGGCAAGATGATCAGCACCACCAGCCACAACAATATCGGTGCGAGCAGGAGATAAAACCCTAAGCGGGAGGCATCGGATCTCATGACCCAGCCTCCGCCGCCGAAAAGCAGCGCGCGTCTTTGGGTTGCCAGCGCGTGAACACCGCATCCCCTTTTTGCAGTGCCGCAAACCCTCCGGTTTGAGGAAGCGCGACTTTTACCAACCCTCCTGCACTGTTCCGCACCGTCACCGAGCTGTTCGCACCATTGAACAACACAGACTCGACCACACCGGGACTGACATTGCAGCCCTCGTCGTTTGTGGTCGCGGTGGCGACCAACTCAATGGCCTCGGGGCGCAAGAAAACCTGCGTGCGCTCGCCCGCGTTAAGGCTGGCCCCAGCAGCATTGATTTTCATCTCGGTTCCGGCGTCTGTCACCAGCGACAGCATCGAGCCATTCGCAGAGGTCACCTTTGCGTCGAATTTATTCGCATCCCCAACAAAGCCGGCGACAAAGGCCGTTGCAGGCTCGTGGTAAACCTCATGCGGTGCGCCGATCTGTTCAAACCGGCCTTTGTTCATGACCGCAATATTATCACTCATTACCAAAGCTTCAGACTGGTCATGTGTGATGTAGACAAAGGTTGTGTTGAATTCGGCCTGCAGCGCTTTGAGTTCAACCTTCATATGTTCGCGCAGTTTCAGATCGAGTGCGCCTAAGGGCTCGTCCAGCAACAACACATCTGGTTCCAGCACCATACAACGGGCAATCGCGACACGTTGCTTTTGCCCACCTGACAATTGATCCACACGACGCGCCGACACACCCGGCAACCCAACCCGCTCCAGAACCTCTTCTACGCGCTTTTTGATTTCGGCTTTACCGACCCCACGCTGCCGCAACCCAAAGCCCACGTTATCCCCGATATTCATTGTCGGGAACAATGCAAGGTGTTGGAACACCATAGAAACAGGCCGTTTGTTCGGTGGCACACCGATCATGGATTTGCCCTTGATCCGCAGATCACCACTGGTGGGCGACTGAAAGCCGGAAATCATCCGCAAAAGGGTTGTTTTGCCGCAACCGGACGGGCCAAGAATGGAAAAAAAGGACCCTTGCGGGACGTCAAAGCTGACACGATCTACAGCTTTGAAATCACTGAAGTCCTTTACCAGATCGCGGCATTCCAAATCGGGGTGAGAGTCAGTCAAATTGTAACCTCATAAGATGAGAAAGGGCACCCTTCGGCGCCCTTCACTTGGGTATTGTCGGGCCTTAGTTCGCGGCGTTGATCCGGTCGAGGCTTGCCCCTTCCATTGCTTCCAGACCTGCGGGAACCGGCGGATACCACTTAATGTTGTCGATGGCCTGCTGATCAAAGCTGCCCTGATAGCGCGCTTTCAGATCCGCATTCACCTCGGCGTCACCATTCACTGCCGCAGTAAAGTTGCCTGCGGTATTGGTGATCATTGCAGCGATTTCTGGCTGCATCACGAAGTTGATCCAATCATAGGCTGCATCGTCGGCACGGCCACGCGCGGGCAGGACGAAGGTATCAATCCAACCCAGAGCACCGGATTTTGGCGCGACAAAAGTGATGTCTGGATTGTCAGCATTCAACTGCCAACCGCCTGTATCCCACGCCATAGAGGCCACAACCTCGCCAGAGCGCAGCAGGTTTTTGATCTCGTCGCCACCGTCCCAATAGGTTTTCACATTGGCCTTACATTCGGTCAGCTTGGCTTCGACTTGATCAAGGATACCCTGATAGGTGGCGCTGTCGCCGTAAGCGGCAAACGGATCGAGACCCATGGAATAGGCAAAGCCGATCAGGGTCGGACGCTTCAGACGGTAGGAGACCTTACCCGCCACCGCATCATCGCAAAGATCGGTGTAGTCCTGCACGCTTTGCGCCATGGCGGTGTTCACCACCAACCCGCTGGTACCCCAAACATGCGGCAAACCATAGACTTCACCGTCAAATGTCGTATTTGCGGCGGTCGCACTCAGCATCGATGGGATGAACAGATCCGCGTTGATACGGGACATGTCGATGGGTTTGTAGATGCCAAACTCTTCTTGCGCGCTGGTGATGCGGTCTTGGCTTGGCTGTGCCAGATCAAAACCACCGCCGTTTGTTGCGCGCAACTTGGCGATCATCTCTTCGTTGTTGGAGGTCGTAACCTCGACGGTATGACCCGTCTCTTCCTCAAACTTGGCAATGACTTCTTCGGGCGCATACCCGCCCCAAGTCAGCAGGCGCAACGTCTCGGCCCCTGCCATCATCGGCACGGCAACCATTGCTGTCGTCGCAATGGCCACGCGACCAAACTTGCTGAGTTTAACTGTCATGGTGAAATTCCCCTTTGTTGTCGTTTGGTGACCAAGAGTACCGGCGCAATGGCTCCTGCCACTTCGGCAGTTGACCCATGAAATCCGCAGTCTGCTCAGTGCAGAATACAACGCAGTATGCTCCCTTTGTGTCGTCGCCCTTACATCCAAGAGAGTCGGGCAGCTGTGATTGACGAAAGCGTGCCGCAGTCAAAAATATAATTCAACATTATTATTTCTGTTACATATAATATTGCATTATGAATGCGCTCATATAGGCGTCCTCTGGCAAAAGGGAAATGGGATGATTGTTGATGAACCGATACGGATCAGGCAGCTTCAAGCCCTTAATATTCTTGCTGAAAGTGGCACGATGAGCTTGACGGCCAAGGCGATGAACATCTCTCAGCCAGCCGTAAGCCGCCTGCTCGCTGATCTGTCCAAGGAATTGGGCTATCCTCTCTTTTCGCGATCAGGTCGTCGCCTAACACTCACGCGGGAGGCCCAATATTTATTGCCCGAAATCCAGCGGATTTTTGGTGCTATGGGGCAAATCCGCAATCTGCGTCAGAATATTCAAGCAGGAACCAGTGGTCATTTGAAAATCGCCTGCCTGCCCGGTTTTTCAACGAGCCATCTGCCGGGTGTCGTCGCAGATTTTCTATCTGCCCGCCCGGAAACTACGGTAACAATCGAACCAGACCGACCAGAAAGAATTCTGGATTGGGTCATCGGGGAACAATACGATTGCGGCATTACGGATGGTTTTCGTTCGCATCACGCCTTGGACAGCAAAACCATCCCCATTCGCTGTGTTTGCGTATTCCCGGAAGGGCATCGGCTTGCATCCAAATCGATCATCCACCCAGAAGATCTCGCAGGCGAGCGCATCGCCCATGACCGTTTCGGCAGCGAGTTTTATTTGCGCCTGCGTGACATCTTGGACGCTGCAGGCATCGCAATGGACAACTTTATTGAAACGCGGCAGTTCACGTGCGCCTGCGAGCTGGCGGCCAAAGGTGTGTGTGTATCGGTCGTCAGCGAGCTTGATGCCAAACAATATGCTGGCAGAGGGGTCGGTTTCCGCCCTTTCTCCGCCAACATAACTCACCAACTCTCGCTCGTGTGGCCAAATCACAAGTCAACGTCGATCCTCACCCTAGAGTTTTTGGGGCTGTTTGAAAAAAGCCTGCAACCTTTTGCTCTCCCAGAAGGTTAAGTCCCCGATTTCTCAGCTACGGGTAGATAAATGTACTTCTGGTCCAGCTGCGCGAGGCAGAGCGTCTGATCTGTTGTTCTCGAACACCTTTTTTACACCGCTCAGCGTTACCCTCAGAACGGGATATGAATGTTTAAGCTCGCCCCGTAGGATTCAAAATCGCTGGCTCCGATGCCGTCGTAAAAACCCTCGAACGCGATCTTAATTCCGCGATCTGGGACGATGAAAGTCGCACCGGCCTCCAGCCGGCCTCGGAAATCCGATTGCGACGATGCCAGCGTGGCGTCCGTCGGATTGGTCCCCTGCAACTTGTTGAAATCGTAGATGCCCGAGAATGACAGATAAGGCGAAAACTGCGTGTTCCCGTCCAATGCCAATTGCCACGAAACTCGCGGCCCGAACTCAAACCGCCCAAGATCAAACTCCTGTGACGGGATCACGCGCCCAAGGGTATCTGTGTAACTTTCCTGCTTTTCATAGTAGTAGGTCAGCCGCGCAAAGGGGCTGATCGTGGTGCGCGCATCCAGTTTGAAATCCCCGGTCAGCCCGCCCTGCAACAGGAACCGCTCGGTGTCGAAGTCATCTTCGAACAGCCCAAGCGCATTGACCGTGTTGGAGGATTGCCCATAGGTCGCCGCAACATCGAGATAGAGGTTCTGATCCAGACGCACCACCACATAGGGCCCGGCCATCCACCCCGTACCGCTGGCCGAGGTTCCGGCGGCGCTATTGTCCTCGTCGGTGATATCCAGCTGTCCCATTACCCCCAGAACAACCTTGTCCGACCAGCGGTAGTCCGCTCCCGCAAAAAACAGGCCGGAGCGGCTCTCGAAATTGCCGTTCTCGGTCAGGGCGTAGGTGCCCTCAGCCCAAAAGTCCCAGCCGGAAGCGATGACTGGTGCAAAAAAGACGGGGGCCTCCGTCGTCTCCGATTTGGAAGGTTCCGTGGCGCTGAAGCGCAACGCAGGACCCCGCGCCGCTATCGCATCCTCTGCCGCGGCCTCTGCGCCCGCCTCAGCGGTCCGGAGCGCCTCGCGCCAGCGCGATCCGTCATTGCGGCGGCGTGCTTCTTCCAGCAGCGCGCGCAGGCTGAAGCGGAAGGTCGCGGATCTTCTGTTTGAGGTAGCACGCAACCCAAACCCGTTGCGCCCCTGCTGTCGTGCCAATCCGCCTTGTGTCAGTCGCGACACCAGATCGGGTTGATTGGACACGATGGTATTGGCGCGGTTGGAGACAAAGGCCGCTATTACCTCCTGGGTTTTCTGAATATCCGCTTCTGCATCGCGGTCATTGGTGAGCGCGAAATTGACGCTACTGAGGCCAGTGGCGCTTGCGCTGACATCGTAGGAGGTCAGCGTCGATCCACCGGCGTAGCTGGACGCCGTATCATTGGCTGTCATGGCAGAGCTGGTCGCCGTCCCATCAGCGCCGGTGGTGACGGTTTCGGTTCGTGTCCCGGTGCTGGCAAACACCACCGAAGCCCCGCTCGCCGGCGCAGCGAAGGTCACATCGACCCCCGCGACGCCAGCGCCGCCGCTGTCGGTCACCCGCGCAACAAGGGGCGCTGCGAATGGCGCGCCGACCTCGGCCACCTGGCCAGAGCCTGACTGTATCGACAGCCCGCTCGCCACGCTCTGCGCCGTGCCTGTGACGGAAATGTCAAACGGGTCCTCATCCGCGTCGTCAGAGCCAAGGCTCAGATCAAACCCATAGGCGCCGCCTGCGATGGCCGTATAGTCCACCTGTAATGTGGTGGTTCCGCCCCCGCTGGCAACGCTTGTTGCCGCGAGGGACAGGCTGTCCACCGTCACGTTGTTCTGATTGCTGATGCTGCTGGCCACCGACGGCATATCGAGAGATAGAACATCCGTGCCGCTGTTGGTGATGGTATAGGTGACCGACGTGGCGGTGCCGGGCGTTATCACTCCTGCGATACTGTCGGTGCCGCCATCACTAAGTGCCCCACTGGCCGAGGAGGACACCTCGATTTCCGGCGTCCCACTCGCGGCCCCGGCCACCGTGATGTTGAACAGGCTTTCATCCGCATCGGTATTGGCCACTTGCAGATCAAAGCTATAGGCCCCGCTGGCTTGCGGGGTATAGGAAATCTCAAGCGTCGTGGTGCCGCCACCGCTCGCCACCGTATTTGACGCCAGCGTCAAGCCGTTCACCACAACGTTGGTTTCGTTGGAAATGTTTCCAGCGACCGTCGGTGTCGTGATGTTGAGCGTATCGGAGCCGGAATTGGTGAATGTGTAGGTGATGACATTGGCTGAACCGGCGCTTGGGGTTCCGGGGATCGTATCCGTATCACCGTCCTCCAGATTGCCCCCGCTCGAAGAACCGACGCCGATTTCCGCGCTGCCGGTCGCCGTGCCGCTGATCGTCAGGTCATAGGTGCCCTCGTCGGCGTCGTCACTGTCCACGTCCAACTCGAAGGAGAACGCCCCCGCCGCCGTTGGCGTATAGGCCACCGTGAAGGTGGTGCTGGCGCTGGCTGCAAGGCTGCTGGTGCCCGGGGCGGAGATGCTGTCCACGCTGACGTTGCTCGCCGCCGCGCTGCTGGGCGTGCCGTTCAGGGTCAGGGTCGCGGTGCCGGTGTTCTCCACCGTGTAGGTCAGCACCTGCTGCACCCCCACCGCCACGCTGCCCTGCGCATCGGTGTCGCCATCCGCCAGCGATGTCGCCGCCGGGCGTTGCAGGTCGATCTCCGGCGAGGCCACCGTCAGCGACGCGCTGGAGGTGCCGGAATTGCCCAGGCTTGAGGTCAGATCGCCGCTGGTGTTGCTGTAGCTGCCGTCGGTCGCCGCGGTCACATCCGCCTGCACCAAACAGCTGGCGCCCGCGCTCACCGTGCCGCCGGTGTAGGAGATGGTGCTGCCACTGCCGCTCGCCGTCAGCGTGCCGCCGGTGCAGGTGGTGGAGGCATTGGGTGTGGCCGCCACCTCCACCCCCGCAGGCAGCGTGTTGGAGAAATCCAGCGCTGTCGCCGCCGTCGCATTGGCGCTGTTGTCGATGGTGAAGGTCACCGTCGCGGTTCCATCCGCCAGGATCGTCCCCGGCGCAATCGCCTGGCTGAACCCGGGAGCCTGTGTCGCTGTGCCGCTGATCGTCAGGTCATATGTGCCCTCGTCGGCGTCATCACTGTCCACGTCCAGCTCGAAGGAGAACGCCCCCGCCGCCGTTGGCGTATAGGCCACCGTGAAGGTGGTGCTGGCGCTGGCCGCAAGGCTGCTCGTGCCCGGCGCGGAGATACTGTCCACGCTGACGTTGCTCGCTGCCGCACTGCTGGGCGTGCCGCTCAGGGTCAGGGTCGCGGTGCCGGTGTTCTCCACCGTGTAGGTCAGCACCTGCTGCACCCCCACCGCCACGCTGCCCTGCGCATCGGTGCCGCCATCCGCCAGCGATGTCGTCGCCGGACGTTGCAGGTCAATCTCCGGCGAGGCCACCGTCAGCGACGCGCTGGAGGTGCCGGAATTGCCCAGGCTTGAGGTCAGATCGCCGCTGGTGTTGCTGTAGCTGCCGTCGGTCGCCGCGGTCACATCCGCCTGCACCAAACAGCTGGCGCCCGCGCTCACCGTGCCGCCGGTGTAGGAGATTGTGCTGCCACCGCCGCTCGCCGTCAGCGTGCCGCCGGTGCAGGTGGTGGAGGCATTGGGCGCCGCCGCAACCTCCACCCCCGCGGGCAGCGTGTTGGAGAAATCCAGCGCTGTCGCCGCCGTCGCATTGGCGCTGTTGTCGATGGTGAAGGTCACCGTCGCGGTTCCATCCGCCAGGATCGTTCCCGGCGCGATCGCCTGGCTGAACCCGGGAGCCTGTGTCGCTGTGCCGCTGATGGTCAGGTCGTAGGTGCCCTCGTCGGCGTCGTCACTGTCCACGTCCAGCTCGAAGGAGAACGCCCCCGCCGCCGTTGGCGTATAGGCCACCGTGAAGGTGGTGCTGGCGCCGGCCGCAAGGCTGCTCGTACCCGGCGCGGAGATACTGTCCACGCTGACGTTGCTCGCCGCCGCGCTGCTGGGCGTGCCGCTCAGGCTCAGGGTCGCGGTGCCGCTGTTCTCCACCGTGTAGGTCAGCACCTGCTGCACCCCCACCGCCACGCTGCCCTGCGCATCGGTGCCGCCATCCGCCAGCGAGGTCGCCGCCGGGCGTTGCAGGTCGATCTCTGGCGAGGCCACCGTCAGCGACGCGTTGGAGGTGCCGGAATTGCCCAGGCTTGAGGTCAGATCGCCGCTGGTGTTGCTGTAGCTGCCGTTGCTCGCCGCGGTCACATCAGCCTGCACCGAGCAGCTGGCACCCGCGCTCACCGTGCCGCCGGTGTAGGAGATTGTGCTGCCGCCGCCGCTCGCCGTCAGCGTGCCGCCGGTGCAGGTGGTGGAGGCATTGGGCGCCGCCGCAACCTCCACCCCCGCGGGCAGGGTGTTGCTGAAGTCGAGCGCTGTCGCCGCCGTCGCATTGGCGCTGTTGTCGATGGTGAAGGTCACCGTCGCGGTTCCATCCGCCAGGATCGTCCCCGGCGCGATCGCCTGGCTGAACCCGGGAGCCTGTGTCGCCGTGCCGCTGATCGTCAGGTCATAGGTGTCCTCGTCGGCGTCGTCGCTGTCCACGTCCAGCTCGAAGGAGAACGCCCCCGCCGCCGTTGGCGTGTAGGCCACCGTGAAGGTGGTGCTGGCGCTGGCCGCAAGGCTGCTCGTACCCGGCGCGGAGATGCTGTCCACGCTGACGTTGCTCGCCGCCGCGCTGCTGGGCGTGCCGCTCAGGGTCAAGGTCGCGGTGCCGGTGTTCTCCACCGTGTAGGTCAGCACCTGCTGCACCCCCACCGCCACGCTGCCCTGCGCATCGGTGCCGCCATCCGCCAGCGAGGTCGCCGCCGGGCGTTGCAGGTCGATCTCTGGCGAGGCCACCGTCAGCGGTGCGTTGGAGGTGCCGGAATTGCCCAGGCTTGAGGTCAGATCGCCGCTGGTGTTGCTGTAGCTGCCGTTGCTCGCCGCGGTCACATCCGCCTGCACCAAACAGCTGGCACCCGCGCTCACCGTGCCGCCGGTGTAGGAGATTGTGCTGCCACCGCCGCTCGCCGTCAGCGTGCCGCCGGTGCAGGTGGTGGAGGCATTGGGCGCCGCCGCAACCTCCACCCCCGCGGGCAGCGTGTTGGAGAAATCCAGCGCTGTCGCCGCCGTCGCATTGGCGCTGTTGTCGATGGTGAAGGTCACCGTCGCGGTTCCATCCGCTAGGATCGTCCCCGGCGCGATCGCCTGGCTGAACCCGGGGACCTCCGTCGCCGTGCCGCTGATGGTGAAATCAAAGGGATCTTCGTCCGCATCGCTGTTGACGAAAGACAGACCGAAGGAGAACGCGCCAGCTGCCGTCGGTGTATATTGCACGTTGAACTGCGTGGTGCCGCCCGCTGCGGCGACGGTTGTACTCCCGGGCGCGCCAACTGAATTCACTGTGACGTTGTTTAAACTTGATGAGGTCGCCGTGGCCACCGTCAGGTCGGCGGTTCCGGTATTGGTGATCGTATAGGTGAGCGTTTGCGTACTGCCCGAAGCGACCGTTCCCTGCGCATCACTGCCGCCATCCGAAACCGTATTTGTTGTCGAGGAGGTCAGATCACTGATCTCGGCTTCGGCATTGATTGTGCCCGAGATTGTGACATTGAACGTGGTTTCATCCGTGCCGTCATCGGCGTCGTTGGTGGTGAAACTGAACGGAACTGTGAACGTCGCGCCATCGGTGGTGGAGCTGGGGGTGAAGGTGATGCTGATGGCATCGTTTTCTGTGCCACCCGATGCCACGGATGCGGTATCGATGGAGGTGGAGCCGAATGACGCATTGGTCGGCGTGCCCAGGGTCAAGCCCGACAGCGTCAGTGTTTCCGAACCGCTGTTGCTAACATCATAGGTGATGGTTGTGGCTGTGCCGCTGGTGATCGCCGTTGCAATCGTGTCCGTCCCGCCGTCCGCCACGGTATTGCCAGTGGATGAAGAGAGATCGTCAATTTCTGGCGCACCATCCAGAGAGCCTCCGCCACCCGACGCCGTATAAACAAAGCTGAAGGGCGTACCCCCATGGGTGCCGCTCACCGTACACCCGGCAGCGCAATCGATACCTGTCAGGCTACCGCCATCCGCGTCGAGTGTTCCCTGATCGCTCCCGTTGTTCACATTGAACACAAGATCCCGGGTGTCATTGGCAGACGGATCGAAGATGAAGAAATTGGTGCTGGCGCCGCTAACAATCTGAATCTGAATCAGATCGTCAGACAGCGCCGAACCTGCGGCGCCAGTTTCGAGGGTGCATTCATCTTCTGTGAGATTCATCGTGAGCGGATCACCAGGCGATGTATTGGCTGGACAGTCCGTGAAGGACGCTTCTGCCGCCTGAGGGATCACAAAGAACGAGAGCAGCAGAAACAGGAGCACACCACTCAGTCGCCGTCTCATCGGGCTCCAACCGCTCTCACGTCTCGAAATCGGACACCCCGAAACCCAAGGTGTTACCGTGCAGCGACCGGCGCATACCGCGCTTTCGTTCCCAAACTCAACCATGAATAGTTCACTTCCAAACCGTCAACCACGCTCCAAAATCATCGAGCGCAAACAATATTACAACCATCACTAGATTTTGAGGAATTTCAAAACAAGTATAATTTGTGATTTTATATTTCATTGCCTCTTGTCGACACATTCGGCAAAAAAATCTATAGTGTTTATCAAATACCTACCCGCATCCCATTCACGGATGCAGAATGGCACCTCACCATGCGGCACGGAATGAGCAAGACTGAGGACGGGCAACCGCTACACGTAAGAAACAGGCGCACAGACCCGTATATATGGCCAAATACACACGCATATTAGAACGCGCAGATCCCCTCTCCCCGGCATGATAACGTCACCGCCGACACGAAACAAAAAAGATTGACACCGCCGTCTGCGCACAAAACCCAGAGCAACTATAGGAATATTTTTATTGCCAAAATGGCTGAACATATGTGACGTTCGAAGAATCATAAGAGCATAATTATATACCACCTATAGGTTATTTATATCATACCTATCGGGCAAGATACGGTTGAAATCACACCAAAAACGCGCACTTTTGGGGGAGATTATGTCAGAACCTTTTCTCGCTGAAATTCGCATCGTCGGGTTTAACTTCGCGCCCCGAGGTTGGGCCTTTTGCGATGGGCAGATCCTACCGATCAATCAAAATCAGTCGCTCTATTCCTTGCTCGGCACTACCTATGGCGGTGATGGGCGCACATCCTTTGCGCTGCCTGATTTGCGCGGTCGCACCCCCTTGCATGTTGGAGAGGGGCACGGATTAGGACAAAAGAATGGCGCAGAGACCACGACGCTGAGCTTCAGTGAAATGCCGGCTCACACGCACTATGTGCGTGCCTCCTCTGCGCCCGGGAACTCGCCCACTCCGGACAAACATCTCCTCGCCGCCGAAGTTTCCCCGGATACAGTCTACCACTCTCCCGATCCAGGGACGCTGGTCGGGCTGCGTTCAATCACAAATGTTGGTGGTTCTCAGGCGCACGAGAACATGCAGCCCTATGTCGCGGTCAATTTCTGCATTGCCCTTCAAGGGCTGTTTCCGTCGCGCAACTGATCACGAAAGGACAGAGTATGTCGGAACCCTTTGTAGGTGAAATCCGCATGTTTGCGGGCAACTTCGCCCCCCGCGGCTGGGCCTTCTGCGATGGGCAGTTGCTGGCAGTGTCGCAGAACGATGCGTTGTTTTCCCTTTTTGGCACCATTTACGGCGGCGATGGTCGCACCACATTTGGCCTCCCTGACATGCGGGGACGGTTGCCGATCCACGCAGGAACCGGCCCTGGCCTCAGTCCGCGCCGACTGGGCGCGAAATCTGGCGCTGAAAACGTCACCCTTACGGTGAATCAACTGCCTAGTCACACGCATCCGCTGCAGGCGTCTACGGCGCTTGGCGAGGCGGCCAGCCCGCAGGGCAATGTGCTGGCGGCAGGCGACGGGATCAATCACTACACGGCCTCCGATCCCTTCACGCAGATGTCGTCACAGATGGTGACCCATACGGGCGGGTCGCGATCCCATACCAACCTGATGCCCTTTTTGTGCGTGAATTTCATCGTGGCGCTGTTCGGCATCTACCCGAGCCGACATTAGGAGGCGAAAATGTCTGAACCCTTTATCGCTGAAATCCGGATCTTTGCCGGGAATTTTGCTCCGCGCGGTTGGGCATTTTGTAATGGTCAACTTGTGCCGATCGCCCAGAACACCGCCCTGTTTTCGCTGATTGGTACCACCTATGGCGGTGATGGCCGCAGCACAACGGCGCTGCCGAATATGAAAGGGCGTGCGCCCATGCACCCCGGGCGCGGTCCCGGCCTCACCGCCCGCCGCCTCGGGCAGAGAGGGGGCAGCGAACAGGCGACACTCACCGAAGCGCAGCTGCCTAATCATAGCCACACGGCGATGGCCAGTACCAACCCGGCAGACACGAACATCCCAAGCGACACAGTGACGCTTGGCAGAAGCGGCTTCGACCGTCTTTATCAGACCGATACCGACTCTAATCAGGTCGACCTTGCTTACGAGGCGATGCCCGAGGCGGGCGGAGGGGTATCGCACAACAACATGCAGCCCTATCTGACTTTGAATTTCATCATCGCGCTTCAGGGCCTTTACCCGTCACGCAGCTGACCCCTGCCCCTGCAAAACCGCCTACGCCCAGCTCAGCCTATCGGAAGGACATTTCGACATGTCAGTTGAAGACGCCACCCCCGCAGAATTCGAAGGAAGTGTGGTCACAGAACCGAGCTACTTTCGGATCTTTTTAACCGCCCTCACTCCGGCGGGCGCGTTGGGCTACAAGGACCAGACTGTCGAAAACGGCGGTTTTGACAGCGGTTTCACGGCTTTGACCGACACCAGCTACCAGCCGGAGCATTTGAACGCTTCTGTCACCCAGAATGGATATGTCTCCGTTCTGGCAGTGGACGCGGCCACCGGAGATTTGACCTATATACGCGAAACCCAAACCGAAGACGCCGACAACCGTTTTGCACCTCCTCAAAACCTAGGCAAGCCAGACGGGGTGAGCGGCGTTCTTGATACGGTGCTGATCAATGGTTTGACCGGACGCGCGAACGTGTTCCTATCCAGTTCAGAAGCGGACAATACCATCTGGTGGAAATTCCAGAATCCCAACACCGTGGTTGAGAAAACCTTCAAAGTTGTACCACCCGGAACCGAAACTCCGATCGAGGTGACAGTACCCGTCGAAGTACCACCAGCGCAGATCTGGTCAGACTGGCAGCAGCTTCCCGGTGCGCTTGTCAGCCTGACCGCCACGCAGAATGCGGATGGCCGCATTTTTCTTGCCGGTATTAATGCGGACGGAGTGCCTTATCTGAACCTTCAGTCCAACGACAGGCCGTTTTTGCCCGAGAACTGGAGCGGCTGGCAGGACATCTCCGAAGGGCTGACCGGCTTCGAACAAATCGTCTGTGGCCTCGACCATGACGCTCTGGTCCATATATTCGCGCGGATCGGCGACAAGATTTACATGAAGGTTCAGCAACAGGTCAGTTCCAGCGGCTTTGGCGGCTGGGTGCTGTTTGCCTCCTTCGCGTCTCCGGTGCATACGATGGATGTGTCCATCTCGCCCCAAGGTGGTCTCTACCTTGTCGCCCAACTGAGCTATGGGGCAAACTGCCCGGTCTATGCAAAATACCAGACCGGGACTGGATCGGATGACTGGTCCGACCCGGCCGTCATCGGGCACGTCTATCAAAACTGCAATCTGATCCTGCAACCCAACGCGGACACCAGTCTCAGCCTGTTTTCTCTCGATCCAGACACCGGCAAGGCGGCTTACCTGCGTCAACAATCCCTTGGCCATTGGTCGGCGACATGGACCGAATTGGGGGCAGGCTATGCTGCGATCGCAACCACACAAGACATTACGCCCAACCCGTCATGATCCCAGCATCCGTCCTCTCCGCAAAGCTCGAGGTGCGACCGCAAGCAACCGCCTCCCTGCCATTGCAGAACCGTGCAGCCGCACTGGGCTTGGGGTATCGATGGATCACGCCCGAAGATCACGCTTTCCTCGCAGCGCTCTATCGAAGCACACGTGAAGCGGAGCTGGACCGCACCCCCTGGCGCGAGACGGAAAAACAAGCGTTCATCACGATGCAGTTCGAGGCGCAGCACGCTCATTATCAGGCGCATTACCCGCTGGCGTTGTGGTTGGTGATCCTGCATGAGGACGAGCCTGTCGGACGGCTCTATCTGGAGCGCTGGGAGCGCGAACACCGAATTATCGACATCGCCCTGCTGCCCAAAGCACGCGGTTGGGGTTTGGGGAGCGCCATTATTCTTGATCTTCAGGAGGAGGCGGCAGCACTGCAAAAATCAGTGAGCATCCATGTCGAAAAAGCCAATCCAGCGCTGACACTTTACCGGCGGCTCGGATTTACCACGCAGGAGGACAAGGGCGTCTACGACCTGATGCGCTGGGATCTTCCAGCCGATCAGGTGAAGACCGCCTCATACTGAATGCCTGCGTCCTTTTCGGCGACGGGTACAAGAAACACCTCCTGTTCACCGAACTTTTCCTCAAACAATCGATATGTTGCCTGTTCCAGAATAGGCGACCTAGGGCCTTGCCAAAGCGTGGAAAACGCCCCACCCTCGCGCGCACCAGAACCCATTACCTTCACTTCGATCAGCGACAGATGCACATCCTCTGAAACCGATCGCACTTCAAACGCTCGGTTCAACAATGCTTCGAAATCGGCTGATGTAAGCGAGTGCAGAGTGGTCATGGGGTCTCCTGAGCATTTGCATCAATATGGCGCATCAAATGCGCAACTTATGCGAAGGTAACCCACCAACCTTTCAACCGCAAATCCTGTTTAAGTCCCCAACCTTCGGTCCACCGTGAGCACGCCTCCCCGGCGCAGCTGATCGCGATTGCATGTCACTACTACTGTCTGCCCGCCAGCTATATGATTGGGGTTCCAAACTGATTTCGACACCGCGCATCGCTTTTCGCGACTAGGTGATTGCAAATAGGCGCTGGCACCCTGATATAGCAGGTGAGCCAAACGGAAAGACACAGATGCAGCAGGAAGACGGGAAAAGCAGGCGTCCCTCATTGTCACTCCCGATCTTACGCACGTCGCGTCACCAGCATAGGGCCGGGACGTTGACCCTTGGCAACCTCCTCACAGCATTGGGTGAATCTTCCTTCGGGTGGGCGATTGTCGTTTTCTCACTCCTGACGCTGCTCCCTCTTCCGCCTGGATCTACTCTTTTGACGGCTTTGCCCCTCCTCGTGACCACAGCGCAAATGGTGCTGGGCTATCCGCATGTGAAGCTTCCTCGATGCCTGGCTAACCTTCGACTTGATCCAACGAAGCTGAGACGAACTGTATTGCGCCTTCGGCCAGTGACGCGTCGACTGGAACGTATGTTGGTGCCGCGTTACAGAGCACTCTTTGCGCAGCGCCACGAGCGTGCACTCGGTCTAGTGATGTTTATCATCGCCTTTGCGCTGTTCTTACCAGTTCCTCTAAGTGGCTGGTTTCCCGCGATTTCTTTGTTCATCATTGGGGTTGGAATTGTGGAGCAGGATGGTTTGGTTTGCGGCTTGGGTTTGGCACTTGGGGTGATGTCCGTGGTACTGACGGTGACGATCCTTGCCAGTGTCGCTATTGGGGCTGACGCACTAATCCATTAACTGCAGCATAGTCCTATGTGCGCCATCAGCGACTAATCTGGGTGATACAATTGCCAGCGGATTGGATTTTAAGCCCCAAATCGTTTTTGTATTATTTTGAACGAGAGAATGATCGGGACTGCCAGCACAAACAGTAACGCCAAAGCTAAGAAGGCCTCGTTGAAGGAAAGCATCGCCACCTGCGGTTTCAGCGTGCTTTGTAGCATCAAGGCAGAAGCGGGTTCTGCCAGGCCGGGTGCAAGACCACGCTCGATCAACACTTCACCCAGCATCTGTCTGCGCAACCCAAACCATGTGTTTGAAGGATCAAAGTTCCGCCCGAGAACCTGCAGGTTCGTGGCATTCATGCCGGTGTTGTAGCTGCTCAAAACCGCCACACCGATAAGGCCACCAAGTTGACGTCCCCAATTGAAAAGCCCAACCCCATCTGCACGATATATGGGCTTAAGGCCGCTGAGTGTGATGAGCGTCAGACTGAGAAACAGGAAGCCTAACCCAAAGCCTCGCAGCAATAGCGCGCCGCTCAGATCCTGCCAGCCGCTTTGCAAGCCCGTGCGCGACATCAACCACATGGACGTCATAAACAGCAAAACCCCAAGTGGAATAAATGCTATCGGCGGAGTGTTTCGGTACGTGATGAGCCACCCAGCCAGACACAGCCCTGTGATCGTCGCCAAACCTGAGGGCAACAACAACAGACCCGCCTCACCTGCGGGGAAACGCAGCACGCTCAAAGTGAAGGCCTGTATCAGAAACGCACTGCCAAAGAGCGCTGCGCCGGCGATGAAACTCACGAAAAACCCAAACGTGAAGTGATCATCACCGAACACGCCACGATCAAGAAGCACCTGATCTGATTTTGTGACGAGGCGGTGAATGCAAATCGCTATGGCGACAACGAACACCGCCGCGCTCCAGCGTAAATGTCTGGCCTCGAACCAATTCCACCGTGTGCCTTCATTCAGAATATACGTGAGGTTTAGCATCGCGATTGCAAACAGAACGAATCCGAGCCAGTCAAACGGGTTCACGGCGTGCTGGTACTTTGGGAAAACACTCTCCGGCATGCAGAGCAAAATCGAAGCTGCGCCTGCGACGAGGGCGATACTCAAAACGAAAGAGGCCTGCCAGATCGCAGCGTCGATAAAATACCCCTGCACCACGGGGGCAAGAGAGGTCGGCGCCACAACAACAGCCAATGCAAATATCGCCTGGACAAGGCCCTGCCGATTTGACGGAAAGACCCCCAACAACAGGGTTTGCGCGGAAACGATCAACACCGCTCCGGCCGCGCCCTGCATCGCCCGACTGCCGATCAGCACAGTATAATTTACGGATATCGCACAAATCAGGGATGTAACCGCACAGAGCGATAAAGCCACCCAAATGACTGTCAACAAACTATATTTTTTGATGAACCAACTGCCGCAGGGAAACAACGCCAGCTTGGCTGATAGATAGACAATACCGATCCATGCCGCCTCATCGGGGGTCAGGTGAAATGTTCCCATGACGTGTCCGCGGGCCATTCCAAATATTGTTGCATTCAGCGCGTCCAGCATCACTGCGAGCACCAGTCCCACCAACAGCAGCGATTGTTTTAGCCCGAAACACATGGCTCCCACGGTCGACCTGCAAAGATCATTCGTCGTTTCACTCATCGCCCGCACTGCCATGAGGGAGGCGAGTTGTCTCGATGCTCACCGCAGCAGACATCCCGGGGCGGAGCTTATGAAACAGTGGATGCTGTTGATCCAGTTCAATTTTTACCGGGATGCGTTGCACAACCCGGATGAAATTCCCAGTCGCATTATCTGGCGGCAACAGGCTGAACTCCGCCCCGCTTGCAGGTGCGATACTCTCCACTCTCCCCGTCAAGGCAAGACCCTGAAAACTATCCACGCGGATCGACACAGTTTGCCCAGGTTCTATCCGTCCAAGTTGCGTTTCCTTGAAGTTGGCGACGACCCATTTGTGATCATTTGAGACAACAGACAAGAGTGGCGCTCCGGGGCGGGCGTACTGGCCAGGTTCCGCGTGGAGATTGCCAATAAATCCGCGTTCTGTGGCACGTATCGTCGTCTCAGACAGCGATATTTCCGCAAGTTGCAGTTGCGCCGCCGCCTGCTCTATCGCAGCATCCAGCGCTGATGATTGAGCGTCAAGAACACGCAATTTCTGCTCTTGTGCACGAAGACCAGCACTGGCTCTCTCATGCCCTGCGCGTGCCTTAATCGCGATGGCAGTTACCACTTCTAGACGCTCCGCTGGGGCCCAACCATCGGCGATAAGGTTGTTAGTTCGATGCAGGTCTTTTCCGGCGCGATCCGCCTCGGCCTGCGCCGCCGCAATCATCGCATGCGCTTCATCTATAAAAACGGTTTGCATCTGTCGCTCTTCATCAAGCCTGAGTCGTGCAGCTGTAGCCGCCGCGAGTGCTGCTTTCGCCTGACGGACGCGCGCGGCGTGATCTTCGTGATCAATACGCAAAAGCACATCGCCTTTCTCAACCAGTTGATTGTCGTTCACAGCGACTTCGGCGATGTAACCGGAAACCTTCGGCGCAACCGCAACGATATCGCCCCGAATATAGGCGTTATCTGTGTAAACCCGTGTTTGTGCGTTGCTCCAAAGGCCATACCCGCTGGGCAGGGCAATTAAGACCACGATTAAGACCCCAATAAGACGCAGTTTTCCGGATGACGGGCGTGGCATTGGCGATCTCCCTCTCATGTGGGCCCCACTTTGCCAGTGGGACACTTCCGCAATGGTACGGTATCGTACCATTGCAAGATAGGGTACGGCATCGTACCTTTCAAGCCATAGAAATGATGGAGTTCTCTATGTCTGCCCCGGTCACGCCGCCAACCGACAAACAAGCCGCAAAACAAGAGGAAATCTTGAACGCGGCGTGGGAGATATTTGCGAAGGAAGGATTTGGCCGCACCAGCATGGATCAAATCCATGCCTGTGTGGGGGGGTCGAAGCGCACGCTCTACAAGCATTTTCCCAATAAAGAGAAGCTCTTTGAAGCTATGATCGAACGCATTTCGGGTCGTGTGATCAAAGCTCTGAAGCCGCGCTCTGCAACCGAGAGCTTGGAGGCAACGCTGTTCAGGATGGGCGTGGACTACCTGACGGTATTGCTATCGGAGGATGGTCTGGCGCTGTATCGGGCGATGACCTCAGAAGCGCGACATTTCCCGGAACTCTCTCGAGATTTCTTTGAAAATGGGCCGGAAGCTGCCACCAAAAGCCTCGCCCAATTTCTAGCCCTGCAACAATCTAAGGGATCGTTGCCTGATATCGATCCAGAAACAGCAGCGGAGCTATTTCTTGGGGCCGTACGCGGGAACTTGCATCTTTCTGCCGTTTTGGCGGGCCGCTCTCATTCACCCGAGGTCATCCATAATAAAGTGTCAGACGCGGTACGTGCCTTATTAAGAGATTGAGAGCACGCGCCCTCCGATCACTCGTGCTGAGCTAGGTCATGTTGACAAAT
>NZ_LNWY01000028.1 GCF_001681715.1 Tritonibacter mobilis | reverse complement strand
AATCCTACTCCCGCAACCAATACTAATTCTCCAACAATATCAAAACCTTCCAGCCGCGCCTCACCACAGTGCGCGGCCTTCGGCGTTGCAATGACCGCCTCCGACCCCGTCGCAAGACGCAGCAGCGCCGCAAGATCCCCCTCCAACTCAATATCAACGCCCGTGCGCCCCGCAGCTGGGATCAGTACGATCCGATCCACCAAAGCCCGCAGCGCTTCCTTCGCAGCGGGCATCTCTGCGCTTCTCCCCAGACCGGCAATCAACGCCGCCACCCGCTCGCGGTAGGTCACCGCCATTGATGGATGGATCAGGATCGGATCCGGGGCAGGGGAGGCGGAAAGCCGAGGTCACGTCGAGATCAACATCTGGCCACGCGGCGAGAAATGGATCTACGATCCGCATCAAACAGTCCTGACAGGGCGGCACTCTATACCGACCCGGATGCCCCACGTCGCCCGCGCGCGTAACCCTCCAGCACCGAAGCGCTGCGTTCAAGTTGCGGCAAGACCCGCATGGCCAACCCAAGCAGATATTCCCCTGTCGGTTTGAGTCGCAGCTGGCGCCGCTCCCAGAGCTTCACGCTGTGCCGCTCTTCGAAGCGCCGGATCGCATGGCTGACCGGCCGATTGAGTCAGGTTCGCCGATCCGCGGCGTCGGTTAAGCTGCCGGTTCGTTCGATTTCACGCAAAATGGCCGGTGGCTGGATGTCGATCATGAGGCTTAACTGAGTGTCATTCAATCGCTTGAGATCAGATACTATGGACAAGACGCCATAAGGCGCCCAACAGCAGTTGCCGCCCGTAACGCTTCTCACAAACTCTAGGTATGATATGCTAGCGCGTTGGAACGGGTGTTTCACCGCGGTAGTCGTAAAAACCGCGTTGGGTTTTGCGGCCAAGCCATCCCGCTTCGACATATTTGGTTAGCAAGGGGCAGGGACGGTACTTCGTATCTGCCAACCCGTCGTGCAACACGTTCATAATCGCAAGGCAGGTGTCGAGGCCAATAAAATCCGCCAACTCCAGTGGACCCATCGGGTGGTTTGCACCAAGTTTCATGGATTCATCGATGGAGCGCACGCTGCCTACGCCTTCATAGAGTGTATAGACCGCCTCATTGATCATGGGCATGAGAATGCGGTTCACGATGAAGGCAGGGAAGTCCTCGGCGCTGGCAGCCGTCTTTCCAAGCTTTTCAACCACGGCCTGGCAGGTCTGAAACGTGTCCTCATCAGTCGCAATGCCACGAATGAGTTCAACCAACTGCATCACCGGTACCGGGTTCATGAAGTGGAACCCCATGAAACGCTCAGGCCGATCCGTGCGACTCGCCAGACGTGTGATTGAGATCGATGATGTGTTGGACGTGAGAATCGTATGCGGTTGCAAATGGGGCAGCAGATCCTCAAAGATTGCCTGCTTTACGGCTTCACGCTCGGTTGCAGCTTCGATCACCAGATCGGTTTGACCCAAATCTGCCAGAGTGAGCGTGGTCGAGATCCGGTCCATCGTGGCGGCAACCTCAGCGTCGTCAATCTTGCCACGGCTGGCCTGACGAGCGAGGTTTTTCTGGATCAGTGACAGCGCGCTGTCGAGCGCCTGCTGGCTTATGTCATTGAGAACAACATTAAATCCTGCAAGCGCCAAGACGTGGGCAATGCCGTTGCCCATCTGACCTGCACCGATAACCCCAACTTTTTTCACGTCCATGATGGATGGCCTTTCCTTGCGCCTGCCTAGTGCCTGCGGGCGGATACTAAAGGTTTCGCGCCTGCAGAAACAAGGCCGATTGCCTCTGTTTTCAGCAAATTCGCCGTTTAGCAGTTTGGAAAGATTCGGGCGGCAATATGGCTCTTGGGTGAAAAAGTGGTGGATGAAATGAGCTATGAACTCAAAAGCGCAGACGCGCTTGTGAGCGAGTTATGCAGCTACGGTGAATCGCGGCTGCGTGTCAGGGGACCGGCGCGTGCGCTGAGTGATCCTTACATTAGTTTCCTTGGTGGAACCGAAGTGTTTGGGCGTTTCGTTGAACGGCCTTTCGCCCAAGGCGTCGAAGGGCAAATTGGTTTGGCCTGTATCAACCTTGGTTGTGTGAACGCAGGGGTTGATGCGTTTTTACATGATGAGTCGTTGATGGACATCGCGGCGGGTGGGCAAATGACCGTGCTGCAGGTGATGGGTGCGCAGAACCTCACCAATAGTTTCTATAAGGTCCATCCTCGGCGCAATGATCGCTTTTTGCGCGCCTATGACGCGCTTGTGCATTTGTTTCCAGAGGTCGATTTTACTGACTTCAACTTCAACAAGCATCTGCTAACGTCGCTTAAGGGCGTGTCCGAGGACCGGTTTGAGCGGGTGCGGGCTGGCCTTCAAGAAACTTGGCTGACACGAATGAGCCGCATCGTGGATGCGCTTGGTGGGCGCGTTGTGCTGCTGTGGCTCCGGTATGATATGGGAACGGTCGACACGCTTGGCCCTTCTCCAAGCCTTGTGGAGCGGTCTATGGTTGATGTTCTGCGTCCGCGTGTATCTGGCGTGATTGAGCTTGAGGTGACGACAGCCGGGCAGGCGCAGGATATTCCGGGGATGATGTTTGGCCCGATGGACCTGCCTGCTGCGCAGATGATGCTTGGCCCCAAGGAACATGACCGGATCGCGGATGTGGTGGCGTCAAGACTTCTCAATATGTTGGCGGCTGCCTGAGCCACACGGAAATATGCCCGAAATGCAAAAAAGGCCCGCGCAATTGGCGGGCCTTTCTCATTCTTCGGAGCTGTTTGGATCAGCCGAGCTTTTCGGTCAGTTCCGGTACGGCTTGGAACAGGTCTGCAACCAGCCCGTAGTCGGCAACCTGAAAGATCGGTGCTTCTTCGTCTTTGTTGATGGCGACGATGATCTTGGAATCTTTCATACCTGCAAGGTGCTGGATCGCGCCGGAGATGCCGACAGCGATATAGAGCTCAGGCGCAACCACCTTACCGGTCTGACCTACCTGCCAGTCGTTCGGAGCAAAGCCTGAATCGACCGCGGCACGGGATGCGCCAACTGCAGCGCCCAGTTTGTCGGCCAAGGCTTCGATGATCTTGAAGTCTTCTTCAGAGCCGACACCGCGCCCACCGGAGACAACCACACCAGCGGATGTGAGCTCGGGGCGGTCGCTGGTGGCGAGCTTGTCTTCAACCCAAGAGCTGAGGCCGGGGTTGTCGGCTGCGGAAATGGTATCGACAGAAGCCGAGCCACCCTCGCCAGCGGCATCAAAGGTGGACGTCCGGAAGGAGATGACCTTTTTTGCATCCGCTGATTTCACCACTTGAATAGCGTTACCTGCGTAGATCGGGCGCTCGAATGTGTCGGCGTCAACCACGGCCGTCACGTCCGAGATCACCATCACATCAAGCAGAGCTGCCACGCGGGGCAGGATGTTCTTGGCGTCGGTGGTCGCGGGCGCAACGATGTGGCTATAGTCGCCCGCGAGCGACGCGATCAGCGCTGCTGTGGGTTCTGCCAAACGGTGGCCGAGGCTTTCGTCTTCGGCAACCAGCACCTTTGCAACGCCATCGATTTTGGCGGCAGCTTCGCCCGCTGCAGCAGCGGATGCGCCTGCAGCCAGTACGGTCACATCGCCCAGAGATTTCGCGGCGGAAACAGCCTTTGCAGTGGCATCAAGCGCCAGCTCACCTGCGTTGACTTCGGCAAGGAGAAGAACAGCCATTACACAGCCCCCGCTTCTTTGAGTTTCGTAACCAGCTCGTCCACGGAGCCCACGATGATGCCTGCAGATCGGGCCTCGGGTTCCTTGGTCTCCACCACGGTCAGGCGTGGGGTGACGTCGACGCCGTAATCAGCAGCGGTTTTCTCGTCGAGCGGCTTTTTCTTTGCCTTCATGATGTTCGGCAAGGAGGCATAGCGCGGCTCATTGAGGCGCAGGTCCACGGTGACGATTGTTGGCATCTTCACAGAGATGGTCTGCAAACCGCCGTCCACCTCACGGGTGACCTTCGCGTTATCGCCGTCGATGTCGACTTCGGAGGCAAAGGTTGCCTGAGACCAGCCCAACAGTGCCGACAGCATCTGACCGGTGGCGTTCATGTCGTTGTCGATCGCCTGCTTGCCTGCCAGCACGAGGCCCGGCTGCTCTTCTTCGACAACTTTGGCGAGGATCTTGGCGACCGCGAGCGGTTCAATATCCTGATGCACATCGTCGGCTGCAACTACGAGGATGGCGCGGTCGGCACCCATGGCGAGCGCGGTGCGCAGGGTTTCCTGAGCCTGCTTGACGCCGATGGAGACTGCGACCACCTCATCCGCCTTGCCAGCTTCTTTGAGGCGGATGGCCTCTTCGACGGCAATCTCGTCAAAGGGGTTCATCGACATCTTGACGTTGGCGAGATCAACACCGCTTCCATCCGCTTTGACGCGGACTTTCACGTTATAGTCGATCACGCGTTTGACAGGCACGAGTACCTTCATAGTGCGTTTCTCCTTAACAATCGGGCCCCGCTCCCACGGGTCCCATGAATGCTCTCGAGGTGTTGATACCGACTAGAGGGCGACGGCAACAGGGTAAAATCGTCACGTTGTGGCTCGAGGACGTCGCGTTTGCAGCAATAACGCCAAATTTCGTTACGGAATTTTCTTTCCGGAAACCTGCTGAGGGGCATATAAAAGTTCCTCCCGCCGATAGTAGGGCAGTACCCTGGCCAATTCGGGTTTGGGTGAAACGCAGGTCGCGACTGATGCTTGCGTGCGCTTTAGGACTTTTGAATGGGGTTTGTTAACAGTTGTGTAGTTCACTGCATTCGCAAAAATCGACGAGAAATTTACGAATGCAGTCATTGGCCAGCAAGGAAGCACAATTTGTCGCGGGCACACTCGCACCTTCGATCAAACTGGATACCAAGAGCATAAGCGCTGCGGGACTGGCGAGAGAGTTCGCACCTCTACGCTCATTCCTTTTTGAGCAGAGTGCGCGAATGGAAAGCTCGGCCCCTATTTCTCAACACAGCGTGTTCATCGGTGCCCAAAGCTATATGAATGATTCGGGCATTGTGCGGGACAGGGTCTTTATCGGACGGTACTGCAGTATCGGTCGTCGCGTGTCGATCGCAGCAGGTGCGCACTACATGACGGGAGTGTCTACAAATCCTGCTCTGGAACAGGGGCCTGCCGAAGCGTTCTATAGCGCAGATGAGATGGAGGCACTTGAGTTCTCGGCTGCCTCCAGGAGAGATGCGCCCACCATCCTGCAGGCGGATGTCTGGGTCGGAGATGGGGCCATTGTCATGCCAGGTGTGGTTGTTGGGGCAGGAGCCGTTATTGGCGCAAATTCCGTGGTCACAAAAGATGTTGCCCCATATTCGATAGTCGCAGGATGCCCGGCACGTCACATTCGGTTCCGCTTTCCGGAGAGCGTGCGGGAGCGACTGCTGCAATCACAGTGGTGGGACCTGTCATTGGAAACGCTTAAGGCATTTCAATCGGGCAATGTTCTGTCATTCCTTGATGAAGTCGAGGCCTTGAATACCTCCGAGACGCATTTTGCCGATTGCCCAACACTTGCGATCGGACCGTAGGCACTCAACCAGACCTTGCTGATCCTCAGAGCGGTATCCCCAAGGTGCAGGTTGCCTGTGGGCGTTGCTCGACTGAAGACCTCGTTGTCCTGTAGAGTTTTCTTCGTTGAAGCTGGAACTGCTCCGCAGGCGAAAAAGGACTACCGGTTAGCGCCGGGCACCCAGAGCACGTCTTTCTCGCCATTTTCGTTGGCGATGCGCGAGGCAACGAAGAACCAGTCCGAAAGCCGGTTGAGGTAGATCGTCACCGATGGGTTGACGTCTTCTTCTGTGGCCAGTTCCGTTGTCAAACGCTCAGCGCGGCGGGCGACGGTGCGACAAACGTGCAGATACGCCGAAAGCGCGCTGCCGCCGGGGAGAACAAAACTGCGCAGGGGCGTCAGATTTTTGTTCATGACGTCGATTTCCGCCTCGAGGCGATCCACCTGACTTTGCGCGATACGCAGCGGCGGATACTCAGCGTCTGCATCCAGATGCATATCGGGCCGACATAGATCAGCGCCAAGATCAAAGAGGTCATTTTGAATGCGTGCCAGAGCGGCGTCCATGTCACCCTCAGCGGCCAGTCGGGCAACGCCCACCTGCGCGTTCAACTCATCCGAAGTGCCATAAGCGGTCACACGGGCAGAGTGTTTGGCAACGCGCGCGCCATTGCCAAGCGCGGTGTCGCCCTTATCGCCGGTGCGGGTGTAGATTTTGCTGAGAACGACCATGTTAGTTTCCTGTGCCGGCAAAATAGACAAAAGCAATCATCAAAACCACGGCGATGAACTGAAAGAAAATACGCAGGCGCATCATCTTGTTGCCGTTCTTGCGGTTGAATTCTCCGCCGACGCCAAAGCCGCCGATGCCGATAGCAAGCACGATGGCCACTGCGGCCATTGCGAGGATGCCCAAAATATAGAGTGGAGAGCCCATGATCCGTGTGGTCCTTTGTTGTCCTGTGGCGCCGGATGCCTCTGATTTGCATTCGGTTCGCTGTGGTGCGTCTATCTATACCGCAGCAGGATGCGGTCAATCGCGCGCGTGGACAGTACCCTACGCAGCGTCCCGGCGATATAGGTTGGCGTGGTGACATAGTAACGCGGACGTGGGCGGCGTGCCTCTAAGGCGTGCGCGAGTTTCTTGGACACTGCCGCAGGGGGCAGTTCAAACGCATCTGGCCCGCTGGATTCATAAAGCCGCTTCAACAGTGATCCCTCGTATCGGTCGCGGATCGGCGAGTTTTTCCAGTCGATGTGCTTTTCAAAATGCGGAATGGAGTTTTCCCGGATTTTGGATGTAACGGGGCCTGGCTCAATCAGGATTACGTCGATCCCGGTGCCGGACAACTCTAGCCGAAGGGTGTCGCTCAGCCCTTCGATTGCAAACTTTGTTGCCGCATAGGCCCCGCGCCAAGGGTATGTTACCAGACCCAGCACAGATGAGTTTTGCACTATCCGCCCGTGTCCCTGCGCGCGCATAACCGGGACCACCTGTCGGATCAACTCATGCCAGCCAAACACATTGGTCTCAAAAATCTCGCGCAGGCCATCTGTGGGCAGATCCTCGACCGCACCGGGCAGCCCGTGTGCGCCGTTGTTGAACAGCGCATCCAGCGTGCCGCCGGTGGATTTTAGCACTTCGGCCAGCCCAGTCTGAATGCTGTCTGCGTCGGTATAATCAATGCGCGGGCTTTCAAAGCCTTCGGCGCGCAGGCGGTCGCAATCACGCTGCTGCCTGCACGAGGCAAACACCCGCCAGCCACGGGCGCGCATGTCATGGGCGGCTGCGTGGCCAATGCCGGATGAGCAGCCAGTAATCAGCAAGGTTTTGGTCATCGTCGCTCCCCGGGGTAGGTCCGGGGCCGAGTTATGACTGTTTCGCGCTCAGCAGGGAAGCCGCAATCCAGCCCACTTGCCCGGTCTTTGGGTTTTCCAGCAGTGACCAACCGGAAGGATCGTCGTTAAGCACGCGCACCTTGTCCCCGGCAAGCAGTTGCATCAGCACCGGAAAACGGGTGCCGGGCCCAAGACGCACATTGGCGCGAGAGGCTCGTATCTTGCGCATGTCGCCAATCGGCTCGGGGGTTGCGACAGCGGCGACGGGCTGAGGTTCATCGGTTGTGATCGCGCCAAGACCCCCCTCTATCGATCCGATCCGCAGACCCGTGACGGGCAGATTGAGAGAAATCGGCTGCGGCAGGGAAACCACCGAGGCCGGTTCGCGCAAGGAGATGTTGATAACCGCAGCATCCGACCCGGTCGGGGTGTCGGATGCGGTATCTGCGCGATTGCCAGTGGCGGTTTTGATCACAGCTGGTGCACTATATGGTGTCAGAACGGGGCTGGCGAGCTGGGTTTCCGCAGGGCGGCTGATGATCCGGCCACGGTCACTGGCTGCGGCGACGCGGGCACTCGGGGTCTCAGTTTGAGGGCGCTCGGGTGGGGAGAAATCCGCACCTCCGCTGAGTTCGTAAAAAGCTAGTGCCAAACCGGCAAAAGAAACCACCAAAAACCGCGACATCGCGTACACTCCCCCGAAAATTGATCGCTGTAAAACAAGCAGCTTACCCCGCTCCCGCGCTCAACGCGGCAGGCACATAGATGTTCCGAACCTGAAATTGGCAGCGAGAATCGCATTGGGTGCGATCATATCCCACAATTTTAACATAAAACGAGGGGAGAGGTGGCAAATTCCTCCCCCGCAGTGGCTTGATGGGGCGAATTTTCAAATGATTTCAGGGCAACGCGGCCACGCCACGTCGCTCTTCTGTGGAAAACGGGCGATGCCCGCTTGCCGCATGACGAGGTGGGCAGTATCAGGATGAGATGACCGACATCGTTGATGATCCCACGACCCCCGAGATGCCTGCAAATGGCGAGCTGCGCGAGCCGCTGCGCCGCGCCATTGGCGAGCGATACCTAACGTATGCGCTGAGCACGATTATGCACCGGGCCTTGCCCGATGCGCGTGACGGCCTGAAGCCTGTGCACCGGCGCATCCTTTACGCCATGAGCCGATTGCGCTTGTCGTCATCGGGCGGGTTTCTGAAGTCCGCCAAGATCTCTGGCGACACCATGGGGGATTTCCACCCTCACGGGGATGCGGCGATCTATGACGCCATGGCGCGTCTGGCGCAGGATTTTGCGGTGCGCTATCCGCTGGTTGATGGTCAGGGTAACTTTGGCAACATCGACGGCGATAACCCTGCGGCCTCGCGCTACACCGAGGCACGGATGACCTTCATCGCTGAGGCGATGCTGGAGGGGCTGGGCGAAGACGCGGTCGATTTTCGCGACAACTATGATGGCCGCCTGCAAGAGCCGAGCGTTCTGCCTGCGACCTTCCCGAATATTCTCGCCAATGGATCCAGCGGTATTGCCGTGGGTATGGCGACCAATATTCCGCCGCATAATATTTCCGAGCTGATTGATGCCTGTATTCACCTGATCAAGGCGCCGAACGCGGGTGATGACACGCTGCTGCAATATGTGCCGGGGCCGGATTTCCCGACCGGCGGCACCATTGTGGAACCGAAGGAAAACATCGCACAGGCCTATCGCACGGGCCGTGGCTCATTCCGTTTGCGCGCCAAACACGAGATTGAGGATCTGGGCCGGGGCCAATGGCAGGTTGTTGTCACCGAAATCCCCTATCAGGTGCAGAAATCTAAGCTCATCGAGAAAATCGCGGAGCTGATCCAGACCAAGAAGGTGCCGATCCTTGCAGACGTGCGCGATGAGAGCGCCGAAGACATCCGCATCATTCTGGAACCGAAATCCAAGAACGTCGACCCTGAGGTCCTGATGGGGTTGATGTATCGTAACTCCGACCTGGAGGTGCGGTTCTCGCTCAATATGAACGTG
This sequence comes from Tritonibacter mobilis, assembly GCF_001681715.1. Classification (GTDB taxonomy): domain Bacteria; phylum Pseudomonadota; class Alphaproteobacteria; order Rhodobacterales; family Rhodobacteraceae; genus Epibacterium; species Epibacterium mobile. The sequence goes on along the minus strand of NZ_LNWY01000028.1, from coordinate 2,184 downwards.
CTGATCGACGGTGTGACGCCCAAGGTCTGCTCGATGAAGGAGGTGCTGCGCGCCTTCCTCGACCATCGCCGTGATGTGCTTCAGCGCCGCTCGCGCCACCGGATGGCCAAGATCGACCACCGGCTTGAGGTGCTCGACGGTTTCATCATCGCCTTCTTGAACCTCGACCGGGTGATCGACATCATCCGCTATGACGATGATCCCAAAGCGGCATTGATGCGTGAAAACTGGGAGCGCGAACATCCCCGCGCTTTCACCGAGGCCGAGTATATCACGCCTGCCGCAGGCGACGGCGAACTCTCCGAGGTGCAGGCCGAGGCGATCCTCAACATGCGCCTGCGTAGCTTGCGCAAGCTCGAAGAGATCGAACTCACCCGCGAGCGGGATGCCTTGCGCGAAGAACGCGCGGGCCTGGCCGAGCTTCTCGATAGTGAAGATCTGCAATGGAAGAAGATCACCGAACAGTTGCGCGAGACCAAAAAACAGTTCGGCAAAGACTATGAGGGCGGCAGTCGTCGCACCCAGTTTGCCGAGGCGGGCGAAGTTGAAGACGTGCCGCTTGAGGCGATGATCGACCGCGAACCGATCACCGTGGTGTGCTCGCAAATGGGCTGGATCCGCGCGATGACCGGCCACATCGACCTGAGCCGTGAGTTGAAGTTCAAGGACGGCGACGGCCCGCGCTTTATTTTCCATGCGGAAACCACTGACCGGCTCTTGGTCTTTGGTTCCAACGGGCGGTTCTATACCCTGTCAGCGGCCAATCTGCCCGGCGGTCGTGGTATGGGCGAACCTCTGCGCCTGATGGTGGATCTGCCCAATGAGGTGGAGATCGTTGATCTCTTCATCCATAACCCGGAAGGGCGTCTGCTGGTGGCATCGGATGCCGGCAATGGCTTTGTTTGTGCAGAAAAAGAGATCGTGGCGCAGACACGGGGCGGCAAGCAGGTGCTGAACGTCAAGGACGACGAGCGCGCCAAGATCTGTATTCCTGTCTCTGGCGATCACGTTGCGGTGGTTTCCGAGAATGGCAAGTTCCTTGTATTCTCTATTGAGGAAATGCCTGAACTCACTCGCGGCAAGGGCGTGCGCCTGCAGAAATACAACATGGCCCGAGGGCGTCAGGGCTCGCTGGAGCTGGATGGCGGCCTTGCGGATGTCACCACCTTCAACTGGGATGAAGGGCTGCAGTGGGAAATGGGCGGCGGCAAAACCCGCCATGAAACCGATCTCAGCCAGTGGCTCGGCAAGCGGGCAGGGGTTGGCAAGCGCCCACCGTATGGGTTCCCCAAGGACTACAAATTCAAATAACGGCAATATATTGCCGGAAAACATGTGGCCCCTGCGCAACCGCGCGGGGGTTCGCTTTTGTGCGGGTTTACCGGGAGGGAAATCCCGGTCTATCACTTGGCCACCCTGATCCGAGAGCGAGATAGAGAGATTTGATGTTGCGCACGATAGCCCTTCTGGCCCTGACCGTTCTTGTCGCAGCCTGTACGCCGCCCAGCCCCGACGATGAGCTGCGCGATCTGGGCAGCTACAAACTCGGCCACAATATCGTGGTCGCGCCCAAGGTGCAGATGGTACCCGGCTCCCGTCCGGTGGAGGCGCAGGAATGGGTCGATCTGCTGACCAATGAAGTGTCCGCAAGATTTTCTCAGTATGAGGGCGATCAGCTTTATCACTTTGGCATCAGCGTAGAGGGGTATTTTGTAGCGCCCGGCGGTGTGCCTCTGGTGCTGAGTCCGAAATCCGTGCTTGCGGTAAATGTCACCGTCTGGGACGACGCCGCGAATAAGAAGCTGAACACAGAGCCCAAAACCTTCACCGTGTTTGAGACCACCTCGGGAGAGAGCTTCCTGGTTGGGTCGGGCCATGCCCGCACACGTGAAGAGCAGATGCAGGGTCTGGCCCGCAATGCGGTCAGGGCCATCGAAACCTGGATGGTTGAACAGCACAAGGAAAACGGCTGGTTTGATGCGCGTGAGGCGGATGTGGTTGAGAACGCCGCCGACGCGGCCAGCGGATAGCGCGTTTGTCAAGAATGAACCGCTTGATTTTTGCGCGCAAACCAAATAAGCCGCGCGCGCAGAGGAAACCGGGTCCGGTCGGACCCCCCAATTTTCAAAAGGGCGCCTAAGGAATGGCAAAGGAAAAGTTTGAGCGTAATAAACCGCACGTCAA
>NZ_LNWY01000027.1:0-2500 GCF_001681715.1 Tritonibacter mobilis | reverse complement strand
GGATGAGTTGTGCCTAGGGGTGAAAGGCCAATCAAACTCGGAGATAGCTGGTTCTCTGCGAAATCTATTTAGGTAGAGCGTCATCCGAATACCCCGGGGGGTAGAGCACTGGATGGGTAATGGGGCCCCACAGGCTTACTGATCCTAACCAAACTCCGAATACCCGGGAGTACTAGATGGCAGACACACTGCGGATGCTAACGTCCGTAGTGGAGAGGGAAACAACCCTGACCTCCGGCTAAGGCCCCTAATTCATGGCTAAGTGGGAAAGCAGGTGGGATGTCCAAAACAACCAGGAGGTTGGCTTAGAAGCAGCCATCCTTTAAAGATAGCGTAACAGCTCACTGGTCTAAATAAGACGTCCTGCGGCGAAGATGTAACGGGGCTCAAGCCATGAGCCGAAGCCGAGGATGCACATAGTGCATGGTAGCAGAGCGTAGTGTGACATAGAACAGCTCCTCCTTAACGCCTTCGGGCGTATTGGAGGAACAGTTCTTTCGATGAAGCGGGCGCGTGAGCGATCCCGTGGAGAGATCACTAGCGAGAATGATGACATGAGTAGCGACAAAGAGTGTGAGAGACACTCTCGCCGAAAGTCCAAGGGTTCCTGCTTAAAGCTAATCTGAGCAGGGTAAGCCGGCCCCTAAGCCGAGGCCGAAAGGCGTAGGCGATGGGAACCAGGTTAATATTCCTGGGCCAGGAGGATGTGACGGATTGCGAAGGTAGTTTGCTCTTATCGGATTGAGCAGGCTGCTGAGCAGTCCCTGGAAATAGCCCTCCATCAGACCGTACCCTAAACCGACACAGGTGGACTGGTAGAGAATACCAAGGCGCTTGAGAGAACGATGTTGAAGGAACTCGGCAAAATACCTCCGTAAGTTCGCGAGAAGGAGGCCCGGGTCCTACGCAAGTGGAATCCGGGGGCACAAACCAGGGGGTGGCGACTGTTTATTAAAAACACAGGGCTCTGCGAAGTCGCAAGACGACGTATAGGGTCTGACGCCTGCCCGGTGCCTGAAGGTTAAAAGGAGGGGTGAGAGCTCCGAATTGAAGCCCAGGTAAACGGCGGCCGTAACTATAACGGTCCTAAGGTAGCGAAATTCCTTGTCGGGTAAGTTCCGACCTGCACGAATGGCGTAACGACTTCCCCGCTGTCTCCAACATCGACTCAGCGAAATTGAATTGCCTGTCAAGATGCAGGCTTCCCGCGGTTAGACGGAAAGACCCCGTGCACCTTTACTACAGCTTCGCACTGGCATCAGGATTGTGATGTGCAGGATAGGTGGTAGGCATCGAAACCGTGACGCTAGTCGCGGTGGAGCCTTCCTTGAGATACCACCCTTCGCACTCTTGATGTCTAACCGCGGCCCATTATCTGGGTCCGGGACCCTGCGTGGCGGGTAGTTTGACTGGGGCGGTCGCCTCCTAAAGCGTAACGGAGGCGCGCGAAGGTTGGCTCAGAGCGGTCGGAAATCGCTCGTTGAGTGCAATGGCAAAAGCCAGCCTGACTGCGAGACTGACAAGTCGAGCAGAGACGAAAGTCGGCCATAGTGATCCGGTGGTCCCGAGTGGAAGGGCCATCGCTCAACGGATAAAAGGTACGCCGGGGATAACAGGCTGATACTGCCCAAGAGTCCATATCGACGGCAGTGTTTGGCACCTCGATGTCGGCTCATCTCATCCTGGGGCTGGAGCAGGTCCCAAGGGTACGGCTGTTCGCCGTTTAAAGAGGTACGTGAGCTGGGTTTAGAACGTCGTGAGACAGTTCGGTCCCTATCTGCCGTGGGTGTAGGATACTTGAGAGGAGTTGCCCCTAGTACGAGAGGACCGGGGTGAACGATCCACTGGTGGACCTGTTATCGTGCCAACGGTAGTGCAGGGTAGCTATGATCGGAAAGGATAACCGCTGAAGGCATCTAAGCGGGAAGCCCCCCTCAAAACAAGGTATCCCTGAGGGCCGTGGAAGACCACCACGTCAATAGGCCGGAGATGTAAGCGCAGCAATGCGTTCAGTTGACCGGTACTAATCGCCCGATTGGCTTGATCTGATCCAGTAAAAGACAGCCAAACACCAAAAAGCAAAACTGACTTGGACAACACGTTGATGATGAAAATCATCAACACGTTGATAAATCTAGACCCTGGGTGGCTCGTACAAACGTACAAGCCTTCCGGCGGCTTACGAGACTTGCTTCACAAGTCTCTCACAGCCGACCGAATAAAAACCCAGGATCGAAGATCATGGGTTCTTATTCGGTTTGGTGGCCAAAGCACAAGCGAAACACCCGGTCCCTTCCCGAACCCGGAAGTTAAGCGCTGTTGCGCCGATGGTACTGCATCTTAAGGTGTGGGAGAGTAGGGCACCGCCAAACCTAATAAGAACCCAAATAAAACCTCTCTAAACAAAAACACAAAACAAACACCGCGGGATGGAGCAGCCAGGTAGCTCGTCAGGCTCATAACCTGAAGGTCGTAGGTTCAAATCCTACTCCCGCAACCA
>NZ_LNWY01000026.1 GCF_001681715.1 Tritonibacter mobilis | reverse complement strand
CTACTTTGCGCAACAGAGCCAGAGCTTAGCAATGGTGCAGAAATATTCCAAGGGAGCGAACCAAAAACGCCTCGCAAAAGAGGCCCAAAACCTACGAGAACAAAAATGGAGCAAAACGTGAAAGTGGGAAACTTTGTAGGAAACTGCCAAGTTGTGGTCGTTTCCGAGATCTGCATGAAAGTTTGTAACCCATTGACTTAATGGCGGGGAGACAGGGATTCGAACCCTGGGAACGCTCTCACGTTCAACGGTTTTCAAGACCGCCGCATTCGACCACTCTGCCACCTCCCCGGTTCTGCAGATCGAACTGTGGTGCGGTTTAGGGTGCAAGCGCACCGGTGGCAAGGAGAAATGCAACCTCTTTGCTCAGATCTTGCGAGAATGACGCGCAATCCACCGCCCATTGAAGGGGAGAAGCCAAACGTCAGGGTTTCCATACCAAAACACTGCGTTTATGCTTTGTGCGACGACGCAGGAGACCGGAAAATCGGCAACCATCGAACCTTGATTTCGTTAGGGATGGATGCGTCGAGGCGAACACAGGTGATGACGGACCATGAGCAGGCAGGATACGCGCATGAGCGATAGGAATACGGACCCGGCAAACTGCCCCAGACGTGTCTCAAAGGGTATGGCACTTGCGCTTGCAGGTGTGCTGGCGCTGGCGGGCTGTGAAGAGGGGGCGAACCTTTCCTTCCTGCAACCCAAAGACAAGGGCGCACAAGGGGCACCAAGCAACTCTACCAAATTGGTTGAGCGTGACGTTGAAGCGCCGGATGTGTTTCAGGTGACCGAAGCGGGTTTGTGGGATGGGCGTCCGTCCATTGGCGGGGTTTGGGTTGCGCATCCTGACGTCAAAGATCCTGAACGTGTTATTATTCGCAACAACGCCAATGGAAAATTTGTAATTGGCGCCTTGTTCCGCCGTGAACGCGCAATTCCGGGGCCACGGTTGCAGGTGTCCTCTGACGCGGCAGCGGCGCTGTCGATGCTCGCAGGGGCGCCGGTGGAGCTGAATGTTACTGCGCTGCGTCGCGAAGCTGTTGAAGAAACACCAGCTGCATCAGACGTTCCCGAGATCGAAGGGCTGGACGAGAGCCCGCAAGTGGCCGCGTCTGCTGCCGTTGAAACTGAGACGCTCGACCCTATCGCGGGCGGCGCCGCAGCCGCTATTGAGGCCACTGCGCCTGCCGCAGCGCCTGCGCCAGCCAGCCCGAAACCGGCCGCACCTGCGCCAGCGCGCTCTGCTTTGACCAAACCTTATATCCAGATTGGTATTTTCAGTGTCGAAGCGAACGCCAAGCGCACTGCGGATCAGATGCGAAATGCGGGTATCATCCCGACCATTTATGAGCAATCATCCAATGGCAAAGCCTTCTGGCGTGTGGTGGTTGGCCCTGCGCAATCCAAAGGTGAGCGCACGCAGCTGTTGAAAGCTGTGAAAAGCGCAGGCTTTGCCGACGCCTATGCCGTGACAAACTGAACCGGGTCTCATCGACCCGAACCAGCATAAACAGACAAGCGCTCCAAGGGAGGACCTCCCCCGTGACAATCCGCTTTATTTCCGCAACTTGCTTTGGCGCTTTGGCCGGGCTTTGGCTTGCGAGTTCCACGACGGCTCTGCAGGCTTTTGAGACCAAGGCCCGAGCGGCCTATGTGGTCGATCAAGGCACAAACACTGTGCTTCTGAGCAAGAATGCTGACGTGCCGATGCCGCCAGCCTCCATGTCAAAGCTGATGACCCTTTATGTTGCCTTTGAGGCGGTGCGTGATGGACGTCTGACCATGGATGAACGTCTGCCCGTCAGCGAACATGCGATGAGCTACAAAGGCTCGACCATGTTCCTTGATACCACCGACCGGGTGCGGGTTGAGGATCTGTTGCGCGGTATTATCGTGCTTTCAGGGAATGACGCATGTGCTGTGATCGCCGAAGCCCTGAGCCCCGATGGCACCGAGGCAGGCTTTGCCCGCTATATGACCCGCCGCGCGCGTGAACTGGGCATGAGCGAGAGCACATTCATGAATTCCAACGGATGGCCAGACCAAGGTCACGAAATGTCCGTGCGCGACCTTGCTATTCTGGCGGAACATCTGATCGAGGATTTCCCCGAATTTTATCCGATGTTCTCCGAGCAGGAGTTCGCCTTTGATGGCCGCGCACCATCCAACACGCGCAATCGCAATCCGCTGCTGCAACTGGATATCGGCGCGGATGGCCTCAAGACAGGTCACACCCAAGAAGCGGGTTACGGGCTTGTAGGTTCTGCCAAACAGGGCGACCGGCGTGTCATTTTTGTGATCTCAGGCATGAACAGTACACCTGAGCGCGCAGAAGAGAGCGAAGCGATTGTGAATTGGGCCTTTCGTCAGTTCACCAAGAAGACCATCGCACGCGAAGGTCTTGCAGTGGAGCAGGCAGAGGTGTGGATGGGCGACAGCCCAACCGTGGGGTTGGTGCCCGCAGAAAATCTCGAGATCCTGCTTCCGGCGCTTTCAGGTGATGCGATCAAGGCCGAAGTTGTCTATACCGGCCCCGTTACCGCGCCGATTCAGGCCGGTCAGCAGCTTGCCGAATTGGTTGTCAAACCCGAAGACCTGCCCGAAATGCGCCTGCCACTGGTGGCGCAAAGCGATGTGGGGACCGGGGGGTTCCCGGTGAAGGTGATGACTGCGGCCCGTGTTCTGGTGAAGCGCTTCCTGAATGGTCCTGAGGACGCGACGTGAACCAATACCAAGGCCCCGGCCTGTTCCTGACCTTCGAAGGTATCGATGGGTCGGGCAAATCGTCTCAATGCCGCCTGCTGGCGGATCATCTGCGCGGGTTGGGCCGCGAAGTGGTGCTAACACGCGAGCCCGGCGGCTCTGCCGGTGCCGAGGAAATCCGTAGCCTCGTGCTGGAGGGTGATCCTGATCGCTGGTCGGCAGAGACCGAGATCTTGCTGTTCACAGCTGCTCGCCGTGACCATCTGGAACGCACAATTCTGCCTGCGCTCGCAGCAGGCAAGGTTGTCATATGTGACCGCTTTGCCGATTCCACGCGCATGTATCAGGGTCTGTCCCGCGGCGATTTGCGTGCCACCGTCGACAGTCTGCACAAGCTGATGATCGGGCGCGAGCCGGATGTTACGATATTGATCGATATGGATCCCGAAACGGGCCTTGCGCGGGCCAAGGGGCGGCAGGGAACAGAAGAGCGGTTTGAGGACTTTGGCCTCGCGCTCCAGGAAAAGATGCGTGCAGGTTTCTTGTCGCTGGCCGATGAATTTGCGGACCGGTTCCGGATTGTCGATGGAGCACAGGACATGGACGCGGTTGCAGCGGATATTGCACGCATCGCTGAGGCGGAGCTGGATCAGCGTTCATGAGCGAGGCCGACGATCTTCCGCGTGCCGATCAGGCCGAGGGCGCGCCGCACCCACGCGAGACAGTGCGGCTTTATGGTCATGCGCAGGCGGAAGCGGATTTTTTACACGCATTCTCGTCGGAGCGGTTGCATCACGCATGGCTGATCATGGGGCCGCGCGGTGTTGGCAAAGCTACCTTGGCGTGGCGCATTGCGCGTTTCCTGCTGGCAACTCCCCCGATGGAAGAGGACGGTTTGTTTGGTGCGCCACCGCCGCCGAACAGCCTTGATATTGATCCGGACCATCCGGTGAGCCACCGCATGCAGGCTCTTGCGGAGCAGGGCATGGCGGCAATCACCCGTAGCTATAACGACAAAGGTCGCCTGCGCGATCAGATCGTTGTGGACGACATCCGTGTATTGAACCGGTTTTTTGGCCTGTCTTCTGCCGAAGGCGGACGCCGGGTGGTGATCGTCGACAGCGCGGATGAGATGAACGTTAATGCCGCCAATGCCTTGCTGAAAATGCTCGAAGAGCCGCCCGCGCGCACCACATTGCTGCTGATTTCGCACCAGCCCTCGCGGCTGCTGCCTACGATCCGGTCGCGCTGCCGGACGCTGCGGCTTGGCCCGCTTCAGCCCGACGATATGCAGGCGGCCCTGGAACAGGCCGGGGCGTCATTGCCAGAAGACCCGACCCATCTTGCCGCACTTGCTGCGGGATCAGTGGGGGCCGCGATGCGATTGCTGTCGCTGGAGGGGATGAAGCTCTACTCAGAGCTTTTGGCAATCATCGACAGCCTGCCACGGCTTGATCGCCAACGCGCCATGGCGCTTGCTGAAAAGGCAGCCGCGAGAGGGGGGGCAGAGCGGTTTGAGCTGATGTTGACCCTCATTGATGTCTTGTTGGTGCGCTTGGCGCGCACGGGTGCGACGGGACAGGCACCGATGCCGGAAGCGGCGCAAAATGAAGGCGCGATTTTGGCGCGACTGTCGCCCAATCCGCATAAAGCGCGGGCATGGGCGGATCTTGCAGCCACGGTCACCGAACGCACCCGTCACGGTCAGGCGGTGAACCTTGACCCTGCTGCCTTGGTCCTAGATACGGTATTCAAGATGCAGGACACCGCGTCGCGCTGAAGTATTCCCTCTGTGCGATCGGCGGCAGAACCGCGACAGCTTGAATGCGACAGAGGCAACTATGACGACCCCGCAAATCACAGACAGCCATTGCCACCTCGATTTCCCGGATTTTGACGGGGAACTTCCAGAGGTTCTGGCCCGTGCGGCAGAGGCTGGCGTGACCCGTATGGTCACCATCTGCACCAAGCTCAAAAATGAACCCACCGTGCGGGCGCTCGCCGCGGCCCATGCGCCGGTGTTCTACGCGGCGGGAACCCATCCGATGAGCGCTGCCGAAGAGCCGCTCGTGACGGTGGATGAGTTGGTCGCACTGGCGCAGCACCCGAAATTTGTCGGTATCGGCGAGACGGGTCTGGACTATCACTACACAGGCGATAGCGCCGAAATCCAAAAGCAAAGCCTGCGTATTCATATTAAGGCTGCGCAAGAGACCGGATTGCCGCTCATTATCCACGCGCGCGCCGCGGATGAGGATATGGCCCGCATTTTGCGCGAAACACATGCAGAGAAAGCCTATTGCTGCGTGATGCATTGCTTTTCATCTTCGGCTGAGTTGGGGCGCGCCGCGCTGGATCTGGGGTTCTACCTGTCGATGTCCGGCATCGCCGCCTTCCCCAAGAGCCAGGAACTACGCGACATTTTTGCCATTGCCCCTATCGACCGGATTTTGGTGGAAACCGACAGTCCCTATCTTGCGCCGCCACCCTATCGCGGCAAACGCAATGAACCTGCCTATACCGCCCACACAGCCAAGGTCGGCGCGGAGGTGTTTGGCTTGGATTACGCGGAATTTGCAGCCCGTACGCAGGAGAATTTTGACCGACTGTTCTGGAAAGCCGCGCAATATGAGGCCGCTGCCTGATGCCGGAGTTGCGTTGCACGATCCTTGGATGCGGGTCTTCTGGTGGGGTTCCGCGCCTTGGCGGTCATTGGGGGGATTGCGATCCCGAAAACCCAAAAAACAGTCGCCGTCGGTGCTCCATGCTGGTGCAGCAGGACGGCCCTGAAGGCACAACAACGGTGCTGATCGACACCAGCCCCGATATGCGCAGCCAATTGCTGGATGCCGGTATCGGACGGCTTGATGCGGTGGTCTACACCCACGCGCATGCAGATCATGTGCATGGGCTGGATGACCTCCGGATGGTCGTTTTCAACATGCGCGAGCGCATCCCGGTCTATGCCGACACGCCGACCAAGACCGACCTGCTTGATCGTTTTGGCTATGCTTTTATTCAGCCCGAAGGCTCCAGCTATCCGCCCATTTTGGAGATGCGCGATATCGACGGCGCGTTTGAGATTTCGGGCGCAGGCGGCTCCATTCCATTCATACCGTTTTTGGTAAACCACGGCGGAATTGATGCGCTGGGATTCCGGATTGGCGATCTGGCCTACCTGCCTGACGTCGCCAAAATTCCCGAGCATGTGGTGCCTGTGCTCGAGGGGCTGGATTGCTGGGTGATCGACTCATTGCGCCGTACACCGCATCCTACGCATTTCTCCTATCAGGAGGCGCTGGCGTGGATTGATCGTATGCAACCCGCTCGTGCGGTGCTGACCAATATGCACATCGATATGGATTACGACACGGTCGAGGCCGAGACACCTGACCACATCACGCCCGCCTTCGATGGCATGGTGATCCACAGCGATTATTGAATAAAAAGAATTCTAAAAGACCGGGACGACAGGCTTATGATTTTCAACCTTATCAATGTCGTCTTGCCGGTTTTTGTCGTGGTCGGCATCGGCTACGTGCTGACCCTGCGCGGGATGTTCCAGCAAGTCCAGATGGACGGGTTGATGAAATTTGCCCAAGGTGTTGCGATCCCCTTTCTGCTGTTTCGCGCCATGGCGGGGATCGATCTGCAATCCGGTTTTGACCCGCGCTTGCTGATCAGCTTCTACATCGGCGCGGGGGCCTGTTTCTTTGCGGGCTTCTTTGGCGCACGTCTCATTTTTAAACGTGATTGGGAAGATTGCGTTGCCATCGGTTTTTGTTGTCTGTTTTCAAATTCGGTGCTGCTGGGTCTGCCGATTACCGAGCGCGCCTTTGGGCCGGATGCGTTGGTCGGCAACTACGCGATTATCGCGTTTCACTCGCCGTTTTGCTACGCGCTTGGCATTACCGCTATGGAAGTCATTCGCAACCGGGGGCAGGGCGGTTTGCGCACCGTGAAATCTGTTTTCCGGTCGATCTTTAAGAACAACCTGATCATTGCAATCCTCGCCGGGTTTGCGGTGAACCTATCGGGGTTGAGCATCCCTGAACCGGTGGATGAGGCGCTGGCGCTGGTTGCCAAAGCGGGACTTCCGACTGCGCTTTTTGCGCTAGGCGGGATCATGGTGCAGTATCGGCCAGAGGGAGATTTGCGCACCATCGCAATGGTTTGCTGTATTGCGTTGTTGCTGCATCCGGCCATTGTCTATGGGCTTGGTTCTGCATTGGACGTGCGCCAAGACCTGTTCCGATCCGGGGTTATGAATGCGGCCATGGCGCCCGGTGTGAATGCTTATATCTTTGCAAATATGTATGGCCGCGCCAAACGCGTGGCGGCCTCTTCGGTGCTGATTGCAACCGCGTCCAGCGTGGTGACCGTGCTGCTGTGGCTGACGCTCCTGAGTTAGCCAAAATAGGCGTGGGGCAGGGGGATTGAATCACTTTGGTGAAGTTTTTCCAGCCCCCTTGCACCCCTTGCCAGATGCGGTAAGACACGGGCTGAAAATTCCAAATCAGTTTCAAGGATCTCCCATGTTTGCTGGACAAAAACTCCCCCAGGTGACCTTCCGCACCCGCGTTCGCGACGACAGCATCGAGGGCCCGAACCCGTTCCGCTGGCAGGATGTGACCACCGCGGATTACTTCGCGGGCAAGCGCGTGATCCTGTTCTCGTTGCCGGGTGCTTTCACCCCCACTTGCTCCACCTATCAGTTGCCGGGCTTTGAAAACGGGTTTGAAGACTTCAAAGCCGAAGGCATCGACGAAATTTACTGCATGTCGGTCAACGACAGCTTTGTGATGAACAAATGGGCCGAAGCGCAGGGCATCAAGAACGTCAAAGTGATCCCCGATGGCTCCGGTGAGTTCACCCGTAAAGTCGGCATGTTGGTCGCCAAAGACAACCTCGGCTTCGGCATGCGCTCCTGGCGGTATGCGGCCATCATCAACGATGGCGTTGTAGAAGCCTATTTTGAAGAGCCCGGCCGTGACGATAACCACGCCGAAGATCCCTATGGTGAATCTTCGCCGGAAAACCTGATGAAGCACCTGAAAGAAAAGGTCACCGAAGCAGCGTAAGCCGCTCTGGATCAGTTAAAAAAGCCCCGCAAGATAACTTGCGGGGCTTTTTGCGTTTGCGATCATATCGATGTCAGGACTTTGGTCCGCCCTGTTCTCCGAGATCCCAGAATACGCCTGCCATCACCCGCAGGGCATCGCGGCAGACAGGTTTTAGCACATGTTCGTTGGGTGCGTGCTGCGAACAGCCACGGTAAGAGTGTGGCACCCAGATCGTCGGAACCTCCAGAATATCGGTGAAACTGTCGTTTGGCAGCGAGCCTGCGAGGTTTGGCAACACATGCAACTCACCTGAGGTCTTTCGGATCGAGTCGCCCACAAACTGCGCCCAAGGGTGCTCGGGGTCCAGACGCGTTGCAGCAAAGAACCCGCGATCGTGGCAGCGGATCTCGACATTTTCAAACCCGTGCGCATCAAGGTGGCGGCGCAGGGCAGGGACCACGTCTTCGGGATCGGTGCCGACCACGTATCGCAGCTGGCAGGTGGCGCGCGCCCAGCCGGAAATCGCATTGACCGGCGCATCCGGCACGCCAGACACCATCGCCAGAACGGTAAAGCTGTTCCAGCCAAAGACTCGCTCTGCCGGGGTGAGGTCTTCTTCGCCCCAATCCGGGTTCACCGCCGGTCCTTGGCCGCCTGCGACGGGCAAGTCTCTCAGGGCGGCGCGCACACTGTCCGTAAGGCTGTCGGGGCGCCATTCGGGAACTTTGATCTGGCCGCGCACATCGGTGATGCAGGCCAAAGCATGGGCAAGGATCATCGCCGGGTCAGACAGTAACCCACCCCAGTTGCCCGAGTGATGCGCGCCCTCGTGTGTTTCCACCACCAGATCAAAGGTTGTGCCGCCGCGCGACCCCATAAACATGGTTGGAACGTCGGGCTGCAAGCGCGGACCATCCGAGGCGATCAGAACATCCGCTGTCAGCCGATCCTTATAGGCCTTGAACACTTCGGGCAGACCGACCGAGCCGACCTCTTCACTCATTTCAAGCACGATGCGGGTGTTGAAACCAAGGCTGCCGCGTTCTGCCACAACGGCCTCAAGGGCGGCGATGTTGATCAGATGCTGACCTTTGTTATCCGCAGTGCCGCGTCCATATAGGCGGTCGCCTTCCTCAACGATTTTCCAAGGTGACAGACCATCGCGCCACATGCCGTCCTGTCCGAGCACCGCATCGCCGTGACCGTAGGTCAGTACGGTGGGCAAATCGTCGCCCTCCACGCGTTCGCCGATCAAGAGCGGGCCGCCTCTGGGATCTGGGTTGTCGATGATTTCACAGTTGAACCCCAGCGCGTTCAGGCGTGGCAGCATCGCTTGTTCGAGGTAGCGCTGACATTCGGAGCGGGCTTCGGGGGCGTCGCTTTGGCTCTCGCTGCGATAGGTCACGAGATCTGCAAGGTCGGATTGGAACTGTCCGGCCTCAAAATAGTCGGTTACGCGGGAAATGGCGGCGTCGCGGCTCATAGGTCGTCCTCGGAGATTGCGTCGCCCCATGGCGACATGATTTCGGTGCAGCCGCTGTTCACATCTCCTTTACGCATCACACCTGCGGGGCAGGCAAAGGCATAAGGGGATACGGTGCGGCGCGTGGTGCTAGTGGGTTTTTCCTCGGCAAGCGCAGAAAGAACCTCTGGGGGGAGGGTTTCATCTGCGATGATCTGGTCACCGCCTGACATGTCGATGCGCGGCGTGTGAAAGGCCTGCTCCACATCCATTTTGCCATCAACCATGAATGACGCGATCTGAGAGACGGCAGAGACGATTTTCCGCCCCCCTGACGCCCCCAGTGCAAAGCGTTTGTCACCAACGCTGCCTAGCACCGGGCAGACGTTCATCAGACATGCTTTATTGGGGGCCAAGGAGTTTGGACGCCCTTGTTCGGGATCAAACCACATGATGCCGTTGTTCATCAGGAATCCCGTCGCAGGGGAGACCACGCGGCTGCCAAAGATCGACAAAAGCGTTTGGGTGTGGGTGACCATGTTTCCGTCGCGGTCCACCACCGAAAAATGGGTGGTGCAACCGGGGGCTTCTGGCACTTCGCCGTCATCGCCCATTTTGCCGAGACGTTCCGCATAGGCCCGGTCAAGGGCGCGGGCATAGGCTACATAAGTTGCCGCTGGTGTCGACAGGTCCGCACCTTCCAGTTGCTCCATCACCCGCGCGAATGTGGGACCGGCGGTGAGGCCCGGCATCACGTGGAACTGGGCATCGCGGTAAGAGACCGGTTGCGCGGCCCCCATCCAGGCCTTGTAGCCTGCGAGGTCCTCGGCGGAGAGGTAGCCACCTTTGTCTTGCACGTCGCGGGCCATAGCTTGTGCCAGATCGCCCTCATAGAACCCCCGTGCGCCAGATTGAGCGATATGGCTCAGCGAGTCTGCCATGCGGCTTTGATCGAGGCGATTGTCAGGAACTGCGGTCCAGCCGGACCCTTTGGGCCAAATACCGTCATCCAGAAACAGGGTCGCCGCATCCGGGTCGCGAGCCAGATTGCGCGCGGTGGAGGCGATCAAGAGTGCGGCATACCAGTCTACCAGCATGCCCTCTTTGGCGTGGGCAATGGCCGGTTCAAGCAGGTCTGCCCAAGGCATCTTGCCCCAACGCGCATGTGCCTGCCCAATACCATCGACGGTGCCGGGAACGGCGATTGCGGTTGCGCCTTCGACGTTGCGATCGTCGACCACCCGTTCCCATGGGAACAAATCGCCCGCCTTGCCATCTCCCGAGAGCGGATAGTTGGCAACATCCAGACCTTTGGGCGAGCGCATGCCAAAGTTGATCGCCACCGCCTCGCCTGTGTCCGCGCGCCAGTGGATGGCCGCACCGCCCCCAGCGGGGCCGCTCATCCACGGTTCAAGCACCCCCACCACAAAGGACGTCGCGACTGCAGCGTCCACGGCGTCGCCTCCGGCGCGTAATACGGCTGCGCCTGCTTCTGCGGCTTGTCGGTGCTGCGAGGCGACCACGCCGCCGGCGGTCTTAACGACGTGTTTGCGGGTGACTTGCGTCTTTGACAGAGCACTCATGCTGCATCCTTTCGCGTCATGGGGCTATCGGGGTCTGCCAAATGGCATTCGACATGGCCGTGATCTGTCTTGATCGGCCGTGGCGCGACGGTTTTGCAGTGCTGTGTTGCCAGCGGGCACCGTGGATGGAATGCGCATCCCGACGGGGGATTGATGGGGTTTGGATAGGCCGTACCAAGCGCAGTTTCCGGCACGCCAAGTCCCGGCTCAGGTGTCAGAACCGAACTCAGGAGCGCGCGCGTGTAGGGGTGCTTGGGATTGTCAAAGAGTTCTGCAACCGGGGCCTCTTCGACGATCCGGCCCAGATACATCACCGCCACGCGTGTCGCCAGATGTTCAACAACCGCAAGGTCATGGCTGATGAACAGATAGGTGAGGCCAAATTCGCGCCGCAGATCGCCCAGAAGGTTGAGGATCTGGCTTTGCACCGAGACATCCAAGGCCGAAGTCGGCTCGTCGCAGATCACGATTTCGGGCTTCATCACCAAGGCACGCGCAATGGCGACGCGCTGGCGTTGACCGCCCGACATTTGGCTGGGGTAGGTGTTCATGACCCGCTGCGGCAGGCCCACCACATCCAGCATGTCCTTTACGGCTTTGCGCTGGCTGGCGCTGTCACCGATGTTGTGAACACGTAAGGGCAGCGAAATGATATCGTAGATCGACTTGCGCGGATTGAGCGAGGAATAAGGGTCCTGAAAGATGGGCTGCAACCGTCCTGCCAGACCGCGCCGGTCCAGCGTCTCCATCGACTCGCCATCAACCAGCACCTGACCAGAGGTGGGTTTCTCCAGTCCGAGCAAGAGTTTGGCCAATGTGGATTTACCACAGCCGGACTCGCCCACCAGCCCTAAGACCTCGCCCTTGCCGAGCGACAGTGAGACGTCGTTGACGGCCGTCAACGGCTTGCGCGCTCCGAACAGGCCCTGTTTGACGCTATAGGTTTTCTTTACCCCTTCAAGGGTCAGAACATCGCTCATGCCGCCTCTCCTTCTTCGGATAGCGCTCCATCGGGGTGGATGCATTTGAATTCATGACTGGCATCGCCCCGCAGCGGGATATCCGCGCGGCATTCCGGGCGGGCATGTGGGCAGCGGGTGCGGAACACACAGCCGCTGACCTCGCCAATCAACGAGGGCACAATGCCCGGAATGGTGCCAAGAGGTGCGCCGCGCTCGGTTTTGCCGGGCTGCGGGATGCAGCGCAAAAGTCCGCGTGTGTAGGGGTGGCTGGGTGTTGCAAACACCTCTGCTGCGGGGCCGGTTTCGACCAATTCACCCGCATACATCACGGCCACTTTGTCCGCCACGCGTGCCACCACGCCGAGATCATGGGTGATCAGGATCATGGCCATGTTCATCTCGCGCGTGAGATCCACCAACAACCGCAGGATCTGTGCCTGAATGGTCACATCAAGTGCGGTGGTAGGTTCATCCGCGATCAGCAGGTCTGGTTCACACATCAAAGCCAAGGCGATCATCACCCGCTGCCGCAAACCGCCAGACAATTGGTGCGGATATTGCGACAGGCGGCTTTCGGCGGCAGTGATGCCGACCTTTTCCAGCAGTTCAATCGCGCGCGCCCGAGCGACGGATTTGCTGACCTTGCGATGCAGCAGCAGCGTCTCGGTCAACTGATCGCCAATGGTGTAGGCCGGATTGAGCGAGGTCATCGGTTCCTGAAAGATCATCGCGATCCGGTTGCCGCGCAGATCGCGCATCACCCGGCGATTGGCGGTTTGCAGATCGACATTGTCAAACCGCATCTCATCGGCCTGACGTTTGATCGATTTTCCCAAAAGCCCCATTACCGCAAGCGATGTGAGCGATTTGCCAGAGCCACTTTCGCCAACGATGGAAAGGGTCTCGCCGCGTTTGAGATCAAAATCAATGCCACGCACCGCGTGCAACGTGCCGCTGCCGGTCGGGATGTTGAGGGTCAGGTTCTTTACGGAAAGAAGCGTATCGGTCATGGGTCAGCTCCGTCCTTCGGGGGCGGTGACGTCACGCAGTCCGTCGCCCATCAGATTGATCGCCAGCACCAGCAAGAAGAGCACAGCGCCGGGGATGAGAACGAGCCATGGCTCGAACAGCATCATGTTTTTGCCTTCGCTCACCATCAGCCCCCACGAAGGGGTCGGCGGTTGCACACCAAGGCCAAGGAAGCTCAATGCCGCTTCGAGCAGGATCGCATGGGCCATCTCCAGCGTGATCACCACGATCAGATTGTTGAAGATGTTGGGCATGATTTCGGTCAGCAAAATGCGCGGCGTAGAGGCACCGATGACCTGCGCGGCGGCCACGTAGTCGCGGCGGCTGACCTGCAAGGTTGACGCCCGCATCACCACGGCGAAGCGGTCCCACAAAAGGAGGCCAAGAACGCAGACCACGACCGTCAGCGAGCCGCCGAGGATGGCCACCACCGCGAGGGCCACCAACACCACAGGCATCGCCAAACGCACATTGATGAGGAAGGTGACAACCGCGTCGACCTTGCCACCAAAGTAGCCAGCGGCCACCCCCATCGCGGTACCGATCACGCCCGAAATGAGCGCGGCCACCGCACCGATCAGCAGAGAAACACGCGCGCCGTAGATCAGGCGCGACAAATAATCCCGGCCTAGATGGTCGGTGCCGAGTGGGTGTTCCCATGTGCCGCCCAGAAACACGGGCGGTACCATGCGGTTCATCAGGCTTTGTTCGTAGGGGTCGTGGGGGGCCAGAATGGGCGCAAGTATGGCGATGACAACCAACAGGCCAACTACGATCAGGCCAAAGATAAGCCCTTTGTGGCCAAGAGCGCGCAGCTTCAGCATTTGGCGCGGCGTCGGCCCTTGGACTTCTTGATAGAGAGGATCAGTCGCGTCGGTCACGTCAGGAACTCCGCATTCTTGGGTCCAGCCAAGCGTTCAGAACGTCGGCAAGGAAGGTGAAGACAATGTAGAACATTGAGAAAACGAGGATCAGTGCCTGCACGGTGGGCAGGTCGTTGCGGGCAATGCTCTCCCATGCGAGGAAACCCGCGCCATGCAACGCAAAGACGGATTCCACAACGATGGAGCCACCCAGCATAAAGCCCATTTGCACCGCAGCGAGGCTGACCACCGGGATGATCGCATTGCGCAAAGCGTGTTTGAACAAGACCCGTCCTTCGCCTGCACCCTTGGCGCGGGCTGTGCGGATGAAATCAGAGTTCAAGACGTCCAGCATACCCGCACGGGTCAGGCGCATGATCGCGGGCATCGCATAATAGCCCAGCACGATGGTCGGCATGATGAAATGGCGCCACGTCGCAGCACCGGATGGCGGCAACAGACCAAGTTGAATTGCAAAGACCACGATGAGGATCAAACCAAACCAAAAGGAAGGCATCGCCTGACCTGCAACGGACAGGAACAGTGCCACGCGATCGATGAGGGAGTTGGGGCGGATGGCTGCGGCAACGCCAAGCGGAACCGCCGTCAGAAGTGCGAAGGTGATACCACAGACGCCGAGCAGCATGGTGACTTGCAGGCGCTCTGCGATCAGGCTGGCAACGGGGAGTTTGAAATAATAGCTCTCGCCAAAATCGCCTCGAATGGCCGAGAATAGCCACTCGCCATATTGCACCAGCATCGGGCGGTCAAAACCGTAGACGCGGCGGATGGCCTCGATGTCTTCGCCACTTGCGGTTTCACCGGCAAGGGCAGCGGCGGGATCACCGGACAGGAACAGCAGCGAAAAACTGATGAAGCTGACCGTAAAGGCGACCAGCAGAGCCAAGCCCAGTCTCTTCAGGATGAAAGGAAGCATAAGTTACCTCGGGCGTCAGGCCTCAGGCCCGCGCATCTGGGGTTGTGTCGTAAGGGGGATGTCGGAAATCGAGGGGGCAGTTGCCCCCTCAACCGGGAGTGATCAGTTCCAGGACATATCTACGAACCGCAGAACCTCGTCCGCGGTGGGCGTGTAGCTTACGTCGTTGGTGAACACATAGTTGGTGTTGTAGCTGAACATCGGTGCCCAATAGGCTTCGCCGGTGATCTTCTTGATCGCCTTGGTGTAGTATTCGATCCGCTCGTCCGGGTTGGTGGAGCTATCGGCCACGTTCAGCCATTCCAGCACCTCGTCGTCACGGGTGCTGTCAAGCGAACCGTGCTTGAAGAACTGGCTGACCATCGCGGAGGCATCATTGATCGAGTAGCTGCCCCACGTCTGGAAAGACAGCGGAACGTCGCCCTTCATGTTCAGCTCGCGCAGTGCGGAATACTGCAGCATCTTGAAGTCGGTCTTGATACCTACGGCGTTCAGATAAGAAACGATGGCCTCTGCATATTGACGGTCGCGATAGGCGTAGAACTCGGTCGAGAACCCGTCAGGATACCCTGCTTCTGCCAGAAGCTCTTTGGCTTTTTCGGGGTTGTATTCATAGGTGGTCACGTCCTGCACGCAGCCGAACTGGCTGGGGAAGCACGGCGTGTTCACAACCTGACTGGAGCCTTTCAGCAAAGCATCCACAAGCTCCTGACGGTTGATCGCGTAATTGACCGCTTCGCGCACCTTGGCTTTGGTAAAAGGGTTGTCCGCACCGGAACGTCCAGCAGAGTCCATTTGCAGATAGCCGACGCGCATGGTGGATTCGTTGGCAACGGTGAATTGCCCCATTTGGCCAAGTTTCTCGGCCTGATCTGCAGGCACCTGCCAGATCAGATCGAGCGAGCCGGAAAACAACTCTGCCATCTGGGTGTTCACATCAGGAATGGTGCGGATGTCGATTTTCTCGATTTCCGGCTGCCCTTTGGGGCTGTCGTGGTAGTTTTCATTCGCTTCCAGAACGAAATGCTGACCCGGAACCACTTCGGTGACCTTGTAGGGGCCGGTGCCGATGGGCTTCAGGCCCATGCCGGAGGGGCCAGCCTCGGCGTAATATTCATTCGGGTATATCGAGACGGGACCGGAGAGGAACTCAATCGCCGCCGGGAATTTTTCTTTTAGCAGGATGCGCACTGTGTAGTCGTCGACTTTCTCAGCCGATTTCATCCAGTTGACGTTGCGCTGAGTTTTGACGCCGTTCTCTTCCTTTGCAACAAAGTTCACGGTGTAGACGACATCATCCGCGTTGAAGGGTTCGCCATTGTGGAAGGTCACGCCCTCACGCAGTTTCAGTTCCAGCGTGGTGTCGTCGATCCATTCCCAGCTTGTCGCAAGGTTGCCGATGTATTCGTTGGTTTGCGGATCACGATAGATCAGCCCGTCCCAAACCGCGCGCTGCATAACCACACCTTCGCGCGATGAATTGAAGTAGCTGTCAACGTTTTCCAGCTCTTTGGTGAAAGCCACGTTCAAAGTGCCCGAAGCCTTCTCGGCCAAAACAGGCATCGCGGTGGTCGAGGCCAATGTCAGCGCAACAAGCGCCGAGCGGGTGAAAGAAAGATCAATCATGTCATTTCCCTGTCTAATGCGATGGAGTGATTGAAGTATCATTATTTGATACTTATGATTGTTATTTGACCATCATACTCAGAGGCTGCCGGTTTTAGTCAAGTCTTTGTTACGTTCGAATTTTGTGAGTCACCGCTGAAACGGGGTAAAAGAATGGAAAAGAAGCAAAATCCTCTGTTCGTGGGGACACTGGCCAAAGGGCTGCGATTGTTGCGGGCGTTTGACGAATCACATGTGTCGCTTTCTTTGGCGGAACTGGTGGCGCGCACCGGACTGGAAAAAAGCGCCGTGCAGCGAATGGCGCATACGCTCCATCACGAGGGGATGTTGGAGCGTGACCCCGGCACACGCCGCTACAGGCCAAGTCATGCGTGGCTCGAGTTGGCCTACGCTTATTATTGGTCCGATCCGCTGATTTCGCGCGCATTGCCGAAGCTGGTGGAATTCAGCCGTGCCTACGGAGAAACGGTGAATTTGGCGCAGATTTCCGGGGATCATATCATCTATTCCCTGCGTCTGCCCAACCAGCGCACACAATTTGCAGCCAGTATCGTCGGGCGCCGCCTGCCGGCGCTTGGCACGGCATCGGGGCGCGTCATGCTCGCCACTTGGTCCAAGGAGGAGGTGACACATGCACTGGAAAACTGGCCAATCCGCTCCGCCACGCCCAAGACGATCACGGATCGCGAAGCCATTGCCGAAGATATTGCCCGTGCGAAAAACGATGGCTATTCGATCACGGATGGCCAGATGATGTTGAATGAAATCAGTCTTGCGGTGCCGGTGATATCTATCGATGGCCGGGCGAATGCCGCCGTGCAGGTTTCTGTCTCCAGCCTGACCTATGATGAAGCGCGCTTGAAAGGTGAGATCTTGCCAGCATTGCTGGACACGGCAGGTGGCATTCCCGGCTGATTAGAGACGTCTCGGCTAATCCGAAACGGGCATGCCTAAGCCTGCGGATGCAGCAGGTCTTTTATCTTTGCGGTGGTCATCGGTTTTTCAATTCGACCGAGATGGGCCACATCCTGGAGAGTGGCGGGCATGCCAGTGATCCGGCGGGTCGACATGACTATGAGTTGGCAGTCCGGGCGTTTGTCTTTTGCCAATTCCAGTATCTCCCAGCCGGATGCGCCGTGATCGAGATTAAGATCACTCACCACCAAATCGAGCAGGGGCAATGTCCTGAGCGCTTGCGCGCCGTCGTTATAGGTTGGTGCCTGATGCACAGCCCATCCAAGCTGTGTCAATATCTCGACCGTGGACCGCAGATGGCCGGGATCATCGTCCACCACCAACGCATGACCGGAGCCATTGCGAGCCTGCGCTAAGGGTCCTGCCTCTGTGTGTCCCGTAAGTGGCGGAAAGGACAGGCGTATCTCTGTTCCGATGTTCTCTTGTGAGGACAGCGACATTTGCCCCCCGGACTGGTGAACGAAACCGTCAACCATAGACAGGCCCAGCCCGGTGCCATTGCCATCGCTGCGATGCGTAAAGAACGGCTCTGTCGCGTGCTGCAGAACCTCTGGTGCCATGCCACATCCTGTATCGCGGATGCTAATACATGCTCCGTCCGTTGCGTCACGCGTGACTGCTATGTGGATACTGCCCGCCTCGCTGATGGCCTGTCCCGCGTTGACGCATAGATTAAGAATCGCGCTTTCCAACTGGCCCGGGTCAACCTTGGCCAGAACCGGATCGACGGGTAGGTCGAAATGCAGCGCGACACTCTCAGGGAGGGCGATCTCCAACAGATCTGCCATGCCCTCGATCAGTTGAGCCACATCGGTGACCTGCGGTTCCAGATGCTGTTTGCGTGCAAAGGCCAGCAGGCGCTCTGTCAGCGACACACCGAGGTCTAGCGCGGCGCCGATGCGTTCGCGTACGCGACTTGCGTTTTCTTCGGTCGCCGTGGACAGCAGGTGCATATTGCCAGAGATGCTCGACAGGATATTGCCAAAATCATGCGCAACCTCGCCTGTGACCTTGCCAAGTGTCTCTACGCGGCGGATTTCTTCCAGCCGTTCATCGATGCGCTTGCGTTCAGTGGTTTCCGACAACAGCCAGACCGCCCCCCCATCAGGCAGCGGAGAATGGCGCAACTCCAGCACATGGCCGGAGGCATCGGCATATTCCTCAAAGCCACCGCGTTCATGTGCGGTGGCTTGGCGGGTGAAGGCAGACCGCGCGATCAGATCATCCATCCGTAATGGTGGCGCGCTCTTCTCTGACGTCACGCGGAGGAGTTTGCGAAAGTTCTCGTTCTCCGCCTCGATCTGACCATCGACTGATGTAATGGCGACACCATCCTGAATGTTGCGAAACACGCGGGAAAACAGCGCATTTTGGCGGCGAATTTCACCGGTGCGCCGATCAAGTTTTCGAGCGTTGTCGCGAAAGACCTGAAAGGCGGCAAACAGCTGACCGATCTCGTCATCCGAGGCCCGCGCGCGTGGAAGGTCGTTGCTGTGATCCCCGGCTGCCAATGTGCGCATGGCATTGGCAATACGCCGCAAATTCCCCGCCACATATCTTGAGACATAAAGAGACGACGTCACAGCCACCAGCAAACTCATCGCAGTGAAAATCAGAAATGACTTTTTTGCGATACCAAGGTTGGAAGAGGTCTCCGCACGCGCCTGCGATAGGCGGGCTTCGGCCTGTGTGACCTTCTCTTCGGCAAAGGTGGAGATGCGGCCCGCCTCCTGACGAATGCGAAACAATGCGTTCTCCGCATCAAGGCGCGCTGCAAGCTCATTGTGTTTGAGGACGAACAGCCCGGCGCTTCTCGCGACCGCTTGCTGAATTTCTGCGAAGGTCTGTTGGTGGACGGGCTGAATTCGAGGCGTGATCTGTTCACGCAATACCCTGTAACGGCGTGCAAATTCGCCGAGTTCGATCAACGCCTCTGCCCGTCCGGCACCAAGTGCACTGGCGGTGAGTTGCTGCAACTCCGCCCAGATCTCACGTTCAGCGAGCGGCAGTGATCCGTCACCGGCGTGCCTGCGTGCACGCTGATTGAGGCGCAGCATATCTCTGTCGATGGCGGTGAGATCAGCTTTGCGTGCAGTTTGCGGAACCAATGCGGTGGTCAGGTCTTCGATCGCGAGGCTTAGGCGTGCCAGAGGAAGATCCAGCGCCGGATCACTTGCCGCATGAGCCTCAATGAGGCGCAGGTTTTCGCGCACGTTTTGCGCTTCTTGTTCCAGCTGAAACGGTGGGAAGAGCGCGTATAGAAACGGTGCCGAGGTTGCGAGGTCAGCGGCGCGACGCGATAGGTCCAATGCGTCGGAGACTTCGCTCAACGTGTCTTGATGCAAGACATTCATCCAAAGTTCAGTGCGATTCAGAACGCGCAAACCGATGACACTCACCAGTAAGATGAGCGCAAACATCACTGCGATTGCAGCGGAAAGGCGAAAGCGGACGCTGAGACTTGAGAGTGCAAACATAGCAGATCAGGTCGCGGCCAGATGAAAGATGTACCCCTGCGCGCGACGCGTCTGTAAATGAACGGGTTTTG
This sequence comes from Tritonibacter mobilis, assembly GCF_001681715.1. Lineage (GTDB taxonomy): Bacteria > Pseudomonadota > Alphaproteobacteria > Rhodobacterales > Rhodobacteraceae > Epibacterium > Epibacterium mobile. The sequence goes on along the minus strand of NZ_LNWY01000026.1, from coordinate 38,082 downwards.
AGGGCACCTTTTCGATCTTGCGACGCAGGCGCAGGATCAGCACGTCAATGGTGCGATCCACATAGCGTTGCATGTCAGACCCGAGCTCTTCCAGAAGCTCGGGGCGCGGGATCACCCGGTCCGGGTTCTTGGCAAAATATTCCAGCAAGCGGTATTCGGCATTGGTGAGCGGGATCTCCTCACCTTCGGCGTCAAGCAGGCGGCGAGACTGGACGTCGATCCTGAGAGTGCCAAAAGCGATGTCTTGCCCGGGAGAGACACTTGGCCGGGCGGTGCCATGACCATACCGGCGCAGCACCGCGCGGATGCGGGCCACCAATTCGCGCGGGTTGAATGGCTTGATCAGGTAGTCATCTGCGCCTGTTTCCAGTCCGATGATCTTGTCGATCTCATCTCCGACGCCTGTGAGCATCACAATCGGGATTTCATAGCGTTCGCGAATATGGATCGCCAGTGTCAGGCCAGACTCGCCGCGCAGACGCAGATCGATCAGCGCCAGATCTACCGGCGGTGGGTCTCCAAGGGCGTGAAAACCCGCGATGTCAGCACAGCATATTGGTGCAAAGCCGCTGTCGCGCATCAAGGCAGACAGGGTTTCACGCATATTCGGATCATCGTCCACGATGGCAATAAGCGGCTCACTTTTATCTGCCTGCATGTTCCCCTCCTGATGATCTGAGCCTGATCGGTGTTTCTATTGAGTGCTGCAAATTAGCACGAGGTTTAAGTCCCTGCGTTTGCATTTGTAATATTGTTAACATTAAACCGTCGTTTCGATTGTTCCGTTAACAGAACGCGCCTCGCATCGGGTCTGGTGTCGCTCCTATCGTGCTGGGGTCTGCGCCATGCCTTCGCGAGAGTCGTTGCGGGGTGGGCGACATAAGGGAGGACACTATGACGAGAACTATCACCCGTGCCGCTGCAGCTCTGGGCATCCTGTCCGCAAGCGCATTTGCGGCAGCCGCTGAAGATTGTGCCGAGCGTGGCGCATTGGACGTTCTGTATTGCGACGCCAATGGCGATCTGGTTGCAGATACGCCAACCGATCCGGCGGAACTGAGCAACCCCGACACGCTGGTCTTTGCATATACACCGGTTGAGGATCCTGCAGTTTATGCCGACATCTGGGAGCCGTTCATCGCGCATCTGGAAGAAACAACAGGCAAGGATGTTCAGTTCTTTGCGGTGCAGTCTAACTCTGCCGAGGTTGAAGCTATGCGCTCTGGCCGTCTGCATGTGGCGGGTTTCTCCACCGGACCAACCCCATTTGCGGTGAACCTCGCAGGCGCTGTGCCTTTCGCCATCATGGGCGCTGAGGATGGTCAGTTTGGCTACAAACTGCAGGTCTTCACACAGGCTGATAGCGACATCAAGGATGTGAAGGATCTGGCTGGTCGCCGCGTCGCGCATACCTCGCCGACTTCCAACTCCGGCAACCAGGCGCCGCGCGCGCTGTTCCCGGATCTCGGAGCGGAGCCCGACAAGGATTACGAGGTGATCTATTCCGGCTCGCACGACCAATCGATGCTGGGCGTGGTTGCGGGCGATTACGATGCCGCACCGGTGGCGTCGGAAGTGGTCGATCGGATGGCCGAACGTGGTCTTTATGATCCTGCAGACGTGCGCAAAATCTGGGAAAGCGATCCGTTCCCAACAACTTCGTTCACTCTTGCACATAACCTCGACCCGGAACTGGCGGAAAAGATCAAAGAAGCGTTCTTCTCCTTTGATTTCGAGGGCACCAAACTGGGCGACGAGTTTGAGGGCGTGAGCAAGTTCATCCCGATCACCTATAAGGATCAATGGGCGGTTATCCGTCAGATTCAAAAGTCCAACGGCGTGGAATATACCCCTCAGGGTCTCGCCGGGAACTAATCCCACCAAAATCGAAACAGCCCGGTCAGCATTGGTCTGGCCGGGTGCTTTTCGCGGCCTCCCGTGCGTCTCTGCCTCCTGTGCCAGAGGGCATCGCGGCAGAGGCAGGGCCGCGCTATGTCCGGGAGACCGCCATGCTGAAGATTTCCAAACTGACCAAACGCTATGGATCGGGTGATCCTGTGTTGAAAGAACTCGATCTGACTGTGGAAGGGGACCAGCTCACTTCCGTGATCGGCTCGTCGGGCGCAGGTAAAAGCACATTGCTGCGCTGCATTAACCGTCTGGTGGAACCCACGTCCGGGTCCATTGATCTGAACGGTACAGAGTTTACCACCCTGAACCGCCGAGAATTGCGTGCGGCGCGCCGCCGGATCGGGATGGTGTTTCAGAGCTTCAACCTGATTGACCGGTTGACGGTGATGGAAAATGTACAGTCCGGGCGGTTGGGCTATATCTCGACGTGGGCGGCACTCACCCGGCGCTACCCGCGCGAAGATATCCGCCACGCCTATGAACTGATGGAACGCGTGGGGATCGCCCATTACGCCGACAAACGCGCCGACGAGTTGTCTGGTGGTGAACGCCAGCGGGTTGGTGTGGTGCGCGCGTTGATGCAGCGCCCCGAGATCCTGCTGGCGGATGAACCAACGGCCTCGCTCGATCCCAAGACCTCCGAACAGATCATGTCGCTGCTGCGGGATCTGGCCAGCGAGTTGAAACTGCCAGTGATCATCAACATTCACAACGTCACCGAAGCCAAGGAATACAGCGACCGCATCGTAGGTATGCGTTATGGTCGGATCATCTTTGACGATTTGCCCGAGAAATTGGGCAAGGGCGAGATGGACGAGATTTACGCAGGGGTGCCAGCAGAGGACCGTGCGCAGGTCGGGGCGGCGGCATGAGCGCGATCAAGGACACATGGAGCAAGCCGCCGTTCATTTCCAACCCGCTTGTGCGTTACGGATTTTATGCTGCGGTCGCGATCTACTTTGTGGTGACACTCGCTACATTGCCTATCGATTGGGCGCGCGTTTCAGACGGTATGACACGGGCCCAGCGGATTTTCAGCGGGGCGTTCCCGCCCAGCTTTGAGCGTTCGGGATTGTTGATTGATGGCTTTCTGGAAAGCCTGAAAATCGCGATCCTTGCCACCGTGGGCGGTATTGCAATCTCGGTGCCATTGGCGTTCATGGCGGCAAGCAACATTTCGATCCGTCCGATCTACCTGTTGGGCCGGGGCATCATCATTGTCGCGCGCAGCTTTCACCCGGTGATCGTCGCGATCATTTTTGTCAAGGCCGTGGGTTTTGGCCCCTTTGCGGGTGCGCTGACGCTGGTGGTCTACTCTGTCGGATTTGTCGCCAAACTGCTCGCAGAACGGATCGAGGAAATCGACTTTGGTCAGGTAGAGGCCATGCGCTCCGCCGGGGCGGGGTTCATCGCCACGCTGGCCTATGCGGTGATGCCGCAGATCATGCCACGTCTGGTTGGTTTGGGGATCTATCAGCTCGACAGTAACCTGCGTGCCTCTGCCGTGGTGGGGATCGTAGGTGCGGGCGGGATCGGCGCGACCCTCGCCAATGCCTTTGGTCGCTATGACTACGACTTTGCCCTCGCCATCACCATGGTGATCGTCGGCGTGATCCTCGTCTCCGAGGCGGTGAGCGGATTTATCAGAAAGCGGATTGCATGATGACCAGTCAGTCTTTGAACCAAACCCTCGACCACTGGTCTCGTTTCACTCTGCGTCAAAGGGTGATGCGCTATGGTGGTTTTGCGCTGACCTTGCTGGTCGTCGCATGGGCCCTGAGCAGTATCGATGTGATCTGGGAATGGGTCTGGGATGCCCCCTCGCAGATGGGCGACCTGTTTGGCCGGATGATGCCACCCGATCCCAGCAATCTGCCCTCGATCCTTGAAGCGATCTGGCAGACGGTCAACATTGCCACGCTGGCCACGATGATCGCTGTCGTCGTCTCGCTGCCGGTGGCCTATATCGCGGCGCAGAACACCACCCCGAACAAGTTCGCGCTCTGGGTCGGTCGGTTTATCCTCGTGTCCTCGCGGTCGGTGAACACCATTATCTGGGCGCTGCTGTTTGTGGCAATCTTTGGCCCCGGTATCGTGGCGGGCATCGTAGCGATCATGTTCCGCTCCATTGGCTTCTTGGGCAAACTCCTTGGTGAGGCGATTGAGGAAATCGACCGCAAGCCGGTAGAGGCACTGGAAGCCTGTGGCGCGTCACGTTTCAAAGTTGTTCTCTACGGTATTGTCCCGCAAGTGATGCCGGCGTTTTTTGCAGTGGCCATCCTGCGCTGGGATATCAACCTGCGAGAATCCACGGTGCTGGGTCTTGTCGGGGCTGGCGGTATCGGAATGATCCTGCAGGGCGCGATCGACACCTTTAACTGGCCAGAAGTATCGATGGTGTTGCTTACCATTCTTGCACTGGTGGTGTTTGGTGAGGTGGTGTCTTCTTACCTGCGGAAAAAGATCCTCTGATCTGAGGGGATTATTCTTCCCCTATCAAGGCCCCGGTTCTACCGGGGCCTTTTTTATGTGCCATCTCGGACTTTGCAGGATTGTCTTTGACTTGTCGCACATTTGTATAATAGTGATCTGGTGAAATGCAGCGCGCGCGGAGACAATGGCTATGAAGACCACATCAATCACTCGTCGTCTCGCGGATCTTGGTGGGGCCAAGTGGGATTTGCACACAGCCGCAAGAGAGCGTCTGGACCGGGGTGAGCAGATTGTTGAGATGACAATTGGTGAACCCGACGTGTCATTGCCAGACGCATTGAAACGATCAGCCATTGATGGGCTTGAGGCCGGGCGGACCCAGTATTCGAATGGGCGCGGTGAAAACGGTCTGAGAGAGGCGCTAGCGGAGATTTATTACACCCGTCGCGGGCGGCGGTTTGATCGCGACAATGTCTTGTGCTTCCCGGGCACGCAAACGGCACTTTATGCCGTGATGCAAGGCGTCGCAGAAGTAGGCGATGAGGTGTTGGTCGGAGATCCGCTCTATGCCACGTATGAGGGCGTTATCCGTGCAACAGGTGCAGAAATGGTGTCTGTACCGCTCAAGCCGGAACACGGCTTTCGGATGCAGGCGGTGGATATTGAGGCACGGGTCACCAGCCGAACCCGTGCGATCTTGCTCAATACGCCGCATAATCCGACCGGTGCGATTTTACGGCCTGCGGAACTGGAGGCGATTGCCGAGATCGCGCTGAAGCATGATCTTTGGCTGATCTCCGACGAGGTCTATGAGGATCTTGTTTTTGATGGCAACAGTTTCACATCACCGCTGGCACTGCCCAATATTGCTGATCGTGTAATTGCCGTTTCCTCGATTTCCAAGTCCCACGCAGCGCCGGGATTGCGCAGTGGTTGGGCCATTGGTCCTCGGGCGTTTATGGATGCGCTGCTGCCGGTGTCTGAAACAATGCTGTTTGGCAACCAGCCTTTCATTGCGGATATGACCGAACACGCCATCCGAGCGGGATCGCCCGTGGCGGCTGGGATGCGACATCGTTTTGCCAGACGCGCAAAGTATCTTGCGGATCGATTGGAAGCTGAGACCGCGCTGCGCGTACATCGCCCGGAGGCGGGCATGTTTGCGTTGGTGGATGTGAGTCCACTTGGCATGGATTGCGATAGTTTTGCTTGGGCGCTCCTTGATAAAGCAGGGGTTGCAGTAATGCCCGGGTCGTCCTTTGGTGCTCATTTAACGCATTGGGTGCGACTTGCTCTGACGGTTGATGATGTCGCTATGACGCAGGCTGTGGACCGGATTTCCGAATTTGCGCGATCCGTTTCTGTTGCGGCAGAGTAGGGCGCTACAACACAAACTGGCGAGTGTCGGTTGAAACCTCTCCATGGCGCGTTTTATGAAGTGTCACTTCGGGTCAAGTGGACTCGTGAACTGCAGGAGAGTCCAAGATGGCAGACCACCAGCTGGCTGACGAACAGATTTGTATCATTGGGCTCGGGTATGTCGGCTTGCCGCTTGCCGTTGAATTTGGGCGCAATCGCCCTGTGGTTGGTTTTGATATCGACCAAAGTCGAATTGAAGAGTTACGTCTCGGCAAGGATCGAACGCGCGAAATCGACAGCGCGACGCTTAGATCCGCAGATTATCTGGATCTGACGGCTGAGATTTCAGAGATTTCTGACGCGTCGATCTATATTGTCACGGTGCCAACGCCGATTGATGCGACCCGTCGTCCGGATCTGGGACCGCTGTTGTCGGCGACGCGCACTGTGGCGCAAGTCCTGAAAGCTGGCGATACCGTCATATATGAATCGACAGTCTATCCCGGCGCGACCGAAGAAGACTGTGTGCCCTTGCTTGAGGAAATTTCAGGTCTCACTCTCAATATGGATTTTGGGGTTGGATATAGTCCTGAGCGGATCAATCCCGGCGATAAAACCAGACGCCTGCCAGATATCATCAAAGTAACCTCTGGTTCGTCTGCAGAGACGGCCGACAAGGTTGATGCGCTTTATGCCAGCATTGTTACCGCTGGCACATATCGCGCCGAGAGCATCCGCGTCGCCGAAGCGGCCAAAGTCATCGAGAACAGTCAGCGCGATATCAATATTGCCTTGATCAATGAGTTGGCGAAGATCTTCAACCGGATGGACATCGACACCGAGGCGGTTCTGAATGCAGCAGGCACCAAGTGGAACTTCCTTAACTTTCGTCCCGGCCTTGTGGGCGGGCACTGTATCGGTGTGGACCCGTATTACCTTACGTATAAAGCTCAGGAAGTTGGCTATCATCCAGAGATTTTAACTCTCTGGACGCAGGCTCAATGACGGAATGGGGGCCTATGTTGCGCAACAGATGATCAAGGCGATGCTGAAGCGCAGAGTGCCGGTTGTGGACTCGCGGGTTTTGGTGATGGGGTTGACATTCAAAGAGAACTGCCCGGATTTGCGCAACACCCGCGTTGTCGATGTAATCGACGGGCTGCGCGATTTTGGCGTTGCTGTTGACGTCTATGATCCACACGCGAACCCTGAAGAAGCGCGTAAAGAATATGGGCTGGAACTGATCGATACACCGCAACCCGCAACCTATGATGGGATGATCCTGGCCGTCGCACATCAGGAGTTCCGGGAAATGGGAGCTGAGGTGCTGCGCTCTTTTGGGAAAGCGGGGGCGCTTCTTTATGATCTGAAGTATGTGCTGCCCGCGACTGATGCGGATTTGCGCCTGTGATTGCAATCAGGAGGTTCAAATGACCATTTGCGTCATCCACACCGGGGGCACCATTGGAATGGCAGCTACCCCTGATGGGTTCGCACCGAAAGAGGGCGTGGTTGAGGCCGAGCTAAAGCGTCTGCACGACAGTCGTGAAATCCAGTCTGACTATATTGTTTTGACAGCCGCTCCTTTGATCGACAGTGCCAATGCCACACCTGCGGATTGGAACTGGATCATGAGGAAAATCGCGGCCCATCATGAGGCCTGCGATGGCTTTGTGGTGACACATGGCACCGATACGCTGGCATTTACCGCTGCGGCACTGGCGTTTGGCCTGAAGGGGGTGCGAAAACCCGTCATCGTGACCGGGGCGATGTTGCCGCTCACGGAATCGGGCAGCGACGGCAGCGGCAACTTACGAGATGCATTCTCTGCGGCAGAGAGGGCGGAGCCCGGAGTTTGGGTTCAATTCGCAGGGAAGTTTCTGCATGGCGCGCGTGTTTGGAAATCCCATTCGGTCGCGTTTGATGCCTTTAACGCCTCGCCGACAGATAAGGCGCCCGTTCAGCCGGCTGAGCGGTTCAGTTTCTGTGAATATGGTGATGCAACCGCGCTGATTGCAGCCGTCGCGCCCGCGATGAATGCGGACCTCATTGCTTTGGCCGTCGAACATGCGTCCGGGATCGTGTTGCGGTGTTACGGTTCGGGAACGGTGCCTGAAGGGGTGGGGCTGCGCAAAGCAATGTTGCGGGCGCGCGAAAAAGGTGTTCCGGTACTTGCGGTTAGCCAATGCGCGGAAGGTGGCATTTCCTTGGGAACCTACGCGGCGGGCGCAGTGCTGGCTCAGGCCGGTGCAATCGACGGACGAGATATGACGGTAGAGGCGGCCTATGCCAAGCTACTGCACGCCCTGTCGCAAAGCGATGATCCCGCAGTACAGCGCAAACTGCTCGAAACCCGACTTTGTGGTGAATGGGCCTTATAAATTGGGCACTTTAGGCCTTCTATCGCCGAATTGTGGCGTTGCATCCCTGCATTGAGCCACGTATTCCGCCCGCGTATCATAATGTGAGTGGAGAAACGCTATGCAAGCGCTCGAACAGTTCTTCGGAGTGATCGGAGACCTGACATGGGGATGGTCGCTGGTTCCGATATTGGTCATATTCGGCACCTTCATCACTGTCGCAACCGGTTTTGTTCAGTTCGAATTCTTCGGGCGCATGTTCCGTGTTTTGACCCGGGGCCGTACCGAATCCGGCAAGATTTCAGCACGTGAGGCACTGTTGGTGTCGGTCGGTGGTCGTGTAGGTGGTGGCAACATCGCAGGTGTTGCTGTGGCGATTACGCTGGGCGGGCCCGGTGCCGTGTTCTGGATGTGGGCCATTGCACTGGTTGGCATGGCCACCAGTCTGGTCGAATGCTCGCTTGCGCAGCTCTTTAAACGAGCGGACCCGTTGACGGGCCAATATCGTGGTGGCCCTGCACGGGCGATCCTACACGGTTTGGGTGAAAACTACCGCTGGTTGGCTGTGATCTACGCGATCTGCCTGATTGCGGCCTTTGCGCTTGGGTTCAATGCATTTCAGGGCAACACAGTGGCTGGCGCAGCAGAGGCCTCGCTTGGGATCGATCGTATGTGGTCGGCGATTTTTCTTGCGGTTATGACCGGTTTTATCGTTTTCGGCGGCATTCGCCGCATCGCCAAAGCATCTGAAGTCGTGGTGCCTGTGATGGCGGTGGGTTATTTGCTGATGGCGCTGGTGGTGATCCTGACCAATCTCGGCGAAATCCCGTCGGTGCTCAGCAGCATTGTCGCCAACGCTTTTGGATTTGAAGAAGCGGTAAGCGGTGGCATGGGCGCAGCACTTGCGCAGGGCCTGCGCCGCGGTCTGTTCTCAAATGAGGCGGGTTTGGGATCTGCGCCGAACGTTGCAGCGACAGCAGAGGTCAATCATCCGATCAGCCAAGGCATCACACAGGCATTCTCAGTCTTTATCGATACCATCATCATCTGCAGCTGTACGGCCTTTGTGATTTTGTTGAGCGATGTTTATGTGCCCGGGGCAACTGACATTGACGGTATTGCGCTGACGCAGACTGCAATGGTTTCGCATCTTGGCGAATGGACGCAGTACTTCATGACTTTTGCGATCCTGCTGTTTGCGTTCTCGTCGGTGATCTACAACTATTATCTCGGCGAAAATGCGATCACCGTTCTGACCAAAACGCCTGTGGCAACGATTGTGCTGAAAATCGTTGTTGTCGGGATCGTCTTCGTGGGCGCAGTTGCACCGAATGCCACCTCTGTCTTCTTCTTCTCAGACCCGCTCATGGGGGTCTTGGCGTTGGTGAACCTGCTCGTGCTGATGATGTTGTTCCCCATCGCGCTGCGTGTGCTGCAGGACTTCCGCAAGCAGCTCAAAGCAGGTGTTGCGCGACCGGTGCTGCGTCTGGAGGATTTCCCGGATCTTGATCTTGACCCTAGGGCGTGGCCGAACCGCGACTAAGCACAGAACAGATAAACCTGCAGGTCGCCCCAAAGGGCGGCCTGTTTTACTCTGGCGGTCTGGTCGGAGCGCGCGGCAGGCGCTTGCCGCTCCAATAGACGCCATTGTCTTGGCGGAGAGATTCATAGCGTGCAATCCGGGTTTGCGCAGCTTTGCCGCCCGCGTCGATCAGATGGGACAAGAGGCTCTCCAGGATCACCATCGCGCCCGATAGGCATCCGAAATGATGGGGAGACTGCGCGGAAAATGTGAGTTGGTGATCCGCCTGAACGCCCGGTGCAATCGTGTCGCTGTCCGAGAGCAAGATAACTGTCGCGCCCGCCTCATGCGCCATGCGGATCGCGCGGATCGTGCTGGTAGAGTAGGGGGCAAAGGTCATTGCGAACAGGCAATCCTCCGGGCCGATATCAAGCAGATCATCCGCCGCATCCCCCATATGACGCGGCACCAACTCCAACGTTGGCAGCGCCATGCGACCAACGTAATGGAAATAATACGCCAGCGCATGTGTCGACCTGCTCGCGGTGATGAAGCAATGTCGTGCAGAGGTCATCGCAGCAATGAGTGCCGCAGTTCGCTCTGGTGTCATCAGCCGAAGCGAGCGCGCGGTGATATTGAGTGCATTGCGCGCCGCGCGGGCTTGTAGCGCAGATGTGCGATCACCGGTGGCAAGCTGATCGAGCCAGTCCATGCCAAGGTCCGCTTCTCGATCTGTGACCAGCGCGGCCCGAAAGGGCGCGCGAAAACTCTCAAAGCCGGGATAGTCAAAGACTTCGGCGAGTCTGGTTAGCGTATTGGGGCTGACGCCTGCTTTGTCGGCGCTGACCCGGATCGGGTCGAGGCCGAAGTCGCCGGGGGAGTCGATTACATATTTCGCCGCCGTTTTCAGCTTCGGCGGCAGCGTTTCAATACGGGATTTTATTGTACTGAGCAGGCGGTTTGCCTGCTGTGGATCAAACGGTGTCGTCATGGCCTCATCAGATCATATGTTCTGAAGTGTGAGTACTCAAAACATATGATCTGCGCGAGGGAGTCTTAGGCGCGTAGCGCCTGAGACTCGTTGTTTTGCGGCTCAATCTCGCCGCTATCCGTCACGGTGATGATGTCACCTTGCGCCAGCGCATCAAGGCCTTGGGCGCCTACGAGCATCAGGATGTGCTTTTCGCGGGCAACAATCGCCATATGGCTAAGCCAACCGCCGACGATGCTGACCACCGCTCCGGCTTGCTGGACTTGCGGAAGCCATGCGGGATTGACCATGTGGCATACGATGATGTCGCCGGGTTCGAACCCTTCAAAGGCGTCGGGGCCATAGGCGGTCTCATCCGCCACCCGGAACACACGACCCGTTGCGTTGCCAGAACCGGCAACACAGATCCCACCCAAAGCACCATCTTCGAGCGTTTTCACAGCGCCCGACGACAGATGTTCGCAATCCAGCAAACTGAGCTGCACATTGGTGGGAGCGTGCTCGCGGCATAGCTCATCGTGACGCTGCCGTTCTTTAGCGCGTTCACGCAGGCGTTCAGGCTGCGCCCAGTCGCCGGTGAGAAGTTCTTCCATTGTAAGGTGGAACACCAACTGCCCTAGTCCATTTTGATCTGCAAAGGCGCGCAAGGCCCGGCGCATCTCGTTCAGAACCCGCAGCGCCTCGTGTTTGGCGCGCTCTTTCAGATCCTGAAATGCAATTGCCATTTCAAGGGTGTGCTTCAGGTCTTGAGGCACGCCTTGAGGCAACTGCGAAGGCTCCAAAGCCTCGTGAGAGGGGTCAAGCAGGGTGAACAATAGCCCCGGTGCCTCATGATAGCGCGGCGTTGACAGCTCATAGTCAAACATCGCCCGATGGCCCATCAACTCCAATGCGCGGGCCTGTGCGTCGTCTTCGCTGCCCTTGCATTGTGCAAGCAGACTTGCGGGCGAGTATTTTAGCTCTGCTTGCATGAGGTGACTGCGCAATGCGGGATCACCCTGCGCAGCAGAGTTGGCTTCTTGCATCGCAAAGGCCGCAAGCAGGTTGATTTTCTCGGCTTCCACGTAAATGCCGGTGACAAAGTAGTCGCGTATCTGCGAGATTGCCTCCAGCAATTTGCGCTGCGGCAGAGCCTCAAAACGCATGGCCTGCCAATCTTCGACACGATCCTGCAGCTTCGGCAATACATCGCGCTCGAACGCCTCCAATGTGGGCTGCAATTGCTTGCGCAGACGATTTGCACGATTGCCCCGCAGGTCCATTGCGAGCTTCTTCTTCATGCTAGTGTTGACGTAGGTCTTACCAAACAACCGTACGAGATGCGCATCCGGCCCTTCGGGCAGCGTGTAGGGCAGGCCGAGGGCACGGCTTGCCAGATCAAGGCTGCCGCCCGGTGCCCAGAGGTCGGTCATCAAGGAAAAAGAGAGCGGAGTGGGGCGCGGAAGCACCTCACTCATTTCGTCTTGCTCCAGAATGATACCTTCGGGATCATCGCTCGTGCTGCGTGACGCAAACAAGCGACGCCATTCCTCTGCAGCGGCCTGTTCAGACTCGCTGCCAACGGCAACGGTCGTGATGTCACGCGATTGCAGGATGTAGAATTGCCCGTCTGCCCAGGCCCATTCGATATCCTGAGCTTGATCAAACAGAGTCTCGATAGCTTGTCCCATTTGCAATAGATGTGTGGGATCAAAGGGCGGCGTCTCGGTATCGGGGGCTTGCGAGCCACTGACACGGCCAAACCGCGCGGTTCCAGGGGTTTTGCGCCCGGATACAAGATCCTCACCACATCCCTCGACCCACTCCAGCAGCATCATACCTGGTGCTTGAGGATCCTGGGTGAACAGCACGCCCGCAAAGGAGGCATCAACCATTTCCTGCACGAGGATATTGGCCTGACCCGCGCTGGCGATCTGGTAGCTGTCGGCCCGATCAGAACTGAACGACGCCAGCACGGTCTCAATGGCCTCCGCGATATTGTGCTCTTTCACGTCGAGCGCAGAGTCAAACACCCCGGCAAAGCTCTGTTCGGCGCCATCTTCGTTGCTGGCAGAGGAGCGCACTGCACATGGGTTCGGCCCAATGTATTGCCAAATCTTGCTGGCCATGTGTGCGCGTTGGCGCGCATTGGCCGCACGATACCGGGTTAGAAAGCCATCCGTTAGGACCACGGCATTTGGAACGGGGAAACCTGCTTGGGCCATATGCGAAAGGCGCAGAGCCTTGTTACCAGCCAAGGCGAGCTTGTCGGTATCTCCCAGTTTGTATGCCCCATCGGGAAGGCGAGACAGCATGCGTAGTTTATGCCCGATCCGTCTGAATGTGCCGGAGACGAACAGATACTGCGCCAGCAGACCGATAAGGCTCATACAGAGATAGAGGTTCCCGGCCGCCGAAAGTCCCATCGTGAGCACAAACAAAGCAGGCACACCGAGGCCAAGCCAAAGCACCGCACTACGACGGGATTTTGCAATCGCGAGGACAAGATAGAGCCCAGCCAATGCGCAGGTCAGTGCCGGGGCAATCCACAACGGATCCGGCGCACCTAAATCGGCAATCCAAAGAAAACCCTCAACGATCCCCGAAGAGGCGCGCTCTGCTGCTTGCAGCCCCAACATCATCAGAGGTAGGAACAACAACGCTGCCATGTTGCGCATTGGCGTAAGCCCATGCTTTGCATAAAAGCCGCGGATTGCGCGTGCTTTGCGCATGGGATCATGCGCGAGCGTGCTCTTCAGTTCGTTGAGTTCGGTTTTATGGTCGCGCAGCTTGATTTGATCCCGTTCGGATTTCAGCGCGATCGGGAGCACCATGATGCGCGAGATCAGTGCCATCACAAGAAGGCTCAAGAGCAGATGAGATTTATTGTGGCCCCATATCAGCGCCGCGCTGATACCTTGTACCGCCTTATCCCATAGTCCGCTTTCCTGTTCCGCCATCCATGTCACCACATGGGGTTTCGGAGCGGGTGGGATGAAATACTCCCATGGAACGGTGTAGCGGCCCTCAAACGGGATGCCTGCTTGTGTCAGTTCCAAACCTAACACTTGCCCCATAAAGCAGCTGCGCCGGTCATAGCAGGCGGCGACAGTCGGCACCTTGCGCAGTTTTGCGATCCGGCTTTGAAGTTCTTTTGTCGTCAGTGCCCTGAGAGGGATGTTCACCGCACCCGGCAGGTGTCCTGCTTCAAAATCCTTGGGGTAGCGGGTGTCGACGATCTGAGCCGCGCCGCTCTCCATATAGGTTTTGAAGTCTGCCGTGCTCATTAAGCGGGACTTATTTTGGTACTCTGGGATTGCGCGCAGATCAGAGAGGCTTTGTACGCGGCTGTCGGAGAACGAGCGGCCTTCAACGATCCACTTTTCGATGCCTCCCGCGATGAAGCGGCAGTCAATACCGAGCTTTGCCAGTTCTGTGCAGGTTTCCGAACTTCTGTTGCCGTTATGGCAGAACAAGACAACCTTATCGCCCGGTGCAACCGGGGGTGTTTCACGAAAGTCTGGAAACCGAATGTGTTCAGCACCGGGAAGCGTGCCCATCGCGTTTTCAGCGCTTTCGCGAATGTCGAAGAACTTCACATCCCCCTCAGAAAGGAGCGCAGCGGCGTCTTCGGTGGTGATGCCCTGAGCATGCGTCTCTTGCGCGGTGTAACTGGTCTCTTTCAACTCAGCATCTTTGATTTTTGTGCCGTCAAACTGAGCCGGGCGCGTCAGAGTTGCCTGAAGGCGCTGTTGTTCCTGCGATTTATTTCGCTGCCACTGCCAGTGATTTGCAAAGGCCAAAGCAACCGCAACTAGGATCAATGCAGAGATCGTTTTGGTCGGGTATTTTCCACCACCTGAACGGGTTTTGAGGCCCAGACGAGACGCTATGATAGCGCCAAAACCTGAGATGGTCGCTACAACCACCGCAAGAATCTGTGACAAGGATGAGACTGATCCAAGGACCAGTTCAGGTGAGGGTATCGCATAAGCAGCCGAAGGCGTTGCGGATAAAAACGCCGCAATTATGAATAAACAAAAGCAAATTTTAACCGTCCGGGCGATACAAGGCGGTAGGTTTGGTGTAATCACGAGTTGTCCTTCTGAACGGAAAGGGAACCGTTTAGCGGTTTTGGGATGCGTCATAGAAACGTCGCAATCCTTTCCAGATGGTTAATTTTTGCACGCGACGAGTGATTACCGGTTAAATTTCAATAAGTTTTCGGCTTATCTATGGCATAGAGTTGGTTGGAAACGGGCGCTCCGGGGGTGACACTCGGTCGAAAGCGATGAGATTGGAGAGTTTCATGCCTACGGCATACTCGTTTGGACGACGTTCACAGACTGAGTCGCCTCTACGTTGCGATCTTGTGCAACTGTTCGCCACCGCTATAGTTGCGTTGATCATTTGGCTCGCGCCTGCATCAACCGTTCGCGCTGAGATTGAGCTTGTGTTTGGCACCTACGCCGCTGACAAGCCCTCCGCTACTGTGCGCAAGTATCGCCCCTTCCTGACATTTCTGGAAAATCGGATGGAGGCCAGTCTGGGCGAGGAAGTGACGATCGGTCTGAAAATCTCCAAAGACTATGAGTCCAGCATTGACGATCTTGTCAGTGGACGCGTCGATTTCGCGCGCTTTGGTCCAGCATCCTATGTCCATGCAACAGATCGCAATCCGGGCATATCGATTATCGCGATGGAATCCAAAAAAGGCAGTAAGCGCTTTAAAGGTGTGATTGCGGTGCACAAAGACAGCGATATAGAAAGTGTCGAAGACCTCGCTGGCCTTTCATTTGCCTTTGGTGATGAACTGTCGACCATTGGACGTTACCTGTCCCAAGCCTATCTGTTGGATGCCGGTATCTCCGCCAACGAGTTGCACGGATACGAGTATCTGGGGCGTCATGATCTGGTTGGAGAGGCGGTTGGGGCCGGTAAGTTCAGCGCGGGTGCTTTGAAAGAAAGCACGTTCAAAGAGCTGGTGGCTAAAGGAGTCCCGATCAGGGCGTTGGTGTCGTTTGACAACGTAACCAAGCCTTGGCTCGCGCGTGCTGATCTGGACGAAAGAGTTCTGGAGGCGATGAAATCAGTCATGCTGGCTTCTCAGAACGAAGAAATGGTGAAACGCGTCGCCAAAAACGGATTTCTAGCGGGTAGCGATGATGACTATGATTTTGTCCGGCGCGCAATGAAACGGAGCAGCGACTTTTGATAGCGCCACTGCGCACACTCCTACAAAGCAAAGGGATCTTGTCCCAGATCGTCGTGTCGATGTCGCTCGCGGCGCTTCTTGTCGTGGTCGCGGTGGGAGGTGTTGCGCGGCGCTATGAGGTCGAGCGGGTCAGCGAGCAATTGAGTGAGCAGGCCAATTTGACGGTCTCGCTCCTGAGTGGCCTCATGCTTGAAGCGATTATCGTCGAGGACGTCCCGGTGCTGGAAACCGGTCTGGTCGAGGCGATCACGCGCTACCCCAAGATCCTATCGATTCATATCGAGAATGGTGAAGGGGAAGTGATCGCGGAGGCAGCCAATAGTTCAGCAGACGAGGCTGAGGGCTATGTGATGTATCGCCGCCCGGTCGAATTCGAAGGCTTCGTCTTTGGCACAATGGTCGTTCAATGGTCGACCGAAGAAGGGCGTGAAATCGTTCTTGATAAAGTGCGCCAGACGATCACTTGGACGGTTCTGGCGGTGATCGCAATGTCGCTGCTGATGCTCTATTTGGTGTACCGGTTGGCTCTCAACCCGCTGCAGATCGTTCATGCGCGAATGTCGAATGCAGTAGCCGGAGCAAAGACGGCTCATTCTTCGCTTCCGTGGTACTCAAGCCGAGAGTTTCAGGCGTTGAATGTTTCGGTTGGCGTTCTGGAAGATAGCTTTGCCGAACGTGATGAGCGCGAGCAGGCATTGGAGCGCGCACGCGAACAAGCCGAAATCGCGAGCCGTGCCAAGTCTGAGTTCCTCGCAAATATGAGCCATGAAATCCGCACCCCTATGAATGGTGTGATCGGCATGGCGGAGGTTTTGCGAGAAACCAAGCTCACGCCAGATCAGGAAATGTACACTGATACGATCGTCAAATCGGGCAACGCTCTTTTGACTATCATCAACGATATCCTCAATTTTTCGAAAATTGAGGCGGGCAAGCTAGAGTTGACGCAGGCGACCTTCAACCTGCGTACCGTGGTTGAAGATGTGGTTATGCTTTTGGCTCCAAAAGCGGCCGAAAAGTGGGTCCAGCTCACGCTGCGGTATGACCCGGACCTTGTGGAATTCTATGACGGTGATGCGGGTCGTATTCGACAAATCATCACCAATGTGGTCGGCAACGCGGTCAAATTTACCTCGCAAGGATCGGTACATATCGATGTGACCGGGACTTTGCGCGGCGAAGAAATGGACCTGCGAATTTCTGTGGTGGATACAGGAATTGGCATTCCAGCAGAGAAGCTAGACCGGATTTTCCATGCCTTTGAGCAGGTGGACGGAGCCGCAACTCGCAGCTTTGAAGGGACAGGGCTCGGGCTTGCGATCTCGACCCGCCTTCTTCAACTGATGAAGGGTCGCATTCATGTGACCTCTAGCGAGGGCAAAGGGTCTGTCTTTACGATCGACATCACATTGCCAACGAGCGACCGCGCCCCTGTTGCGTTCTTGCCAGAGCAACCTGTTGCCGGGCTGCATGCCCTGATCGTAGATGATCTGGAACTCAACAGGCGCATTCTGGGTGAAAGGCTGCGCTCCTGGGGCCTGCGTGTTACAGAAGCCGCCTCGGCGATGGAAGCCATGCTGCATCTGGACGAGATGCGGGACGCGACGGACACCTGCGATCTGCTTTTCCTCGACTTCAACATGCCTGACTGTGATGGCTACGAATTGGCCTTGCGCATTCGAGGCTTGCCGAATGCGGCGCGGGTTCCGATTATCGTGATTTCTTCTGTTGATCCGGCGTTGTCACAATCCATGTTGGCCGACATCGGATCTTGCCATCAGGTACTGAAACCCGTGCGTGCTGATCAGCTGCGCGTGGTCATCAGTCAGGCTCTGGGTGGTGAGGCAAGCGGAAATAGCCGCGATAGATCTGATGCTGGCAGTCCAAAGCTCGGTAAGCGCATCAAACTTCTGATGGCAGAAGACAATCGTACCAATCAGGTGGTTGTCACCCGCATGCTCAAGAATGAAAACGTGGACATTACGATCGCGGCGAATGGGCAGGAAGCAGTTGAGATGTACCTCAGAGACGAGCCTGATCTAATCCTCATGGACATGATGATGCCAGTGATGGACGGGCTTGAGGCGACTGAAGAAATCAGACGACTTGAAAGCGAAGGCGATCAACCGCACGTCCCGATCATTGCCCTGACGGCCAATGCGTTGCAAAGTCACGAAGAAGCATGTTTGGAGGTTGGTATGGATGATTTCCTCAGTAAACCGATCCGAAAGCAAGCTCTGCTTGAGACTTTACACAAGTGGTATGATGTTCGAGCGGATGCTGCACCTGCACGGCAGGTTGAGGCCTGAGCGAAGGTGCTCCCTGCGCGAGCATGACAACATTATGGACGGCGTAAGCTGCGTGCGATCACGGCAACCAAGCTAGCTGCTGCAAACAGCGCCGTTCCCGTGCTGACAATCGTTGGTCCTGTCGGAGTGTCTGCACTAAAGGACATATACATCCCTCCAATCACAGAGCCGCAACCGATCAAAACCGCTAAAAACGCCATGCGTTCGGGCGTGGTTGAGAATATTCGCGCGGTTGCGGCGGGGATCAGTAGCATCGCGGCAATCAATAACACTCCGACGACTTTGATCGCGACAGCAACGACCACAGCGAGGGCGAGCGTCAGAACAAGTTGCTCACGTTGCGGATTGATGCCCGATGCTTGCGCAAGTTCCGGGTTGAGTGTCGCGGTCAACAGCGAGGACCAGCGCCACCACATCAGCGAAATGACCAACAACGCGCCTGACCAGACGACGGCCAGATCACCGCGGGACACCGCCAGAATGTCCCCAAAAAGATAGGCCATGAGGTCGACGCGTACGCCTTGCAAAAAAGAAACGGCAACCAAGCCGAAGGCCAACGCGCTATGAGCCAGCACACCAAGCAAGGTATCCATCGCGTATCCACGCCCGCTCAGTGTGGAAATGGTACTGGCCATCAGCAATGCCGTGACAAGCACCCCGCTGAAAATGGACACATCAAAAGTGAGTGCCAGCGCGACGCCCAAGATCGAGGCATGCGCCGTGGCATCGCCAAAATAAGCCATGCGTCGCCAGACTACGAAACAACCCAATGGGGCGGCAGCGAAAGCGACGCCGATGCCGGCGAGGGCAGCTCGGATCATAAAATCATCCAAGAAGGTCATGCGTGTTCATGTCCTTTTCCAACATGATCGTGGTCGCAATCATGGCTGTGATCGTGCTCATGCCGGTACAACGCGAGAGCACCGAGCGTGCCCGTGCCAAACAGAGCCTGATATTCTGGTGCACTCGCGACTTGTGCTGGTTCCCCCTCACAGCACACATGCCCGTTCAAGCAGATCACGCGATCAGAGGCCGCCATGACGACGTGAAGCTCGTGGCTCACCATCAGGACCGCACAGCCAAACTGCTGACGCACTGTCTCGATCTTCTGATAAAATGCGGCGGATCCGGGCTGATCCAGCCCCTGCGTTGCTTCGTCCAAGATCAACAGGTCCGGTTTGGACAGCAGCGCACGCGCAAGCAGCACGCGCTGCATTTGCCCGCCCGACAGACCTGTCATTTGCCTTTTCCTCAGACCAGAAGCACCTGCATCTGAAAGCGCTGCCTCTGCTTCGTCTGGGCTGATGCGGACGGGCAGGCTCAGGAAACGCTCGACTGTAAGCGGCAATGTCGGATCAATATGAAGCTTTTGGGGAACGTACCCGATGCGCAGATTTTCTGCGCGCTCAAGTGTACCCGCGCTCAGCGGGATGGCACGAATAATCGCGCGCAAAAGCGTGGATTTTCCTGACCCGTTGGGGCCTAGGATCGTGACGATTTCGCCTTTGTCGATGTGGAAGTCGACATTCTCCAGTGCAGGCGCTCCGCTGTGGCGGATGGTGGCCTGCCGCAGCGTGACGAGACGCATCTCAGCTACCCTTGGCACTTGGGGCACAGGCCCTCTGCTTCGATGACGGCGCGTTCAATAACGAACCCGGCGGCGCGTGCTACATCTCCCAATTGGCCATGCATGGGTTCACGCTGCGCTTCTGCAACGCTGTCGCACGATCTGCAAATCATAAACACCGGAGTATGAGTTTCGCCGGGGTGCATACAGGCAATAAAGGCGTTCAACCGTTCGATTTTATGTACGAAGCCGTGTTTCACCAAAAAATCGAGCGCGCGATAGGCGACTGGCGGTTGCGAACCAAGGCCTTCGTCTCGCAGGAAATCCAAAATCTCATAGGCTCCCAAAGCGCGATGCTGCTGGAGAAGGATCTCCAAAACACGCCGGCGCACTGGGGTGAGCTGCAAACGATTGGTTTTGCAGAAATCCTCGACAGTCTGGAGCCCGCCGGAAATGCAGCGGTTATGATCGTGAGAGGTAAAGCCGACGCTGTCCATGGGGCCTCCTTCGAGGGCGGTCAATTGGGGATTGATATGTTACAACATGCGGTTTATCAAGCGGCAAAGACGTTATGATATAACACAGCACTGGAGCCTGAATCGTGCCCAAATCAGTATTGTCCGCTCTCTTTCTAAGCGTGTCCGCTCTGCCTGTTCTTGCGGAGGCACCGCGAGTGGTCGCGGATATCGCGCCAGTACAAGGTTTGGTTGCCCGTGTAATGGCCGGCGTTGGAGAGCCTGACCTGCTGGTTCCTCCGGGGGCTTCACCGCATGGGCATAGCCTGAAGCCTTCTGATGCGCGCGCTTTGTCTTCGGCCGATGCGGTGTTCTGGGTCGGAGATGCGCTGTCGCCCTGGTTGGAAGGCTCGTTAGAAGAATTGGCGTCTGATGCGCATGTTGTGTCTCTGCTTGAGGCACCGGGGACTTTGCAGCTGGAATTCCGCAATGGAGCGGTCTTTGCGGCAGACGGTCATGACGATCACGGGCATGATGACCACAGTCACGATGACCATAATCACGATGGTCACGATCACGCCGATCATGACGAACACGCGCATGACCATGGTGATCACGACGCACATGGCCATGATCACTCCGATCATGACCATAGCCATGGGGGGCATGATCATGGGGATCACGGTCATTCGCACGAAGGTGTCGATCCACATGCATGGCTCGCGCCCCAGAACGGTAAGCAGTGGTTGGCACTGATCGCCGAGGAACTTTCAGAGATTGATCCTGCCAACGCCGAAATTTACCAGAGCAATGCGCTTGCGGGGCAGGCTGAAATCGACGCAGTTGTCGAACAAGTGAAGGCCGACCTAAGCCAAACACAAGGTGAGTTTGTCGTCTTCCATGACGCCTATCAGTATTTTGAACACAGCTTTGGTGTGTCCACGTTGGGGGCGATTTCGCTCGCGGATGCATCAGACCCCAGCGTTGCACGAATTGCGGAAATTCGGGATGCAATCGCGGAGGCGAATGTATCCTGCGTGTTCTCCGAGCTGCAATTCAATCCCGGTCTCGTCGCGACCGTCGCGGAAGGGCGCGATGTCAAATCGGTTGTGATTGATCCCCTCGGTACTGAAATTGCACCGGGTGCATCGTTTTACACGGATCTATTGAGTGACATCGGGGCAGATTTTGTCGAGTGCTTGTCGCGCTGATCGAATTGCCCATTGATTGTGTTGTGCTGGCACCGCGTGTTCGTGGTGCCAGCAGCGGCTCTACACAGTTCGATGAAAACCAGTGTTATCAACGCCTGATAGGGCTTGCACTGATTGGGCTGTGACAGAGATTGCAGGGTTTCCTTAATAGTCACGCCCCCCACGTGTCGGAGAGACGGTAACCGCCCGGCCATGGGTCTTCTGGATCGAGCATATGTTGATGAACCCCTGTCACCCAACCTCTACCACTGATTTCCGGGACAATGGCTGGCCGATCCCCAACCTCGGTATTGTCCAGAATGCGACCGGAAAACCGTGATCCGATGATCGACATCGCATCAAATGTCTGGCCGATCTGCAATTGTCCACGCGCGGCCATCAATGCCATGCGTGCTGAGACGGCAGTGCCAGTTGGTGAGCGATCCACTTTACCTGGCTGAATTGCGACTGCGGATTTCCCGGTCAAGCCTGTGTCTGTTGGCGTAAGTGGCCCAAAAAAGGCACAAAACGAGATGTGATCCCACTCGGGATTTTCGGGATGGCGAAAGCCCAGTTGCGCGTTTGCGGCGTCAGTGATGCGCACGCCAAGGCGGGCAATATCCTTAGCCTCCGATTCAACGATCTCGAACCCCAACGCCTGAGCATCAACCACCACAAAACTGTCGCCGCCATAGGCGGTATCGACGGTAATGGTGCCGAGACCTTCGACCTCAAGCGGGACTTGCAGCTTATCTGCAAAGCTTGGCAGGTTTTGCACAAAAATCCGCTGCGCTTTGCCATTGCTGCATTCGGCACGAACTTTGACCAGCCCACCCGGCGCTTCTAGCACCATGTGGGTTTCCGGCTCCTGCATAGGAACAAGCCCACCGTCCAGCAGAACCGTAGAAACGCAGATTGAGTTCGAGCCAGACATGGGCGGGGTATCTTCCGGCTCCATGATGATCCAAGCGGCGATGGCATCGGGATGTTTGGGAGGAACGAGCAGGTTCACATGGCGAAACACGCCGCCGCGGGGCTCGTTCAGCACAAAGTTGCGTAATGTCTCGTCTTTTGCGATGAAATTTCGCTGCTCCCATAGTGTTTCACCCGGAGGCGGGAGCACTCCGCCTACGATCACATCACCGACTTCGCCCTCGGCATGGGCTGAAATTACGTGAATAGTCTTAGTGCTGCGCATAGATAGCTCCCTCAGTCAAAAACGGTCAGCCCGATAGGGTGATAGCGAAATCGCGCCCTTGGTGCCCGCGATCATATCCCGCACGATTTCGGCAGTCGCGGCAGATTGCGTCAGTCCAAGGTGCCCGTGACCAAAGGCGTAAATCACATTGTCTGTCTTGGGAGATGAGCCAATGACGGGGAGTGTGTCCGGGATAGATGGGCGGTATCCCATCCATTGGGTGCCGCCTGAGGTATCCAGTCCTGGCAAGAAACGACTGGCCTTTTCCAACAGAACCTCTGCACGCTTGTAGTTGGGTGGTAACGTCAACCCACCCAGCTCTACCGCGCCACCGACACGCACGCCGCCGTTGATGCGGCTGACGACAAAGCCATGCGCGCCAAATGTCAGATGGGTGCGGACATCGAATGCGCCTGCGGGCAGAGTGGTGTTGTAGCCGCGTTCAGTCTCCAGCGGGATGCGATCACCTAACGTTCGGGCAAGGTGATGCGACCATGCACCTGCCGCCAATACCACTTTATCTGCGGTGATGGTGCCTCCCGCGTGGGTAAGTTCCACTTGGGATGTAGTTGAAGAGATAGATTTTATATCGCACTGCAGGATTTCGCCGCCAGCGGCCTGAAAACTTTGCGCCAGATGCCGCGTCCAGGCTTTGGGGTCGGTGGTATTGATCCAGTCAGGGGTGAATCCTGCATGCGTAAACCGACGGTCAAGGCCGGGTTGGATCTCTGCAATCTCTTCTGGGGTTCGCAATAGATCATATTTAATGCCGTAGCGGCCGCGCAGTTCCCATCCGGGAAGGCTCTCGCGAAATTGCGCTTCACCTTCGTAGAGTTGCAATTGTCCATCGCGCTGAATGAGATGTTCGCCATCCGTCGATGCGATTTGCCGTTCGAGAGCGGCTTTGGACAGATCCATAAGCGCGCTTTGAGCGGCGACTGAGGCATCATGGCGATCTCGCCAGCTTGCACGCCAAAACCGCAACATCCACGGCGCGATCTGCAGCGCATACCGCGGAGGGATCGAAAGCGGCCCCAGCGGGTCGAGCAGCCATTTTGGGGCCTTGCGCATGATACCGGGCGCGGCCAAAGGCATCACATCAGTAAAGGCAAAAGCGCCCGCATTGCCCTGCGAGGTTTCGGCAGCAACCCCGGTGCGATCAAGCACCCGAACCTTGTGCCCATGCCGGATCAGCTCAGCTGCGATGCTGATCCCCACGACACCTGCACCAATGACAACGATATCCTGCGGCATGGTAATGCGCCTTTTAAGTCGGTGAAGTGATTGAGGGCGGTGAGAACGGCCCCTCAGTTCTGATGAAACCCGGTTATGTGATCCCGGCTCTAAACGGATCGTTTGATGCAAAAAGCAAAGTCGCCTCAGCCATCACGTAAGCCTGTCCTCTTATTTTGGGGATGATCCCGCCGGACGGGCCGTTATGGTACGACATCGTGTAGGAACTGCCAATCACGCTCTCCAACACGATTTCTTCACTCTCTGCCAGCTGCCCGGCTGCCGCCAGGCAGGAGATAAAACCAGAGCTGCCTGTGCCGCACGGAGAGCGGTCGTATTCATTGTCAGGGCAGAGCACGAAATTGCGCCGCAGAGTTGCTGTGTCGGGGCTCGTACCACTCAGGATAACATGATCTACGGGCTGACCAGCGGGGCCGCTTATGGCGGAGCGATGGCAGGCTTCTCTGATCGCAATCGACAGGTTCGTCAGTGCAGGGATGTTGCCAGTGGTGACCTCCATTGGCGCATCAGCGATGAAGAACCAATTGCCACCATAGGCCATATCGCCAGTGATTACTCCATGGTCGGGCACTTCAACGCTGACAGCGTGATGAATGCGGCGGCTTTCGATGTTGGTGACCGACACTGTATTGGCGTCATGTAGTTCGACCGTGACCACACCTGCGGGAGTTTCGATCTTGTGGATACCTACCTTGATACGGCCCATATGAGCGAGCGTCACCGCTAGGCCAATCGTGCCGTGCCCGCACATGCCCAGGACGGCATCCGCATCAAAATAGATCACACCGGTCACGCATTCGGGATCCACCGGCTCTACCAGTAGGGCCGCGACCATTCCGGGTTGCCCGCGCGGTTCCAGCAGGACGGAGTTGCAAAACTCCAAGTGGTTTTTGGACAAGGCTTCAGCGCGCTCACCAAGCGGTCCCGATCCAAGATCGGGACCGCCATCAAGAATAACCCGCGTGGGCATCCCGCCGGTATGGCTGTCGATTACATGCATTCGGCGATAATCCCGCCCTGTTTGGACCAATCGGCAAACCAAGCGCGGAACAGGTTGTATTGCTGCTCGCAGTAGTTTCGCTGTGCGTCGGTGAGCGCGTCGGTCTCGATGAAATGAAGGCGATATTCGTCTTCGCCGTTCAGAACCAAGAGGTACTTGTAGTAAAGAACCAGATCGGTGCCTTCGTCAAAGCTTGCCAGAACGCCAAAGGCTTCTTCCAGTTGACGTGCACGCAAACGCGCCTCAGCGTGGCCTTCGGCAGCCTTTTGCGCCAGTGCGGCAAGCAGCAGTGCTTCTTTGGGCAGGGCGGTGCCGATCCCGGTGATAGATCCGGTTGCACCACAATTTACAAAGCCATGATAAACCTCGGTGTCAACTCCGACCATCAGTGTGACCTGATCGTCCTGGCTCGTGATGTGCTCTGCCGCGTAACGTAGATCGTCCTTGCCGCCGAATTCTTTGAAGCCGATCAGGTTCGGGTGTTCTGCGCGCAAAGCAAAGAAAAGTTCCGCACGTGTGGCGAACCCGTAGACGGGGCTGTTGTAAATGATTGCGGGCACATCAGGGGCGGCGGACAGGATCGCCTTGAAATGGTGTTTTTGCGCCGTTGCGGACGTGCCGCGCGACAAAACTCGCGGGATCACCATCAGGCCTGCAGCGCCAACTTTCTGGGCGTGTGCAGCCAGCGAAACGGCGGATTTTGAGTTGATCGCGCCAGTGCCCACCACGGTCGGCACGCCAGCTTCGATCAGGCGTTCGACGCCGGTCATGCGATCTTGGTCGCTGAGCAGTGGCCAGTCGCCCATGGAGCCGCAATAGACCACCGCAGACATGCCTGCCCCGATCATTTCTTTGCCCTTCTTCACCAGAGCATCAAAATCCGGAGTGCGATCCGCCTTACAGGGGGTCATCAGTGCGGGCATGGTGCCCGAGAAAATATTCTGAGACATGAGTTCTCCTATTTGCTGAGGCGGACCGGAAGCCCAGCCAACCGTATTGAGAATCTGGCCTGAGCCACAGCAAGTGCCTGAATTCTCGATAATCTCTCGTAGGTCTCGACGTAGGTCTTAGACCCTACATCAAAGGCTTACCGCATTATGTATCCAAAATCCAATCTGTTTTAACGCCACCACCAGAATTTTTCCCATGTGACGTTCCTTGCACCATTGGTGCCCCAGAAACGTAAAAGCCGACGCGCTGCGCCGGCTTTTAATCAGAGTAGGCTGTCGCTCCGGGACGCGATCAGCCGAGTAGCAGTTCCGGCAGCCACAAGGCGACTGACGGAACAAAGGTTGTCAGCATGAGGGTCGGAAGCCACGCAAAGACGATGAAAATCAGCGTTGGCCAGAGCATCTTTGCCACCGGGGTCTCTGACACTTGTGCCCCAAGATAGAGCAGAGGTGCAGTGGGTGGCGTGATATTCGCCATGCCGAGATTTACACCGATGACCGCAGCAAAGTGGATCGGGTCCATCCCGACACTCTGCGCGATAGGCAACAAAATGGGCGTCGACAGGAGCAAACCGGAGATATCATCCATGAGCATGCCGATCAGGATCATCACGACATTGATCATCAGGAGGATCACGATGGGATTGTCAGAAACGGAGTAGACCATTTGCTGGGCGATTTGCGGTGCGCCCTGAGCGATCAGATTGTCCGAGACGATCAGCACCATGAAGATCATGATCATCACCACGCCAATCGTAATGCCTGATTTCTGGAATGTCTCCATCAGGCCTCTCCAGGTGAGACCGCGATAGAAATAGATCGCGACCGGGATTGCATAAACGACGGCAATCCCTGCGGCTTCGGTCGGGGTCATGATGCCACCATAGATGCCGCCAAGGATGATGATTGGCATCATCAAGGCAGGCCCTGCGACTCGTCCTTGTGCTTTCAGAGCAGGGAAGAACGGGGAAGGGCGCTCTGACAGTTTGATTTCATCATGTTTTCGCAACATGAAATGGTTGGTGATAATCAACAGCGTGATCAGGATGAACGCAGGGATCACCGTAGACAAAAAGCATTTCAGGACGTGCTGTTGCGCCACCCAACCATAGAGGATGTGGTTCGCGCTCGGCGGAATCAAAAGGCCCAGCGGGCTTGCTGCGACCAGCAGTGCAGCTGATTTACCTTCCGGGTAGTTCGCTTTTTTTAGGTGCGGCAGCATGATGCCGCCAATGCATGTTAACGTTGAATTTGCGCTGCCCGCGATTGAGCCGAATACACCACAAGCCAATACTGCGGCGGCACTCAGACCTCCCTTGAGGTGACCGACGAACATCTCCGCAATGGCAACAAGCGGCGCTGCGATGCGGCCACGCTCCATCACGCCACCTGCGATCATAAACAAGGGGATGGCAAGCAAGACCAATGAGCGTAAACCCGTTGCCCCGGTCGGGAGATAACCAGTGATGGATTGATCTCCAAATACGGCGATGAACATCAATACTGCGCCAAAAGCGACAAAAACGCTGACGCCCAGCAGTAGCATGACGCAAACGATGACGAGACTTCCGACGATGATCATGATGCCACATCCTTTTTGAGGTCAGATTTAAGTGGCAGGCCAAGCCCCTTACGTATGTGCACATAGAGATAGGCGGCGGAGAACATTGCCATAAATCCAAAAGCGATCATGATTGCAATTCGCCAGGAGACGAAAGGAATGCGAAGAGCAGGGGTTGCTCGCAGACGAGGAAAAGAGAAATCATCAGCAAGCGATACGTAGCAGGCGTAGACGATGAAAACTGTAACCACGAGTTCGATCATCAGGACTGCAAAGCCGCGCCACCAGATCAGGCGCGGGTTCTTTATCACAACTTCCAGAATATCGGCGTTGATGTGCAGTTTGCGTTCTGAGGCCAGCACAGCCCCTGCAAAAAAACCCACGATACTGATTGCGAGCAGCCATTCTTCGTAGGCAAAAAGATCGCCGCTAAATCCGTATCGGACGACGACGACCGCCCCGAAGGTCAAGGCCATCATTGCCCCGGAAAATACCACGAGGACCTTCATGAGGAACATTGCCCAGTTCATCGGTGCCCCGATGAAACGCGGCAACTCATCTGTGATGCGTGCCATCTCCCCCCCTTTTTATTATTGCTTTGAGTCTCTTGTGCGCTGAAGTGCTGATGCACAATTGGGGCTCTTGCAGCCCGCTTTGGTGCCTCATTCTGCCAGAAAACTCTATGTCATTAGATGCCGGCAGGGGCAGCAATTGATGCCGCCCCTGCCGTGCCGAGTTATTGAACAGCTGCCAAGACTTGATCAATTACGTCTTTGCCAACAGCGCTTTCCATAGTGGGCCAGATCGTTGCGCGCACATACTCAGCCATCGCTTTTTGATCTTCATCGTTGAGCTTCAGAATAGTGTAGCCACTATCGATGAGTTTTTGGCCGAAAGCGGCATCATTTTCGCGGTTATATGCGAAGAAATCTGCCGAGGCTTTGGTCATCGCTGCTTGCACAACTTCACGCTGCTCGTCGTTCAGTTTCGCCAGGGTGCGCTCTGAACCGTAGTAAAATGTCTGCTCCAGCAGAGAGTTATACTCGATGAAGTGTGTGCCGACATCCGACTTTGCGAAGATCGAATAAGTCGCCGTTTTGGTGCAGCAGATCGCGCCGTCTACAATGCCAGACTGAAGCGCGGGAAAGATGTCACCCCAAGCCATGGTGGTGGCACGGTACCCCAGTGCCTCAACTGTGGATTTCACCGCGTTCGAAGACCAAACACGAATGTTCATGCCTTTGTCTTCAAAATTGTTCCAGTTGTCCGGCTCTTTGGACGCAACGATGCCGACGAAGCCTTCGGGGTTCGCTGCCATCACGCGGATACCATATTCGTCAGTGATATCCTGCAAAATGCGATTGTAGTCCGAATCCATATCTCTCAACACGCGTTCCATGTCGTCGTAGTTGCTGACGAGGAATGGCATGTTGAGGAATTCAAGCCGCGGGTCAGTGTCCGAGTAGATGAAGGCAGATGCAAAATCGATATTGCCGCGTGCCACGTCTTCGAACAGGGCTTCGCCGGATCCCAATTGGCTAGCGGGAAAGACAGTCATGTCGAGGCCAACATTGGCTGCGTTCACATCGGCTGCCACCTGTTCCATCATTTTTGTACCCTGATGGTCGATGGGAAACACGCCTGCAAAGCGCAGTTTGATGTCATCGGCGAGAGCCGGAGCCGCAAACTGAAGGGCCACCGAGCTGACGGCCACTGCTTTCAAAAACACGTTCATTCCTGAGTTCTCCATGTTGTGAGATCTTTGATTTTTCATTGTGTGTGCCGGGGTTCTCACCGTGCCGTTCATCGTTCGCACAAGACACCACAACACTTTCAGCGGGGTGCCGCGCAACGGAGCCGTTGCTTCAGATGGGTGCATTTTGTCGGGCTGGCTGTCCTCTCCAACGCATCTGCGTTTGTTATACTTATAAAGTATCCAAAATCCAATAATTCTGAAGGAGGCCGAGAAATTTCCTTAGCTATCTGATTTTAATGATAATTTTTTAGTTATGAGCTTGGTGTCGGAAGGTGACGATGTCCATTGGTTGTCGTCTGAAGCAGCTATTCGCCTCGAAAGCTACTTTTAGTAGATGTCTTCTGCCTCGGAGGCGTTACGCTCTTTACGCTGGAATTTTATCGCACAGTTGCAGTGGGTTGAGCCACTAGGGACAAGCGAGAGAAAGAGAGCAGCGGCATGTCTGATTCTACCCAACAACACGGCATGAGCCCCAACGGATCGCGCACGCGCTCACGCATCCAAGGGAATACGCGTGATCAAGTGGCGCACGCTAAACAGGTTTG
This sequence comes from Tritonibacter mobilis, assembly GCF_001681715.1. Classification (GTDB taxonomy): domain Bacteria; phylum Pseudomonadota; class Alphaproteobacteria; order Rhodobacterales; family Rhodobacteraceae; genus Epibacterium; species Epibacterium mobile. The sequence continues at coordinate 8,527 of NZ_LNWY01000026.1, read as the reverse complement.
TCGTGATCGAAATGAATTAAGCGGCCGCGCTTATGACTGGCGGCCGCTTTGAAACTAGTGTGGTTTCCGCATTCTTAGAGCAAGTGTGAGCAGGATCAGAAATCCTCCCAGCCCACTGCTGCCTTCAATGGAGTGTCAGCCTCTGCTCCTGGCGCGTGTGCGGGCGAGTCTAACGGCTCTGATGTGGATTGCATGGCAAGATCTGCGACCGTTTCGGCCTGCGGCTCAGGTGTGACCTGATGTTGTGCGCCATTTGTTTTGAAGACAGCAACAACGCGCGCGAGCTGGGCAGCATCGTTGCGAAGCACCTGGCTGGCAGCTGTCGTTTCTTCGACCATAGCGGCGTTGTGTTGTGTTACTTGGTCGAGCTGAGACACGCCAGTGTTGATCTCATTCAACGTGGTCGATTGTTCCTCTGCACCGGTGGCGATGCCACTGACATGACCTGAAATCGTCCCCACACGGCTGACGATCTTATCCAGTTCCTCGCCCGTGCGGCCGACTAGGCGAACACCTTCGCCTACCTGCTCGGTGCTTTCGACGATCAGATGTTTGATTTCTTGGGCCGCGTCAGAAGAGCGCTGTGCGAGCGCGCGCACCTCGGAGGCGACGACCGCAAAACCGCGTCCTGCTTCCCCCGCGCGGGCGGCTTCAACGCCAGCGTTCAGCGCGAGCAGGTTTGTTTGGAAGGCGATGTCATCGATAACTGTCAAAATTTTCGATATCTTGACGGACGAAGCCTCAATGTTGGACATCGCTTCGACGGCGTCGGTCACGACTTTGCTGCTTTGCTCGGCCGTGGCGCGGGTTTCGTCCATAATGCCTTCGACTTCACGTGCCCCTTCGGCTGCTGAACGTACGCTGCCGTTCAGCTGTTCCATCGCGGCAGCGGTCTCTTCCAATGTGGCTGCTTGGCTCTCCGTGCGCTGGGAAAGATCAGAGGATGACACACTGATTTCCTCGGCGCTTGAGCGGATGCGTTCAGAGCTTTCGATCACGGAATCGATAATGCTGACCATCGTCGCGCGGGTAGAATTAAAGTTGCGCCGCAGGGTTTCGTATTCTTCCGCGAACGGATCATTGATGGCATGAGTCAGATCGCCATCGGACATGCGCTTTAGCGCATTGTTCAAGGCGTCGACGACGTGTTTTTGGTGAGCTTGCGCGGTTTCGCGCTCTTGCTCCATAGCTTTTGCTGATGCGAGCTGACGTTTTAAATCGTCGACATTGCGAGCGATCCGCCCCACCTCGTCTGCGCGCGAAAGATACTGACCCGGCTGAGTGTAGTTCCCCTCAGCGATACTGACAATGCTAGACCCAAGGTCGTTCAGAGGGCCGCTCACCACTCGGCGCAAAATCAAAGAGGAGAGGAATATCATCAGCAGAAACAGCCCCGCACCAACGCCATAGGCCATGAGTTGGTGATTAAAGGCATCTGCCTTCGCTGTTTCACTGGACCAAAGCATGGCCACAGCACCCACCGGAACACCTTTTGAGGTTGTGGCCGGTGCTGCAAAGAACTCGCCATCAGCGCTGGCTTGCGCTGTGTTGGTTTCGATCGCAGCGAGGGCCAATGCAGAAAGCTCCGCAATCTCGCCCTCACCTGCTGTTCCCGTTGACGCCACCACCGCGCCGTCCGTTTTGATCGCGATGCCATGCAAGGAGCGGCCTTCAGACATCTCCATGACGGTAGACAGATCGGCCAAGAGCTTCTCCTGGTCGCCGAAACGGATTGCCCCGCCGCTGCGAGAGGCAACCGAATAGGTTACATTCTCTCCCAGCGTGTACACGCCCTCTTGAACGGTTTGATCGATGATCAATTTGTTTGCGACGATGATAAACGTCGCAGTCACAAGCGTTGCTGCCGTCAGCAGGAGGCTGAGTTTTGCAAAGATTGACCATCCTTTGATGGCGGAGCGTGTGGTTTCGGTGGTCGCCATTGGTGTTACCCGTTCAGTTGCCAGGTGATTTTGAGTGTTACAGAAGGCTTTCTGCATCAACTCCAACTGTGAGCGCACCGATGGGCGCACCTGTGTCCGGATCCACAATGGTCACCGAAATCTGACCCTGATAGCGCTGAGTGGACTCATCGAGCTCCACCTCACTGATGTGAACGCTTCCGGCACCCTTGCCGTATGTATCTTGGAATTTCGCTTCATCGCCCTGCCACATGTCAGAAGTAACCGCAGAAGCGGCGACGTTCAGCCCATGTTCATCCATGATGAAGACCTCAGTCATAGCGCCCATTGACGCCTCAATCCGCGCACGCAGCGCGTCTGAAACCGGGTTGTTCAATACAGGTTCGATGGGGTCATTGGAGGGCGAGCCGACCGAGGCGCGCCATGCCTGATCCATTTCGTCGATTTGAGTTTGGCTGAGACCGGCGTGTGCCTCATTTTGCGCTTTGATGGCTGTGACGATTTCTGGGGCGTTGGCCCAATCGCTGATTTCATCGTCCATATAGGCTTGCAAGGCCGGGGTGAATTCATCTGCTGCAAAAGCCGGAGCAGCCATGAGCAAGGCCGCAAGAGTGGTTACGAGACGCACGATTTAACTCCTTCATGCCGGGGGCATCCGTGAAGATTATGTTCTCTTGGGTTAGCGCAGAGAGTTTACCAGCCGATTAACCCGTATATTTGGCGTTATTTGTCCGTTTGTTGCCGTGTGGCGGGCAGAAATAAACCAGACAGAAGGATATGCTGTCTCAATAAAGAATATCCGGATCAATACCTTATCGAGCCGGTCCTCCTATGGTCAGGCATTGAGGATGGTGCGGCAAGTCTCGTCTAAGTAATGTATCGTTGTGACTGGGCGAGGCACTACGGGGATTTTGCGATGCGCAAAATCAGCATGTGAGGCATCGAATGAGATCAGTAGGCGTTGATGATTGAGCTGAAAGACTTGCAGTTGTTGACGGCACTGGCGCGTCATCAGCATTTTGCCAAAGCGGCTGAGGCCTGCAATATGTCTCAGCCTGCGTTTTCCATGCGCATTCGTGGCCTTGAAGACAAGCTGGGCCTGTCCATCGTGCGACGCGGCAACCGTTTTCAAGGTCTCACCGCAGAAGGTCAGATGATCGTGGAGCGGGCGCGGAGCATTCTGGATGACGCAAAAGCGCTCAATCAGGAGATCGCTGCAGCACGAGGCGAAGTCACTGGGACGTTGATTGTCGGTGTGGTTCCGACGGCGACCTCCTACGCGGCCCAACTTATTGATCGTATGCATCAGGCGCATCCCCGTGTGCTGGTCCGGCTTGAGGTCACAACGTCGCTCAACATTCAGCAGCGGCTTTATGATGGCACGCTGGATGTCGGCGTGACCTATAGCGATAGCGTGGGGCGCGATGATATGAGCGTTCAACATCTCTACGATGAAGCATATGTGCTGTTCGCCTCCGAGCAACTACTAGAAGGTCATGGTCCTGATATATCATGGCAGGCGGCGGCGCAGTTGCCGCTCAGTTTGCTGGAACCACAGATGCAAAACCGGCGCATTCTGGATCGCATTTTCTCGGACCTGAGCTTGCGGCCAGAAATCGTTTCAGAGGCAAGCGGCTTTATGGCTTCCATCGTGATGGCGCGAGCAGGATCGGTTGCCACCATCTTACCACGAGCCCTGATTGAAGCTCTGGGCCCCCTCGAAGGCACTAGGGCGCTCAAGCTGATTGAGCCCGAGCCGTCATGGCCAATATGTTTGGCCTCGATTGAGCGGCAGCCTGAGCTTACTACCATTCGCGCGCTAAAGGGTGTGATTGCTGCAACTGCGCCATAAATCGCTGCGAATGCATCATAAAGAATGCTGATTGCGCCTTCGGGCATTCGAATTTGACCATAGAAGGTGAGGGTGGGATCTCGATGTTCAGGCACCTGAACTGGGAGACACCCATGGCACCTCTAGATAACACCTCCGGAGTCTGGAAATCCGGGCGCGGCAAGGGGCGCAAAACCCCAAAGGGTCGTCAGCTTGATGATCAGGCTCATTCCGAGATCCTTGACCTGCTGGGGGAACGCCCTCGGGATCGCGATCTTCTTATAGAGTTCCTGCACTTAGTTCAGGACAAGTTTGGTTATATTTCTGCAGCGCACATCCGTGCGCTTGCGGAAGAGATGCGCACCGGACAGGCCGAGATCTTTGAGGTTGCCAGTTTTTACGCCCATTTTGATGTCGTCAAAGAAGGCGAGACCCCACCGCCCGCGTTGACGATCCGGGTTTGCGATTCGTTGTCCTGCGAGTTGGCGGGTGCGGAGCAGCTGAAAAAAGCGCTGGAAGAGGGCATGAATCCGGCAAAGGTGCGTGTTTTGCGTGCCCCCTGCATGGGGCGCTGCGATACAGCGCCGGTGCTGGAAATCGGCCACAACCACATCGACAACGCGACAGTTGAAAAAGTTGAGGCCGCGATTGCTGCCGATGACACCCATGTGCATGTGCCGCCTTATGAGATCTATCGTGAATACGCGATTGCCGGAGGTTACGAGGTTCTGAAGAACCTGCGCGCGCATGGCGATTGGGAAGCCGTGCAGGAAACGTTGCTCTCTGCGGGTCTGCGTGGACTTGGTGGGGCAGGTTTCCCGTCCGGTAAGAAGTGGGGCTTCGTGCGCGCCAATGAGGGGCCGCGTTACCTTGCCGTCAATGGTGATGAAGGTGAACCGGGTACATTTAAGGATCGCTATTACCTTGAACGTACTCCGCATCTGTTTCTCGAAGGCATGCTGATCGCCGCGTGGGCGGTCGAGGCAGAAAAAGCGTTCATTTATATGCGGGACGAATATCCGGCGGTCCTGGAGATCTTGCGTCGTGAGATCCGTGCGCTGGAGGAAGCCGGGATCGTCAAGGCAGGCTACATTGACCTGCGGCGCGGGGCAGGGGCCTACATCTGCGGTGAAGAATCCGCGATGATCGAGTCCATCGAAGGCAAGCGTGGCGAACCGAGACATCGGCCACCGTTTGTCGCGCAGGTCGGGATCTTTGGTCGCCCGACCCTCGTACATAATGTCGAGACCCTATATTGGATCGCCAAAATCAACCGCGAGGGACCAGAGTGCCTGAACACGGTTGAAAAGAACGGTCGCAAGGGGCTGCGTTCTTATTCCGTGTCTGGCCGGGTAAAAAATCCAGGCGTACACCTGCTGCCTGCGGGGTCCACCATCCTCGATGTGATCGAAGCGGCGGGTGGTATGCTGGATGGCCATTCGTTCAAGGCCTATCAGCCCGGTGGCCCGTCGTCGGGTCTGTTGCCTGCACATATGAATGACATCCCGCTCGATTTTGACACGTTGCAACCACATGGCTCGTTCATTGGGTCGGCTGCCGTGGTGGTGCTATCGGATCAGGACTCGGCGCGCGACGCGGCGCTCAACATGCTGCGCTTTTTTGAAGATGAAAGCTGCGGCCAATGCACACCATGTCGTGTCGGCTGTGAAAAGGCGGTGAAGCTGATGCAGGCGGAGAAATGGGACCAGTCCCTATTGGAAGAGCTGAGCCAGACCATGGTGGACGCGTCCATCTGCGGTCTTGGTCAAGCCGCGCCGAACCCGATCCGCCTGACCATGAAACACTTCCCCGAGGAGGTGTGAGCATGTCGAGTGTCACATTGAACTCCCGCCCGGCTGATAAGCCGGGCAGCGCCCGACCCGCCCCCATGGGGCGGGCGCTTTGCACCCACCCCTCGGGCCGGTCGCTGCCCTCAACGCAGAACGGGGAGAAATAAGAAATGTCCCAAAAAGTCACCTTTACCCTCGACGGCGAACAGGTCACGGCCGAGGCTGGCCTGACCATCTGGGAAGTCGCCAATGGCCGCGGCCTCAAGATCCCACATCTGTGTCACAAGCCGCAACCGGGCTATCGCTCCGACGGCAACTGCCGCGCCTGTATGGTGGAGATCGAAGGCGAGCGGACCCTCGCGGCTTCCTGTATTCGCGAACCAAGTGAGGGCATGGTCGTCACCACCAACAATGCTCGCGCGACTAATGCGCGTAAGATGGTGATGGAACTCCTTGTGGCAGATCAACCCGCGCAGGATATCGCGCACGATAAGTCCTCGCATATGTGGGATATGGCGGAGTTGAACGGGGTTTCGGAGTCACGCTTTCCTAAGCTGGAAGAGGGGCACATCCCGCTTCTGGATGACAGCCACGTCGCGATGAGCGTGAACTTGGATGCCTGTATTTCCTGCGGCCTCTGCGTCCGGGCCTGCCGTGAAGTGCAGGTGAACGATGTGATCGGGATGGCCGGTCGCGGTCACAATGCCTATCCGACCTTTGATATTGCCGATCCGATGGGGGCATCTTCCTGTGTGGCCTGCGGCGAATGCGTGCAGGCCTGCCCGACGGGTGCGCTCATGCCCGCCACCGTAGTGAATGAGGCTCAGGTCGGTGACAGTGCGGATTTCGACTCTGAGACTGAGAGTGTCTGCCCCTTCTGTGGCGTCGGCTGCAAGGTGTCGCTCAAGGTCAAGGACGGCAAGGTCAAATATGTCGAGGGCATCAACGGTCCCGCCAACGAAGGCCGCCTCTGTGTGAAAGGCCGGTTTGGCTTTGACTATATCCACCACCCGCACCGTTTGACCAAGCCGCTGATCCGCCGCGACGATGCACCCGCCAAGGGGCTGAACGTCGATCCCGGCAACCTGATGACCCACTTCCGCGAAGCCACTTGGGACGAGGCAATGGACCTCGCGGCCAAGGGGTTGATGCGCTTGCGCGATGACGATCCAAAATCCGTTGCAGGGTTTGGTTCGGCCAAATGCACCAACGAAGAGGCCTATCTTTTCCAGAAGTTCATCCGCCAGGGCTTCAAGCACAACAACGTCGATCACTGTACGCGCCTGTGCCACGCGTCGTCTGTTGCGGCGCTGATTGAGAACGTGGGCTCAGGTGCGGTGACTGCGACCTTTAATGAGATCGAGAATGCAGATGTGGCGATCATCATCGGGGCCAACCCGATTGAGAACCATCCGGTTGCGGCGACCTACTTTAAGCAATTCACCAAACGCGGCGGCAAGCTCATCGTGATGGATCCGCGAGGCGTCGGCATGCGGCGCTATGCGGACGAGATGCTGCAATTCCGCCCCGGCGCCGATGTGTCGATGCTGAACGCGATCATGAATGTGATCGTCGGAGAAGAGCTATACGACAGCCAGTATATCCACCGCTGGACCGAGAACTGGGAGGCAGAGAAAGAACACCTGCGCCAGTTCACCCCGGAAAAAATGTCTGAAATCTGCGGTATCGATCCTGAGCAGCTGCGCCGCGTTGCGCGAACCTTTGCGGGCGCGCAAGCGGGGATGATTTTTTGGGGCATGGGCGTCAGCCAGCACATCCATGGCACCGATAACTCCCGCTGCTTGATCTCACTCGCGCTGATGACCGGAAATGTTGGCAAATCCGGCGCGGGTCTGCATCCGCTGCGGGGGCAGAATAATGTGCAAGGTGCGTCGGATGCGGGTCTCATCCCGATGTTCTTGCCTGACTATCAGACCGTCACCTCGGATGACGTGCGTCGTAGCTTTACCGATGTGTGGGGCGGTGGGGATTTCTCAAACGAGAAGGGACTCACCGTGACCGAAATCGTCGATCAGGTCTACGCGGGCAACATCAAGGGCATGTACATTCAGGGTGAGAATCCGGCCATGTCCGACCCGGACGCGGACCACGCGCGCGAGGCCTTTGCCAAACTTGACCTGATGATCGTGCAGGACATCTTTCTGACGGAAACCGCGAACTTCGCCGACATCATCCTGCCGGCCTCGGCCCTCTATGAAAAGAACGGCACCGTCTCAAACACCAATCGTCAGGTGCAACGTGTTCGTCCTGCTGTTGCACCGCCCGGCGAGGCGCGTGAGGACTGGAAGATCACTGTGGAGTTGGCGCAGCGGATTGGGCTGCCTTGGGCCTATAAAGATGTGTCCGAAGTCTTCGGTGAGATGAAGCTCAATATGAAGTCGCTCGATAACATCACTTGGGAGCGTCTGGAGACAGAGACCATCACGTACCCATCACTAAGCGAAACCGATCCCGGTCAGGCGATTGTATTTGGCGACGGCTTCCCGCGTCCCGAGGGGCGGGCCAAGTTCACTCCGGCATCTGTCATCCCTCCGGATGAGGCCCCGGATGACGAGTACCCGATGATTATGACCACCGGACGCCAGCTAGAGCATTGGCACACGGGGTCTATGACGCGGCGCTCTCTTGTACTCGATACGGTAGAGCCGGAGGCTAATTGCTCTTTGCATCCCCGCACGCTGCGCGTCCTTGGTGTCGAGCCGGGCGAAATGGTACGTCTGTCAACGCGTCGTGGCTCAATCGAGATCATGGCGCGTGCGGACCGTGCAGTTGCGGAGGATATGGTCTTTGTTCCCTTCGCCTATGTGGAGGCAGCAGCCAACATCCTGACCAACCCTGCGATCGATCCCTACGGTAAGATCCCGGAATTTAAATTCTCTGCTGTTCGGGTGGAGAAGGCGGTAGGTGAAATCGCGGCTGAGTAAGGGATGGCATCACATGAGGCTTTGTGACGGGCGCGGCGGTTT